>NZ_CP016808.1:6336500-7025000 GCF_002741035.1 Paenibacillus sp. BIHB 4019 | reverse complement strand
ATCCGCTCATCGTAAGGCTGGGCTGTGATGGGGAGCGAAAATTACAGTAGCGAAGGTCATGTACTCCGGCTGCCGAGAAAAGTCTCTAGCCAGGTGAAGGTGCCCGTACCGCAAACCGACACAGGTAGGCGAGCAGAGCATGCTAAGGCGCGCGGAAGAACTCTCGTTAAGGAACTCGGCAAAATGACCCCGTAACTTCGGGAGAAGGGGTACCTCGGTAGGGTGAATAGCCCGAGGGGGTCGCAGTGAAAAGGCCCAAGCGACTGTTTAGCAAAAACACAGGTCTGTGCGAAGCCGTAAGGCGAAGTATACGGGCTGACGCCTGCCCGGTGCTGGAAGGTTAAGGGGAGCGGTTAGGGGTAACCCGAAGCTGTGAACCGAAGCCCCAGTAAACGGCGGCCGTAACTATAACGGTCCTAAGGTAGCGAAATTCCTTGTCAGGTAAATTCTGACCCGCACGAATGGCGTAACGACTTGGGCGCTGTCTCAACGAGAGATCCGGTGAAATTTTAATACCTGTGAAGATGCAGGTTACCCGCGACAAGACGGAAAGACCCCATGGAGCTTTACTGTAACTTGATATTGAACTTTGGTACGATCTGTACAGGATAGGTGGGAGCCATTGAAGCATGAGCGCCAGCTTGTGTGGAGGCGACGTTGGGATACCACCCTGATCGTATCGGAGTTCTAACCTAGGACCATGAAACTGGTTCGGGGACCGTGTCAGGTGGACAGTTTGACTGGGGCGGTCGCCTCCTAAAATGTAACGGAGGCGCCCAAAGGTTCCCTCAGAATGGTTGGAAATCATTCGGAGAGTGCAAAGGCATAAGGGAGCTTGACTGCGAGACCTACAAGTCGAGCAGGGACGAAAGTCGGGCTTAGTGATCCGGTGGTACCGAATGGAAGGGCCATCGCTCAACGGATAAAAGCTACCCTGGGGATAACAGGCTTATCTCCCCAAGAGTCCACATCGACGGGGAGGTTTGGCACCTCGATGTCGGCTCATCGCATCCTGGGGCTGAAGTAGGTCCCAAGGGTTGGGCTGTTCGCCCATTAAAGCGGTACGCGAGCTGGGTTCAGAACGTCGTGAGACAGTTCGGTCCCTATCTGTCGCGGGCGCAGGAAATTTGAGAGGAGCTGTCCTTAGTACGAGAGGACCGGGATGGACGTACCGCTGGTGTACCAGTTGTTCCGCCAGGAGCACCGCTGGGTAGCCAAGTACGGACGGGATAAGCGCTGAAAGCATCTAAGCGCGAAGCCCCCCTCAAGATGAGATTTCCCAATTAGTAAGACCCCTTGAAGACGACGAGGTTGATAGGTTCGGGGTGGAAGCGCAGCAATGCGTGCAGCTGACGAATACTAATCGGTCGAGGGCTTATCCTAAACAACACGCTAAAGTTTCAGACTTTGTCTTTCGCATCCAGTTTTCAGTGTGCAACACACATAGGAAACTTTAGCTTCATATTGCAAGCCTGTCACTAATCATGTGGCAGGCTTGTTTATTTTTACACAAAAACGAATATATCATTTGCCTAACTTTATACATAGCCGATATTGTATGAAAACACTCGTTAATGTTCAATAAATAGCTTAAACCCCATTGAAACGGGCGTACAACAGCATTTAAGGCTGTTTTCCAAACCGTTAACGCTTTCAGGCAACGGCTGATCGTCTAGCCCTTGTGCTAAAATGAACGGGAAAGATGAAGTTCATGTAAATAGAGAGAGGCAGGGGCAGTATACATATGCGAACATGGCCGAGATTGGACTATTTTTTCAGCAGGGGAGCGGCTATTCCACCAGAGAGAAGGCTAGGCAGGGAGGCCATTATCTCAATTGTCATTCATGGTTGTTTTCAATTTGGCGCATCCATGTCTGGATTGTTTCTGAATTTGTACTTGTGGCGGTTAACGCAGGATTTAACGGTAAATGCGCTCTACAACATTATTGTATTTCTAATGACCCCGATTACGTTTGCAGTTGGAGGCTGGATCGCGAAACGCAAAGACCGAATGGTGACGTACAGGATTGGCATCGTTTTAATAGCTGTCTTTTATTTAATGGTCGTTATTACGGGTGAGCAGGTCGTTAATTATTATGTTTTGTTCGCCATATGTAATGGTATTGCAGGGGGACTATATTGGACCGGATATTTAGTCATCCAATATGATGTTTCTACAGAGGCGAATCGGATTCGTTTTCTAGCGCTGAATATGATTGTGTTCAACACGGCCGGATTGCTGGGCCCGGCGCTGGCCGGATTTATTATTTCCCGTAATGAAGGGCTGCAGGGATATGTTATTATTTTTTTACTCGCCTTCGTTATGTTTGTTATAGCGGCCATTGTGAGCTTCCGGATTCCCATTGTGAAATCGCATCACCGTGCTTATTATTTAAAATTTATGGGGCTTGCGATGAATAAAAACAGGCGGTGGTTCAAGGCGCTTGTCAGCTTTTTTATACTTGGGCTTTTTCAAGGGATTATGTTGTTTTTACCGAATATTTTATTGTTTCAGACGGTGGGGCGTGAGGATCGGGTCGGTTACTTAGGCGTAGCCTTTTCTGCACTTACCGTAATGACGGGGTATGTCATATCTAGGAAAGCACAGAAGGAGCAAGTCCAGAAGTATGTGCTATTTTCTACAACAGGAGTCGCCATAGGGGCTGCGCTGCTGCTGATTGCAGTTGATTTTTGGTCCGTGCTTTTGTTTATGATTTTATTCTCCATCTGCAATCCGCTTGCGGTCAATACATTGACCTCTTATTATTACCGGCTAATTGGCACACTTCCTCTTAAAGGGCAACTTCGTGTAGAATGCGTCGTTATGCGTGAGTTGTTTCTGAATGTCGGCAGAGTGGTGTCGATTGGCTGCTTGATCTTGTTTGCTGGCGATGTGACGTCTGTCTGGCTGCCGGTTGTGCTGTTCGGGGCTGCACTCGCACAATATTTGCTATCTTTATTAATTAGCGAGAAGCAGCCCGATCAAGCAAAGGCATCTGAACGTGCAGGAGGCTAGACAGCATTTCAACAACAGGCAAACGCAGGATAAGCTAATCGTCTTTACGGCCATAGCTTCGGGCAAATCGCATAATCCGGTTGTAGGCGCGGCGATCAATCCATTTTAACGGACGGAATTGGGGATGGTTGGAATTGACCTCCAATATCCACAGGTGCGTATTGCGGTCCATGGCAAAATCGATGCCCATTTCATACATGCCCGCTTTATGCTTGCTGAGGGCACGGGCTACTGTCAATGAGTGCTGTGTCAAATGGCTTATGAGCTCGCTGCCTTTGGCATCATTATATCCCTTGCGATGCAGCAGCTTCTTCATCGTCCAAATTTCGCCGCCCTGATGGTAGTTGGTGACGATTTTACCTTTGGCGCCTACTTTAATAAGGAAGCCGGTAAAATGCCATATGCCGCCCGGTTTTCGCTGAACCATGGCACGAATATCGTAGGGACGATTTTCGACTTGATCGAGGCTGACTGCTTGCTGAATAATAAGGCGGGAAGGCCTGGCAGGCAGCAAATGATCATAAACGTCATCTAGACTGTGAAAAGATTTGGAAAGCTGCTCTTTGCTTTTTGTATAAAGGAGCTTGTAGCCGTCATTTAGGGGCTCAAGCTTATGCACACCGACGCCAAGCGAGCCGATATTTGGCTTAATGTATAGCGCGTGATGGGCAGCAGCCATCATCTTCAGATTGGATAAGGTGAAACTGGTGGTGCTTGGTATGAGCGGTTTAGTTGAAGCATGGTTTTGCAAAAAACGGCACACCTTCAGCTTGCCGCGAATGGTCGCGCTGCGATACGTTTTCGTATACATCATTGTCACCTCGTAGCCAGTGTATGATAGCAGGAAACAACGAAATTGTACGGATAACTAGAATGTTTACGAAAAATAATGAAATCAGCAAAAGCCCTCTATCGCTTGTATCAAGCGACGGAGGGCTTTTGCCTGAAGGAAGAAGGGGCCAAGGCTCATCCTCATATAGGCCGAATGACGAAAAGCTCACTTGGGGTTGTTGGAAATAGGAGCTGCCTAGCAGACGATTTAGGGTTAGAGATGAAAAGTTAAGCGCTTAGCTCCAAATCCACCTCTATAAGCATGAGCAGAGGGCTGACAATCGTTACGCCGAATAGGGGAACGGAAAGTATTTCCTCGGCAATATTTTGGATTGCGAACAGTTGCTCAAGTTCAGTGCTGTCTTCTGGCTGGGTTAGGGAATATCTATTATGTAGCTGAGCCATCCCTTGAAACGAAACGATTGGCTGATCACCTAGCTGCTCATGATTTCAATTTCCTCAGTAAGGAATAATAGGCTGCTTGAGTTCAATGGATGAGCTAAGGAGAGCACAACTATGAGAGTGATTAATAAAGTAAGCTTGGTATATCGAAGCTTCGCATGCATAGAGGTAAGCTCGTAAAGAACGGTAAAGCTCCCTCCCAGTATTTAGAGGCAATGAAATGGATTTTAAAAGAAAATATGTAAATTAAACGGAATTTCAATAGGTACTAATAAAATTTGGTACTATGTCCAGCTATGCACCATCTAGTAAGATAAAGTAGCAATACACTTTAAGATAGACAACAAGCTAATAGATGGCGGTGAGGGTTATGCATGCAAGAAACAAGCATAAGCAACAACGGAATGTACGAATATGGGGAACGGGCTCCTACTTGCCATCCCAAATGGTGACAGCGGAGCAGCTGGACGAAAAACTGAATAAGCCGCAAGGCTGGGTATATAAAAAATCAGGCGTGAAAATCAGGCATTACGCAGCTGGCGAAGCCGCGTCAGTCATGGGCGCAAAGGCTGCCTTTGCCGCTTTGGAGGATGCAGGACTTGAGCTTGACGATATGGACTGCATCATATGTGCCAATGCGATTCCTGAGCAGCTTATCCCTTGCACGGCGGCGCTCATTCAAGATGAGATGTGGGCAGGCGAATCAGGTATTCCTTGTTTCGACATAAATACGACCTGCTTGTCGTTTCTAGCGGCGCTTGATATGGTGTCTTATATGATAGAAGCGGGCAGATACGACACAGTGCTGCTTGTATCGCCGGAAATTGCATCAAGCGGCCTTAATGACAGGCATCCCGAAAGCGCTACGCTGTTCGGTGACGGGGCAGCAGCGGTAGTCATTGGCAGAAGTGGTGAAGGCGAAAGCTCATCCATTATCGCCTCCCGTATGGAGACGTACGGATCGGGACGCGAGCTGTCGGAAATTCGCGGAGGCGGATCAGGATTGCCTTCTACACAGTACGGGGCGGCAAATGCGGAGCAATATTTGTTTGCGATGCAGGGCGAGGCGCTGTTTCGCAAAACGTCTAAGCTGCTGCCCGACTTTATCGAGCGGCTGTTTAAGGAGGCGGGCATCGACATGTCCGAACTGAAGCTCGTAGTTCCGCATCAAGGCAGCGCCCTTGCTATGCGGCTGCTTCAGAAAAAGCTTGGCATTGCGCCCGAGCAGTTCATGAACATTATTGAAAATCACGGCAATATGATTGCGGCTTCTCTGCCGATGGGCATTCATCTGGCCATCCAGCAGGGCCGCTTGCAGCGTGGTGACCGCTTTGCGCTCATTGGCATTTCAGCGGGCATTTCGTTAGGCGGGATGATTATTGAATATTAAAACAGGCCAAGAGCAGGAAATACGCACCGGGCGGCGCATTCTTATTACGGGCGGAAGAGCGCCAGCTGCGCTGGATTTAGCCCGTCAGCTGGCGGAGCAGGGTTATGAGGTTTATGCAGCGGACAGCATGGCGAGTCCGCTCATTCGCTTTTCAACCTGCATTAAGCGTTATGAGGTGCTTCCAGCGCCACGAGTGGACGAGGCGGCATTTGGCAAAGCGCTTGCGGCAATGGTGGAAAAGTACAGCATCGAGCTGCTTATTCCAACCTGCGAGGAAATTTATTATATTGCCAAGCTGCGCGGCAAGCTTGGAAGCTGCATGGTTTTCACCGATGAAGCGGAAAAGCTCACCGCCCTGCACAGCAAATGGGCGTTTATTGAGATGGTTCGGGAGGCGGGGCTTGCCGCCCCAGAGACGAAGCAGCTGCGTTGCTACACTGAGCTAAAACAGCTGCATAATTCCGCTTCAGAGCAAATATGGGTGCTGAAGCCGGTCTATTCCCGCTTTGCAACGAAAGTGCATATATGGCATGCAAACGAGTCGCCGCCTCCTGCTGCGGAACTGCAGCTATCCGCAGATTCCCCTTGGGTAGCCCAAGCTTACGTAGCAGGACAGGAATATTGCACGTATTCGATTGCAAAAGAAGGCAAGCTGCTTGCCTATTCCGACTACGCAGTCGACTTTACTGCTGGACGGGGAGCCAGCACCTTCTTTCAGGCATGCCATCAGCCGCAGCTGCGGCAATGGGTGGAGACGTTTGCCGCGCATACGCAGTTTACAGGCCAAATCGCTTTTGATTTTATAATAGACGAGAGCGGCGCGGTATGGCCGCTTGAGTGCAATCCGCGAGCGACGAGCGGATTGCATCTGTTCGACAAGCGCGATCGGCTCGGCCGCGCCTTGTGGGGGACAGGCCAGCGCAGCAGCATCATTATGCCGCAGCAATCGCGGGGCAAAATGATCGCGGCAGCGATGCTGGCCTATGGGCTCTCGCAGCAGCGGCGCCAGCGCGGGCTATGGCGCGGCTCTTGGCACTGGCTGGCGTGCATGGCAGGCGGCCGGGATGTTATTTTCAGCTGGAAGGACCCTGGTCCATTTCTGATGCAAGGTTATGTTTGGTTTGATTTATGGCGGCGGGCACGCAAGGCGGAGCAGCCGCTTATTGCTTTTACAACTGCTGATATTGAATGGAATGGATGAGAAAGGAGGAGGCGAGGATGAACATACTGGTAACAGGGGCTACCGGATTTTTAGGCGAAAATGCGGTATATCGGCTGCTGAAGGAAGGCCATACGGTGACCGCAGCCGGGCGTAATCAAGAGGCAGGCAGGCGGCTCAGCGAGGCGGGAGCGGCATTTTTACAGCTGGATTTAGCCTCCCGTGCAATGAGCGAAGCGATTGCCGGTCATGACGCCGTGTTTCATTGCGGCGCCTTGTCTTCGCCTTGGGGCAAGTATCGCGACTTCTATGCATCCAATGTTATGGGCACGCGCCATGTCATACAAGGCTGCCTGGAGCAAGGCGTCCAGCGGCTGGTGCATGTGTCGACGCCTTCGATCTATTTTGACTATCGCCATCGCTTTAATATTGCAGAGCATGAGCCGCTGCCGAAAGCAGCGGTCAATCATTATGCGGCGACGAAGCTGCTTGCCGAGCAAGAGGTTGACCGCGCTTATCGTGAGCAGGGATTGCGCGTGGTGACGATCCGGCCGCGGGCGTTGTTCGGGCCTGGCGATAAGGCGATTTTTCCAAGGCTGCTGCGGGCAAATGACAAACGGTTTATTCCCGTGTTCGGAAGCGGTCAGCCGCTTGTCGATATTACGTATGTGGATAATGTGACGGAAGCGCTCATGCGCTGTCTGTACGCCGATCCGATTGTGCTTGGACAGAAATACAATATTACGAATGGCGAGCCTATTCAGCTGTGGGAAGCTATGGCGAGGCTGTTTGACATGCTAAATAAACCGATCCGGACCAAGAAGATTGCATACCCCGCGGCGTATAGTGCGGCCTCTTTGCTGGAGCTGGCGGCGAAGCTGCCGGGGCTTGCCAAAGAACCGCTGCTGACCCGTTATACGGTCGGCATTCTTGCGTTCAGCCAAACGCTTTCTATCGAGAAGGCACAGCGGGAGCTGGGCTATCGGCCTCTTGTGAGCGTCGAGGAAGGGCTTAGGAGGTTCGCAGCTTGGTGGAAAGAGCAGGAGGAGACACGATGAAAATAACTTTTCATAATACGGGCTGCTGCAAGCAGCTGGAGGCGCTGGCGATTAGCGGGGGGCGCTGGCGGCAGCAAGCATTTCCGGGTATTTTTGCTATAATGGAACATCCTGTGCTAGGGCCGGTATTATTTGATACCGGCTATTCGCCGCGCTTTCTCGAAGCGACGAAGCGGCTGCCTTATGCGCTTTACCGCTGGACGACCCCCGTTACGCTTGCCGGGGAACGCTCTGCGGCGGAGCATGTGCAGGCTGCAGGCTATTCGCTGCGCGAGGTTAAGCATATTATCGTCTCGCATTTCCATGCCGACCATGTTTGCGGCTTGCGGGATTTTCCCGAGGCGACGTTTATTTGCTCGCAGCAGGCATATGCGGCTGTCCAGCCGCTGAACGGATTTGCAGCGGTAAAAAAAGCTTTTTTGCCCGAGCTGCTGCCGCCTGATTTTGCCAAGCGGACACGCTGGATCGAGCAGTCAAACGAGGTGGAGCTGCCAGCGAAATATGCCCCCTTCCATAAGGGATACGATTTATTTAATGATGGAAGCGTAACGGCTATCCGTTTGTCCGGCCATGCGGCCGACCAATTCGGGCTGCTGCTGCAGGGCGATACGGGGCAGGAGCTGCTGCTCGGTGCAGACGCCAGCTGGTCGGAGGCGGCGGTGCGGGAAAATCGCCCTCCTCATGCGCTAGCCTCCATCGTGTTCGACAACCGGGAGGAGTTTAAGGAAACGTTCGACCGGCTCGTCGAGCTGAAACGGAGAAATCCGGAGCTCCAGCAAATTTTCACGCATTGCGGGGAAACGTGGAAACGCTGCACAGCGTGGCAGGAGGCGAGAGCATGAGAGTATTAAGGCTGCTGGTCTATTATGTGCTGACACGGGTGCGCTCCCGGCGCTTTCGCAGCCGGAAGGCGCTGGAAGCCTGGCAGCACCGCAAAGTTGTGGCACTTGTGAAGCGGGTACGCCAGCAATCGCCCTTTTACCGAAGCTATTATCAAGGGCTGGATGCACATAATTGGCGCAGCTTCCCAACGATCGATAAAGCGGTAATGATGGACCATTTTGACCAGCTGAACACAGCGGGTATTACGAAGGAGGAAGCATTCCGAATCGCGCTGCGCGCCGAGCGGGAACGGGACTTCTCCGCGCAGATCGGCGATATTGCGGTCGGCCTGTCGTCAGGCACATCAGGCAGCCGGGGCTTGTTTCTGGTCAGTGCCAAGGAACGCGCAGCATGGGCGGGAACGGTACTGGCAAAGGCGCTGCCAGCCTCGCTGCTTGTGCGGCAGCGGATCGCTTTTTTTCTGCGGGCGGACAGCCATTTGTACCAAAGCGTGCGCTCCAAGCGGCTGCAATTCCGTTTTTACGACATGATCCATCCAGTAGAGGACAATGTGCGATTGTTAAGCGAGCAGCAGCCGACGCTGCTGGTTGCACCGCCGTCCATGCTGCGGCTGCTCGCTGAAGCGCAGCTTGCCGGAGAGCTGTTCATTGCGCCGGGTAAAGTGATCTCGGTTGCAGAAGTGCTTGAGCCGCTGGACAAGCAGCTTATTGAGCAGGCTTTTGGCGTGCGCGTCGATCAAATTTATCAATGTACAGAAGGCTTCCTCGCTGCTACCTGCTCACAGGGCACCCTGCATCTGAACGAGGATATACTCGTCATTGAGAAGGAATATGTGGACGAGGAGCAGCGTATCTTCTCGCCAATCATTACTGACTTTTCACGGGAAACGCAGCCTATCGTGCGATATCGGCTTAATGATTTGCTGACGGAGGCGACGCAGCCTTGTGCCTGTGGCTCCAGCTTTACGGCGATTGCCTCCATTGAAGGCAGGACGGATGATTTATTTTATGGACGCGATGCGGATACACAGCGGCTTGTGCCGATTTTTCCCGATTTTATAAGGCGGGCGGTCATTATGTCCTCAGAGCGTATTAAGGAATACAAGGTCGTTCAGCAATCGGATCGGCAGCTGGAAGTAGCTCTGCGCGTCGATGGAGCGCCAGAGGAGCTGCACCCGGAGCTTGCCGCTGCGCTGTCCAAGCTGTTTACTTCACGCGGCTGCATGGCGCCGCTGATTGCATTTGTCCCATATGAAGCGGATCAGGGGCTGCGCAAGCTGCGGCGGGTAGAGCGAAAGTGGAAGGTTTAGAACGGATGAAGGAAAGAAAGGAGGGTCAGCTTTGCCCCTAACTAAGACGGTCGTTAAAGAGCTGGACCTTACAGAAATAACAGCGCTTGCCGCAACAAAAAAGGGGGAACGAAATAAAGCGGCTGATTATATGCTTCCCTTGATGCAAAACGGGGTAAAATTATTTATCCGCAACGTGCGCACGGAGCTGCGGCTGCTGCAGGCGGGCCAAGCATGGCTGCCCCTGACGGTTAATGAGCAGGAATATGACAATTCTTATGTGTGCTCCCCTTATGGAACGTATGTCAAGTATGCGGAAGAAGAGCTTTATTTGTTGGAAAATCCGCTGCTGCGCTTCCTGTGCGGCTCCTTGCTTAAGGCGATTGCGCCGCTGCTCCGCTGGGCTCAAATTGATCGAAACGTCCATGTGAACAACTGGCTGCTTTCAACGAATTTGTACACTGAAATAAGCTCGTATGAGCTGGAGGGAGCTACACAGACGTTAACAGCAAGCTATCCGAAGCATGCAATTATTTATCGTTCGCTGAACAGGCGCACAAATGAGAAGCTGCTTGCGCAATTGCTGCAGCAGGGCTATGTGCTGGTCCCGAGCAGGCAGGTTTATTTTTTCAATGGAGCCGATCCGTTGTACTTGAAGAAAAAGAATACGAAGTGGGACCGCAAGCTGCTCGCCCAGTCTGGCTATCGTATCGTACCCCATGCTGAACTTGGCGAGCCGGACTATGAGCGCATTGCGGAGCTGTATGACCTGCTGTATGTGGGCAAATATTCGGCGCTCAATCCCCAGTTTACCGCTGAATATATTCGCCACTGCCATCAGAAAGGTCTGCTGGAAATGACCGGGCTCCGCGATGAGAAAGGGGTTTTGCAAGGCGTGATGGGCTGTTTTATTCATGGGGAGGTCATATCGGTACCGCTGGTCGGCTACAATACGGCGCTTCCCCAGCATAATGGCCTTTACCGAATACTGATGCATTTGGCGATGCAAGCCGCTGCGGATCGCGGACAGCTGCTGCATCTCAGCTCTGGGGCGGCTAATTTTAAGCGCATTCGCGGGGCGGAAGCGGAAATGGAATACAGTGCGGTGTACATCAGGCATCTTTCGGCAGGGAGGAGAGCGGTATGGAGCGGTCTTAGCAAGCTTTTATTGGCGGCCGGCGTTCCGCTTATGAGAAAATATAAGCTGTAAGAAGAAAATTTTCGCTGCTTGAGGAGATAATGCAATAAAATTCAAAAAAGTTTCAAACCTGTAAAGTATAATGAAAGAGTAGGTATAAATACATATTCTTCATTTGAGAGCGCAGGTGTTTTGAAGATGGACAACGGCAATCAATTGTTTTTGGGAAAGCAGCTGGCTCTAGATTTATTTAACCATAACGGGGTGCTAGTTGCTCCTGTCCATACGGTATTGGATCAGGAACAGCTGGATTTGATTTATCGTCATGCGATTGAACTGGAAGAAAGAGATATTAAGCGGGACAAGGGAAAATCGCAGGCGCAGGGAAAGATGGACAACTGTACGCAATACATGGCGGAGCTATTTGAGCAAATTCGTTATGCCAAGCAAATTCCAGTGCTTCAGATCCGGGAAAAAATCATACCTTCGATAAATGAGCTGACGGACCTTCCTGATTTTTACGAATTGCTGGGAGCTTTGCAATCCAAAGATGATTATTCTTACCGCCATAATATAGGGGTAGGTGTATTATCTACATTAATTGGAAAATGGATGGATATGGATGAACGCGATCTCATGCAGCTTACGATGGCGGCCACGCTCCACGATATCGGCAAAACGAAAATTTCAAATGAAATTTTGAACAAGCCCGCATTGCTTGATCCGAAAGAGTTTGACCTGATGAAAAAGCATACGATATTTGGCTATGAGATGCTAAAAGAAACGGTTGGCATTAATCATATTCAAGCTTTGGTAGCGCTTCAGCATCATGAACGGCAAGATGGTAGCGGTTACCCGCTCGGCCTGCGCTCTGAGCAAATCGCCCCGCTTAGCAAAATCGTAGCAGTAGCTGACGTTTTCCATGCAATGACTTCTGATCGGCCATATCGCAAAGCACTGCCCTTTTATGAGACGCTTATCCAAATGAACAATAATATTTTTGGCGAGTTTGATCCGCAAATCAGCAAGCTGTTTATGGACAAAATGATGCAGTCGATGCTAGGGCATCAAGTGCTGCTCACCAACAATGAAATCGGCTCCATCGTATTGATCAATCCGCAAAATGCGCTTAGACCGTTAGTGAAAATGAATGACGACTTTATTGATTTAAGCAGAGATACGAGTTTGCATATTCTCAAAGTTGCGCCTTAAGGCAAGCCGCATGCTATTTCTGTGGAAAACGCCGTTGCAGCAAGGCAGGTAAAGGACATTTATGATAATAATAACGATTTTATCCGTTACATTCACATTGTTTTTTTTCAGCAAGCAGCTCATAAATGCTCTGCTTCATATGGATTTATTTCGCTTCGAAGTTAGAAAGAAACTTTTGTTTGGCGTGGTATACGGCGTTTGCGGCATCTTAATCATGTGGTTTGGAGTGCCAGTATCCGAGCACGGCATCATTGATTTTAGATATTTCTTTATTATAATTGCTGCGTATTACGGGGGCCTGCATGCTTCTATGCTGGCATCTGTTCTTATTGCAGGGGGACGAATACTGCTGTTTGGCGGCTTAAATGACGCCTCCATCGCCGCTGCGGCATTTATTTTCTTGCTAGGGGTATTAACAGGCCTTATTTTTGTAAACAAGCGCCTAGGCGGATTTTGGACAAAATGGAGCATTTCTTTGCTGGTGCTACTGGCATTGCTTTATGTAAATGCTTGTTATACATATGGAATGGAATGGTCCAGCCCGATTTTAAAATATCTGTTCCCGCCGATGCTATCGAGCGGCCTTGTCGTCGCATATTGCGTGCGTTATTTGACGCAGCGCGATGAGATGTTCCAGCAAAAGGAGCAGGAAGCGACAACGGATTTTCTCACTCAGCTGGCTAATGTCAGAGCTTTCGATGCGGAGTTTAACCGTTTATTTATTCAGGCAGAGAGCGGAAAGGAGCCGCTTGCTCTCCTGTTTCTGGATATTGATTATTTCAAAAAAATAAATGATACGTACGGCCACCCCGCAGGAGATGCTGTTTTGCGCGAACTCGCGGCTATTGTAAGGCGCACGGTTAGGGCAGAGGATGTCGCCTCGCGCTATGGCGGCGAGGAATTTTCCATTTTGCTGCCTAATTGTTCACCGTCCGGCGCTTATGCTTTGGCAGAAAATTTGCGCAGCAAAATTGAGAGCTGCCGTATTCCCGTTAATGACAAGGAAACGGTAGGTGTGACCGTCTCGATCGGCATTGCCTGTTATCCGGAGGTTGAACAGGAGTTTCTAATTGATTATGCCGATCAGGCCTTGTATCAGGCTAAGCTCTCTGGCAGAAACAAGACGATATTGTGGCGCTCTTAAAGCTGCCTGGTTTCATGCTAACCGTCTTGCCTACTCTCCTGAAATATCCTTGCTTCATGGCGCCAGCCTTATGGCTTCAGCTTTTCGAGGCCAAGCTGGCGCGCAGTGCGGCTGCCAATCGCTCGATTCCTATTTCCATTTGCTCGGGCTCCGGCCGGGCATAGCTTAGACGAATGAAGCCTTCCTCCGAGCCATACACACTGCCAGGAACGAACACAAGCCCTCTCTGAATACTTTCTTCCAGCAGGCGATGATCGCTGATGTTCTCCTTGGATTTACACCATAGATTTAGCCCTCCTGGGTGCGCGGTAAATGCGAGTTTTTCTGAAAAATAATGCTCCAGCGCACCGATCATTCGCTGCTGCTTGGCCTCAAGCGCCTTTCGCAACATTTGCAAATGCAGCGGAAATTCGTTTGAAGCGAGCAGGCGGCCAGCCAGCCACTGAGGCAAAATGCTAAGGCCAAAGTCCATTTGCTGCCTCGCATCGGCGAGGCGGCTCACAACCGTTTGCGGTGCGACCAGCCAGCCGATTCGCAGGCCCGATGCCGCGATTTTGGATAATGAGCCAATATAGAGCACGATATCCTCCTTGTCCAGCGCTTTTAGTGATGGCAAAGCCTGATGGTGAAAGGAAGTCAGGCTGAACGGGTCGTCCTCTACAATCGGAATACGCAGCTCGGCAGCTATGGCTAATACGCGCTGCCTTTTTTCCATGCTCAAAGAAGTGCCTGTCGGATTTTGATAGTTCGGATTGAGAAAAAGCATGCGAATGCGATGCTCGCGGTACAATCGCGCAATATCATCCGGATCAATGCCGTCATGATGAACCGGAAGACGGCAAATACGCAGTCCCGCAGATTGGAACATCGGCAGCGAATAGCAGTAGGAGGGATCTTCGATCGCAACGGCATCTCCTGGTGCAAGCAAACATTGCGTTATTAAATAGAGCGATTGCTGCGAGCCGGAAGTAACGAGAATAGAAGCTTCAGGAGCGGCAATGCCCTGTTTCCGCAAAAAAGCGCTTAGCTCCACCCGCAGCTGCGGATTGCCCTGTGGATGATCATAGCCAAGCGGCTCCGTGAATGGCTGCTCCTGCATAATGGACTGGAGCAGTCCGCTCGGAAACAGCGGCTCCGCCAGCTCGCCGCTCGCCATGTCAATCATTTGGCCATGATGCCGCATGGATGAACGAATGCGCCTCATAAAGGGCAAATTAGGCAGGAAGCTGCCTCCTTCTGCATATTGCCGCCAATTCGGCGTATGCGAGGGGGATATCCCCCATTTACTGCGGCTCACGGTTGTGCCGCTCCCTACCTTGCTTTCCACCAAGCCGGCTGAGCGCAGCTCGGCATACGCTTGTACAATCGTGCTGCGATTAACGCCTAATTGCTCCGCCAGTTTGCGTTCGGAGGGAAGCGGGCTGCCTGGCGGATATTCGCCGGAGGCAATGCTGCGTTCCAGCAGCTCGGCAATCTGCAAGTAAACAGGCGTTTTTAATGTTCGATCCAGCTTCCACGTCATGCCTACACCCCGTTCATTATCGATTTGTCTAATTCGAATTATTCCATTCATTATAGTACATTTTGGCGAATTGGATGGTCATTTTAGTTGATAAATGGATGGTTACATGATCAGCCAATCCATTTATGATTGTTAATAAGAAAGGTGGCTGCCCATGTAGAGGCAGTTGTCTTAGGGCGGGGGATGAACATATGGAGCACCACAAGGTGAAAGTTGGCGTTGTGCAGGCTGCGCCTAGTTTATTGGATAAGCAATCGGCGTTCAAGCAAATAGCTGCCTATGCCGGCGAAGCAAGCAGACAAGGGGTCAAGCTGCTGGTGTTTCCTGAAGTTTTTATCTCCGGTTACCCGCGCGGCATGACGTTTGGGAATCGCGTTGGAAGCCGAACAGCAGAGGGACGGGAAGACTTTCGCCGTTATGCGGAAAGTGCAATAACAATTCCGGGCGAGGATACCGATCGGTTAGGGGAAATTGCTGCCGAAAATGGCTTATATCTAATCGTTGGTGCGCTGGAGCGCGATCAGGAATTTAGCGGTGCGACTTTATATAATTCAATCGTGTATGTAGGTCCTGATGGCAGGCTGCTTGGCAAACATCGAAAGCTTATTCCTACAGCTGCGGAGCGTCTGCTTTGGGGGCAAGGAGATGGCAGCACGCTAACGGTTATCCCAACCCCTTTTGGACGAATAGGCGGCTTGATTTGCTGGGAAAACTATATGCCGCTAGCTCGGACCGCCATGTATGCGAAAGGTATAGACATTTTTATAACGCCTACTGCGGATGCCCGCGATACATGGCAATCGACGATTCGTCATATTGCCTGCGAAGGCCGCTGCTATGTGCTGTCGAGTAATCAGTTTGCTACGAAGTCCTTGTATCCGAAGGATTTGGCAAGCTTTGCCGAGCTGGAGCAGATGGATGAGGTGCTGAGCAGGGGCGGCAGCGCTATCGTTGGGCCGCTAGGGGAATATATAGCAGAGCCTGTTTATGGGCGGGAGGCGCTGCTCGTGGCAGAGCTGGATATGTCGAAAATCGCCGAAAGCCGATTTGACTTTGATGTGGTCGGGCATTACAGCCGGCCGGACGTGTTTCAACTGCATGTTAATGAATCCACGCAGTCTAATGTATTTTTTAAGAGCACATTGTAAAGGAAAAGAGCGGCTGTACAGCAGAAGGGAGCAGTATTATGGACGTACCAGTTGGCGTATGGATTTCAGCGGTTGTTATCGTCGGCATTTTAGCATGGATTACTTTTTGGATTACGAATAAGGCTTACTCCAGAAAATGGGATGAAAATGACGAAGACAAGCTGAAAAATTAAAGCAGTGCAGCGAAAGCTTCAACAGAACATGGTTTTCTATATTTCAAGTTTTTCGAACGCTTTGCCGGGTTGTAGTCAGCCTGGCAAGGCGTTTTTTTTGCATTTATGAAATATAGGAAAGTATAGCATTGCGCGATACCTTCTCTATATTTCTCGGATTGAAATACGCCGCCAAAGGACGATCCCAGCCGTTTCATCTTGTAAAAGCTCTTCCCAATAAGCGGTTTTTCAGTTAATATGAGAATATATGTTCGGTATTGGAGGCGGATTGATGAATGAAGAGTCATACATAATGGATATCATCCGGGAAGACGACTGGATGATGGACATCTTGCATACGGTGAGGGGGCTCGATTTGCCGGACTGGTGGGTATGCGCCGGGTTTGTGCGTTCCAAATTGTGGGATGTGCTGCATGATTATAAGAAGCGGACGCCGCTTGCGGATGTGGATGTTATTTATTACGATGCGGCTTCTCTAAGTGAGCCTATCGAGAAGCAGCTAGAGCAGCAACTGCGGAGTTTGAGACCTGAAATTCCTTGGTCAGTGAAAAATCAGGCGAGAATGCATGTCGTCAGCGGCTTGCCGCCTTATTCCTGCTCCGTGGATGCGATTTCCAAATTTCCTGAAACGGCGACTTCGCTTGGCGTGGCACTGGATGCGAGCGGGCAGCTTCAGCTAGCAGCTCCATGGGGAGTATCTGATGTCCTGCAAGCTGTGCTTAGGCCTACCGTTTATTATGAGCAAGGGACGGGCAATTACCACGTATACGAACAAAGAATCGTTAAGAAAAATTGGCAGGCGACATGGCCAAAGGTGAATTAAGCAGAGCAGCAGTAGGGACGACAACATTAAATCTTAACAAAAATTAGTGCTGTAAATAAGAGATTTCGCATTGACAGCCTGCCTTTTTTCACGTTTAATTAAATAGACCGTTCTCTATAATTAAGGTGGTGAAAAGGTGGCTTCAAAGCCGAATGCCCGCCAGCAGATCATAGATACAGCTATGAAGCTGTTTTGTGTGCAAGGGTATCATGCAACGGGGTTAAATCAAATTATTAAGGAAAGCTCTTGTCCGAAGGGGTCCTTGTACTACTATTTCCCTGAAGGCAAGGAGGAACTGGCGGTTGAATGTATTTCAACGATTAAGAATTCTGTGCTGGAAAAATGGCGGATAAATTTTGAGCAGAATTCTGACCCGGTAGCAGCCATTCAGGCCCATATTTCCGACATCATTCAAGATGGGAAGCAATCGCAGTTTAGAGGATTTATGCCGTTCAGCTTTTGGATGGCTGCTGAGACATGCCTCATTAGCGAAAGACTGAGATCAGCTTGCCAAGTCGTTTTTATTGAATGGCAGCAGTACATTGCCCAGCAGCTCGTTAACAATGGCACGAATGACAGCAGCGCTGCTGAAATCAGCAATGTTATTCTTTCCTTAGTGGAAGGTGCATTCATTTTGGCTATCACTCATGGGGATGAGAAGCCGCTCGTCCATATTTCGCGTCTCGTGCCGTCAATTGTTAATGGTGGCGCAGCAAGCTAGAACGACAGGTTTTACAGCAAATGAATTTTTAATTCGCAGGAGGATGACATAAGTGCAAGCAGGAACGATGCAGGAGACTTCAACTTCACCCAATAAGACTTACAAAGTCATGCCGATTATGATTTCGCTATTGCTTAGCGGATTTATCGGTTTCTTTAGTGAGACCGCTCTAAATGTAGCATTGACTGATTTAATGAGAGATTTGAGCGTTAACGAGGCCACTGTACAATGGCTTACGACTATATTTTTGCTGACGCTGGGAGTACTGGTGCCGGTTTCAGGCATGCTGCTGCAATGGTTTACAACACGGCAACTGTTTGTATGGTCATTGATTTTTTCTATTATAGGAACATTCGTAGCGGCTCTTGCACCGAACTTTGAAACGCTGCTTATTGCGCGTGTGCTTCAAGCAACGGGAACAGGGCTGCTGCTGCCGCTATTATTTAATACGATTCTCGTCATTATCCCGATTGAGAAGCGTGGCGCAGCGATGGGGATTATAGGCCTCATTATGATGTTCGCACCAGCAACGGGGCCCACTTTTGCCGGTATTTTGATCGCTAACTTAAGCTGGCACTGGATTTTCTGGGTGTCCTTGCCGTTTTTGATTATTTCCTTATTTGTAGGGCTTGTCTATTTGCAAAATGTTTCTACTTTGACTAGGCCGCGTATCGACATATTGTCGATTTGCTTGTCCACCCTCGGCTTTGGCGGTGTCGTATACGGCTTTAGCAGCGCGGGAGAAGGCGAGGGTGGATGGGGCAGCGCGAAGGTCATTATCGCGATGACCGTAGGTATCGTTGCGCTCATTTTATTCGTTATCCGCCAGCTTAAAATGAAAGAGCCAATGATTAATTTGACGACGTTTAAATACCCTATGTTTACGATCGGCTTAATTATGGTGTTTATTTGCATGATGGTTATTTTGTCGTCCATGCTGATACTGCCTATGTATTTACAGCGCGGCCTAATGATGAGCCCGTTGACCGTTGGGCTGCTTCTCCTCCCAGGCGGGCTTATTAATGGCTTCTTGTCTCCTGTAATGGGCGGACTGTTTGATAAGTATGGACCAAAATGGCTCGTTCTTCCGGGCCTGTTGGTTGTAGCGGTTGTACTGTGGTTTTTCTCTGATATTTCTACCGCGTCGACGACTGCATTGATCATCGTGCTGCATTCCCTGCTGATGATCGGGATCTCGATGATTATGATGCCGGCGCAAACGAATGGTTTGAATCAGCTTCCGCCTGAGCTGTATCCGCATGGAACAGCGATTATGAACACCTTGCAGCAGGTTGCGGGTGCCATTGGTACAGCGCTGGCAGTAAGTATCATGACAGCAGGAATGGAAAAATTCCTCAAGTCAGCAGAAGGAAACCCGGAATCGCCAGCCAACTTGGTTAGCGGATTGACCGTTGGCGTGCAAAATGCATTTATATTTGCCATGGTGCTTGCCCTTGTTGGGCTTGCTATTGCTTTCTTTATTAAGCGAGTGAAGGTGACGGCAGCAGGCGAACAAGGAGCTTAATTCCGGCTCTAAATAGAAGTCCAAATTATTTTTTTGAAACTTTTTTTGAAAAATGCTTGCGTGATGCGATGTTTTCTGATATATTATGTTTATTCGCTGTTAGCGAACATCGCGCGCGTGTGGCGGAATTGGCAGACGCACTAGACTTAGGATCTAGCGTTTCACGACGTGGGGGTTCAAGTCCCTCCACGCGCATTATGAATGGAAGAGTAAGGACTGTTTCAAGTAGTTTTTAACTACTAAGAAACAGTCCTTTTCTTTATATGTTTTTTATTTGTTATCCGCCCCTTTTTTCTCTATTAGCTGCAAGGGATGCCATCCATTACATAACATGTCCGATTTTGCTATAATGGGACGATATATGATAGCAGAAGGGAAGCGTTGGGCTTGAAACAGGTCACCATTTATGATATTGCCAAAGAGGCCAAAGTATCGGTTGCCACCGTATCCAGGGTATTGAACGATACCGCCCCGGTAAAGGGATCTACACGAGCCAAGATTGAAGAGCTTATTCAAAAATACAACTTTCAGCCTAACGCAATGGCCAGAAGCTTACTAAAAAAAGAAACCGGCATTATTGGTGTCATTGTTCCTGATCTGACCAATCCTTTTTTCCCGGAAGTGTTCGCTGGAGCGGAGGAGGAGGGACAGCAGTCGGGACATACTTTTCTGCTTAGCAATTCTATCGGGGATTACGCGAAAGAATCGGAGTATCTCAGCATTATGCGGGAGAAACGCGTCGATGGTGTTATTTTTCTAGGGGGAAGAATTAATTTAAAAAACTGCGATGAGCATTTGGTGCAGGAGCTCGTGCAGCATGCCAGCATCATTCCGACTGTGCTCGTTAACGGCGGGCTGCGCAATACGAACTTGATTAGAGTGGCTACGGACGAAGCGGTAGGTACTGCTCTCGCGGTCCGGCACCTGACCCAGCTGGGGCATACCGAAATCGGCTTCATTGGCGGGGAAAGCCATATGACGACAACTTCAATCAAGCTGCGGGCCTTCCGAAAGACGATGAAGGATGAAGGGCTGGAAATTCGGGAAAATTGGCTGCTGCCGGACAGCTTCTCCATTGATTCGGGCAAGCGCCAAATGCTGAAGCTGCTCGACATGGAAGAGAGGCCAACCGCTGTTTTCTGCGTCAACGATTATACCGCGATCGGGGCAATTAAGGCGGCGACAGAGGCTGGACTTACCATTCCAACTGACATTTCGATTGTTGGATTTGATGATATTCCTTTGGCGCATCATTTTATCCCTGAGCTCACTACCGTTTCCCAGCAGGCGCATGAGCTTGGGCGAATGGCGGTTCAAGTGCTTAAAGCGATCATGAAGAAGGAAAAGGTCAAGCAGCTTACTTCTTTGGCTCCACAGCTTATTGTTCGGCAAAGTACGGAAGCGCGGAGCGGCCAAAAGAAGGTCAGCTCGAATTAGAAGGCTGCATGGGGGAGCTTTCCGCGCCTGATGCAACAACGCCCTGAAAGAGCAGCAAGCCAGATGTTTATGGCTTGCTGCTCTTTTTTTTTTAGGCCTAATGGAATGAGCGAGACAGCGAATATTCGCATCAATCCATATCTGGAAGATCTAAACTTTAATGTTGACCATAGTAAGGATGCGAGCTATACTGAAATGGGTTTCATGAAAGCCTTTACATTTAAATGACCATCTATTAAGGGGAGCGTGCTGAACAGTGAAACAGATGAAAAAGATGAAATCGATGATGCTTATTTTATTAACGGCTGGATTGATGATTCTGTCTGCTTGCAGTAGCAACAATGCGGGAAATGCAATAGCTACCCAAGCGCCTGCCGCCTCGGCAACGGCAACAGCTGCGGAGGAAACGATTGCTCCTAGCCAGGAGCCTGAGCCTCCAGCTGCCGATTTGGGCGGCAGAGAAATTCGCATCTCGCATTGGTGGGATGCTACCCCTGACGGAGATTCTGAAGCGGATGAATTGGCACGTGAAAGAATCAAAAAAGTGGAAGAAAAATATAACGTGAAAATCAAATACTTAAATACGGAATATTGGTCGACTACAGAGAAGCTGTCTTCCTCTGTAATGTCGGGCGATCCTTTCGCTGAAATTGTCCGACTGCCTGACGGCTTCATATGGGGCCTGATGCAAGGGGGATTTTTGACGCCATTGGAAGATTACCTTAAAGATACGCGAATTGCACCGGATGTCGTTGAAGCGATGCGCTTTGGCGGGGATCATGTATTTGGACTTGAAAGCTGGTATAACCCGAATGATACCGGGATGTTCTATAACAAAAGGATTTTCAAGGAAGCGGGCTTAAAAGATCCGCAGCAGCTAATGGACGAGGACAACTGGAATTGGACGGCGATGCTGGATGCCGCGAAGAAGCTGACTGTAGACAATAATGGTGACGGAAAAGCAGACCAATATGGCCTTGCCGGTGCGCATTATGTGTTCTCGGAGCTGCTCATTGCCAGCAACGGCGGCATTATTTACGACGAGGCGAACAAAAAAGTAGCTTTTGATTCACCCGCTTCTATGGAAGCGCTTAACTTCCTGTATAGCCTGTATAACGAGCATAAAGTTGTGAAGAAAAATGAAGGAAACGACTGGGAGGATCCGGCGAAATATTTTGCAGAAGGTACGATTGCGATGTATCCGGGCGGCTTGTGGGAAATCGAAGGACGCCTCCAGGATAAGATGAAGGATGAGTGGGGATACGTTTATCTTCCTAAGGGACCGCAGGCAGACACCTATTTAGATCCGCTTGGTCAAACGGCAGCTTACGTCATACCTAAAGGGGTCAAGGATGCCGATGTCATCGTGAAAATTTGGGAGGAGCTTCAGGATTTCGATAACTGGCAGGAAAATCGCAGGTTATGGCAGGAAAATGTGCTGCCGGATGAAAGCTCCATCGCTAACGCCATGAATGACGATGGAAAGGTACAGCGTGTGTTCGGCGGACGCTTCGGGGGGCTCGGCATTAAGGATCAGCTCGACTCCGTAACCGGCAAATTCGTCAAAGGCGAAATTACGCCAGCAACAGGCGTCGCCCAAGTCATTGGGCCTGCGCAAGCGGCTGCTGAAAAAGTGCTTAAAGGCGAGCAAGACAAGAAAGACGACAAAAAATAAATGCCGAAAGCTTTGCCCATAAAAAAGCGGCCTGCCCGGCTTTCCGATTGGGAAAACCGGGCGGTTGCCGTCAAACAAAATTTCGCCAGTTTATAAATGGGGGGAATTAGGTGGAAATCGTATTTACCAGAAAAACGGCCGCTAGGATAATAGTTATCGCTATGCTGATTTCGATATTGGTTTTCCCTATATCTCAGTCCGGCGCAGCGAGTGTTCAAGCTGACTCAACGACAGCAGCCGATCCAAACGGCGACCAGAGCTTTTTGACAAATGAATCGGAAAACAGCTATGGCCATTACTTGCAGCGCTACAAGGATGAAGAACGGCCTCAAGAGGAGATTGTCATTCAAGGGGCGGATTATACAAGCTCAAGCGAAATGGAACCGGAAATTATGCATGAGCTCGGCGGCGAACCGGGCGACTTCGTCAAGACGGGAGAGAGCGGCTCCATGGAGTGGGAACTTGAGGTGCCGAAATCCGGCCTGTATCATATCGCCATTCGCTATTTTCCAATCGAAGGAAAAAGCTCGGCCATCGAGCGGGAGCTGTTGATCGACGGAGTGCTGCCGTTTGCCAGCGCCAGAAATTTGACCTTCCAGCGCATATGGAAAAATGAAAGTGATCAGATTTTGCAGGATAACCGGGGAAATGAGCTGCGGCCGCGCCAGATAGAATCGCCGATGTGGCAGGAAGCGCTGCTGCGGGATACAGAGGGCTATTACGAGGAGCCCTACGTCTTTTATTTTTCGGCTGGCAAGCACACGATGACGCTGGTATCTTCCAGAGAACCGATGGCGATTGACTATTTAAAAGTGTACCGCTATGAGGAGCCTTCCTCTTACGAGGAGATAGAGCTGGGCTACAAATCCAAGGGCTATGCGGAGACTAGCGGACATTTGATTAAGCTGCAAGGCGAATATGCCGCTTACAAATCGTCTCCGACCTTATATCCAATTTCCGACCGTTCAAGTCCGTCTACAGAGCCATATGACGTATCCAAGATTAAGATGAATACGATTGGCGGCAACAATTGGCGGGTGCCGGGCCAATGGATCGCATGGGACATTGAAGCGCCAGAGGATGGATTATACCGGATTGCGATCAAGAATAGGCAAGAATTGCTGCGGGGCATTTATTCCACACGCTCGCTATGGATTGATGGGGCCATTCCGTTTCAAGAAATGACGCAAATTCCGTTTTATTATGATTCGGACTGGCAGATGAATGTGCTCGGCAGCGAGGAAAAGCCCTATTTATTTTATATGACGAAAGGGAAGCATGAGCTGAAGCTTGAGGTGAGCTTAGGCGCAATGGCTCCTTTGATTCGCCAAGTAGAAGCAAGCCTGCTCGACATCAATGCGATGTATCGCAAAATCCTGATGATTACCGGCAATGTGCCGGATCCTTACAGGGATTATCAATTAGATAAACAAATACCCGACATGGTCGGGGTGTTTCAGGAGCAAAGCGACATTCTGTATGCCGTGTCGAAGGAGCTAGTGCGCCTGACAGGAGAGAAGAGCGACAAGACGGCCATATTGGATAAAACCGCCTATCAATTAGCAGATTTGGCCAAAAAACCGGAAACCGTCCAAAAGCGGCTGTCTCAATTCAAAATCAATGTTGGCAGCATCGGAGCTTGGATTTTGCAAGTGAGGGAGCAGCCGCTTGAAATCGATTACCTCGCCTTGGCTTCGTCTGATGTAGAGCTGCCCGGTGCGAATGCTTCAGCTTCTAAAAAAATCGTTCATGAGGTATCTTCCTTCTTTCATTCCTTCTTTGAAGATTACGATACGATTGGAAACATGGCGCAGGATGAGCAATCGATAACGGTATGGATCGGAACCGGCCGCGATCAGGCTCAAGTGCTGAAAGCGATGATCGACGATACCTTTACGCCGCTAACCGGTGTGGGAGTGAACCTTAAGCTTGTCAATCAGGATGTGCTGCTGCGTGCGTCTCTGGCGGGGGAAGGACCCGATGTAGCTATGCAGGTCGGCAACGATGTGCCGGTAAATTTCGGCATGCGGAACGCAGCGGAGGATTTATCGCAATTTTCAGGCTATAGGGCGGTCGTGCAGCAGTTCAGGGACAGCGCTATAGTGCCTTACCGCTATGAGGACAAGGTGTTTGCGCTGCCGGAGCAGCAAATTTTCAATATGCTTTTTTACCGGAAGGATATACTCGAGGAGCTGAAGCTTGAGCCGCCGCAAACGTGGGATGATGTGTACGCCATGATTCCGGTGCTGCAAAAGCATCATATGGATTTCGCGCTGCCAATTGCCCAGACGACGGGTGTTCCTGTGCTGGAGGCGAATCGGGCGTTTGCCATGCTTTTGTACCAGATGGACGGCTCCTTCTATTTGAACAACGGGGCCAAAAGCGGACTCGATACAGAGGTCGGGCTAGATGCATTCAAAAAATGGACCGATTTCTATACGAGCTACAAGCTGCCGCTTATCTTTGATTTTCCGATGCGCTTTCGCACAGGAGAAATGCCGGTTGGCATACAGGATTACACCTTCTACAATTATTTGAGCGTATCCGCGCCAGAAATTAAAGGCTTATGGGAGTTTGTTCCCGTTCCGGGCACCGTGCAGCAGGACGGTTCCATTCGCCGGGATGTGGCTAGCGGCGGGACGGCCGCCATTATGCTTAAACAGGCTAAAAACAAGGACGCAGCCTGGGAATTTATGAAATGGTGGGTAGGCAAGGATGCCCAGGTTCGTTTCGGCAGAGAGATGGAAGGATTGATGGGCGCTGCGGCGCGTTATCCGACCGCAAACATCGAAGCGCTCAAGGATCTGCCATGGCCGGCGCGCAATTATCGCAGCCTCGAAGAACAATGGCAATGGGTGCAGGGCGTGCCGGAGGTGCCGGGGGGCTATTTTACAGGAAGGCACTTAGACAATGCTTTGCGGGAAGTCATTAACAATGGTACGAATACAGCCGACTCCTTATACGATTATGTCCAAGAAATCGACTATGAAATTGAGCAAAAAAGAGACGAATTTCATTTGAAATGAGGGGACTTAAGGAGGGACTCTTTTGCAGAAAACGAAAATAGCGGCTGAGATCATGCTCCAGCCGAAGGGCCGCCTTGCTAGGCCGCAGCGGAAATGGGAGCTGTTCATCAAGGATATGAAGCGGGATAAGCATTTGTTTGTCCTGCTGGCTCCTTATATGGTGCTGTTTCTGTTATTTACGGTGCTGCCGGTCGTCATTTCAATCTTTTTCAGCTTTACGCATTTTAATATGCTTGAATTTCCGCGCTGGGTCGGATGGGAAAACTATTCCAAGCTGCTTTGGAATGACGATGTGTTTCTCATTGGACTTAAAAATACGCTTATTTTTGCAGTCATAACCGGCCCGGTCAGCTATATCGCTTGTTTTGTATTCGCGTGGCTTATCAATGAGCTTAATCCGAAAATTAGGGCATTTATGACGCTCGTGTTTTTTGCGCCTTCGATTTCGGGCAACGTCTTCTTTATTTGGCAAATTATTTTTTCAAGCGATTCGTATGGCATTATGAACGGCTTTCTAATGAAGATCGGGTTTATTTACGAGCCGATTCAATGGCTGCAAAATCCTGACTATATGCTCAAAATTATTATTATCGTCCAGCTGTGGCTCAGCCTTGGAACCAGCTTTCTCGCGTTTATTGCCGGCTTGCAGACGGTTGACCGCACATTGTATGAGGCAGGGGCGGTGGATGGGGTGAAAAATCGCTGGCAGGAGCTGTGGTTTATTACCCTTCCTTCCATGAGGCCGCAGCTGATGTTTGGCGCCGTCATCCAGATTACGTCTTCCTTGGCAGTAGCTGATGTGGCGATGGCTTTGGCTGGTTTTCCAAGCGTGCAATATGGGGCACATACGGTCGTGACCCATTTGGTCGATTACGGGACCATTCGTTTTGAAATGGGCTACGCGTCTGCTATCGCAACGGTATTGTTTATGCTCATGCTGGGCACTAATCTGGCCGTTCAAAAGTTGCTGAAGAGGGTGGGGGAATAGGCGAGATGAAGCTGGCCATGCGTCTGAAAAAAAGAGTGAACCGGTCCTGGCAGGTGGATATGATGCTGCTCCTCGTACTGGGCTTGTTTGGCTCCTTTATGGCAGTTCCGTTAATCTATGTCATGAATAATGCTTTTAAGCCGCTTGATGAGTTGTTTATATTCCCGCCTACGCTGCTTGTCAGAAATGCAACGCTTGAAAATTTCGCGGATTTGTTTCAAGTCATGAAAAATTCATGGGTTCCATTTTCCAGATATATTTTCAATACATTTTTTATTACGGCGGCAGGAACGGCAGGACATATTTTGCTGGCATCGGCGGCAGCTTACCCGCTGGCCAAGCATAAGTTTCGCGGACACAAAGTGCTGTTCACGGTTATTGTTCTGTCGCTGATGTTTTCTCCGCATGTGACGGCGATTCCCAATTATATGATTATGTCCGTGCTGGGATGGATGGACTCCTATCAAGCGGTAATCGTTCCGGCATTTGCTTATCCGCTTGGCCTGTACTTAATGAAGCAGTTCATGGAGCAAATACCGGATGCTTTGCTGGAAGCTGCCAAGATCGACGGCGCCAGCGAATACCGGATATTTTGGCAGGTCGTTATGCCGCTCGTCAAGCCTGCCTGGCTGACGCTGCTAATCCTAATGATGCAAATGCTTTGGGGAACGGATGGAGGCAGCTTTATTTACAGCGAACAGCTCAAGACGATGCATTATGCGATGGGGCAAATCATTCAAGGCGGTATTGCCCGCGCAGGGGTGGGCGCCGCAGTTGCGGTGATTATGATGACCGTGCCAATTGTGACGTTTGTTTTTTCGCAGAGCAATGTCATTCAGACGATGGCTTCATCTGGAATGAAGGACTAAAGCGATGGGGGCGTATGGATTGAAAATAAAGCGAGCGATTTTGTTTTTGGCAGCTGTGCTGCTCTTCGCCGGCTTAAGCCCGAAGCTGGCCCACGCGTCGCCGTATGAGGGGTATACCTATTCCTATTGGGGGGAGACCGTTCATTCGCCAATCGCGTATCTTCCATCCAAGACGATAACGGGACAAGAAATAGGTGTAGGGCCATGGAGCTCTCCCGCTGATCTGTTTGCAGCGCCTGACGGTTATTTATACGTTCTGGATTCAGGAAACGGGCGAATTGTCGTGCTTGACAGCGAGTGGAAGGCAGTCCGTGAAATTAAGAAATTTCAGAATAACGGCAAGCAGGACGGCTTCAATAATCCGGAAGGCCTTTTCGTGACAGAGGGCGGTCATATTTTTGTGGCGGATACTGAAAATAGGCGTGTCGTCGAGCTGGAAGGCAGCGGAGCGTTCGTCAGAGAAATTACCGCTCCAAAGTCGGAGGTCATTAGCAGCAATTTTGAATATTTCCCGCGAAAGGTCATTGTGGATAAAGCCGGCCGCATTTACGTTGTCGCCAGAGGCGTCTTCGAGGGCATTATCGAATTTGACAGCGAGGGCGGCTTTACTGGTTTTATGGGGACGAACCGGGTGCAGTTTGATCCTGTAGATTTATTCTGGAAGACGGTATCGACTAAAGAGCAGCGGGAAAAGCTGATCCGGTTTGTTCCGATTGAATTTAACAATGTAGATGTTGATCTGGACGGATTCATCTTTACGACTACAGCCGACAAGCAAACCTCAGCCCCTGTCAAAAGGCTGAACCCATCGGGCATTGACGTTATTCGGATAAACGGGAATATAGGCCCGGTAGGAGATTTGAGCAGAATGCGCTCGGCCTTCATTGACATCGATGTTAGCGGCAATGGCGTTTACCGGACGCTTGATTCTACCCGGGGACGGATTTTTACTTATAACGAAGACGGCAATTTATTATACGTATTTGGCCAGCTGGGCAATCAGCAGGGCACGTTTAAAAATCCGGTTGCGGTTGAAAGCTCCGGCAATCGGGTGTATGTTCTGGACCGCGATCAGGGTAGAATTACCGAGTTCGCAGCGACCAAATTCGGAAGCCTCGTTAATGAGGCCAATGGATTGTACAGCATAGGCAAGCACGATGAAGCAGCAAAGCTGTGGAAGGAAGTGCTCCGGCTCGATGCGAACTATGAAATGGCCTATATCGGCATCGGCAAGTCGATGCTGCGCCAAGGCGAATATAAGCAAGCGATGACTTTTCTAAAACTGGGCAACGACAGGGAATATTACTCCAAAGCATTAACGAAATATCGCAGGGAATATATGCGCGAGCACTTTGGGATCTATATGACGATACTGATCCCGCTGATTTTGGTCGTTATCGCCGTTCGACGAAGCATGAGGCTCAGAAAGGGGGAACTGAAACAGGATGCGGTTTCTCAAGGAGGCTAGGTACTCGCTGCACGTTGCATTCCATCCCTTTGACGGGTTTTGGGACCTGAAATACGAGAACAAAGGAAAGCTCCGGATCGCGCTTGCCATTTTGCTCGCCGTGACGGTTACGATGATTCTGAAACGCCAGTATGCTGGCTATGTCGTCAACTATAATCATCCGTTGGAATTAAACAGCTTTGATGAATTAAAGTACATTGTGCTTCCTTTCCTTCTGTGGTGTGTCGCGAACTGGTCGCTCACTACGCTGATGGATGGAGAAGGGAAATTCAAAGAGATTGTCATCGCGACGGGTTATGCGCTGCTTCCTTTGATTTTGATTTATTTGCCCAATATGCTGCTCAGCAATGTGATTACGCTGCGCGAGGCTTCATTCTATTACTTGCTGGAATCGGCGGCAGCGCTATGGTTTGTTTGGCTGCTGTTTATTGGAACGATGACGGTTCATCAATATACGGTGACGAAGACGATCATGACGATGCTGTTAACAGTTGTAGTGATGGGCGTCATTATTTTTCTTGGGCTGCTCTTCTTCAGCCTGATCCAGCAAATCGTTAGTTTTGTATACACGATTTATCAGGAACTTTCATTGCGAGCATAAGAAAGGGGGCCAAACGGTGAAGCGGAAGCTTGCGATCATCATGACGGCAGTCTTTATTGGCTGCTTGCTTATAGCTCAAGGCACCAATTTCGCAGAATATGCGTCCGAGGTCGTAGCCGAGCCAGTATCAAGCAACGGACAACATAGCGGGCTTGCAGGCTCAAGCGGCCAGTCCGGCAAGCTGCCTTCATTGCCTGAAGGGATGGAATCAGCAGCTGAAAATGAATTTTTAGCGTTGTACGTCAATCCCGAAACGACGGAAATTGCCGTTCGGGACAAGCGCAGCCAAGCGATTTGGTATTCCAATCCGCAAAATCGCGAAGACGATCCGGTCGCAACCGGCTATAACAAGACGAAGCTGAACGTGCAGGTCGAGATCGCTTATTTTGACAGCGCGGGAAATGCATTGAAGTATGACAATTACACCCATAGCGTTCAGAACGGCCAGTATGCCATAGAGAAGGCAAGCGGTGGACTGGACATTATCTATACGCTAGGGGAGGTCAAAAGCGATATGGATGCGATCCCTAAATATATTAGCGCGGACCGCTTTCAAACCGTCATTTTGGATAAAATCGAACAGTCGGTGGACAAAAGAGAAGTTGAAAAGCGCTTTAAATACGATGAGGCAAAGCAGCGTTATGAACGAAGGGACTCCTCCTTTAAAGGGATCGGATTAGCAAAGGTTACCGAAATCTTTAATCGGATCGGCTATGACGAAGAGCAGAAAGCAATCGATAAGGCGGCTTATGGCGAAGCGTCTACCGGCAGCGCAAGTGTTCGGATTCCTTTGCATTATCGGCTGGATGGCGAGCATCTGCTGGCAACAGTTGCGGCGGGCGAGATCGAATATCCGGCTGCGATGAAAATTCAGACGCTTTCGCTGCTTCCGTTTTTTGGCGCAAGCGGACGCGAGGATGAAGGTTATACGTTCGTGCCGGATGGATCGGGCTCGCTGATCCGTTTCAACAATGGCAAAACCTACGACGCGCCGTTCCGGACGGCCCTTTATGGTTCCGATGCATCCATTAGCCAGCTCATTAAAATTCAGAAAGAGGAAGCTGCGCGCTTGCCTGTATTCGGAATGAAATATGAGAACCGGGCATTTGTTGGGATTATTGAAAAGGGTGATGCGGTTGCCGCGGTCGAAGCGGACGTAAGCGGCAGGCTGAACGATTACAATACCGTATTTCCCAGTTTTACGCTGACTAATTTGGAGGAGGTTACCTTGACGAACGGGTGGCGCTCCAGCACGGTCAAAAAGTTTCAAGCGGAGCCTTTTGCCGGGGATATGACGGTCCGTTACGGCTTTCTCGGCACGGGTGAGGCCAGCTATTCGGGCATGGCGGCGCATTATCGCCAATATTTGATTAAGCAAACGGGCCTAACGAAGCTGCCGGATGAAGGGGATGTACCGTTTTATGTCGAGCTGATTGGCGGCATACCGAAAAAGAAATTTTTCTTAGGCATTCCTTATAACGCCTATGAGCCGCTTACGACTTTCGATCAGGCGGAGACTATTATGAGCCAAATGCTGGATAAGAAAATCAGCGGCATCAAGCTGCGTTATACAGGCTGGTTTAACGAGGGCCTAAACCATAACCTGCCGAAGTCGATTTCCGTTGACAAGCAGCTCGGCGGAAGCAAAGGTATAAGCAAGCTCAAGGCATATGCCGATGCGAATGGCATATCGCTGTTTCCTGATGCGGCTTTTCTTGAGGCAGCTCCGCAAGCGGAAGGCTTTAAAAAGTCGAGTGAAGCTTCCCGATTCATTACGGGCAGGCTGGCGGAAATTTATCCTTACAGCGCGGCCAGCTTCAGTCAAGAGGATGAACGCGAGCCCGGTTATGTAGTCAGTCCGAAGTTGCTGCCGAAAATGACAGCAGCATTTATGGACGATTACGGGAAGCTGCAGCTCTCTGGTTTGTCGCTTAGGGATCTTGGCAGCGAGCTGAACTCCGATTTCAATCGTTCCGAGGTTATCGATCGCGAGGAAGCGAAAGAGATCGTAAAGCAGCAGCTGAAGCAAATGAGCGGCTCCGTCAAGGAAGTGCTGGTGGAAGGCGGAAACGCTTATTCGATCCCTTATGCGCGGCATATTGTGAATGCGCCGATAACGAGCAGCGGCTTTAATATTACCGATGAGAGCGTTCCTTTCTTTCAACTGGTTTATCACGGTTATGTGCATACCGCTGGAAACGCCTGGAATATGGCAGATGACCAAGATTCCACCTACAACTTTCTAAAAGCGCTCGAAACGGGCTCTTCATTGCATTACACGTGGTTTTTTGCTGATTCATCCGCGATCAAAATGACGGAGTTCGACCATTTGTATTCCGCCGATTACCGGGGCTGGATCGACGAAGCAGCGCAAAGATACGGTGAACTTAACGACGTTCTCCATGATGTGCAAGACCAAGCGATTGTTGATCATCGGGCACTGGCAGATGGAGTGTACCAGACCACTTTCGAACAAGGGAAAACCATTATCGTCAATTATACTGATGCGCTAGCTCAAGTGGGCGGAATTACAGTTAGGGCAAAGGATTATTGGGTTGGGGGTGAAGCACAGCGATGAGGTTCAGGAAGCTTTCGCTTGAACAAAAAAACAGGTATTACGGACTGTATTTCATTCTTCCCTGGTTTGCAGGCTTTGTGTTCCTGTTTATGGTGCCGCTGCTGTCATCGCTCAGGTACAGCTTTAGCAATCTGCAAGTTACGAATGACGGCTTTAGCCTGGACTTTATCGGACTGTCCAATTACCGGGAAGCTTTGTTCTCGCATGAATCGTACGTCAGAATATTGACGGAATCGGTCGTAGATATCGCCGTCAACACACCGCTCATCATCATATTCAGCTTGTTTTTTGCGGTGCTGCTTAATCAGCGGTTCAGAGGACGGGTGCTGGCTCGGGCGATCTTCTTCCTCCCCGTTATTTTGGCATCCGGCATTATCGCCAGCATCGAGAACGGAGATTTGATGCAATCCGTCGTTCGCAGCGCAAACGATACAACCGGCGGCGGCTTGTCCATTATGAAAAATCTAGAGCTCGCTGTCCTGCTCATCGAATCAGGGGTGAGTATAACCTTTGTGGAGTATATGACAGGTGCCGTTAGCCGAATTTATGAAATTATCAGCCAATCGGGAGTCCAAATTTTGATTTTTTTGGCGGGTCTGCAGTCGATTTCTCCTTCTTTGTACGAGGCGGCTAAAATCGAAGGCTCAACGGGCTACGAGGCGTTCTGGAAAATTACGTTTCCGATGATCAGCCCGTTAATTTTGACGAATCTCGTTTATACGATTATCGACAGCTTCATTAGTGATGAAACAAGCCGGCTAGTTGTAGATACGGCATTCAAAAGCTATGATTTTGGCCTCAGCGCGGCGATGGCGTGGATGTATTTTGCTGTCATTGCACTTGTGCTGTGGATAACGACATCGATTGTTTCACGCAAGGTGTTTTATCAAGATTAGCGGTTTAAGGGAGGAAGGACATGGAGAAGGAGACCGCTGAGATGCAACAGTCAACGAAAAAAGAATTGCATCATCGGATGGCATCCGCTGCCTATTGGCTAGAATTTGCAAAAAAATGGCTGTGGATGGCCGTCCGATTCGTACTCATTTTTGGCATATCGTTTGTCATCGTCTACCCGATTTTATTAAAGCTGTCGATTGCATTCAAAAGCATGGATGATTTGTATGATTCCACGGTCATTTGGGTGCCGCATACGCTGACGCTCGACAATTTCAAGCTTGTATTCCAAGCGATGAACTATCCGCAAGTGCTGCTCAATACGCTGCTGCTGTCTTCTGCGGTCATGCTGCTTCAGACGGTAACGTGCGTGCTTGCTGGCTACGGCTTCGCCCGGGTGAAATTCAGAGGAAGCGGCTTTTTGTTCGCAGGTGTTATTTTTACCATTTTGGTGCCGGCCCAAACGATTATGGTTCCGCTTTATTTGCAATTTAAAAATTTTGATCTTTTCGGGCTGATTAAGCTGATCCAAGGCGAGCCCGCTAATTTGATTAACACGTACTGGCCGTTTATTATTTCGGCAGCGCTAGGCATGGGCGTCAAGACTGGCTTGTATGTGTATATTTTTCGGCAATTTTTCAAAGGGATTCCGCGAGAGATTGAAGAAGCCGCCTATGTGGATGGGGCTGGCTACTTTACAACCTTCAGAAGCGTCATCTTGCCTAATGCGCTCCCGTCTATGGTGACCGTCATGCTGTTCTCGTTTGTGTGGCAGTGGAACGATTCTTTTTTTACGAACATGTATTTGAATGAGCCTAAGGTGATGTCGTCGATGATGGCTTCTTCCGGCTATGCGATTGCTACATTCCTGAGCGGAGGGGGGCAGGCGGAAACGGCTTCCTACGTCCAGGATCCGTTCTTTATGTCCATGATGATGAACACCAGCGTCCTGATGGCTATACTGCCGCTTATTATTTTGTATTTGTTTGTGCAAAGGCATTTTGTAGAGAGTGTTGAACGATCAGGCTTGGTCGGATAGGAGAGGCGGATGAAAAAGAAATTGACAGTTGTAATCGTTTTGGCGTTCACGTCAGCTGTAGGCTTGTATTTCAATTTCGCATCAAATCGTTCGGATAGCGCAAGCAGCCCGAAAAAGGAGGAAGCACAGGTCCAGCAGCTGGCGCCGCCTGATGTAAATGTATCGCTCGACGCAGCGGTCCGCTATCAGACGATCGATAATTTCGGGGCGTCCGACGCATGGTCGATGGAGCCACTGGGAAAGCATTGGACGGAAGAAAATAAAAATCGCGTTGCGGATTTGCTATTTTCAAGAGAGAAAGGAATTGGGCTGTCGGCCTGGCGCTTCAATATCGGTGCAGGCTCGATTGACACGGACCAGACGCGTATTCCAGATCCATGGAGGCGGGCGGAATCGTTCAAGCTTGCGGAGGAAGGGGAATATGATTGGAGCAGCCAGGCGGGTCAGCAATGGTTTCTTCAGGCGGCAAAAAATCGGGGCGTGGACACTTTGATCGCATTCGTAAACAGCCCGCCGGTCTGGATGACTAAAAATGGTCATGCCCAGCCGGACTCAGAAGTCGGCTCCACCAATCTGAAAGAAGGTTATGAGGAAAAATTTTCGGCATTTTTAATCGATGTTTTAGAGCATTTTAGAAAGGAAGGCTTGGCATTCCAATATATTAGCCCGATTAATGAGCCGACCTGGGATTGGAATTTGGCCCAGCAAGAAGGCAATCGTTATAACAACGACGATCTTAAGCGTGTCATTCTTGAATTGCACCGGCAGTTGAAAGCAAGCGGCCTTGAGGCGCAAATCAGCGCCCCAGACGGCGTAGAAATTACAGCGCTGCTGGATGATGAATATTATGGGCAGTATGCAGGGAGCGGGACCTATTCGGGCGGTGCCAATAGTCTCGGAACAGGGAAATACCGGGAATATATTAAGGAGCTGCTCGGCGATCCCGTGCTCAAGGAAGCGATTGGGAATAAAATCGCTTCGCATTCCTATTGGTCCGATTACAGCAATCCGGGCGATGACCGGCTGGGCAAGCTGAGGCAATTGCTGGCTGCCAATCTGAAAACATACGACGAAAAGGCTAAATATTGGGTAACGGAATATTGCATTCTTGGCGAATATGGTCCCGGGCGTGACCTTGGCATGGAGCCTGCTTTGCATGTGGCCCGCACGATTCATTTTGATTTGACTGAAGCAAATGCAGCTGCTTGGCAGTGGTGGACAGCGGTGTCCAAGGTCGATTACAAGGACGGCCTGATCTATACTGATTTTAGCGAAGCGGGTGACGAGCAAAATATTCTGACTTCTAAAATCATGTGGGCACTCGGCAATTACAGCAAATTTATCCGTCCGGGTGCGCAGCGCATCTCGCTTGCAGGACTGGATAAAGAGGCGCGCAGCGGCTTGCTGGGTTCAGCTTATGTACATGAAGGAGAGCAGACGGTTACAGCTGTGTTCGTCAATGACAGCGAGGATGACAAGCGCATTCGGGTTTCATTGAATGGCATGGATCGGCACCATTCCATTGCATTCATGGAACCGTATATTACGTCGGCGGGTCGAGATCTTGTCCGCGGGGAGAGCATTCCTGTACAAGGCGATTATTCGTTTGAAGCGATTATTCCAGCGAAGTCTGTCGTCACGTTGACGGGAGGCGGGGCAGAAGGCACGGTCGAACATTAACTCAAAATAATAAGTCCAAACAATTAGTGAAAAACAATAAGCAGGAAGCAGTAGGCGTTGATGGCCATTCATCAACGCTTTTTTTGCAGTACGCCCAGCATGATCGTCATCTCTAGGGTGGAAGTCCCAATCGGGACGGAGAACGCGCCATCGAATCGGTAAAAATGCCTCTTAGAAAACGGGGATGTATAAATTCAGCCTCCAGCTTTCATATTAACAACTATAAATGAAGGAATAACAAAGAGGAGAATTGATGATGCAGCAGCAAACTACAGCGAATAACGAAACACAGAAGGCAATGAACAAAAATCATGGAGGACATGAGCTTTTTGATTTGCAGGAGGTATTGAATTGCAGCATTAGCGCAATGGATCAATATATGATTTTCAGACCATATGCACAGGATCAGGAGCTGCTTAATCTTATCGACAAGCAATATCAATTTATGCAATCGCAATACAATTTGACGGCTGAATGCTTTAAGACCGGGCAGGCGCCAAGCCAAAAAACATCAACGTATTTGATTAATGAGGTAATACCGACGGTATACGGCATGAAGCAAAGCTCGCCGAAAAAACCGATACAATCACTAGCCGATGTCAATGATGCCGGAGTATGTAGTTTTATGCAAGGCATCGTTAAAAAGCATGCTTCGCTGTTAACGACGTCTGCTCTTGAAGCAACGAACCCGGTTGTCCGCCGTGTACTCGCATCCCAAGTGCAAAATTTTATTGAAATGTCCTATGAGCTCTTTATGTATCAAAATAAAAACGCTTATTATCAGGTGCCGCAATTAAATGATGCTGATATGCAGCAAATTTTGAATACATTTTCACCATCCGCCGAAACACCGCAAATGCCAGAGCCTAATAAAGGAACAGCCCTTCATTAACAGCAACATTTAGAAAATAATAAAAGTTTACGGTTGAATTAAGTACCCATATGCAACTAAAAAGACGCCCGGTCCCCATTCCGGGCGTCTTTTTACTAAATAGAACGGGAGGCTGATTGTGGTGAAAGTGCGGAATAAACTATCCGTTGCTGCATTAGGCGGGGTTAATGAGATCGGTAAAAATATGTACATTTTACAATACGCGGACGATATCATCGTGATTGACTGTGGATCTAAATTTCCTGACGAGAGTTTTTTGGGCATTGATCTCATTATTCCGGATGTAACCTATTTGTTAAATCATACAGAAAAGGTAAAGGCTCTAATCATAACACATGGACATGAGGACCATATTGGCGGCATTCCTTATTTTTTGAAACAACTGAATATCCCGATTTATGCCTCAAGATTAACCATTGGCCTGATTGAAATAAAGCTGAAGGAGCATGGCCTTCTTCGTACAACGCAGCTAAATTTAATTGATTCGAATTCGCGTATCGCCTTTGGTCCGATTCAGGTGTCATTTTTCAGCACTAACCATAGCATTCCGGATTGCTTGGGAATTGCCCTGCATACACCTGAAGGAACGGTTGTACATACAGGCGATTTTAAATTTGATATGTCACCCGTCAATCATCAATATCCTGATCTGCATCGAATGGCCGATATTGGCAAAAATGGCGTGCTGCTGCTGTTGTCAGAAAGCACCAATGCCGAACGGCCTGGCTTTACGCCATCGGAACGGCTGGTTGGGGATCACATTACAGAAGCATTCAGCAAAGCTCAGCAGAAGGTGTTTATTTCAACTTTCGCGTCTAACGTCCATCGGGTTCAGCAAATTGTTGACGCGGCCGCTAACACGGGCCGAAAGCTTGTCCTGCTTGGCCGAAGCATGGTGAATGTAACTTCTGTAGCCAAGGAGTTAGGCTATTTAACCATTCCCGACGATATGCTTATCGATGCCGGAGATACGGATCGTTATGCCCCTGAAAATATTGCTGTCCTATGTACAGGAAGCCAGGGAGAGCCTATGGCTGTACTCTCACGTTTGGCAAGCTCGAATCATCGGCAAATCGAAATTATGCCGGGCGATACGGTTATTATTGCCGCAACCGCTATTCCGGGCAATGAGCGCAATGTTGCGCGCATCATTGACAATCTTTATTTGCTTGGCGCAAATGTTATATATGGCTCGGGAAGCGCAACAGGTATGCACGTATCCGGTCACGGCAACCAAGAAGAGCTGAAATTAATGCTTACCTTAATGAAGCCCAAATATTTTATTCCGGTTCATGGCGAATTCCGCATGCTTTATCAGCACCAGCAGCTTGCGAGGTCGGTGGGAGTTGCCGAGGAGAACATTTTTATCGTTAACAATGGAGAGACCGTGGAAATCGAAAACCAAATTGCACGTAAAGGAAGCAAAATCCCTGCGGGCAATATGTTGGTGGACGGATTAGGGATTGGAGATATTGGGAATGTTGTACTCCGCGACCGAAAACAGCTCTCGGCTGACGGCATTCTTGTTATTGTCATCACGCTTAGCAAAACGGAAGGGCATATTCTTTCCGGTCCGGACATCATTTCCCGGGGATTTGTTTATGTTCGGGACTCCGAAGCGCTCATGCAAGAGATCAATCAGCTTGTGGAAGCGACAGTTGAAAAACTGCTGGAGGAGCACGGAAGCCAGTGGAATATGATGAAGAAGACGTTAAGAGACACCTTGGGACGTTTCTTATTTGCCCAAACCAAAAGAAGGCCAATGATTCTCCCGATCATTATAGAGGTGTGAATAATAATGCTTGTTTTGTAAATCATATATGGATGTTTTTCGAAAGGAGGGATATGAATTGGCTAAGCAGCAAGGGCATGGCGCACAAAATACAACTACTCGCACCTCGGACAAGCAAGGCAGTAAAGCGAGCAAAGGCGGAAATAAATCATAGGAAAGAAGAGTTTAGTTGCTATCGACCATTAAACAACAATTGCAGCCTTTGGATCAGCAATGATCTAAGGGCTAATTTGTATTTCTTGATACAGGTACGTAAAGGCAAGGGATTGGTGGCCATCGAAAGCTTTATCTCTGTGATGCATCATATAGCGGTATTCCCTGATTAATTCGACATATATGTGACAATTAAAGGTGATAAAAAATTATTTAGTGCGTCATAAAAATATTTATGTTGTATTATAAAAGTGTAATGATGTATGCTATTAGCAAATAAGCGAAGGGGGAATGAGGAAATGCACCGCGGGGTTGGCATTAGCGGAATGGGGAGAATCGGACGGCTGCTCGTTAGGAAAATGTTGTCTGAGCCGAATCCGGCAGTTGTATTGAGGGCTATTAACAGCGTTTATCCTGTGGAGACCATTGCTCATCTATTGAAATACGATTCGGTACATGGGAGCTGGAAGGCTGATATACGGACTCGCGATCAGCAGCTGGTCATTAACGGACATCCCATACAGGTCGTATATGAAAGAGCGCCAGAGAACATTATGTGGCATCGTTATGGTGTCGAGCTGGCCATTGACGCAACCGGGAAATTCAATGATCGGCAAGGTGCGCTGAAGCATATTGCTTCAGGGGCTGATCGGGTGCTCATTACAGCGCCTGGCAAGCAAATGGACTTGACGATTGTGATGGGTGTTAATGAGCATCTTTATCGCCCGGAGGAGCATCAGCTGTTATCAGCCGCCTCCTGTACGACAAACTGTGTGGCTCCGGTCCTTCATGTACTGGATCAAGCGTTCCGTGTCCAGTCTGGCTGGATGACGACGGTGCATTCCTATACTTCTGATCAAAATCATTTGGACAATCCGCATGAGGATTTGCGCAGGGCTAGATCCTGCACCCAGTCTATTGTGCCTACGACGACAGGGGTCGGCAAGGCGCTTGCAGATGTGCTGCCGCATTTGTCCTCGCGCATTCAGGGCATGTCGCTGCGTGTTCCGACGCAGGATGTATCGTTAATTGACCTCACCGTTCAAACGGAGCGCCATACGACAGCCGTGGAAGTAAATGCAGTTTTGAAAGCGGCTGCAGAAGGCAGCAAGTCTTCTTATATCGGCTTTGCACAGGAGCCGCTCGTATCGGCCGACTATATTGGCTGTTCGAAATCGGCTATGGTAGACGGGCTTTCGACGCTGGTCATGGACAATCAGATTAAAGTAATTGCTTGGTATGACAATGAATGGGCATATGCATGCCGCGTAATGGATGTAGCCAATCTAATGATGGAAAGGGTGAAGGATTCATGCGAAATCACGGTATAGAAATGGGAGCCATTTATTGCAAGCACTGCATGACGCTGATTGATACACAACCAACGAAGAAGGTAACTAATTATTATTCGGAATGCAAGGAAGAGGCATGTGTGGAGGCGAGGTCTGGGGGCGGACTAGTTAGCTCGGGGCATATGCAAGCAAGTGGAAATGGGGCAGGCGGATACACAGGGACGGGAGGAAGCCAGGCATGAGCATCATGGAATCGAGACTGCGCCAGCAAGGCGTACATTATCAATTGACGACAGAGCAGCTAATGGAACAAGCGATTAAACGCGGCGAAGGAACGAAGCTGGAATCGGGAGCGCTTCGGGTGCTGACGGGGCAATATACAGGCCGTTCGCCCAAAGACAAGTTTATTGTATGCGAGCCTTCTTCGCTGCCGCAAGTAGCTTGGGGCAAAGTGAACCAGCCGCTTTCGCCGGAGCATTTTAACCAATTGTATGAAAAAGCTAAGCGTTATATGGAGCAGCAGGAGCTGTTCATCTTTGACGGCTATGCTGGTGCGGATGAAGCGTACCGCCTGCCGATTCGCGTTATTAATGAATATGCCTGGCATAATCTATTTGCCCGCCAGCTGTTTATTCGACCGAGCGAGGAGCAGCTTGCCTCCCATAAGCCTGAATTTACCGTCATCGCCCTTCCGGGGCTCAAGGCAGATCCTGCATGTGACGGGACAGCGTCCGAAACGTTTATTTGCATCTCTTTTGAGCAAAAAATCGTGCTGATTGGCGGAACGGAATATGCGGGCGAGATGAAAAAGTCGATTTTCAGCGTGCTTAACTACTTGCTGCCTTTGCAGGGCGTCCTGTCGATGCATTGCTCGGCGAACGTAGGCGAGCAGGGCGATACGGCGCTATTCTTCGGCCTATCGGGCACGGGCAAGACGACGCTTTCTGCCGATCCTTCGCGCCGCCTCATCGGAGATGACGAGCATGGCTGGTCGGAGGATGGCGTGTTCAACTTCGAAGGCGGCTGCTATGCGAAATGCATTGGGCTGAGCGAAGAGAAGGAGCCGCAAATTTGGCAGGCGATCCGCAGCGGCGCTGTACTGGAAAATGTAGCGTTAGATGCGCAGACAGGGCAGCCTGATTATAACAGCAATCATCTGACGGAAAATACGCGCGCTGCTTATCCATTGGAGCATATTCCAGGAGCGGTGCTGGCCGGAAAAGCAGGCCATCCGAACGTTATTTTGTTTCTGACCGCTGACGCTTGCGGCGTATTGCCGCCGATTTCCAGGTTGACGAAGGAGCAGGCTATGTATCATTTTCTATCGGGCTATACGTCCAAGCTTGCGGGTACGGAGCGTGGAGTAACGGAGCCGGAGGCGACGTTTTCCGCTTGTTTCGGAGCGCCGTTCCTGCCGCTTGAGCCAAGTGTATATGCGGAAATGCTCGGTGAAAAAATCGCCCAGCATGATTCAAAAGTGTATTTGGTAAATACAGGCTGGTCCGGTGGGCCGCACGGCATAGGGCAGCGGATGAACCTGCGATATACGCGGGCGATGGTAACGGCCGCGATTAATGGCAGCATTGAACAGGCTGAATTTATCGCCGATCCGGTATTTGGCCTGAGCTGCCCGCTCACGGTAGAAGGCGTGCCGGATGCGGTGCTCCTGCCCCGTGAAGCATGGCAGGATAAGGCGGCCTATGATCAGCAGGCGGCCAAGCTTGCCGCACAATTTGAAAATAATTTCCGCAAATTCGTTGGCGTAAGCGCGGAAATTGCCGCCGCTGGTCCAGTGGGACTGCCAGACGAGCGCTGATAGAAGAACGGGATAGTAGTGAAACAAGAGACTGCTTTGAGGCTGTAGAAGCCTTAAAGCAGTCTCTTGTTATTTTTCAGTCAAGTTCTATTCTAGTTCATTTCTGTCTTAGTTAAGTCTAGCCGAGCATGGCGGCTTGCCGCTTGTACTGATCCTCCAATACGAGGCAGACCATCGCTTCCACAACGGGGACAATTCTCGGACAAATGCAAGGATCATGCCGTCCCTCGGTTCTTATTTCCTGCTCCTCGCCGTGAATGTTGACCGTTTGCTGCGGAACCGAAATGGAGGAGGTCGGTTTAACGCTTATACGAAAAATAATGTCCTGTCCCGTGCTGATGCCCCCTATGATGCCGCCCGAATGATTGCTGAGAAATCCGTCGCTGCTCATCCCGTCATTATGCTCGCTGCCGAGCATGGAGGCGGCAGCGAAGCCAGCGCCAAATTCAATGCCTTTTACGGCGCCAATCGATAGCATCGCTTTCGCCAGCTCCGCATCCAATTTGTCAAATACCGGCTCTCCAAGACCAGGCACTACGCCACGAATCCGGCATTCTACAATGCCGCCGCAGCTGTCGCCAATGGCTGCGAGCTGTTCAATTTTGCGGATCATTTTCGCTCCGGCGGCGGCGTCACAGGCACGAACGGCATTTTGTTCTATGATGCTCTCATCGAAGGTTTCGCATTCAATGCCTCCGATAGCCTGCGTATAGGCAAGCACCTGCACACCCCTTTGCTCCAGCAGCTTGCGGGCGATGGCACCGCCGGCTACTCTTCCAGCCGTTTCTCTGCCAGAGGCCCGTCCACTTCCTCTATGATCGCGAATGCCATACTTTTGCAAATAAGTGAAATCGGCATGGCCCGGGCGAAAGGAATGCTGGATATCGCTATACGCATCCGGCCTTATATCCTGATTATGCAAAATAACGAAGAGCGGCGTTCCAGTCGTTTTTCCCTCGAACATGCCCGATAAAATATGAACGATATCATATTCCTTGCGCGGGGAGGTGACGGACGATTGCCCGGGCTTGCGCCGGTCCATTTGCCGCTGAATGTAGGCTTCATCAAGTTCGATGCCCGGCGTTACGCCATCGACAATGACACCAACCGCCTCGCCATGGGACTCGCCAAAGGTAGTGATTTTAAAAGCTTCTCCGAATGTGTTTCCTGCCATAATCGATCATCCTCTGCGTCTATTCGTTTATTTGAAAGCCTAGTGCAGCCAATTGCTCAAAATATTTCGGGTTTGTTTTGGAGACACAGCCCGGGTCGGAAATTTGCAGATTAGAAACTTTTGAACCAATTAAAGAAAGGGCCATAGCCATGCGATGGTCATCATGGCTATTTAATAAAGCGGCTTGCGGCTTGCCGGGAAAAACGGTTAGGCCGTCTTCATATTCCAATACGCGAATGCCTAGTTTGCCCAATTCCGTGCAAATAGCAGCTATCCGGTCACATTCGTGATGTCTAATATGAGCGGCATCTTTCAGTGTAATGGGACCATCTGTAAAAATAGCTAGGACAGCGAGCGTCAGCGTCTGATCCGACCATTTTTGCATGCTGACGGTAAAGCCGCCCTTCAAACGCTCTGGTCCATGGACTTCAACAAAGCTTGCGCCGCGGACAATCGTACAACCCATCTGCTCCAGCACGCCGAGCATTGCAATATCGGGCTGGCTTGTACGGCTGGCGTCAATGCCTTCCGTTCTTATGCGCCCTGCGGTAAGCGCGGCGAGCGCCCAGAAATAACAGCAGGTCGATACATCAGGCTCCAGAAGAACGGAGCGTGCTTCATATTTTCCCGTAGGTATCGTAATGCAGGGGGCGTCTGTGTCCAGAGATGCAACAGGTGCTGCACCAAACAAAGCCATCATCGCAACGGTCATTTCGACATAGTCTTTTTGCACGACTTCCCCATCTATGCGCACTGTTATCGGCGCTTTCGCATAAGGGGCGGCTAACAGCAAACCGCTTATGAATTGACTTGATGTAGAGCCAGGCAGCAGCACCGTCCCGCCCTGCAATCCGTTTGCCTGAAGGACGAAGGGGAGTGAACGCTCGGCTTGCTCGTATTCAAACGCTGCTCCTAAATGCGTCAGTGCATCCAGCAAGGGAGCCAGCGGCCGCTCGTGCAACCGCCTAGTGCCTTTAATCGCCCAAACGCCATCTCCAATAGCTAAAGCTCCGGGCAAAAAACGCGCAATCGTGCCAGCAGCTCCGACGTACAGCTCGCCAGATGAGATAGGCCAGTTTCCTCCGCAGCCATCGACATAAGCGGTGTCTCCTTCGATAGTGATCTTTACTCCGAGCTGCTTTAATGCGGCAATGCACCAGTAGGAATCATCGCTTAATAATAAACCGTCAATTTGCGATTTTCCTACGGCAAGCGCGGCTATAATGAGGGCGCGGTTAGTTAAGCTTTTGCTTCCCGGTATGCGCACCGTTCCTTCCATTGCTCCGCTTGGAGGATTCAGGGTCACCTGCTGTTTATCGCTATGGGCCGACCAAGGGGAGCGTGCAGCTAAATCGGGCTGGAATCCGTCCATATTTCCACCTCTTTTGTTTTCTTGTCTAAACCCGATTATAATGAAGAAAATGAAATAAGTGAAATCGGATTTTATTGAAAATGATATAGAGGTGGTCTATACCAAATGTTCAATCTGGAATGGTATCGCATTTTTCTGCATACAGCACGCTGCAAAAATTTAACAAGAGCGGCGCACGAGCTGCATATTACGCAGCCATCGGTCAGCTATGCGATTAAGCAGATGGAGGAGGCTTTGCAGCTCAAGCTTTTTCATCGACTGTCGAAGGGCGTCGAGCTTACCGAAGAAGGGCGAGCGCTGCTGGGCTATGTAGAGCAATCCTTTTCCATGCTGGATTCTTCGCAAAAGCATTTGCAAAATATGAAGCTGCTGAATGAGGGGGAAATCCGCATCGGAGCGAGCGATTCGCTGATTAAGCATCTTTTGCTGCCGCAATTAAATACCTTTCATCGCGATTATCCGGGTATCCGCATCCGGCTTTCGCATGGGAAAACGCCTGATATTACGCAGCGCTTAAGGGAAGGAGAAATCGATTGTGCCATTATCCATCTGCCCATAAACGATTCACAGCTGAATATTCAGACGCTTGCGGTGCTGGAGGATTGTTTTGTAGTTGGGGAGGCTTATGCGGAGCTAGCCCGCCGTTCGGCCGCAAGTGGAGCTTTGTCGATGCAGCAGCTGGCTGAGCTGCCGCTCCTGTTATTATCTCCGGGAAGCAGCACGAGGGAATTTATTGAACAATGGTTTGCGGGCAAGGGACAGGTGGTAAAGCCGGATATCGAGCTTGGCAGCATTGATTTGCTCGCCCAGTTCGCCAGGCTCGGTTACGGGGCAGCCTTCATTAGCCGTTCTTTTGTGCAGGAAGAATTAAATAATGGCATGCTGTTTGAATTATTAGTAGAGGACCCGCTTCCACCGCGCAGCATCGGGCTTGCCGTACGTCAGGACAGAAAGCTGTCGGTTGCGGCTGAGCGCTTCGTCGAGCTGTTTATGCCGGCTGGCGATGAGGGATATTAAATGAGTTCTGATGAGATTAGGCTTGCCAAGCTTATCCGGTATATCACTCGGTAAATCCGAATATGTTCCATCAGCATCCGTACATTGTTCATGGCACCTGCTGGTGTGAACAATGTACCATAAAGAAAAAGCGTTCTCTGCACAACCTAGTGTGGTAGCGGATGATGAGAAGATCACCCTATCCAAAGAGGACAGAAAAGGTGGCCATATGAGCACAGCGAGCAGGCAGCTGCCCCGTAAACTGACGATTACAATGTGGGATTTCTCTTGGTATACGATGACGACGCCGGGGGAGCCTTACAGCGATTTAGCTGCAAGATATAAAGAAGCGGTAGAGCGGGGCTACAATACGATTCGCATTTGTGCGATGCCGCTCATGCTGTTTACCGAATCGGGCGTTCGGCCTGGACCGCTGCGCTTCGGCAATTTGGGCGAGGTGGGCCAGCGGACGCGCTGGTACAATTGCAAAGGCGGGGCCGAGCTGGACGGGCATGCGCAGCTATTGGAGCTGTTCAAGCAAGCGAAGGCTCACAACTGCTATATTATTCTTTCCTCGTGGGAATACCAGCAAAGTCCGAGCTTTTTGGCGGAGCCCTATTTGCGCGATTTGCTGGCGGATATTTCGCCGGACCAGCGGTTTATGGCGCTGGCGAAGTCGATGGATCAGCTCATCCAATATGTGAAGGCAGCGGGTTATGGCGAGCAAATCGCTTATGCCGAGCTGCATAATGAGGTCGAATTTGGACAATTGACCGACATTGCAACGGGGCAGGGCGTTGCTGGCTCCAATACGCCGGGCCTTGTGCAAATAATGCAGCCCTATATTGAAGAAGCGGTCGCATTTCTACGCGAGCAGCATCCCGAGCTGTTAATGACGGCAAGCTATACGCTGAATGAAGCTTACCCGAAAGCTTATGTGGCGCGAAATATGCAGGTGGCCCATTTTCATCTGTACATTAAAGGCGTGCTGCAGGAGCTGATGGATCAGGCAGGCATCGACAATGAAGCGGTGCCGTTTCCCAATGAGCTGGTGCAATCGCTGCTGCGGGAGGATGCGCCGCCGTTTGAGAGCTGGCAGCTTCCGGCCGGGCAGGAATGGCGGATGCAGGGCAATCCTGTCGGCATGAAGCTGCTTTATCTGCACGATTGGGCCGATCCGGATCAATGGGATTTGTATTTGTACGACCATTATGGCAGCCACAAGCAGGCGATGCTCCAGAAGGCGGATTTTCGTTTTGAGGAGCTGCATGAATGGGCGGGGCAAACGGCGCTGCCGATCGTCATTGGCGAAGGGTATGTAGGGTATACGCCGCTGCATGCGGGTTTTGAGGAAGGGCCGGTCGGCAAATTTATTGCCGAATATGCGATTCGCAAAGGGATGAAGCTGGGCTTCTGGGGCATGGTGCTCTGCTCCAATTGCGCACCCCATCATCCGTTTTGGGACGATATAGCGTGGCAGCAAAAGTGGAACCGGTTTATTTTGGAATCGGAATAAATTCAAGAGGCAATGATAGCGCAAGCAGAAATCACATAGAGCCGAGATAAAGCTTCTTTTTCGAGCATGCCGAGGGCGTGCGGGGAAAGAGGCTTTTTTTCTCCATTCGCCGCCCTATTTGCTATAATCGGTATAGATGATCTTATTTACCAATCTAATAGGCGAGAGGAAGATACATATATGCCATTGCTGAAAGGGCAAAAAGCGGACGTGACCAAGGGGAAAAGCTTCGGCAAGCTAGCTGTGCAGTTTGGCTGGAAAGCTGGAAAAAGCGAGCTTGGCATCGATGCTGCGGCGTTTCTGCTGTCAGAGCGCGGCCGCTGCGAGCGGGATGAGGATTTTATTTTTTATGGCAATCCATTGGCGGCGAATGGCGCGGCCGAGCATAGATCAAGCAGCCAGCAGCTTGGCATGGAAGCCGGCGATCAAGAAGGGATTGAGCTTGTGCTTGGGCGCCTGCCGGAGCAAATTGCAAAAGCAGCCTTTACGGTGACGATCTATGATGGCGAGCGGCTCGGGCATGCTTTTCAGGATGTAACGGGGCTTTATGTGCGGCTGGTTAACCTGGATACGGGCGAAGAGCTGCTGCGTTATGAATACGGTGCGGATTTGGTGAAGGAGACGGCGATTGTAGCGGGGGAGCTGTATCGTCACAATGGCGAGTGGAAGTTTAGCGCAATCGGCAGCGGCTTTAACGGCGGGCTTGCCGCATTATGCCTGAATTATGGACTGGAGCTGGAAGGAAATGCGGCAGCGGGCGAGGATGAGCCGTCCCATGCTCCAGCTATTGGCCAAGCTCGGAAAGAGGCCGCTGCGGCTGCAACAATGGAAGCGCCTGTGCAAACTGCCTCTCTGAGCAAAATCGATTTCCGCAAAAAGCTCGTGCAATACACACTGGAGAAAAAGCAGCTGACAAACGTCGTGGCCAGAGTAGGCATCGTGCTGGATATTTCCGGGTCTATGCAGACGCTGTATAAAAACGGCACCGTTCAGGAAGTCGTGGAGCGGATTTTGGCTGTTGCCAGCAAGTTCGATGACAATGGCACGCTCGACGTGTGGGTATACGATAATGAATACAGCCGTTTGCCGTCGGTAACGGAGCGCGATTTTGGCCAATATGTCGATAAGCATATTTTAAACAATGACCTTATTCATAAGTTTGGACGCAATAATGAGCCTCCGGTGATGGAGGATGTCATTCGCAAATATACGGTGGAGGAAAATGATCCTACGCCTGTATTCATTATTTTTATTAACGACGGCGGGGTAGTCAAGTCGATTAAGCATACGATTACCCATTCGGCCGTGCAGCCGATTTTCTGGCAGTTTGTCGGTATTGGCAACTCCAATTTCGAAGTATTAAAGCGCCTGGATACGATGGAGGGGCGAATCGTAGATAATGCGAGCTTCTTCCATTTGGATGATATTGCGGCCGTGTCGGATGAGAATTTGTATGATCAGCTGCTGAATGAGTTCCCAATGTGGATAAAAGCAGCGAAGGAACAACGCATTATTCGGCCGTAACTAAACAGAAATTATGCTCTGCTCTGAAACCGGGGAGAAGCGGCTCAAAGGCTATCGCAGCTGGCTAGAGCGCCCGGGTTCAGAGCTTTTTTTGCGTGCGGCGAGCTTCAAATAACTGATTTTCATATGAAAATATATCCATTTTATATAGTGCTTGGCTTAAAATTTATGTGCTAAAATGAAAGCGTATACATTTGGAAGGGAGTGGGTGCTCATCCATATTTATATTTTAGGTGTTTGCGTTATATCATGCCAATTGAGGAGGGTATTCATTTGATCAAACATTCAATGCGCAAGCTGGGCACGCTGGCCCTAGCGATCACCGTTGTCGCCGGCACCGTAATAATCGGCAACCCGCTAGAGGCGCAAGCGGCACCAAGTGAAGCGTACACGTGGAAAAATGTAGTGACTGGCGGGGGCGGAGGTTTCGTTCCGGGATTTGTTTTTAATAAAAAAGAGCCTGGGCTGCTGTATGCCCGTACGGATGTGGGCGGCGCTTATCGTTACAACGCAGCAACTGGCAGCTGGAAGGCGCTGCTGGACCACGTGGGCTGGGATGAGTGGAATAAGACCGGCGTGGATGCGCTGGCAACCGATCCGATTGATCCGAATCGCCTATATATTGCGGCTGGCTCCTATACGAATGAATGGGACCCGCATAACGGCTATATTATGCGTTCCACGGATAAAGGAGACACTTGGCAGGAAACGCAGCTGCCTTTCAAAATTGGCGGCAATATGCCAGGGCGATCCATGGGCGAGCGGCTGATGGTAGACCCGAATAAAAACAACATTTTGTATTTTGGGGCACGCAGCGGCAACGGCCTGTGGAAAAGTACCGACTATGGCGTGACGTGGAGCAAAGTAACGGCATTCCCGAATCCGGGCAATTTTGTGGAGGACCCGACCTATCCTTATTTGGCGGACAAAATGGGGCTTGCTTGGATTACGTTTGACCAATCGACGGGCTCGCCTGGAACGGCGACGCAAACGATTTATGTCGGTGTAGCAGATACAGCGAGCAGCATTTACCGCAGCACGAATGGCGGCACAACCTGGTCTGCCGTGGCAGGACAGCCGACGGGCTATTTGCCGCATCATGGCGAGCTGGATTCAAATGGACAGCTGTATGTTACATATAGCAACGGCACAGGTCCATATAACGGTTCGAAGGGCGATGTCTGGAGGCTGAATACAGCCACTGGCGTGTGGACGAACATTAGCCCCGTCCCTTCAAGCAGCGCGGATAATTATTTCGGCTATGGCGGACTTGCGGTTGATGCCCAACACCCTGGCACGCTGATCGTCGCAACGCTAAATTCATGGTACCCGGATGCCAACCTTTATCGCAGTACGGATAGCGGCGCAACGTGGAAGCCGATATGGAAGTATAGCTCGTACCCGAACCGCGACTTTTCGTACACGCAGGATATTTCGGCAGCGCCATGGCTCGATTGGGGCGTAAGCTCTGCGCCACCGGAAGTATCGCCTAAGCTCGGCTGGATGATTGGCGATATCGAAATTGATCCTTTCAACTCTGACCGCATGCTATATGGCACAGGCGCTACGGTGTATGGCACGACGAACTTGACGGCTTGGGATAGCGGTGGCAAAGTCGCTTTGTCTGTTATGGCCAAGGGCATTGAGGAAACGTCAATCAAAGAATTGATTAGCCCGCCGACCGGCGCTCACCTGTTAAGCGCCATGCTTGATGTATCAGGCTACCGACATAATGATTTAACGGCGGCACCTGCAAAAATGTTCATCAGTCCAAGCAGCTCCACAAGCATAGACTTCGCTGAACTAAACGCTGGATTTATTGCGCGCGTTGGAAATGCAGACAAGGCGAAATATCCTAATGAAAAATCGATTGCACTGTCCTACGATGGCGGAACGAACTGGTATAGCCCGAATGCAGAGCCCTCCGCAACAACGGGCGGCGGCTTTATAGCCGTTGCGGCTGACAATAGTTCACTCGTATGGAGCACCTCTGATGTCGGCGTTTATTATTCCAAAACGACCGGCAACTCATGGACAGCAAGCACAGGCATTCCAGCCGGTGCAAAAGTGGTCTCAGACCGCGTCAACAAAAACAAGTTTTATGGGGCCGCAGCAGGCAAGTTCTATGTGAGCACAGATGGCGGCGCGACGTTCACGATGTCTGCAGCAGCAGGGCTTCCAGCAGCAGGAAACATGAAATTTAAAGCGCTTCCAGGCGTGGAAGGCGATATTTGGCTGGCTGGCGGCAACGAGTCCAGCGGCGTATACGGGCTATGGCATTCGACCAACTCAGGTGCATCGTTTACGAAGCTTAGCAACGTAGAGGAAGCAGATGTTGTTGGCTTCGGTATGGCGGCGCCAGGCCAGACGTATCCTGCGCTTTATATTTCGGCGCAAATCGATCAAGTCAGAGGATTTTTCCGCTCTGATAATGGCGGGGCAAATTGGGTGAGAATTAATGATGACCAGCATCAATATGCGTTTACAGGCGAAACAATCACGGGAGATCCGCGCATCTTCGGACGCGTATATATCGGCACGAATGGCCGCGGTATCGTCTACGGCGATACAGTGAATGGCCCAACGCCAACACCAACGCCGACAGCGACACCGACACCAACAGTGACACCAACACCAACGCCGACGTCAACACCGACACCGACAGTGACGCCAACACCAACACCGACAGTGACGCCAACACCAACACCAACGTCAACGCCATCACCGTCCCCAGCAGGCAGCTTTAAAGTGCAGCTGTTCAACGGCGGTACAGCGGCAACGACAAACACGCTAAGTCCAAAAATCAAACTGGTGAATACAGGAACAAGTTCACTCAATCTGGCTGATGTAAAGCTCCGTTATTATTACACGATTGACGGCGAGCAAGCCCAAAGCTTCTGGTGCGACTGGTCGACCGTCGGCAGCGCCAACGTCCTTGCATCCTTCGTCAAGCTGCCGACAGCCGTAACGGGAGCAGACTATTACGTAGAAATTAGCTTTGCCAGCGCCGCAGGCTCTGTTGCAGCAGGCCAAAGCATTGAGCTGCAAACGCGGATTTCGAAAAACAATTGGAGCAACTATACACAAACAGGCGATTATTCATTCAATTCCAGCGCGACAAGCTATGTAGACTGGAACAAAACAACCGGCTATGCAGCGGGCATCCTGCAATGGGGCGTAGAGCCATCTTAATTTGAAAAAAAGCAAAGGGCTCATGCGCCAGTTTGGAAGGTGCATGGGCCCTTTATGCTGGCGCTGCCGCTATTTTTGGTCATTAAAGTGATAGGAAAGAGGTAACGATTCGACTAGTTTCGCGGCGGCTCCTTGCTTGATAATAGAAGGATAACGATTCCATTTCAGATGAAAAAAACTAAAGGAGGCTATTTCGAATGAAGCAGCAGCTCAAACGGTTTATGATTTTTTCACTGGCGCTAGCTATCGTTTGCGGATGGATGACGGCCGATACGAAGGCCAGCGCCGCAGATAGCAATGCTTTCGTTACGACATCAGGAAGCAAGTTTCAGCTGGACGGAGAAGACTTTTATTTTGCCGGAACGAACAACTATTATTTCCACTATAAGTCGCAAAAAATGGTCGATGACGTATTTGCGGACATGGTGGCGATGAACCTCAAGGTTATTCGGATTTGGGGCTTTCATAATGGACAGCCGCAGGACAATGCCGTGCTGCAGCCAACTCCCGGCGTATATGACGAATCGGGATTTGCCAAGCTGGATTATGCGATTTATAAGGCTGGACAATCGGGCGTTAAGCTGGTTATTCCATTCGTAAACAACTGGGATGATTTTGGCGGCATGAATCAGTATGTTGCATGGTTTAATGCTGGCTCGCATGATGCTTTCTATACGAATGCTTCTATTAAACAAGCTTATAAAAACTATGTAAACTACATGATCAACCGGGTGAATACGTACACAGGCGTTATATATAAAGATGATCCTGCCATTATGGCATGGGAGCTGGCGAATGAGCCGCGGGCCCAATCCGACACAACGGGCAACAAGCTTGTTAATTGGGCGGATGAGATGAGCACCTATGTCAAATCGCTCGATGCGAATCATTTGGTCGCCGTAGGGGATGAGGGATTTTATAACATTCCGGGGCATTCGGATTGGATGTATGGCGGCGGGGAAGGCGTTGATTGGGAAAGGCTGATTGCGCTGCCGAATATTGATTACGGCACGTTTCACTTATATCCGGATCATTGGAACCGTACAGCGGAATGGGGCACGCAATGGATCATTGACCATATCGAGGACGGCAATGCGGCGCAGAAGCCAGTCGTGCTGGAGGAATTCGGCTATCAAAATCAAGCGACCCGCAATCAGGTTTATGCTGCTTGGCTCGGTGCGGTTGAGCAATATGGCGGTGCGGGCAGCCAGTTTTGGATTTTAACAGGCATTCAGGATGATAATACGCTGTATCCCGATTATGACGGCTTCCGCATCGTATATCCAAGCGCGACGGCTGCGCTGCTGACTAATCACGCAAATGTGATGAATGCCAAATCGGGCGGGGGAGCTGGGCCGATACCGACAGTGCCTGCTGCGCCGCAAGCCGTAACAGCTACGGCAGGCAATAGCCAGGCGGCGCTGTCCTGGCAGGCGGTCAGCGGTGCGATCAGCTACAACATTAAGCGCGCAGCTTCAAGTGCGGGTCCCTTTGCCACAGTAGGCACGACAAGCAGCACCAGCTATGTGAACACAGGGCTGGTTAATGGGACGACTTATTATTATGCCGTTAGCGCGGTGAACACCGTGGGCGAATCGGTAAATTCCTTGCAGGCAAGTGCAACGCCAGCTCTCCCGAATACAGGCCCAAGCGAGCTCAAGGTCCAATACAAGAACGGCGATTCTGCCGCTCTGGACAATCAATTGAAGCCGCAATTCCGCATCGTCAATTCGGGTACCTCAGCGGTGCCGCTTCATGAGCTTACCATTCGTTATTGGTATTCGGCAGATGGCCCGCAGCCGCAAATTTTCGAATGTGACTATGCGACTGTAGGCTGCTCTAATCTTAGTGGCAGCATTGCTGCGTCAGGCAAGTCGAGCGCAAATGCCGACACTTATTTGGAAATCAGCTTTGGCACGGGAGCTGGGAATATTTCAGCTGGCGGCGGCCATACCGGCGAAATGCAGAACCGCATCCATAAAAATAGCTGGACCAACTATGATGAGACCAATGACTATTCGTATCATGCGGCGAATACAGCTTTTGCCGATGCCAGCCGCGTCACCTTGTATCGCAGCGGGGTGCTCGTATGGGGGGAAGAGCCGTCGTAATGACGGCTCTTTCTTTTCTATTTTTTCTTCGAAATATGTTCAGAAAAGGTTCAGAATAGAAGTTATAATAGAAGATAGAAACGAAAACGATAGCTTGCACGAATAAGCAGTGCCTGGTGAGTACGACTCAGCAGGCTTTTATATTGTATAGACGATACATAAGAAGCATCGTAACGCTGCGGGGAGAGACTATGAATGCTTAATCGAAAGAACATTGGCATGTTCCTAATGATTTTAGGAATTATGGGCACGATTTTTGTGCTTATGTTCCTTAAGCTGGCGGATAAACAGGATATACGCGCCGTTAATGGCGTAATGGACTTGAGTAATTGGAGTTTTGCAGAAAAGGGGGCGGTCAAGCTCGGCGGCGAGTGGGAGTTTTATCCGAACCAGCTGCTGACGCCGAAAGATTTTGTGATCGCCAGCCAGCTGCCAGCGGAGCAGGCTCCACCGAGAAAGCTGGTGAATGTACCGGGGAAATGGAATGCGTATTTGTCTGGAGAAGACAGCAGCTCAGGTATTGGCTACGGCACATATCGTTTGAAAATTCAGCTTCCCAGCCATTTGCGCGAAATATATGGGGTCTACACCTCGAACATTCGCATGGCCAATCGCATTTATTTGAACAATCAAATGATTGGCGCCAGCGGCGCCCCAGCTACTAATGAATACGATGGCGTTCAAAACAATGTGCCTTATATTGCTCTTGGCACCGTTGCGGGCGATTCGGTCGAGCTTATTGTGCAGGTAGCCAATTACAGCTATGCTACAGGCGGCATCATTTATTCCATTACCTTCGGAGATCAGCATACGATTATTAAAAACCGGGAAATGGATATTTTGCGCGGGGCGCTGATTATTTCCGGATTTCTAATCCCTGGCCTATTTTGCCTGCTGTTATACGTACTGAGAAGGCAGGAGAGAGGACTGATGTTCCTCGGGCTTTTTTGCCTCTCGTCGATGATTTTTATGATGACTCAAGGGGAACGAATCATTGTCCAGCTGTTGCCTGATCTGCCTTATTCCTTCGTGCTGAAGCTGCAGCCCATCTCATCGGTGTTTGTGTATTATTTTTTATTATGCATCGTGAATGAAATGCTGCCAGGCATCGTGCATTCCAAAGTGATGCGGTTTTTAAAATGGTTTGCGGGATTTACGATTGTGCTGGAGCTGGTGGCAACGCCGTTATTTATTTCGAAGCTGGAAACTTTAATTATGGCTCAAGGCCTTGTAATGATTGTTTATTATATTTATGTTATTATCCGGGGTGTCGGACGCAAGGTGTATGCGGACCCTTACTGGTTTTTGAGTCTTCAGAGCATCGTCATGATGATGCTGGCTTCCATGATGCGGGCATACGGATTTATGGAAAGCGCAATGCTGATTTCTTTCGAAATGCTGCTGTTTGTGTTCGCCCATGCGGGCTTGTTCGCGAAACGCTTTACAAAATCGATTCGCGAGGTGGAACAGCTGTCGGAGAAGCTATTGACGCTTGATGGGCTCAAGGATGAATTTATGACGATGACCTCGCACGAGCTGAGGACGCCGCTGCATGGCATTATTAATATGGCGGCCTCCATGCTGGAAGGCGCTGCCGGACCGCTCAACAATACGAAGCAGGCGGAGCATTTATCAATGATTGTTTCGACCGGAAAGCAGCTGTCCGCCCTTATTCAGGATATTTTGGAGTTTGCTGAGCTGCGGGGCGGTGTAATGAAGCTTGCGAAGCGAAAGATTTATTTTCAGCCCGTGCTTCATGCGGTTGTAGAGGTTGTGGAGCATTTGCTCATCGACAAGCAAGTTCAGATTCAACAGCGGCTGCCTGCCAATTTGCCTTTGCTTGATGCGGATGAAGACCGGCTGCGGCAAATCTTGTACAATTTGCTTGGCAATGCGGCAAAGGCGACCATTCAGGGGAAAATAACCATCAGTGCGGTAACGCAGGGAAATAAGGTGAGGGTGGACATTGCGGATACGGGTATCGGTATGCCGCCTGAGCAGCTCGAAACGATTTTTCTATCTGAACGAAAAACAAAGGCGGGGCAGGCGATCTTTCAAGGCTCGGGCTTCGGACTGCGTATTACAAAGCAGCTTGTGGAGCTGGGTGGTGGAACCATCAGCGTCCATTCTATTGCGGGACAAGGAACAACGTTCAGCTTTACCATTCCGGTTGCCCAAGGCCAGCAAATAGACGAGGCTGATATCGCCTACCAGGAGCAGGCCGCTGCAATCGAGCTTACCGCTATGCTGAATGTGCCGCCGCCAGCAGCTGAATTCCGCGTGCTCGTAGTTGACGATGATCCGATTAATTTGCAGGTGCTCATTAACTTGCTTTCCATTGAGCGCTGCGAGGTAACGGCGGTAAGAAGCGGAGATGAAGCGCTGGAAGAGGCGTTTGCTGCTCCGGCCAGTTACGATTTGGTCATTACGGATTGGATGATGCCGAAAATGTCGGGTATTGAGCTTTGCCGCAAAATTCGCGAACGCTTCCTGCTGTCGGAGCTTCCGGTACTGCTGCTCACGGCCAGAACGAAGCCGGAGGACATAAAGCTCGGCTTTGAGGCAGGGGTCAACGATTATATTGGCAAGCCTGTTGATGCCGGCGAGCTGCGTGCCCGCGTTCAGACGCTGCTGGCACTGCGCAAGTCAGTTAAGCTGGCTGTACAGGCGGAAATGGCGTTTTTGCAGGCGCAAATCAAGCCCCATTTTTTATACAATGCCTTGAATACGATTATAGCCATTTGTCCGGTAGATCCGTATAAAGCGATGGAGCTGCTCATTGAATTAAGCCAGTTTTTGCGCAGCAGCTTTGATTTCCATAATCGCGACAAAATGACGACGATCGAGCGCGAGCTGGAGCTGGTCAAGTCCTATTTGACGCTGGAAAAAGCGCGTTTTGATGAAAGGCTGAAAATTGAATACGAAATTAGCTGCGATGCGCTTGCGCTTATTCCTCCGCTGACCATTCAGCCGATAGTGGAAAATGCAGTTAATCACGGTGTCATGAAAAAAGAAGAAGGCGGCACGATTAAGCTGAAAATTTCTGAAATAGACAACTGTATTATGGTTCTTGTAGAGGACGATGGCGTAGGCTTTACTCCAGAACGATTATCGCAGGTGCTCTCGGACAAAGGGACAGGCCGCGTAGGCTTAAGCAACATTCACCAGAGGCTGGTTAATTTGTACGGCAGCGGCTTGGTTATTGATGGGCAGAGGCAGCTCGGCGCAGAGGTAAGCTTCCGCTATCCGAAGGAACTGCGGGCAGGCACGTATAACGAAGCATAAAAGGGAGTCGGTGGCGATGAGAGTCATTTTAATTGATGATGAAAAGCCGGCGCTCGCTCACATTGAATGGTTGTTCGAGCGGGACGGACGCTTGCAGGTGGCAGAAAAATTCACTTCGGCCAGAGATGGCATTCAAAGTGTACGGGCCACGCCCGCACACATCGTTTTTCTGGACATTAATATGCCGGGGCTCAATGGTCTTGAAGCGGCGGAGCATATCCGCAGCATTAACCCTGACATACGCATCGTATACATAACGGCCTATTCGGAATACGCGATTGAAGCGTTTGAGCTCAATGCGCTCGATTATTTGCTGAAGCCGGTTCATCCGGAACGGTTTAAGAAGACGATTACTCGCATTATAGAAGATTACAGCCGGGGCAAGCCGGAGCAGCAGAAGCTGCCCGGCAGGCAGGTGCTCTGCTTCAAGCGGCTGGCGTTTCATGACGATGGAAAAACGAATACGAGCCTCCGGCTGCGGACGCTGAAAGCGCAGGAGCTGTTTGCTTTTTTACTGCATTATAAAGATCAATGGGTCGCCAAGCAGCAGCTTCTGGACACGTTATGGCCCGATTCGGATTATGAGAAAGCGATGATGCTGCTGCATACGTCCGTCTATCAAATTCGCAAGCTGATGAAAGATTGGAAAGTAGAGGCGCTTGTTGAGTTTGCGCTCGACAGCTATCGCCTGACAAGCAATGGATTAAAGCTGGATGTCGAGCAGTTTGAGCAGGGAGCTGCCGCGATCCGCGCCATTGAGACGGAGCAGCAGCGTATTGCGGCGGAACAGGCGCTCAGCCTGTATGCGGGAGACTATTTTGAAGAGCATGATTTTCTGTGGGCGAGGCAGCGCCGGGATGAGCTTAGAGCGAAATATGTGCGGCTTGTCCGCAGCCTTATCCATTATGAGATGAATGCTGGCCACGAGCAGGAGGCGCTCAAAAGGCTGCTGCTGCTGCATGAGCAGGAGCCATATTCGGATGAGCTGTGCCGGCAAATATTAAATTTGCTAGGCCAGATGGGCGATCAGGAGGCTCTTGTTCTCTATTATGATGATTTTGCAAGATTGCTTCATGAAGAATTAAATTGCGAGCCGGAGCCGGAGACACAGCTTGTAATGAAGCATTTTAAAGGCACTATATAAAAGAAAACGTTGGCTCAGCTGGCTTTGCCTTTCCTTTTTTTGGAGGGCAGCGCGGCTGGGCCGCTTTTTTAATTTGAACTAGGAGGTGTATGCAAACGGGAGCCCTTCCTGCTGCGGCACCTAGCTTGGCGCTTATTCAAGGCGACTCTCAACTGTTGATTTAAGTCATAAGGCGCCAGTTCATGCAATTGTTATGGAGTTCGTTGTGGGTAAGGAGGCTGTTGCTGCGACTGTCGTTACGGAGATTGCTGTTGGCTGAGTTCGCCGTTGTTGAGAACACGCAGCTTGGGACGCACAACTCCATTTTTAGGACAGAGATTCCGCTATTTTGGCTTTTGCTTCGATTTTGGGCCTTAAGCGGACAGGATATCCGCTATTGCCTTCGTAATCCCTTCAAAATGACGACTTTCAGTGCATTAGCGGCTCCTGAGTCCGCAGTCTGTGCAAAACCCTTGATTCTGTTGAAATAGCGGCTGCTGTGACCGCCAAATTGTGCCCACGAAGTCTACCTTTGGTCTTCGTCTTTGGACTTCATCTTCTTCTTTGTCTTTGTGTTTTGTGTTTTTATGTTTATGTTTTGTGTCCTAGGTGCAGGGAGCGAACCGCTGAAACGAAGATATGAAGCAGACCTTCGGTACGTAGTTTTAGATTCATAAGTTGTGATATTCCCAGTAGCAGAAGGAGTATGTTTGAAGCTGGCATCTATCGGGTTCAGGTTCGGGCGCGGACTCGCTTACGTTTGCATACACGCTCTAGGATGGAGTTGGAATCGGTACAATCAAGATAAAAATTTAAATGCAATTGGATAAAATGTCTAGTTTTTAATCAAACAGCTCTGTTTTTTGGCGTGGTTTATTTCGGGAAATTCCCTATAATTGGAGAAGTATTCTCCAGACAGGCAATGGTGGGTAGCTTTGCCGCCAGATGACGGCGACAGCCGTTTACGTTTGGCGGGTTTGCCTATTTTGGAAAGCGCTTTATTTCCGCGAGGGAGATAGCAGCCCTGCTGGAGAAAAGCGGAATACAAACCTAATTTCAGGGAGGTCATAACGGTAATGCTCATGCGCAAGAAGGGGAAAGGAACCGCAGCGATGTCGAAGTTCCTGTCATGTCTTTTAGCACTTACTCTCTTAGTCCCAGCCTTTTCTATGCCTGCCGCGGCAGCTGATTCGGTGCTTGTAGCCGATGATTTCAGCAGCTATGCGCTTGGCGATCTAACAATTGGAAGCGGTAACACTTGGACGAAGGAAGGCGCTGCGCCAGCTTTTATAGTTAAGCAGGATTCCGTTACAGGTTCTACTTATGGGGCGGTTACGAATGAATCGACCGGCTCCTCATATATTGGCCAACGTTTTGCCGGAGAAAGCGGCGGTTTGATCGTTGAGTTTGATGTTAATCTGCCAACGGGTAAAGGCGGCTCGCTATGGGTAATGGATGGCAAGGTGAATGCAACGAATGCCGCTGCTGCCCGCTACCAGCTGGATGCTGGCGTCATCAAGCAACATAATGCAGCTGCGGATAAGCAGATTGCTTATGATGTGACGCATTGGTACCGTTTCAAAATGGTATTTAATGTGCCAAGCAAGCAATATCATGTAAGCGTTACCGATTTGACGACGGACGAGACGGTGAATTGGCCGTCTGCTTTTTACAGCAATCGGGAGCGGATCAGCAGCTTTGGCTTTTATGTCAACCCGAATGGCGGTCAAATCAATGTGGCGAATGTGCGTGTAACCGCGCTTGACGTGAAGCTCGCTAGCCTAGTGCTTGGCTCAGGCGACTTTGCACCTGTGCTCAATCCGCCATTTGATCCAGGCGTGTACGATTATTCGGTAGAGGTGCCGTATTCGGCGACTTCGCTGGATGTAACACCAACGGCAAGCAACGCTGGATTTGTTGGACTAAAATTGGATGCCAATTCAATAGCCAGCGGACAGCAGAGCACCATACCTTTGGCAGGCGACGAGACGGAGTTTGGCATTTCGGTAGGCTCGTCTGCTTTTACAGACATTAGCCGTACGTACAAGGTGAAAGTCAATAAGCTGGAAAAGTCGCCTAATGTGACGTATGTCGTCACCGAAGCGCATGATGAAACAGTCAAAATCGGCTGGGAACAGCCTCGGGACCCTGCTTTTAAGGAAACTCGCATTTATTTGAAAAATGAAGACGGTTCCTTGACACTGGCCGATACGGTGCCAGCGGGCAAATACATTTCGACTATAGCGGGGCTATCGAATGGAACGACCTATTCATTCGTGGTCAAAGGCGCTTATGAATATGCGGGTGAAGCGGTTAGCGAGGCAAGCGGCGTGGAAATAAGCGAAGCGCCAATCAAGCTGGCGCCTCGCCAAATGGAAGCGCTTGACCGCGGCCTCGTTGCGGTAAAGGAAACCGATCATGTGTATGTAGGCTGGCGCCTGCTGGGCACCGATGCAGAGGATATTGCCTTCAACCTGTACCGTGATGGCGCGAAGCTGAACAGTACGCCAATTACAGGCAGCACGAACTATGCGGATGCGAGCGGAAGCAGCAGCTCAACGTATTATGTGCGGGCCATTACGGGTGGAGTGGAGCAGCCGCAATCGGAATCGGTTGACGTATGGGATACGAATTATTTGAATATTCCGCTTGAGAAGCCGGAGGGCGGCGTAACCCCGGATGGCGTAGCTTATACGTATTCGGCTAATGATGCTTCCGTTGGCGATTTGGACGGAGACGGGCAATATGAAATTATTATGAGCTGGATGCCGAGCAATGCGAAGGACAATTCGCAGGCTGGCTATACAGGCAATGTGTATGTTGATGCTTATAAGCTTGACGGCACACGTCTGTGGCGAATGGATTTAGGCAAAAATATGCGCGCAGGCGCCCACTATCTCGACATAATGGTCTACGATCTGGATGGTGACGGCAAAGCCGAGGTGACGTTCCGTACAGCGGATGGCACAATTGACGGAACTGGCGTTGTCATTGGCGATGCCAATGCGGATCACCGCAACGCCAGCGGATATATTTTGACCGGACCGGAGTTCCATACGGTGTTTGAAGGGGCGACAGGCAAAGCGCTGGCAACCGATGCTTATGAGCCCGAGCGGGGCAATGTTGCGGATTGGGGCGATGCTTACGGCAATCGCGTTGACCGTTTCCTAGCAGCGATTGCTTATCTCGATGGCGAGCGTCCAAGCATCGTCATGCAGCGCGGTTATTACACGCGGATGGTGCTTGTCGCGTACAACTATCGCGATGGCGAGCTGACGAAGGTATGGACGTTCGATTCTAAAACGCCAGGCAATGAAGATTATTACGGCCAAGGCAATCACCAGCTAAGCGTTGCTGATGTGGATAATGATGGCCGGGATGAAATTATTACAGGCGCGGCAGCGATTGACGATAATGGAAAGGGGCTGTGGAGCTCCAAGCTTGGCCATGGCGATGCGATGCATCTGGGCAATCTTAATCCGGATCGACTGGGACTTGAATTGTTCGCGGTGCAAGAGGATACCGCTGTTAAATATTCCTACGATATGAAGGATGCGCGCACAGGCCGTGTATTATGGGGACAGCTTCAGCTCGGAATTGATGCAGGCCGCGGTCTGTCAGCCGATATTGACCCAAGGCATAAAGGTGCGGAATCATGGGCAATTGACGGTGCTTGGAACAGCTCGACAGGGGGGCTGTTTAATGCGAAAGGGGAGAAGCTGTCCTCCAACATTCCGACCTCCAACTTTGCGATTTGGTGGGATGGCGACCTCAGCCGCGAGCTGCTTGACCATAATTGGCTTGGCGATCCTCGCGTAGGCGTGCCAAAAATCGACAAGTGGGATTATGAGAACGAGACGCTCGTTAATTTAGAAACATTTACAGGCACTTATTCCATTAATGATACGAAGGGCAATCCGAACTTGCAGGCCGATCTACTTGGAGACTGGCGCGAAGAGGTGGTGCTGCGGACGGAAGACAGCAGCGCGCTGCGCATTTATACAACGACTGCTGTAACGGAGCATCGGATTCATACTCTTATGCATGATCCGGTGTACAGACTAGGCATCGCCTGGCAAAATACGGGCTACAACCAGCCGCCGCATACAAGCTTCTATCTAGGCACAGATATGGAGATGCCAGCAAGACCGAATATTCGTACGAACGCGATTGCAGCAACCAATCTTAGCATTTCCGCTCCTTCGCAGGAGGTAACGGCAGGCCAGCAGCTGCAGCTTAGCCCGGTATTCTCGCCAGGCGGAGCGACGAACAAGTCGGTAATGTGGGCCGTTGCAAATGAAGATGGCTCAGCCACAAGGCTTGCAACGATTAATGCAAATGGTTTGCTGTCGGCAGTGGCGGCAGGCAAAGTGAAGGTGTCAGCGACCGCAAATGACGGTTCAGCGGTGAGCGGCCAGCTCGTTGTAACGATTAAGGCGGCTGGAACAGTAAGCCCCGGATCAGGCTCCGGAACGGGTACAACGACTCCACCGACGCCAACTCCGGCTCCTGCCCATGTTGAGCTTAAGCCTGTCGTAACGGTAGATGCTGGGGGCAAAGCATCGGCAGAAGTGACTTCGGCTGAGCTGACGAAAGGACTGGACGAAGCAGCAGGCAAAAATCTTGCGATTACCGCTGTGCCAACTGGTGCAGCAAGCTCTGTTCAAGTAACGCTTCCAGCGCAGGCGCTCAAAGCGGCTTCCGGCAAACAAGTGAGCCAATTAGAAGTGAATCTAGGGTTAGCGAGTTTTGCGCTGGATACAGCGTGGCTTTCTGGACAAATAGGGGCTGGTGCAGGGAAGCTGGAAATATCCGCCGCTGAGGCCGATATCAGCAAGCTTTCCTCCGATGCGAAAGCTCAGCTCGGGAATGCAAAAGTGTACGATTTGACGTTGACGATTGATGGCAAAGCGATTTCTTCTTTTGGGGGCCATGTTAAAGTAGCTTTGGACTACAGCCTGCAAGCAGGAGAAAGTCCGAATAAAGTGGTCGTCTATTACGTGGATGCTAATGGCGAATTGCAAATTGTGAAAAATAGCAAATATGATGCGGCGGCAGGCCTCGTCACCTTTAGACCAGCGCATTTCAGCAAATATGCAGCAGCGTACGTCAACATTCAATTTAAAGATATTGACCGTGTTGCATGGGCGAAGGACAGCATTGAATCGCTTGCTGCCAGAGGCATTATTGATGGCATGGGCAATCAGGCCTTTAAGCCGGATCAGCAAGTAACGCGTGCGCAATTTCTGAAAATGCTGCTGCAAACGTTCGATTTGGAGCAGGCGGATGCAGCAAGCACATTTAGCGATGTGCAGCCAGGCAGCTGGTATTACAGCTCCGTGGCAAGCGCCCAGGCGCTCGGAATTGTTGAAGGCAAAGCCAATGGCACCTTTGGCTTTAATGATGAGATTACGCGTGAGGATATGGCCGTTATGGCCCACCGCGTCATTCAGAAGCTTGAGCTGAAGCTGAATGCACAAGGCCAGCCAACTGCCTTTAAAGACAGCTTGGCGATTTCCAGCTATGCGAAGCAGGCCGTAGATGCGATGCAAAGCGCAGGCATCATTAAAGGAACAGGCAATGGCAGCTTCGAGCCGAAAAGCCATGCAACGAGGGCGCAAGCAGCGGTTGTCATTAACGAGCTGCTTGGGGCGAACAATTAAGCAGACTGCGGGCAGGGAATAACAGGAAACAGGATATGGATTGTAGAAAGTAGAAAGTAGAAAGTAGAAAAGGGGAAGAGGCGGCGCAGCGATGCGCAGCCTTTTCTCGTTTTTTTCAAAATAGCTTAAATCGATAGAAGGAGAGGGGATGGGGAGATGAGCGTAGGCTGCGGAACCCAGCTGTTGATGGTGCTGGTTATTTTCGCTGCGCTGCTGATTTTGCTGTCTATATGAAGGCGGTGTGCGGTTATTCATGATAAGCAGCAATAGTAATGTAAGCATAAAGCAGGCGCTCCAGCTGGCTGTACGGCCGGACAAGCGCCTGCTTTATGTTTTTTAGGCATGTTGTTGTTGAAGTTGCTCGTTGTGCTGGCGAAAAGGTTAACGCTCCAGCTGCTCCGCCGTCATGGGCAGCTGCCAGTCAATTTCCTCGCTGCCGATGCTGCGAAGGAAGGCGTTGGCGCGGGAAAAGGGCTTGCTCCCGAAAAATCCGCGATCCGCCGAATAAGGGCTTGGATGGGGAGAAGCAATTAGGTGATGCCGGGAACGGTCAATACGGGATGCTTTATCCTGAGCATGCTTGCCCCACAGTATAAATACGATGGGCTGCTCCCGCTCGTTCAGCACCTCAATGATTCGGTCGGTAAATCGCTCCCAGCCCAAGCCTTGATGCGAGCCTGCACTGCCGGCTCTTACGGTAAGCACGGCGTTAAGCAGCAGTACACCCTGCTTGGCCCATGAGGCGAGATAGCCGTGGGCGGGAGGCGTGCAGCCGAGATCATTTGCCAGCTCCTCATAAATATTTTGCAGCGATGGGGGAATGCGCACGCCGGGTTGGACGGAGAAGCTTAGCCCATGCGCCTGGTTGGCGCCATGATAAGGGTCCTGTCCTAAAATGACGACCCGCGTATTTTCAAAAGAAGTATAATGAAGGGCATTATAAATATGATGCATATTAGGATAAATGGTAGTGGTACGGTATTGCTGGGCGAGCTGTGTGCGCATTTCCCGGTAATAAGGCTGCTCTAGCTCGGCGTTCAGCAGCTCCGCCCAATCATTATGAAAAATAGCCGCCAAGGTAAAATCCTCCTTTATTGCGTATGATTCTTATTCTAGCATAAATGAATAGATGCATAAAAATAACGATTGAAGATCGTTTATGCAAACTAAGGTCTGCCTGATGCGCCTTGCTTAGTACTTATTTGAGGACAGTCTCATCTGACAATTCAAGACTTGGGTACCGCAGCATGCGGTTGTTGCTGGGATCATTGTTGCAGAGATTGCTGCTGGAGAGAATGCTGTTGCGGAGATCACGGTTGAAGAGATCGCTGTTGCGGAGATTGCAGTTGCAGAGATTGCTGCTGCTGGAGAGAACGCTGTTGCGGAGATCACGCAGCTCGGCACACTCCCTCGTCCTTTTTTGACGGACTGAGATTCCGCTATTCTGGCTTTTGATCCGATTTCAGGTCTTACGCGGACAGGAAATCCGCTATTGCCCTCTTTTTTCTGTCAAAATGGCTTTTGGTAGCACATTAGCGTCTCCTGGGTCCGCCACCCCTCCCTTAACCCGTGTATTCGTTAAAATAACGTCTCCTGAGTCCAGCAAATTTTTCTGTGTGCAGTGAGTATACTACTGAAACGAAGAGCATGAAGCTGCATTTCGGGATGTAGGTTCACATTCATGCGGGATGACATTCCTGGTAGTACAGGAAATCCGTTTAATGCTGGCTTCGATCAGGAGTAGCAGCAGTAACAGTAGTAAAAGCACGATTAGGCTCAGGCTTGCTTACATTTGCATACACGTCCTAGCAGGGCATCTAGGAAAGGGGCATTACCTTTTTGATGATTTAGATTACTATAGTTAATTCTTTGTTGCGGAAAAATCGTCTACAATAGGTTTTGTAAGCACTTACAAAACAGAATGGTTACAGGAGGTCAAGCATGATTAAAAACAAGATTGGTATCGTATCGCTCCTTTCCCTGTCGCTTATCTTTGGGGGATGCTCGGCACAAGGAAGCAATAACCAGCCGGGGGCTGAGGCAAGCACAGATAGCAGCAGCGGTAGCGGCAGCACCAAAAAGGTCGAACTCAGAATGACCTGGTGGGGCTCGCAAACCCGTCATGATCTGACCATTAAAGCGCTGGAGCTGTTCCAGCAAAAACATCCTGATATCGTAATAAAGCCGGAATATTCCGGATGGGATGGTTATTTCGATAAGCTGTCCACACAGGTGGCTGGAGCGAATGCGCCTGATCTTATTCAAATGGATTATGCCTTCCTGACGGACTATGCGAACCGCGATGCGCTGCTAGATTTGGATACGTATACGCAAAGCGGCGACCTGAAAATTGACAAGCATGATCCGAGCATGATTAAAGCCGGTACAGTGAATGACAAGCTTTATGCAATCACAATGGGGGTGAATGCACCTGGCGTTGTATACAGCTCGAAGGTTTTCCAAGAGCTGAATATTGCTGACCCGGATGCAAGCTGGACGTGGGAGGATTTCGCCAAAATTGCCAAACAAATTAGAGAGGCGAAGGGCGATGCCTTTGTCGGCTCGGCTGACAACTCCGGAACGTTTAACATTTTTGAAATTATGGTTCGTCAAAGCGGCCGCAGCTTGTTCAAGGATGGGCAGCTAAGCGCGACGAAAGAGGATTTCACGAAATGGTTTACGCTATGGCAGGATATGCGCGGCAGCGGCAGCATTACTTCGCCAGAAGCAACGGCTGCGATGACGAATGCGCTTGAAACGCGCCCACTCGCTTTAGGTACAGGAGCGATGGACTTTACATGGTCCAACCAAATTATTGCGTTCCAGAAAGCACTGAAGGATTCAACCGATCAGCTTAAAATTCAAGTGCTGCCGCATTCGGCAGGCGAAGCAAGAAGCGGGGAATATCTCAAGCCAAGCCAATTCCTCTCCGGCTATTCCAAGACGGACCATCCGAAAGAGGTTGCAATGGTTATCGATTTCCTTGTCAATGATCCAGAAGCGACAGCTATTCTTGGCTCGGAGCGCGGGGTGCCGGTCAATTCGGAAATTCGGACGCAAATGGCAACTACGCTGTCGGATACGGACAAAATGATTTTTAACTTCGTAGACGCTGTATCCAAAGACAAAAGCGACATTGATCCGCCGTATCCGCAAGGCTTCTCGGAAGTGGACAAAAGCTTCAAAACGCTCAGCGAGCAAATGGCGTTCGCTCAAGGCGAGCTCGGCAGCAACATCGACGAGTTTATGACCAGTGCCAATGCGGCGCTCAGCAAAAGCAAATAATAGACAAAATAAATAAAAGCCAGCGGAGCCGCCTTCTATAAGCGGCGGCTCCGCCGGAATTAAGGGAAGAGGGGAATCCGCGATGACAGCACCATCTATGATGAAGCCGCCAAAAAGCAGCAAACGCGCAAAACGATCGACAAGCAGCCAGCATAATCGCGCCGCCTTGCTTTTTCTCGCGCCATGGCTCATCGGCCTGATTTGCCTGACGCTCGGCCCGGTGCTGGCGTCGCTGTATTTTTCACTGACGGATTACAGCATTCTGGCAAGCCCCAATTGGGTGGGACTCAGCAATTATAAGGAAATGTTCACAACAGATAAGCTGTTTGGAACGTCGCTCAAGGTCACTTTCACTTATGTATTCGCATCGGTGCCGCTTAAGCTGATTTTCGCACTTGGCGTTGCGCTGCTGCTTAACAAAGGAATCAAGGGTCTAGGCATCTATCGGACCATCTATTATATTCCCTCCTTGCTCGGGGGCAGCATTGCGATTTCGATGTTATGGCGGAAAATGCTCGGTGGCGATGGCCTGCTCAACCAGGTGCTGCTGAAGGTAGGCATACACGCGCCAGACTGGGTCGCAAATCCGAAATATGCGCTTTATTCGATCGTCTTGCTCTCGGTATGGCAGTTTGGCTCTTCGATGATTATTTTCTTATCGGGGCTTAAGCAAATTCCGACCGATTATTACGAAGCATCATCCGTGGATGGAGCGGGTAAAATTCGCCAGTTTTTTAACATTACGCTGCCGATTTTAACACCGGTCATATTCTTCAATCTCGTTATGCAAATTATTACCTCGTTCCAATCGTTTACGCAGGCATTCGTCATCAGCAACGGGTCTGGCGGGCCGCTGAATTCAACGCTCATGTATTCGCTTTATTTGTACAAAAAAGGCTTTGCTTTCTTCCAAATGGGCTACGCTTCGGCGATGGCTTGGGTGCTGCTGCTCATTATCGGCTGCTTCACCTTCATCATATTCCGCTCCAGCAGAGGCTGGGTGCATTACGAAGACGGGGGGAAATAGACGATGGTGGATACGCTGCGTAGAACGGCTTGGCTCAGGCATTTGGCGATTTTGCTCATCGCCTTCGTCATGCTGTATCCGGTGCTGTGGTTGGTCGGAAGCTCCTTTAAGCCGAACAATGTTATTTTCTCTGAAATTGGCATTTGGCCGCAGGAATGGGTTTGGGGTAATTATTTTGCAGGGTGGAACGGGATTCAAGGCAATCCATTCTCACATTTCCTTGGAAATTCGATGATTGTGTCTATCGGGGCTGTAATCGGGAATGTGCTGTCCTGCTCTATGGCGGCTTATGCCTTCGCCCGTCTCAGCTTCCGCTTCAAGGCGCTCGCCTTCGGACTGATGCTGCTGACGATTATGCTGCCGCATCATGTGACGCTCATTCCGCAATATATTTTGTTCAATCAGCTCGGCTGGGTTAACAGCTTCCTGCCGCTGATCGCGCCAAAATGGCTGGCGACCGATGGCTTCTTTATTTTTCTAACGGTGCAATTTATTCGCGGCTTGCCGAAGGAACTCGATGAAGCAGCGACGATTGACGGCTGCGGGCTCATTCAAATTTATTGGCGCATCGTGCTGCCGCTCGCGGTACCGGCGCTCATTACGACGACGATTTTCACCTTCCTCTGGACATGGGATGACTTTTTCAGCCAATTGATTTATTTGAGCGATGTATCGAAGTTCACGGTTCCGCTTGGTCTGCGGCTATTCCTCGATTCCAGCTCGCAATCTGACTGGGGTCCGATGTTCGCGATGTCGGTGCTGTCGCTGCTGCCTTGCTTTATTATTTTCATCATCTGTCAAAAATACTTTGTAGAAGGTATTGCGACCTCCGGCATTAAAGGGTAAGCTTCACTTACTCCAAACGGTCAGGGTGATGACATACGATGCGTACGATCGATTTTTCTTTGCGGCAATCCATATTGCGTAGAAGCAAGCTGTCCACTTTGATGGTCGCTTGCTTCGTGCTGCTGAATCTGCTATTTTTGCTGGTAATTATTTGGCTGTCCTATCGCTCCTTCTCGAATGTGACCTTTAGCGAAATTAGCAAGGCACGGCTGGCGTTGCTGAATGAAAGCACGAATCGCGGCTTTGATTTTATGACGAATATGACCAATACGGCCTATTCCGTCGTCAGCAACAAAGAGGTGAAGGACAAGCTGGAGGCGGGAGCCAAATCCAAATATGACATGCTCATTAAACGGCGGGAAATTTCCGACTTGCTGCATCATACACTGGTCGTCAATTCCGGCATTAGCTCGATTGAAATTTACAGTGATAAATTTAACGACGTGCCTTACAATTCTACGGATCTTGTATTCCCGGTCAGCAAGCTTGCCGATCAAAAATGGTTTTCCGCTTTGGAGAAGGCCGACGCTATTTGGATTCCGGAAGAAGAAAACGCTTCCTCGAAGTCGTTGATCGGGTATGCCCAGCATATGTTCGACAGCAAGGGGCGGACGATGGGCTATTTGGTCATCAGCATGTCGCAGCAGGATGTATTGCGCAATTTTGCCGATGTGCCAATGGTGCTGGAGGGGCAGGTGCTTGTCGTGGATACGGCGGGCAACATTATTGTGAAGGTGAACGACTCGCAGGTGGAGGGCGAGGAGGTCATCCTTGACGCCGAATGGCTGGTTGACCGCTCGAAAACGCTCAGTGACGGATATGAACTGCTGCGCAGGGACGATCAATCGTATTTGGTCGTGTTCTCCAAGCCTAGCTCGGTGCAGTGGCGGCTCGTACAGACAATCCCGACCAGAACGCTGCTGGCGACAACCTATCAGGCAGGCTGGTATGTGCTCGGTATCGGCATATTAAGCTTATTGCTCTCCGCGATTTTGACCTATTGGTTTGTGAAAAGCATCATCAAGCCGCTGCGCCGATTAATGGCGGAGATGAAGCGGCTGGAGCGCGGCGACTTCCAGGCGAAAGCGACAAGCGCCTTTACCGAGGAATATGTGCAGCTTTCCTACAGCTTCAACCATATGGTGTCGCGCCTGAAAGAGTCGATGGACGATGTGAAGACGGAGAGCAAGGCGAAGCGGGATGCCCAGACAAGCTTGCTGGAAGCGCAGATCAAGCCGCATTTTTTGTATAATACGCTCGATATGATTCATTGGCGGGCGCTCGATTATAAAGCGGAGGATATCAGCTTTATGATTACCCAGCTCGGCAAGCTGCTGCGCATTGGCCTGAGCGGCGGCAAGCTGTTCATCCGCGTGCGCGATGAGCTGGAGCACGCCCGCTGCTACTTAAGCATTCAGAAGGAGCGGATGACGTTTCCAATCGCTTATACTGAGCAGGTGATGGACCCGCAAATCCGCGGCTATTATATTCCGAAAATTATTTTGCAGCCGCTAATTGAGAACGCGGTCATTCACGGCAGCCCTGCGGACAGCTCGTCGGAGCTGGCGCTGGCATTGGATATTCGCGAGCAGCATGTGCCGGGGCAAGCGCCTTATTTGGAAATGAGCCTGACCGACAATGGGCGGGGCTTGCCGGATGATTGGCATATGGATAAGGCGACAGGCATCGGCATTCGCAATGTGCATACGCGCTTGCAGCTTTATTGCGGGCCATGGTATGGCTTGCAGCTCGCAAATAGCGAGCATGGAGGCGTGAAGGTAACAGTAAAGCTGCCCATTATTGAAACGGAAGCCCAATTAAAACGGTTGCTGGACGGTGAATAAGGATGAAATCAGTGCTTCTTGTAGACGATGAGCCGCATATTATTGCGGCATTGACGCGGCATGTGGGCTGGGAGAGGCTGGGGCTGCGCATTGCTGGAACCGCCGCGAATGGCGTGCAGGCGCTGGCGAGCTACCGCGAGCTTCAACCGGATCTCGTTATTACCGATGTGAATATGCCGCAGATGAATGGACTTGCGCTTGTCGAAGCGCTGCGGCAGGAGGATGCGGGCTTGCCGATCGTTATTTTGAGCGGCTTCGATGAGTTTGAAAATGCCCGGCAGGCGATGCGCTGGGGCGTTCATCATTTTTTGCTGAAGCCGGCTGCTGTGGCGGAAATTGAAGGCGTACTCGCTGAAATTATAGGCGAGCTCGATTTGCAGGCGGAGAAGCTGCGGCTGGAGGAGCATTACAAGCTGGAGCTTGACCGGCTGCTGCCGTATTTGCGCGAGCGATTGTTCACCGAGCTGCTGACGACGCGCTATCAGCCGCATGAGCTGCATGAGGAGCGGCTCGCTTATTTGAACATTCCTTCGCCAAAGCACGTGGCGGCGGTGAGCTTGCAAATGACGCGCCCTGCGCTGCTTACGAAGCTGAAGGAGCGAGACTGGCAGTTGCTTAAATTCGGCGCGAACAACATCATTCGCGAAATGCTGGCAGGCAAATTGGGCGGCTCGCCCATCCACGGCTACGCGATTGATTATTCCGACCGGCTGTTCGTGCTCGTTCTGCTGTCTGAGCAGGCGCAGGAGGGCGAGGTGTACCAGGCATGCGAGGAGCTTGCTTACAGCGTAACGGAGAAAATAACGGCGCTGCTCAAGCTGGAGGCTACCGCCGGTATCGGTTCAGTACGCAGCAGCTTGCATGAGCTGATCGATTCGTATTTGGAAAGCCGCGTGGCGCTGGAGGCAGCAGAATTTCAAGGGACGAGCCAAGTGTATCCTTATGCGGAATGGGCACAGCTGGATACGACGTATGACCAATATGCACCGCTGCTCAAGCAGTGGAATGAGGCGCTGTCAGACAAGGATTTGGAGCGGGCAGCCCAGCAGTGGGAAGCGATTTATAATCAGCTGCAAAAGGAGGCGAGCGGCTCGCTGACAGATATTCAGACGATTTGCGTCGGCTTGTTCAGTTCGCTGACCTTTTTCTGGAATGAGGCATTCGCCCAGCATCAGCCACCGCGCACGCTGTCGCAATTTTTGCAGGGCATCCAGCAGCATTTGACGCTTGGCGACTTGGCACGCTGGATGAATGAGCTTGTAGAGGAATGGCTGCAAAGCGCGGCGCAGGAAATTTCCGGCCGGAAAAGCAATCGGCTTGTCGATAGCGTGAAGCAGTATGTGTCGGCGAATTTCAGCCAGGAAATCAGCTTTGCGGCCATTGCCAAGGAGCTGTTCGTGCACCCGAAATATTTAAGCCAGCTGTTCAAACGGGTAACAGGGCAAAACTTTGTGCATTATTTGAACGATTACCGCATTCATAAAGCCATCGACTATTTGCAGTCGGGCCATCATATGGTGTACGAGGTCAGCGAAATGGTCGGCTTCAATAATCCGACCTATTTCAGCCAAGTGTTCAAAATGAGCACGGGGAAAAGCCCTTCGGATTATTTTCGGATGTGAGGCAAACGAGTGCAGAATGAAATTTGACTGAACGTTACAAAATAGCTATACTGTACTCAGCCTCACATTTTAAGAAAGGTGATACTATGAATAAGAGTGGCAGGCCACGTGGGTTTAATAAACCAGAAGTGATTAATGCGGCAATGGATGCCTTTTGGTCGAAAGGATATGAAGGCTGCTCTACTGAGGATTTATGCACCAGTACAGGGCTTGGTCGAGGAAGTCTATACAACGCGTTCGGAAGCAAGCACGAGCTATATGAGCTAGCCCTTAGCCATTATCATGAGCATTGGATTCAGGAGCAAACAGCCCTTTTGGAACGTCCTGTTCCTGTAAAGGAAAGGCTGCGTGGTTTTTTAGAATGGGCGGTAGAAAAGGATTTTGAGGATTCAAGCAAGGGCTGCTTGCTCATTAACGCAACTATGGAGCGTGGTCGAATGGACTCCACAGTCGAAACGGTGGCTAATCTTCATGTGGAATCCTTGGAGAGTGTTCTCTGTCGTGTGATAGAACAAGGTATACAGTCTGGGGAAATCACTTCTGACAGATCGGCTTTGGATTTGTCGAGATCGTTTCTATGCAGCTACTACGGTCTTCGCATTCTCAATGCATCTACACGAAATCTGGAAATGGCCGAACAACTGGTTGAGAGTACAATGGTGAATATGAAATAGCCGACAATACCGGCTCTTTTTTTTACTGTATTTTTGTACTGATCATTCAAATATAGGCTTTAGGCTATAACGTGCTGAGTAAGCATCCTAATGAGATTAAAGGGAGAGATTGAAATGAATCAAACGATTGAAACTATTTTGAAGCATGTGTCTGTTCGTTCGTTTACTAAGCAAACCTTATCTGAGAGACAAGTTAGGCAGTTAGTAACCGCTGCTCAAGCTGCATCCTCTGCAAGCTTCCAGCAAGCCTATTCCATAATCGGTGTGACTGATCCCGATTTATTAAAGAAAATAGCAGAAGAAGCAGGCCATCAACCCTTTATAGCTGAGGGAGGACATTTCTTTGTTTTCTGTGCGGATGTAAATCGTCATCAACAGCTTGCAGAGGAATTAGGAATGGATATTTCAAAAACGCTTGAAGGGATAGACGCTGCACTGTTAGGTGCTATCGATGCTTCCTTGGCAGCTCAAAATTTAGTGCTTGCCGCAGAATCTATGGGCTTAGGGGTTTGTTACATTGGTGGAGTCAGAGATGGCATTATTAAAATTTCAGAATGGCTCAATCTTCCCGATTATGTTTATCCTGTATTCGGAATTGCTGTGGGATATCCGAATGAGCGTAACGAAATAAAGCCTAGAATACCATTTGAAGCCATTTATCATGAAAATCAATACAATGTTCATACTAAGGATATGATTAAACAGTATGATGAGGCCATGACGCTGTATTATGCAGCTCGTGCAGGCGAAAAACGAAAGCATACTTGGTCGGAATCAGCGATCAGCAGTTTCATTCGTCATCCACGAAGCTATATGAAAAGCTTTCTGAATGGCAGGGGATGGGCGCGAAATTAATGGAAAGCAGCCTCGGTGCATGAGGAGACTTTATTGAAGGCTTTAGTGATATAGCAAAAGGTTAAAAATAGCGCCCTCCGTTTAAAAGTATACCCTCTGCACAAAGCTAGATTTGGCGGACACAGCAGCAGCTATTTCATCCACAACATAGGTTAGAGCACAGTCTGCGGACTCAGGAGCAGCTAATAGGCTGCTCAAAGCCATTTTGAAGGGAGTATGAGGGTTATAACGGATTTCCTGTCTGCTTACGATCCAAAATCGTGTTCAAAGCCTGAATAGCGGAACCTCAGTCCTCCAAAATGGAGGAGGTGACTGCATCTGCACTGAACCTTCACAGAACAGAACTGCACAGCACAGTCTCAGCAACAATCACATGACCAGCCCAATTGGATATTGTAAATTACTTCATTAAAACTCCAATATACGAATCCATCCGCATGGAATCAGCGCATATCCTTCATATTCTCCGCAATGACCAGCACCTTTTTCTTGGCTGTGCCACCCAGTTCCCATGAAAAAAATCATCATGATATTTCTTCTTTTCCCTGTTAATGCTAAACTAAGGTCTGATTAGCGGCAAGCAGGTGTTGCAAAGGCCGCTCCACATCTTATGACATAGCAAAGGCGGTCTACTCATGCGCAATATTTGGCATATTTATAAAACAGATTGGCTCCATATTTTACGTGTGCCTACCGGCATTTTTCTTATTTTAGCGATTATATTGCTCCCCGGCTTGTACGATTGGGTCAATATTAAATCGGTGTGGGACCCTTACAACAACACACAGGGCATTAAAATTGCAGTCACAAGCCTCGATGCGGGAGCGAGCGTTCAAGGAAAGGCGGTTAATATCGGTGAGGATCTAGTGACAAGCCTGCAAACGAACGAGAAGCTGGGCTGGACGTTTGTAAGCGAGCAGGAAGCGATGGATGGCGTTGAAAAAGGCACCTATTATGCAAGCCTGCTTATTCCAGCTGATTTTTCTGCCAAAATAACCGGCATTATCGAAGGCAAAATCGAGCGGCCGGAAGTGGTTTATACGGTCAATGAAAAGGTGAATGCCATTGCGCCGAAAATAACCGGCTCCGGCGTTTCCGCCATCACGAAGCAAATTAACGAAGGCTTCACAGAAGCTGTAAGCGAAACGGTGCTGACGAAGCTGAAGGAAGCGGGCGTAGAAGTGGAAGCGGAGCTGCCGACGATACGCAAGGTCGAGAATGGCATTTTCAGTCTGGAAAGCCATTTGCCTGAAATCGAAGCGGCTGGACAGAAGGTGCTGGAAATCGAGAGCAAGCTGCCGGAAATCAACGAGAAGGCGCAAAAAATAATCGAGCTCCAGCAGAAGCTGCCGGAGATTAATCAAGCTGCGCTATATGTGCTAAAGCTGCAGCAATATTGGCCGAAGATCAGCGATGCTGCTTCGGAGGTGCTCATTATTCAGGAGAAGCTCCCTGAAATCCAAAAAGCGGCGCAGCGCATCCAGGAGGTCGATGCCAATTTCGACCGCGTGAGCGAGGTGGTTGACACGGCGCTGGACAAAACGAATACAGCGCTTGGCATTGTGACGGCGGCTGAGGAGCAGCTGCCGAAGCTTGAGGCGCTGGGGGGAGACGCGATCGCTTTCGCGGATGGACTGAACAAGTTTTTAGCGTCGAGCCAGGAGGCCTTTCAGACGATTAGCCCGACTTTGAAGCAAAATTTGCTGCTGGTCAAGCAAATTGCTGATGCTGCCGAACTGCTGACTGCAAGGCTGCAGGAGGCTGATCTTACCAAGCTGCCGACCGCGGCGGAAGTTCAGGCGCTCTCCGGGCGGCTCAGTACAGCAGCAGGCGTAATCGGCAGCATAACCAATATGCTGTCGACAATTAACAGCCATTTGCCGGATGGGCAGCTAAGCGGGACCATTCAGCGGCTGAGCGGTCTCACCGAAAAGCTGAATACGCAAATTCAGCTGCTCGGCATCATTAAGGATGCGATGGACAGGGGAACCGCGCCGCCAGAGGAGATTGTGGCGCGGCTGCATACGGCAACGGAGCAGGTGAGCAGCGATCTTGGCTACGTGCTGGAGCATTATGACAGCGATATTGTGCCTGCAATCACCGAAGGCTTGAGTAAATTGCAGCAGCTTGGGGCGGCATCGTCCGATGTGCTGCAAACGGCGAAGAGCAAGCTGCCGGATATCGCCGAGCTGCTCAAGGCCGCGCGTGAAGGGCTGGCGTTTGGGCAGCAGGAGCTGGCCCGCATTCAGGCAGAGCTGCCGGAAATTCGCACGAAGGTGCATGAAATAGCGACGACTTTGCAAAGCAAGACAGACGCCTTCGTGAACGCGATTAACACGGCCGCGCCATTTATCCGCAATGACTTGCCAGCCATCGGCAAAAAAATCGACGCAGCCGCAGCTTTTGTCCAGAACGATTTGCCTGAGGCGGAAAAAGAGCTGGCAAAGCTGGCGGATTTCGTCCAATACCAGCTCCCTCAGCTTACGGACAGCGTGAAACGCGTTGCCGGACTTGTCCGCAGCGACTTGCCGCAGCTGGAGGAAGCGATTCGCAAAGCGGCCGACAAACTGCGCGAAGTGAAGGCTGATAACAGCTTTGCGGAGCTTGCGAAGCTGCTGCGCGGCGATATTGAGAAGGAAAGCGAGTTTTTGGCGAGCCCCGTGCTTATTAAGGAAAACCAGCTGTATGCGATTCCTAATTATGGCTCGGCGATGTCGCCTTTTTACGGTGTGCTGTCGCTTTGGGTAGGTGCCACGCTGCTTATTTCAATGCTGCGCTCAGAGGCAGACAATCCCAGTGGAAGCTATCGCGGCTACCAGCTGTATTTGGGGCGGCTCGGCACTTTTTTAACGATTGGATTGTTGCAGGCATTATGCGTAACGCTGGGAGACTTTTTTATATTAGGCGCCTATGTTGCAGATAAGCTGTGGTTTGTTTTATTTGCGATGCTCGTCAGCATCGTATTTGTCACCATTACGTACACGCTGCTGTCGGTGTTCGGCAATGCGGGCAAGGGGATTGCGATTATTTTTATGGTGTTTCAATTTTCCAGCTCAGGCGGTACTTTTCCGATCAGCATGACGTCGCCTTTTTTCCAAGCGCTGAATCCGTTTATGCCGTTTACGTATGCGATTAGCTTGCTGCGCGAATCAGTTGGGGGCATTTTGTGGGAAACGGTGCTGAAGGATGTGCTGTTCCTGCTCGGCTTTATTGCCATTAGCCTGTTCATTGCCCTCGTGCTCAAACGCCCGCTTAGCGGCATCATTAAGCGCTCGTCCGACAATGCGAAGAAGACCAAAATTATAGCATAGAGATTAAGGGGAAACGTATGAAAACATACGAACAGTTCGTGGGAGAAATGATTGCGGCGGCGCAGGCTGCGGGGCTGCATATTTATCAAAATAAAAACCGGCTGGAGACAAGGTCGCTGGATCGCGAGTTTTCGTTTTTTTGTACGCCGAGGGCTCACCAGCAGCCGTACCAGACGAGCGCCTATATGTTTTTTGAATGGAGCAGCGTGTTGACGGCGGAATCGCTTCGCGAAAGGGAAGAGGCGGCGCAGCAGCCAATTCTCGCTGTCATGCGCAGCGCCGATGACGAAACCGTGAAGGATGAGCCTTGTACGCAGCTGCACATTCAATATGAGTTTGAGGTAGCGGAAAATTTTCAAACGATGACGGATGAAATCAATCAGCAGCTGCTGACGATTTTTCGCAAGTCTATGGGCCATACGAACGTTCCGGTTATAAAATGGGAGCTAATTATTCAAGCCAGCGGCGAAAATCATATTTCTAAAATATCGGCGCAGCAGCACTGGAGCATTCCCTTGCTTTCGGATTCCGGTGTTGGCCCGATTATGCTAGAGGTTAATGATGTTTTGATCGCAATTGGCGAGCTGCCGTTTATCAAAAAAGATGCGCAGTAGCACCCTTGCAGAAATTTCTTGTGAAAATAATGAAGCTGGCCATCGTCTAAACGGCTAGCAGAAAGCTGCCCTTCCTTGTAGGGGCGGCTATTTGGCGTAACTATAAAGCGATGGAAAATGGTAAGGCGATCAAAAGTATTGCTATAAATAGTAATGCGTGCTATTATTACCTGACGAACGTTCGGAAGGGTGATGAAATGACTTTAAATCGCATTAAACAGGCTGCACTAACCCAGTTTGCAGTTAATGGCTACGAAGGTGCCTCGTTAGCTCATATTGCGAATGAGGTAGGGATTAAGAAACAGTCCATTTACACACACTTTAGTGGGAAAGATGAGCTTTTTCTGGAAGTCTTCAAAGATTCATTCGGAAAGGAATTGCAATTCGTAAATCAATATTTCGGAAGTAAGCAGCAAGACCCGTTCAAAGAAGTGCTTCACAACTTTTTATTGCAATATCTTGACCGATATGAGCAGGATAGCAATACGAACTTTTTTCTAAGAACGGTGTTTTTCGCGCCATTGCATCTTAAAAGCGAGGTTGTTGAACAGGGCAACTCTTTTATTGACCAGCTAGAAGAGATGCTGATTCCTTTGTTTAATGCGGCAAATTTGGAAAATAACATGCGTCTATCCGTTGATGAAGATACAGCTGCCATTGCTTTTATAGCTGTACTAGATGGATTGTTCATGGAAATGTTATTTGGAAACGCGGAACGGACAATGAGAAGGCTGAATGCATCCTGGTCTGTTTACTGGAGCGGAATACAACAGGGTAGTGAGGGAACTTAAAATGAATCGTGGATGGTTGTTTGTATTACTTGGTTCTTTATTTGAAGTGTTATGGGTAATGGGTTTAAAACATTCTCATGATGCTCTTACATGGATTGGAACGGTGCTGGCGATTGTGCTTTCGTTTTATTTATTAATGCGTGCCATTGCCTTACATTTGCCAGTAGGGACTGTTTATGCCGTCTTTACTGGACTTGGGACTACGGGAACGGTACTTGTTGAAATGCTAGTGTTCGGGGAAGCGTTCAACATTGTGAAAGTAGCATTAATTCTCGTCCTATTAGCTGGTGTAGTTGGGCTTAAAGCAGTTACAAAAGCACCACAGCAAAAAGGCGGTGCTGCATAAATGGCATGGATTTACCTCATTTTCGCAGGGTTGTTTGAAGTTGTTGGAGTCATTGGCATGAATTTGATTACTAGACAGAAAAATGCGAAGTCGTTCATCATATTTATCGTGGGGCTCGCAATGAGCTTTACGCTATTAAGCTTTGCGATGCAATCGCTGCCGATGGGCACGGCGTATGCCATCTGGACAGGAATAGGTACAGTGGGCTCTGGCCTAGTAGGCATATGGTTTTATGGGGAGTCAAAAAATTGGCAACGAATATTGTTTATGGGCATGGTTTTAAGCGCTGCAGTAGGCTTGAAATTATTCACTTAACTTGACTATAAAGATTTGGAGGCAGGGAATATGGAGCTATGGTTTACAGAGAAGCAGACTGAAGCATTTGGCATTACAGGAAAGGTTAAAAGGACATTGCATAATGAAAAAACAGCATTTCAACAGCTGAACATGATTGAAACAGAACAGTTTGGCAATATGCTTCTGTTGGATGGAATGGTTATGACGACTGAACGTGATGAATTTGTCTATCATGAAATGCTTGTTCATGTCCCCTTATTCACCCACCCCAATCCGCAAAAGGTTTTGGTCGTTGGCGGCGGTGATGGAGGAACCATCCGTGAGGTTTTGCAGCATCCTACTGTGACAAAAGTCGTTCAAGTGGAAATTGACGGGAAAGTGGTTGAGTATTCCAAGCAGCATTTGCCCCACATCTCGTCGGCCTATGGGAATCCGCGTGCGGAACTGATAATAGGTGATGGTTTTATGCATATATTAAATAGTTCAGATGAATATGATATTATTTTGGTTGATTCTACCGAGCCTGTCGGACCTGCGGCGAGCTTATTTACTAAAGGATTTTATGCGGGAATATCAAAAGCGTTGAAAAAAGATGGAATCTTTGTTGCGCAAACAGATAACCCATGGTTTAAAGGCGACTTAATACGCAGCGCCGTTCAGGATACGAAAGAAATATTTCCGATCGCCCGCCTTTATACATGCAATATTCCGACGTACCCAAGCGGGATGTGGACGTTTACGCTCGGTTCGAAGACTTATGATCCACTAGAAGTAGAAGCCTCACGTTTCTTTGAACTGAACACGAAGTATTACACGCCTGAATTGCATCATGCATCATTTGTTCTTCCTAGGTTCGTTAAGGATTTATGTAAATAAAGCAAGTGACTTAGCCTCGGCTTAGTCACTTGCTTTTTATTATCTTTTTGCTTTATAAAACTCATGATACAGCTTCATCAGCGCCCGTTTCTCAATCCTTGATACATAGCTGCGGCTGATGCCAAGCTCTTTCGCAATTTCCCTCTGTGTTCGTTCTTCCCCGCCATGCTCCAAGCCGAATCGGCCCATAATGACTTCCTTTTCACGTTCATCCAGAATGACTAAATTTTTATAAATTTTACTTTTTTCCATTTTAAGCTGCACCGTTTCCACGATTTCATTTGGATCGCTTCCAAGAATATCGACCAATGTTATTTCGTTTCCTTCTTTGTCAGTACCGATCGGATCATGCAGCGATACGTCCTTGCGTGTTTTTTTCAAGGAGCGAAGATGCATTAAAATTTCGTTCTCGATACAACGGGCAGCAAATGTCGCCAGCTTTGTGCCTTTGCCTGTCTGAAAGCTTTCAATGGCTTTAATCAGCCCGATCGTGCCGATGGAAATTAAGTCCTCTAGATCTTCTCCCGTGTTATCAAATTTCTTGACGATATGGGCCACCAATCGCAAATTATGCTCAATAAGTAGATTTCGGGAATGCGTATTGCCTTCCGCCATGAGCGCTAGATGCTTTGCTTCCTCTTCTTCACGCAGCGGCTGCGGAAAAGCGTTATTTTTTACATACGACACGAGCAGCGTTAGCTGTTTAATAAACAAAGCGATTGCAGCAAATAATCCCATCGTCAGGACACCCCCATGAAGTATTGCCGGGCCTCTTAATCAGCCTCAGCGTGCACGAACATCAATTTTACATTGTATGTAGGCAGGGGCCTATACGTGCATGTACATTCGAAAAGACGCAATCAAACCCATATCGGGATTTGCATCCATTCGTTGTATTTTTAATTTTTTTAAGCCTGCTCAAAAAAGTGCAATTGCAGGAAAAAGGATAATAACCTATGGTGGAAGTATTTCATTGAAAAGAGGCGATCTATTTGGAAGCTGTAAATACCGCACATATCCTTCCGCTTCGCAAGCCGGTCATTGAGGTCAATTCGTACCATGCTTTTTCCCAAGCGATTGTGCTGACGGACGAAGCGTTGTCGCTGCCGTGTCTCTTTAGCCACTACATCCATCTGTTTGGCGTTCCCGAATTTGATAAGGGCAACTTTATTCATTTCGCATCCTATTCTTTTTTTCACGAACTGCCTTATACCTTTGTGTCAAAGCTGCATATCGATCAATTGAGGTCATGGTTTCATGACCCGTTATCCTTCTTTATCGACTGCTTGCACAAAAATCAATATTTAGCCATTGCGCTAGACGAATATTATATTCCCGGCACTTCCTCTTACCAGACCAAGCAGCAGGTGCATCATTTGCTTATTCACGGCGTCGATGTTTCGCAGCAGCTGTTCTATGTTGCAGGCTACTTTTCGAATCCGCCGGTCTATGACTCGGGTCGGCCGGTAAGCTTCGATCTGCTGCGAGAATCGCTTCGGCACGCAGGGCCCATCAGGCAGCGTGTCAGCCAGACACTAGAGATTATCCAGTATCCATACCGGGATATAAGTACGCCAGATTTTGAGCTGGACGTTCATTTTATCGCAAGGTCATTGGAGGAGCATTTGCTGTCCAAGCCGTTGACCGAGAAAAATCCGCAAAGAATCCATTTTTGGTTCGGCCTGCGATTATATGATTTGCTTGAGCAATTCCTTGAAAGGGAGCTGGAAGCAGAGCAGCCGCTCATTCATATGAAAGCGCTCCAGACGCTCGTCAATCATAAGCAGTGGATGATGAAAAGAATCGAGTACTTGCATGCTCACAAGCTGATTTCCGATAACGGCCTGTTTGCGATGGGGCAGGATGTGCTTAAGCAAACCGTGATCCTCCATCAATGGTGTGTGAAGCAGCGGGTCAGAAGGGACCCGAGCAACATCGTTAAGGCCATTCGCTGCACGCAGCAGTTAAAGCGGAGCGAGGCGTTATTTTTGGAAAAATGCTTGAATCAATTGGTTATTGCTTAACGATTTCTAAAAAGTGCAAATGTTTAAAAAAAGTGCAATACAAGGAAATAACACGTATTCAAAGCAAGAAACCGATCATCAAAAAAGTCTTATTGCACGGCGAACACCAATGTCTATAAAGTTGAAGTAGGCCATTGACTCACAGAAGCTACTTCACCCATGTTGTAGATGAGAGGAGTTGTTCACTCGCTTGGCAATGAAGACAACGCTTACAACCTCACCGATTCAGCATCAGGTCAGTCGACACACAAGTCCGCTTGGCGTTATGCTGCTGCGATTGATTTACCTCATGTATTACGCCTTGCTGTACCCGCCTTATTATTTCTGGAACAAACGCGATTTCAAAACACAAACGAAAAAAAATCCCTTCTACGTCAGCAAGCTCGTGCGATTAGTAGAAAAGCATCCCCGACTGTATGAGCTGTCGATGTTTGTGCTGAACTTTCCAAGACCGACAGCGGTTTATCATTTTTTGCCTGAATTACAAGGAAGAGTGCTGCAGGTTGGCTGCGGGACGGGGCTTCTGAACAAGCATGCGAAAGGATGGAGGCATGCCGAGTTTTTTAATCTCGATATTAATGAAAAATACCTGCAATTCGGCATGAAGAAGGGCCGGCTGCACAATTGCATCCATTCTGGCATTTATCAGGTGGACAAGGAGGATGAAAGCTTTGACAAGATCGTCTTCGCCAGGTGCTTCCATCACATCCGGCATCATAAAAAAGCGTTTAAGGAATGTGCAAGACTACTAAATAAAGGAGGGGAATTGTGGATTCTGGACCCTGTTATTTTGGAGGAGCAGGGCTCAGGCAAACAAATGAGCGCGGGTTATATGGCCAATTCGTCTATTGACGGCGTCATTTGGCGTTTTACGAAGCAAGCGTTCATCGAGCACGTGCTGGCTTCACTACCTGGGGAATTGGAGCTCATTTCGATCACGGAAAATCGGCAGCCGCACTTAACCAATTATAATTTGAAATACCCGCAAACCGATATTTTGGCGGTTATTCGAAAACGAAACGAAGGGGAGAACAAGTAATGCTGCAGACGCAAATTATTACGATTATTTCCGAAATCAAGAACGAGCCCGACCTGGCAGCTACGCTGACGGGAGCTTCCGACATGCTGAACGACGCGGGGCTGGACTCGCTCCAGTTGATTAATTTCATACTCCGGATCGAGGACGAATTCGAAATCGAAATCGATTTTGACCAATTTGATATGGAGCACTTGCAGTCTATCGATATATTTTGCGACTTTATACAAGCCAAGAGCGCATGAGGCGGGCTGGAGGCGTAACGACAATCCATTGCGGCGCCTTCGATGCGGAGACGCTGTGGCGGGATGAGACGCTGGCGAAGCTGCCAGCCCTGCCTGACCCGCAGGCCAAGGCGATAGTTGGCGCGATGGACGAGCTGTTGTTTTTATTTTGCGAAGGCTCGGATGTGCTGCTTACCCGAAATCTGGTGGCGCCGGCGCAGCTTGGCTACTTGAGCAGCATTGGCTTGACGTTCAGGACTAGCGACGAGCCGCTTGAGGATAGCGGCGGAGCGCAGGACGCAAATCCCTTTCAGCAAATGCTGAATAAGGGGGCGGTGCGCAAGTATAAGGAGCTGCTTCCGCCAGGCGGCGTGATAGAGCCGTTTGCCGTACTGGACGGCCTGCAGGAGCTGTCCTCGCTTTATCGGCTCGATGGGCGTTATCCAGCTATGGAGACGATTCGGCACGTGAATTCCAAGCTGTATTCGGCCGAGCTGAGAGAAAGTTTGGGGTATGGCCCGCCTACGAGGATGGTGAGGAGTCATACGGAGCTGAGGCGCGCCGCCGAAGCTATGCTGATTGCTGGCCCCGTGCTTGTTAAAGATACGTTTGGGGTATCTGGCAAGGGAAACTTGCTGATCCAAAGCACGGCGACGCTGGAACGTATAGCCGGGTATATCGCTGCCCAGGAGCAGAAGGGAAAATCAACCTTGTTTCTGCTCGAGCCGCTGCTGGACAAGGAAGCTGATTTTTCATGCCAATTCCATATTGATGCGGATGGCGGTTATGAGCTCATTTCCGTACAGCAGGTTTTGAACGCCGAATTTGCCTATCAGGGCACGTTTAGTGCAAGTGGGGAGCTCATAGAGAAGCTGGAGCGCGAGGGCTATTTCAAGCTGATGAAAAAAACGGCAGAGCTGCTTTATGAGAACGGTTACAACGGTCACGTCTGTGTCGATTCGATGCTGCTGGCGGACGGCGGTCTCGTGCCAATTGTAGAAATTAACGCGCGCAAGTCGATGAGTCTGATCAAAAAACGTCTGGACGATTTTTTAGCCGAATTTTCGCTTCAAGGCAACCTTACCTATTTATCCGTCATCTGTCCTGGCATCGTGGAGTACGCCGATCTGCTTGCGGCTATGGACCGCGAAGGGCTGCTCTTCCGGCCTGAACGGGGAGAGGGAATTCTCCCGCTTAGTGCGGGTACGTTCACGATTAATCAAGCCGCCGGATTAAAGCGCAAGGGAAGGCTTTATTTGTCCGCTGCAGCGGGGCGAATAGAACGCTGCAGCGAGCTGCTTGCCCGCATGCGAGCCCTCCTGAACACACGCGGTATAGCCGTAACCAATTAAGCGCCTAAAGGGAATGAGGAGGAAAATATGATGGGCATTGGGGCTAATCGGGACAATCGCTTCACCACGATACTTTGCTCAGGCTTTGGTCTCGGTTTTTATAATCCGGGTTTAATTGTGAACTACCAATTAAGACAGCGCGGCATACCGACCGAGGTGCTGGTATTCGAAAGGTTTATGCAAGTAGAAAAGCAAGCAAAAATCGTAGACAGCAGGAAGGCTTATCATGACAATTTTAAGCTTGCGAAAATTGCCACGAAGCTGCCCAAGGATATTCGGGACAGCTTCGATTCGGAGCAAATCATTGACCTGCTAAACAGCTGGGCGGCGGAGGGACGAAAGAGGTTTATTTCCTTATCGGGGCATTGGGTGTACATTCTGGAGCTGTACAGAGAAAAGCTCGATGCCGCTGCTGCCGAGCTGGAGGTCGATCTGCTGTATGTCGATTCGGATCTGTCGCCTTCTTGGAAAAGCCTCAAAAAATATATGCCCGATTATCCAGCCCGTTACCGGGAGGTGTGGCTGTATGCGTCGTCAACGTTGTCTATTCATCTGCAAATTCGTGTTGGCGACGAAGAACCGCTGCCTTTCGCAGACAGAGCGCCGCGGTATGTCATTCACGGCGGAGGCTGGGGGATGGGGACCTATCAAGGGAAAATACCGGAGCTTGCGCAGCTGGGATTTGCCCTCGATGTCGTTGCTTATGAGCCGGCGGAGGCCCAGGGGCAGCAGCTTGGCAATCGTTATTACATGAATGATCCCGAGTGGACGGCTTGGAATAAAGGAGAATCCGGGGAGCATGAATTTCCAAGGTTCGGCGAGATAAGGCCGGATACTGCACCGTCATTTTCCAATTTGCCGTCCCATCACGGTCTCTATGATGTCATTCGTCAAGCCAAGGGCATCATTAGCAAGCCCGGTGCAGGGACGCTGATGGATTCGCTGGCCTCGGCCACGCCGGTCATTATGCTTGAGCCGTTCGGCGAGCATGAGAAGAGAAACCTGGAAGTATGGGTGGAGCACGGTCTCGGAATCACCTATGAGGATTGGGAGCGTGCGGGTTTTGCAGAGGAGGCGTTAGCGACGATTCATGAACGGCTGCTCGCAAAACGCGCGGCTGCAAGAACGTATACAGACGACTATTTGGAACGGATCGGTTGGGGTGAAGGACGGTATCCCGATAGGAGGGCGACATGATGGCGATTAGAACGGAGTCCGCGCCTGCCGCGGCTCAAGCGTTAGACCTGCACAGTCCCAAGTGGATTTTTCTGCAGCTGATCGAATCGTGCAATTTGCGCTGCAAAATGTGCTTCGAGTGGGGGGAGAACGGCTCTTACAAGGAGAAGCCGGAGCTGAAAAAGCTCGATATCGGCGTGGTGAAACAGATTATTGAGGATTGCAAGGATACACGTCCCTATTATGAGCTTTACGGGGGAGAGCCGCTGCTTTACCCATGGATCGACGAAGTATTGGAGCTCATTCATAGAACGGGGAGCAAAGCCCATTTTCCTACCAACGGCACTTTGCTGGAGCGGCATGCGGAGATGATTATGGCCTTTCCGCCAGAGCGCATTTGGGTGTCGCTTGATGGTCCCGAGGAAATTAATGACGCACAGCGGGGTGCAGGAGTCTTCCGCAAAGCCATGAAAGGCATCCGCAAGCTCTATGAGCTTCGGGAAGCAAGGGGCAGCGAGTACCCGAAAATTGGCATTAGTACGACCGTCACGCCGACAAATTACAGGCATTTGGAGCGGTTTTACTTTGAAAGCGTGGACCTTGCGATGCTGGATTGTATTAGCGTCGAGCTGCAGCAGTATGTCACACGGGAGCGCTACGATCACTACGCAGGCGTGCTGCGGGAGCATTTTGATATTGCTGCCGCGCCGATTGCCAGAGGCTTCATTGCTGATCCTGCGCAGTTCGCGGAAGTCGATGCAGCGGAGCTATGCCGGCAGTTGAAGCGGATCGAGCGCCACTGTGCGGAGCACGGCATGTACTTTAATGCATATCCGAAGGTAATCAGCGAGGAAAATATCCGCCATTATTTTAATGCGGAATGGTCCAAGGTTACCAATATGAAGAAGCGCTGCGTTTTTCCATGGATCAGCACGGAGGTGAGTGCTAGAGGCGAGGTAACCTCCTGCCACAATTTCTACGATCTATCGCTCGGGAACGTCAATGAGCTCAGCTTAAAGGAGATCTGGAACGGCACGAAATACAAGCAGTACAGGGATTACTTGCGCAAGCAGCTGTTCTCCATTTGTCCGGGCTGCTGCTTGTATTATAACGAGAAGCCGCGCTGAGCGGCCTTACCAAAGTTGAGGCGGCAGAGGCTCGCTCCGCACAGAAGACTCTGCTGAGCTTAAGGGGAGGGAAGTAAGCGTGCAGCCTAAAACAAATATCCGAATGGATGAGAAGTCGTTCGAGATCCTGAAGCGAACGATCCGAAACGCAGCAATCCCGATGAGGCAGAAGCGGGAAAACCCGAAGTACAAGACGGAGCTTCCCGAGGTTGTTGCCATTAAGCTGACCAACCGCTGCAATTTGCGCTGCAAGCATTGCTACCAATGGAACGAGGATGGCTACCATCATCAGATGGAAAAGGCTGAGCAAAATTTGGATATCGACGTGGCCATTGTGAAGCGGTTGTTCGAGGATACGAGGCAGGCGAAATCCCGCTTGTATTTGTGGGGCGGCGAGCCGATGTTCCACCGGCAGTTCGGCGACATTTTGACGATGCTGGAGGAGGATCCTCGAGAGGTCACGATTTGCTCGAACGGCCTGCTCTTCGATCAATATATGGAGCAAATGCTGCGCATTTCTGAACAGCTGGAGCTGCTTATCGCCGTGGAAGGGTTTGAGAAGGATCACGATCTCATCCGGGGAAAGGGCTCTTACAGCAAGGTGATGAAAGGCATCGACCAGCTGCTGGCGCTTCGATCGGAGGGCCGGTTCCATGGACGGATTTCGGTCCATTGCGTCATTAATAACGCAAACATCTATTATTTATACGACTTGATGGAGAGCTTCGAGCAGCGGGGAATTGATCTCGTGCTGCTGACGTTCCCCTGGTACATTGCTCAGGATACGTCGCTTGCGATGGACGATTATTTTCGCGAGCAGTTTGACTGGCTGCGCCATATTGAAGAGGGAGAGAAGAGCAGCTGGCACGCCTTCAAATACCGGATCGAGCCGCATCATCTCCCCTCCCTGCTGGAGCAGCTTCGCAAAATGAACGAGCGTGTCTGGCACACCCGCCTGCGCTACCAGCCGGGGCTCGAATTTGACGAAATTGAGCGATTCGTCACAGGCGAGGTCATGACCAGCCGCTGTGCGACCGATTGTCTGGCGCTGGCTACACGCATTGATGTAACGCCGACGGGAAACATTTCGGCCTGCAAATTTTTCTCCGAGTTCACGGTAGGCAATTTAAAAGAAAAAAGCCTTGAGGAAATATGGAACTCTGAGGAATACGATCGGCTTCGGGAAACCATCAACAACGGCTTGACCCCGGCATGCTCCAAGTGCAATGTGCTTTATCTGCATGGCGTCTCGGCGCTAAAGCACATATAGGAGCTGATGCAGGCGTGAGAACTTTAGCTCTAGGCATTATCGGCTGCGCGTCCATCGTTCGCAGGGCGGTATTCCAGCCGATGCCTTTCGTCGAAGGCATTAGGGTGGTGGGCATTGCCAACCGAACCAGGTCGCGAGCGGAGGCGCTAGCTGTGGAATTCGGCATACCGCGTGTATTTGAGCAGCTTGAGGACGTGTTGGCAAGCCCGGATGTAGACGCCGTGTATATCGCGCTGAGTAATGATCTTCATGCCGAATGGGTACTGCGCGCGGTCGAGGCGGGCAAGCACGTGCTCGTGGAGAAGCCGATCGCGATGAATGCGGCGGAGTGCGCAAAGCTTGCGGAGCGGCTTGCCGGCCAATCGGCGGTCGTGCTGGAGGGGCTGATGCTCCAGCATCACCCATGGCAAAGCGCCCTCCGGGAGCTGATTCAGGGGCAGCGTTATGGCAAGCTGCTGCAGATGCGCACGGAAATGCATATACCGATGCGTGATCTGCCGTTGACGAGCTACCGCTGCGATCCGGGCCGAGGAGGCGGCGTCTTCGCCGACCTTGGCTGCTACTGGCTGCAAACGCTGCAGCAGCTGCCTGGCTTTGAGGCAGCCAAGCCCATGAAGCTGACGGCGGAATCAGCGTTTGACGGTCCGCGCGGCTGCGACTGGACGTTCGGCGCATCGCTCAACTATGAAAGCGGGGTCGCTGCGGAACTGTCGGCTTCCTTCGAACGCCCTTACCGCACGCGGCATGTGTTGAGGCTGGAGCATGCCGATCTGGTAGTAAACGATTTTTTTCGCGCCAACGTCGGGAGATATAAAATCACGATTAAGATCGAGGAGCGAGAACCGGGCCGCCCGCTCGGCCGAATAAGCTTTGATCCGCAGCATTATTACGAAAATCAGCTGGAGTATTTCCGCGATAGCGTCTTGACAGGGACTAGCATAGGCAGTCGCGAGCTACTTCGTGAATCGCTGGAGCGGGTCAGGCTCCAGGAGCGGATTCATGCGGCGGCTGTAAACCGCAAGCGCCATGTCGAGGAACGCATGAAGTAAAGGAGACAACAGGCATGATCATTGAGGTTGACGGCTTATCCAAATCCTTCACTTACCATAAGAAGGATTTGGGACTTAAAAGTTCGATCCAAAATTTGTTCCGCCGCGAGCAGCAAACCAAACATGCGGTGTCGGATATTTCCTTTAGCATCGAGGAGGGAGAGGTCGTCGGGTTCCTCGGGCCCAATGGTGCCGGCAAGACGACGACGCTCAAGATGCTATCAGGCATATTGCATCCGACGAGCGGCAGCGCCAAAGTGTTCGGCTACACGCCATGGGAGCGGAAAAACGAATTTAAACGGCAATTTTCCATCGTCATGGGACAGAAAAACCAGCTATGGTGGGACCTGCCTGCGAATGAGTCGCTGTTTCTGAACAAATGCATCTACGAGGTAGACGATGCGGAGTATGCGCGGACGCTGGGAGAGCTGACCGAGCTTCTTGACGTGAAGGAACTGCTTAAAGTGCAGGTGCGCAGATTATCACTAGGCGAACGGATGAAGATGGAGCTGATTGCCGCCCTCATTCATAAGCCGAGAATCCTCCTCTTAGATGAGCCGACCATCGGTCTCGATATTATTTCGCAGCGCAAAATAAGGGAGTTTTTCAAATATTACAATCGCGACAAAAAAACGACCATCGTCCTGACCAGCCATTACATGAACGATATTGAGGAACTGTGCGATCGCTCCATTATTATCAACCACGGAAGGATCGTATTTGACGGAGGGCTGAGTGAGGTCAATGAAAGGCTTGGGCATAAAAAAATAATGAAGCTGGTGCTTTCCGAGCCCGTTGAAGAATGGGTGCTGAATCAGGTTGGAGAAGTCAAGGAATTCAAGGATACGCATGTGAAGTTCGTGTTCGAGCAGTCGGAAATTAAAAAAATGTCGCGCTGGGTGCTTGACCACCTGCCCGTAATTGATTTTACCATCGAAGATATCCCGATTGAGGAGGGCATCGCCCTGCTGTACCAAAGTGGCGGTGAGAAGCATGAGACTGCATAGCATGTATTCGAAAACCTTCTCACTGGGCGTGCAAAATTCGCTGGAATACCGCACGAATTTTTTTCTGAATCTGTTTGGCGCGGTTTTTCCGATTTTAATTCAGTACTTCTACTGGAGAGCGGTGTTTGCCAGCTCGGGCCAACAAATCGTATTCGGATTTTCGTATAACCAGATGATTGCTTATTCCGTTCTGGCGGTCTTGATGTCCAAGCTGATCGGCACCACGTTCCAGTACGAAATTGCCCGGGACATCAAGGACGGCGGATTGAATAAGTACCTCGTCAAGCCGATAGGGTATTTATCATACCGGATATTTTGTTTTCTTGGGGAAAAAAGCGTGCAAATGCTCGTTGTACTCGCCCTTTCCGTAATCGTCATGCTGCTGCTGAATGCTTGGCTGGATTTTCCAGTCAACCTGTCCCATATTTTGCTGTTTCTATGCGTCGTGCCCAGCGCCTTAATGCTGAACTTCTTCATCTACTATAGCTTAAGTGCCGTCGCTTTCTGGTTTGCGGAAGCGAATGGCGCGTTTCGGACGTTTGCGCTGCTCGCCAATATTGCGGGCGGGGGTTTGTTTCCGTTGGATATTTACGGCCCGGTTACCAAGGCTATTCTGCTGGCGCTGCCATTTAATTATGTGATTTATTTTCCCATCCGTCTGCTCAGCGGCATGTTGACCGGCCCGGAGATTGCTGCCGGGGTAATGATGCAGCTGGTCTGGATTGGGGTGTTCGCCGCGCTCTCGACCTTGCTGTGGAGGCAGGGTCTCACGAAGTATATTGCGGTGGGAGGGTAGGCCCCTTGTTAAAGACATTAAAAAAATACGCATTGATCTACAAGGTTTTCGTCAAAAACTGCTTTATCGCCCAGATGGAATACCGGATCAATTTTTTGTTCGCGAACACGATTGAAATCGCTTATTTATTCATCAAGCTGCTTTATGTGATGGTTGCGTTCCGCGTCGGGGTCGTCATTAACGGCTATACACCGGATATGATGATGATGTTTGTCGGGTCCTTTACGATGATGACGGGCTTTTATTGTCTTTTCTTTTATTCGAACTTTATGAATTTGAGCAATCATGTTCGAAACGGCACGCTGGATCTGCTCATCACAAAGCCGGTTTCGCTGCAGTTTATCGCTACGCTTCGCAATGTAGACTTCGGTTTTTCCTTTACAAACGTGGTGGCCGGGGCAGGGATGATTATCCTTGCCTGGTCGCGCATGGGCATTCCTGTCACATTTTCGCGGGTAGTGATGTTTTTGCTGTTCATTTTCCTCGGCATCGTGCTCAAATATGCCATCTTCCTGATGCCATCCTTGATCTCGTTCTGGACGGTACAGACGGCGGCGGTCAATCAGATGTCAACCGCCATATGGGATATGAACCATGTGCCGATGCACATATACGGCCGTTCGGTTCGGCATGTAGGCACGTTTTTGTTCCCGGTGTTTGTCATTACTAATTTTCCGCCGCTGTTTGTGCTCGACCGGCTGGGCTGGGTGCATATGGTCTGGTTCCTGTTCGCCCCGCTGCTGTTTTTATTCCTCTCGCGGAAGCTGTGGAACGTAGCCATTCGCAATTACTCCAGCGCTAGCAGTTAGCGGTGGGGGTGCGGTGCAAAGCCTAGTCGAGCCGGGTATGCCCGATTAAGCGCTGCGAATGAGAGGAAACCGCCATAGCAGCGGGGACGCCATAAGCATGACAATTACATGATATAAGTTCATAGCAGAGGAGCGTCGGAGATGGAGAAAACAAAGGTCGTCTTATTGTCCGGCGGCTTCGGTACCCGTCTGGGTGAAGAAACGGTGCTGCGGCCGAAGCCGATGGTAGAGATCGGAGGCATGCCGATTTTATGCCATATTATGAACATTTACGATGCTTGCGGCTTCAATGAGTTTATTATCGCTTTAGGCTATAAGAAGGAAATGATCAAGCAATATTTTCTCAATTATATGTATTTGCAAAACGATTTCTCCATCCATATGAGCCAAGCGAGCGTCGATATCGTCAGGCACAGGCAGCCGGATTGGACGGTGCATCTGCTCGATACAGGGCTGAGCACTATGACGGGCGGGCGACTGCACAGGCTTCGGGATCAGCTTTGCAATGATACCTTCATGACAACCTATGGGGATGGAGTGGGCGATATCGACGTCAAGAGCTTGCTCGATTACCATAAATCCCATGGCAAATTGGCCACGGTTACGCTCGTCAAGCCCCGCGCCCGATTTGGCACCGTGGATCTAATAGGCGACCAGGTCGTCTGTTTCAAAGAGAAGGCCGATACCGGTGGGTGGATTAACGGCGGCTTTTTTGTTTTTGAGCCAGGCGTGCTTGATTATATTGGTCACGATACGGATGTGCTTGAGAGCGATGTCCTTCCCCGGCTCGCCGAGGAAGGGCAACTTATGGCTTACAGACACGATGGGTTCTGGGACTGCATGGACACGATGCGCGACAAGCAATATCTCGAGAGCCTTTGGGCTTCCGGGGAAGCCCCCTGGAAGCGCTGGCACGACAATGAAGGGAGGGGCTGAAGCGTCTATGGATGCGATGAATAACCCGATCATGCAGGAAGATATGGCGTATATTCAGGATAAAATGGTCAATCCTGCCTGCTTCGCCGGCATGAGGATTCTCATTACCGGCTGCGGCGGCTTTATCGGCTTTTATCTGACTCACTTGTTCGTTCATCTGAAGCGGCAGGGCTATGCCTATGACAAGCTGCTGCTGCTCGATACATTCCGTTCCGGCATCCCGGAGTGGCTTTCCTCCCTAGTGGCGGAGCATCAGGATATCGAGGTGCACACGTTCGATATTGCCAGAGACAGCCTTGAGCTTGTACAGGGTGCCGAGTGTGCGGATTACGTCATTCATATGGCTTCCATCGCCTCGCCCACCTTTTATCGGCAGTTTCCAGTGGAAACGATCGAAGCGAATGTCATGGGGCTGCAGCGGCTGTTCGATTTCTATAAGCGTCGCCCGCTGAAGGGCTTTCTGTTCTTTTCCAGCAGTGAAATATATGGCGATCCGGACCCGAATTTCATACCGACCCCTGAGTCCTACTGGGGACATGTGCCGAGCATTGGCCCGCGCGCATGCTACGACGAGTCGAAACGAATGGGCGAGACGTTATGCTACGTCTATCATCACACATTCGGCATGCCGGTCCGCATTGTGCGGCCGTTCAACAATTTCGGCCCGGGCATGTCGCTTATGGACCGTAGGGTGCCTGCCGACTTTGCGCTTGCTGTGCTCCGGGATGAACCGATTGTGATCCATTCGGACGGCAAGCCGACCCGGACGTTCTGCTACATTTCCGACGCGATTGACGGCTACCTCCGCGTCCTGCTGCATGGCGAATTCGACTGCTTTAATATCGGCATGGACGGCGGCGAGCTGTCCGTTGAGCAGTTGGCTGGCATATACCGTGAGGCTGCTGCCGAGCTGCAAGGCTACACGGGCGATATCCACTTTGCTGCATCCCCGGAGAAGGATTACCTGCTGCATAACCCGTCCAGGCGCTGTCCAGATTTGTCCAAAGCCCGAAGTATGCTCGGTTACCTGCCCGAGATTGAAGTGTCCGAAGGGGTCAGACGCTACTTAAGGTTTCTGCAGAAGGAGCTGATCTCCGTATGATCGCGGTAATTGGACTAGGCTTCGTCGGTCTGACGACCGGGCTTGGACTTGCCCATCGTCTCGGCTGTACGCTATTCGCCTACGATTGCGATTCGAACAAAAGGGAGCTGTACCAAGCCGGAAGGATCCCGTTTCACGAGCCGGAGCTGCAGGAGCATCTTGGCCGCTATTTGGGCAATCGATTCATAGTTTGCGATACGCTCGAAGAAGCATTGCGCCGGGCGGAATATATTTTTTACTGCGTTGGCACTCCCGCTCTTGCCGATGGCGGCACGGACCTGAATGCTCTGCTGGATGGGATCAAGGCAAGCCACGAGGTGTTATCGGACGGACAGTTTCGCGTGCTGGCCATCAAGTCCACAGTTCCGCCGGGTACGACCTCCCGCGTAATTGCTCCTCTGCTCGAGCAGTTCGGATTACTTCCTGGGGAGCATGTCGGCCTAGCAGCAAACCCGGAGTTTCTAAGAGAAGGCTCGGCGTGGCGCGATGTGATGGAGCCGGACCGGATCGTTATCGGGGAAGCTGAGCCAATCGGCGGACGGAAGCTTGCGGAGCTGTATGCTTTGGGCTTTGATGCTCCCATCCGCCGCGTATCGGCCACAGCCGCCGAATTTGTTAAATACATGTCCAATTCGCTGCTTGCTACGCTGATCAGCTTCGCGAATGAGATGGCGATGATTGCGGAGCGGACTGGCGACATCGATATTCCTCAGGCGTTCGATTTGCTTCACGAGGACAAGCGCTGGCACGGCACGCCAGCCAAAATGACCGATTATGTGTATCCGGGCTGCGGCTATGGCGGTTATTGCTTGCCGAAGGACATCGCTTCAATGATTCATCATGCTTCAGCTATTGGCGAATATGCTGGTCTGCTGAAGGCTGCGGTTGACGTGAACGAAAAGGCACAAAAGCGAATGGCGGAGCAGATTGCCGCTGCTGCCGGAAACGATAAGAATCGAAAGATTGGCATTCTGGGTCTTTCATTCAAGCCGGGAAGTGACGATGTACGCGGCGCTGTTTCCTTCGGAATCCTTCGCCTATTGCTTGGGATGGGGTATTTGAACATCGCTGCTTATGACCCGATAGCGATGAATGCATTTGATTTGGCTTTTGGACTGCCCATTTCTTATGCGCAAACGATGGAGGAGCTGGTTTCGGGGAGCGAAGTTATCGCGATCATGACTAGCTGGGAGGAATTTAAAGAGAAAAGGCATCTGCTCTCGGGCAAGCTCGTCATCGACGGCAGATATACGGAAGCGCAAAGCGGGGTGATTGTTCATGCTGGACAATAAGGAACATATCGTGAATATTTTGGCGAAGCTGCTAAACCTAGAGCCGGAGCTGCTGGTGGCGCTTGGAGAGGATGCGGATTTAACGGAGCAGTATTTAAGCTCTGTTCTCGTGGTCGAGCTTGTGGTAGAGCTGGAGCAATATTTTGACCTGATGATCGATGATGAAGATTTATTGACGGAAAATGTCTCCACGATGCGAAAAATCGGGGAGCTGATCTCAAAATATAAGCAGATGCAGCCTTCGAAGGAGTGAGCGAAATGGTTTTTTGCTGGATGCTTCCGCAGGGTGACCTTCAGCAGATAACGGAGCAGGCTAGAGCCGCCGAAGGGTATGGCTTTGATTCCGTATTGTTGATCAACGCGAACGAATATATGGACCCATGGCTGGCTGCCGCGTATTTGGCCGAGCGGACCGGGAAGCTGCGATTTCTGATCGCGCAAAATACGAGCTATATTCTGCCGACGGCAGCAGCAAAAGCGCTAAGCACATTAAACCTGCTAACTGGCGGCCGAGCAGATATAAATGTAGTAACCGGCAGCTCGGCCATTGAGATGGGGCGCATGACGAAAGCGCTTAGCCATGAGCAGCGCTATGAGCGGACGAAGGAATTTGTAGAGCTGTTTCACCGGCTGCAAGAAGGCGGGACTGTCCACTTTAGAGGCTCTTGGTTCGAGGTGAATCAAGGAGAGCTGTATCCGAAGCCGCCTGCTCGCGGCAGCGTGTTCATTTCCGGCAGCTCCCCAGAGGCGATGCGAATCGCGGCTGCCAGCGGGCACCATTATTTAACGTACGGGCATGATTATCCGGTTGTCAGCAAGCGGCTTGAAACGTTTCGTGGATATATCCCGAAGGCAAGTCTGCATCGTCCTAAGTGCGGCATAATGATCGATATTATTGCCAGGGAGACGACTGAATCGGCTTGGTCCGCAGCAGAGCGTTTTCTTGGCGGAGCGAGCGCTTTAGAGAAGCGCACGAACCGGCTGTTCCGCAATAATTGCGATGCTGCAGGGATTCAGAGCTACAAAGCGCATTATGCAGACCCGATGGCGAAAGTATCCGAGCACTTATGGGCAGGACTCGTGCAGCTGAATACATCAAACGGCTTTTCCATCGTCGGGTCGTACGAGGAGGTGCGGCAGTCGATTCGGAAGTTCCAGCAGCTAGGCGTAGACTATTTTATTCTGAGCGGGCTCGCAGGGCCCGATGAACAATTGCGCATAGGCGAGTACATTCTTCCCTATGTGAGAGGAAATGGGGAACCCAAAGGACTCTCGCCGGCGGTAAAGGAGGCCACAGCCAATGGAAATGGAAATTACGCATAAAAAACCTTTTGCCATACGTGCGGGCCTGCACTGCTTGTTTTCCGGTTTGTACCACATCCTCGAGCGAGAACGGCCGGAAGCGGCAGCGGAGAGCGATGAAGCGGATATTTATTTCGAGACGAACGGGCTGAATTTGGAGTACTACGGCGATCTGAACAGGGTTTGGCTTGCGTCTCAGCAGGACATTGTAGAACGCTTCGCCCAAACTTACGGACTTAAGCCGCATGCCTCGTTCGAGGTGGAGCTGAATCCGGGTGCCGCGCTGCTGCGCCTGCGGGAGGCTGTGCTGCAAGGCCGCATGCCGCTGCTGTTTATACGTACGACATCGCTTGACTACCATGAGGTATTCAGAGATGGGGAAGAAAGGAATCACCTTGTCCTTCTGCTTGGCTGGGACGATGGCAGCGATTCGGTGCTGATCGGCGACAGCTCCTTTCTCGATCAGGCGGGGCACGTCACTACCTATGAAGGAGTGTTGACGGTTGATGCGCTGCAAAAGGGATTATGGGGGTACGCTTGGTTCGAGACTGACAAGGAGCGGAAGCCTTCCTCAGGCTCAGAACGTTTTAATGCGGTGCTCCAAAACATTCGCTCATTTAATCAAGGCTTAGAGTTGCCTGGCCAAAGGTACCAAGGCAGTCTTGCCTACCGTATATACGTAAGGGACTACGCTAAGCTGCCTGCGTTAGATGCTCCGGCGTTCTCTGCTGTGTGCCGGAACGTGTATTATTGCTTCCGGGTCGGGGGGATGCTTCATCAGCTGGAATACCTTTCTGCATATATCGGGCGCTATGAAGGACGATGGCCACAAGAGGGCCAAGAGCTTCTATACCGCGTGGAAGGATTGCGGGAGAAATGGCGCAAAGCACTGATGCAGTTATACAAGGTTGGTTTATCTGTCCAGCGAGATAAGATCGGCCTGCTGCAGGATCGATTCTCTCTGCTTCTTGATGAGCACGAAAAATTGCTGTGCGATCTGCTGAAAGCGGTAGACGAGGGACAAGGAACTGCTTGCCGATGAAAGCTAATTTGTTTGTTCAAGACGACAATAGACTCGTTCAAGAAGCGATCGGACGCTTCGCTCTAGAACGGGTCGCTTTCGTTCCGCTGGAAAGCTATGAGAGCGGAGTATACGCATGGGAATGGAAGGGTCGCAAATTTATTTTAAAAATGACCCGGAAAAGCCGTCGAACTCGGGAGCAGCTGATGGGAGAAATCGATTTTGTTCAATTTGTTGCCTCTCATGGCGTTTCCGTGGCTAGGCCCATCGTTGCAAGGAGCGGGCAATACGTAGAAAACATCGGCTCCAGCATCAAAGGCATGGAAGGCATTGATGGAATGGTTGACATAGACGGCAAAATGGACGGCGAAGGAAGTGGCGGAAGCTCGGGATACTGGGCGTATGCTTTCGAGTGGGCGGAAGGCGAGCGAGTCAGCCCCAGCCACCATGGCTCCAAGCTTTACAAAGTATGGGGGATGGCCATGGGACAGCTGCATAGCCTTGCGGCGCTGTATGAGCCGAAGCAGCCCGAATGGGCTCGTCCCAGATGGGAGGAATCTGAGCTGCTGCCAACGTTAGAGTTGTGTGCCCTCAGCTCGCTCCCGGAGCTTCGATCGGCGGCTGACACCTGGATGACCAAAGTAAGTCGGATTCCCGAGCGTACGGGGGAATTCGGTTTAATCCACAACGATATGCATCCTCGCAATTTTCATTGGAACGGGGAAGACATCGTAATGTTCGATTTCGACGGGTTGACGCATCATCATTATGCGAGCGACATTGCGGTTGCCTTATATTACGGTTTGGCGGAACATAGCCGGGCGAGCGAGAGCAGTTGGTCTCCGGAATTATTCCTGCATGATTTTTTGGAGGGCTATTCCGTTTGCCGGACCGTCTCAGCAGAGCTTCAGCGCCATATTCCCGATTGGATGATGTTTCGTCATATCCAGCTTTATATGTCGTATTTCCGGTCTTGGGGCGAGCGGCCCGCTGGGATTACGGAGAGATGGACCTTGAGCCGTTATAGGAAAGATATTATTGGAGGCACCTTGTTCGGCAGGAAGCCTGAGAATTTGGCATGAACAAGCTAATCGCATTCTAAGCCTGGAAAGGAGATCCATTATGAACCGTACGGAATGGACCAAGGAACATATCGCGGGTTATGTACAGTCGCAGATCAAGGAACAGCTTCAACTGGAGGAAGATGTCGCGCCAGATGATGAGCTGGCAAGCTATGGGATGGATTCGTTTGCTTCGATGACTCTTGTTGTAGCATTTGAAACGAATTACAATATCGTCTTTGAGGACGAGGAATTGCTTTTCGAAAATTTTGCCACCTTGCAGCATATGGTTGATAGCATTTGCGGAAAGCTGCAGCCATGAATCTCGCGTGGGTGGATTGCTCCATCGACAAGCTGCTTGCCCTCTATCCAGGCATTCACCCTTATGCGGCAATGATAGACCGCTGGGCTTTCAAGCCGGTATGGGACGGGGAAGCCGAGGAGGTGGATTTGAGCCGGGTGCTGGCTACGGAGGAGCAGCTCCTTATACACTATGGAATTGAGCGGAGTTATGAAAACAACTGGATCGATGAGGCACTGCGAAGCGGGCATCTGGTTCTGCTCCCTTGCGATCTGTTCTACATGCCGCATGCCAAGGTGTTCTACGGCAAAGAGCATGCAGGGCACTACATTGTTGTACGTGAGCTTCTGCCGGACGGAAGCTACTTGATCTTCGACGACCATCCCGCGTTTTGCGGGGTGATGGAGCGGGCAGCACTAAAGACGGCCCATGATGCATTGGGCTTGCCGTATCAGAGGTTTGTGCCAGGCATGCTTCAGGTGACGGAAGCTTCCGCGATTGGCTACGTGTCCCGCATGCTCAAGGCGGATTCCTTTTACTTAGGCGACTTTGCACGGCGATTATTGGCCTCGAAGGAGACGGTGCTGCGCAAATGTATGATCCTGAAGGGAACGCGCCATTTTCATCATCGGCTGTACGGCTTTATCCGAATGGTGGATGCTGCTCCGCTTCCTTTAGGAGAAGGAGAGGCCGTGTCGGAGCTGAGGCAAAGCATCGTTCAGTATATAGACGACTGGAGAGTGACGGTCAATCTCGCTACAAGGGTTTTGCTTCAGCCGGCGCTGCCAATATGGGATCGTGTCGAGAACCGGCTTGAAAACCATCAGGAGAGCGAGGCGCTGCTTCCGAATGCAGCTGATCGTTTTCTTGAGCTGCTGCATGCAGCTGAGACGAAGGGTTAGCTGGCGTGCATGGCGACGATAGATGTGACGGCACGTTATGACCGACAGTGATTTCAAGGGAACTCGGAAATGGGCTGCAAACGATTTGCAAGCTAGTGAAGGAGGTTCTTGCCTCCATGCTCGAAGCTTTGCAACGAAGAAGATTAAGCTGACAAATATTTCTAAAAAAACATTCTACAAAAACCTTCTACAAGGGAGGGGCAGATGTCGATGACGCTGGCTAGGCATGATCGTGTACAATTAACGAGTTTACGGCTGGCTTGGGGGCTTGTGCTGGTGAAATACCACGAGCCCGAACAGCTTCAGCTGTACGTGGAAGAGCAGGGGAGCCTGCCAGTGTGGAGCTGCAAGCGAACTGGCAAAGCGCCAGAAGAACCAGACTCCGGCAATTGGACTTTTTTGGAACTGGACTGCTCTGTGGACGAAACGGTTGAAAAATGGCTGCAGCGGCTGGAGGCCATGCTGGGCATTCCTTCAATAATCGAGGTTATTGAAGCTTCTCCGCAGCGATGTTCCTCGGAATGGCAGCATGAGCTAGAACAAATCGTGTATGACGATGCGAGATGGAATGGGCATTTGCACGAAAATATTTCGATGGAACGTTTCAAGTCCCATTTGGCCAGTTTAGAGGAGGCGTTGTTTCAAAAGCGCAATCAACTGCTTAGGGATGTGCCCATGCTGCTAGCCGATGAATATATTCAGCTCACAAGGGACTTCAACGAAACTGCGCTTGCGTTTCCACGGGGGAGGACGATACACGAACTGTTCTCGGAACGCGCGGCGCTGCATTCGGAGCACATAGCGGTTGTTTCAAATGCTGGCAGCTTGACTTACGGAGAGCTGGAGAGAGAATCCAGCAGACTTGCTGCATCGCTGCACAAGAGGGGAGCAGGCAAGGGACAGATCGTTGCTATTACGGCCGACCGCACGCCGGAAATGCTAATCGGTTTATTGGCGATATTGAAAGCGGGAGCCGCATACTTGCCGATTGATCTCCGCGCACCGGAGGCGCATAACCGCATTATTTTGGAAGACTGTGGAGCCCAAATCGCGATCTCCCGCACGCCGCTGCTGGGACTTCAGATGCTCGATCCGTATGAGGCTTCGTCTTACTCGGACGAGTCCGATTTTGAGAAGAGCTTTAACACGTCGACCGATTCAGAACTTCTGGCGTATATCATCTATACATCGGGAACGACGGGAGCCTCTAAGGGGGTGATGATCCCGCATCGGAACGTCGTCAATTATGCAGCTTGGTTTAACGACCAATATGGTACAGAGGGGCCGCTTCGTGTGCTTCTAGCCGCCAACTTGACGTTTGATGCATCGGTAGAGTCGATCTTTTGCACCCTGCTAGGGGGCGGCAGCGTCGTTTTGATTCAAACCGAGCTGTTGGTGCATCAGCGCGCGTTCCGGCAGTTCATTGACAAGCATCAGGTACAGCTTATTCATCTTGTCCCTACGCTGCTCAATCGGCTGCTGTCGGAAGGAGAGCGGCTCGCTAGCGTGCAAATTGTCATTTCCGGAGGAGAAGCGCTTGAGCAGGGGCTGAAGGATCGTCTTTTGCACAAGGGATATCGGGTTTTTAATCACTACGGCCCGACTGAGGCGACGGTCGTGTCCGTAACCGCCGAGCTGAAGGAAGGCTTGCCTGTAACGATTGGCAAGCCGATTGGAAATACAAGCATATACATCGTTAATTCACACATGCAGCTATGTCCGATCGGTGTAATTGGGGAAATCTGCATCGCCGGAGAGGGCTTGGCTAAGGGATACCTGCAGCGCGAGGAGCTGACAAAGCAAAGATTTGTTGCGAACCCCTTCGAGCAAGGAGCTAGGTTGTACCGTACCGGAGACTTTGGAAAATGGCTTCCAGAAGGGCTAGTGGAATATGCCGGCAGAGTCGACGATCAGCTGAAAATCAATGGCATACTCGTTCATCCTGAAACAATTCGTAAAGCGGCTGAAGCTCATCCGGCGATTCAAGCCGCCATTGTCCTTTTTTCACCAGATAATGAAGGAGGAAAGCTGATCGTTTATTATCGCCTGGAGCAGCCGGGTGCGGCAAAGGTTTCGGCAACCGAACTGCGAGCTTTTCTGCTTCAGAGGCTGCCGCCCTCGATTATCCCTAAGCATTTTGTCGAGCTCCAGGAATTCCCGCTTAATTCAAATGGGAAGGTGGATAAAAAACGACTGCTTGCGAAGCAGGAGTGCGTCTAAGTGCAATGATATTGCCTAATAGGCTTGGATAAGGCAGCCCTTCCTTGGAGGGGCTGCTTTTTTGTTTTAATCTCCGCCTTCTTCACTTAACGGCGCCATAACAAAATTAGTCGAAATATGAAAAATACAAAGTCGTAATATTGAGAGCGAAGAAGAAGATTTATTCTGTAATATGTATGCAGTATAGGAAGTGGACAGGGGGACAGACTGCAATTTTATGCTGTCACTCATTATTTTGTATAAGGAGATGTTGAACAATGAGTATATCTGCAAAGGTGACGATTCATGCTGACCGCAAACGGTTTCCGGTCAGCAGGACGCTGTACGGCCTGTTTTTCGAGGAAATTAACCGCGCTGGCGACGGAGGCTTATATGCGGAGTTAATTCGCAACCGGTCGTTTGAGGATACGATTATTCCCGAACGCTGTCATGTTGATAATTGCACCATGCATACACCTGCAGGATGGTCGGCTCCTTTCGATAATTCGGACCCGATTCCGGGCTGGACATTGGATTTTCCAGCAGGCTCGCGAGCCCATATGGAACTAGATTCGTCAATGCCGCTCAATGCCGCCAATCCGTTGTCGCTGCGGGTAGATATAGAGAGTACAGCAGGTGGGGGCGCAGCAATTATGAACTGCGGGTTCTGGGGGATTCCCGTACAAGCAGGAGCTCAATACGAATGCTCTTTTTATGCGAGAAAGGATTCTGCATTTGACGGTTTATTGGAGATTGCGTTGACCGATGCTTCCCATACGATGATACACGCCGCCCAAACCGTTCATATTGACTCTTCGGAATGGCAGAAGATTGAGCTGACATTGGTTAGCGAAGATACGAACCGGGACGCTAGATTTGTAATCTCTGCGAAGAGCGCAGGGACTTTCTGGATTGAATTTGTTTCTTTGTTCCCGAGCGATACGTTTAATGGACGGAAAAACGGTCTTCGGCCAGATCTCTCAAGCATGCTGCAAAAATTGGCGCCAACCTTCCTGCGGTTCCCGGGAGGCTGTTTCGTGGAAGGGTTCTCGGTGGAGACCGCATACAGGTGGAAAAAGACGATTGGCCCTCTGGCGGAACGCGACTCACATTGGACGCTTTGGAATTATCGGACGACGAATGGACTTGGTTATCATGAGTATCTTCAAATGGCGGAGGATATGGGACTCGAAATGATGTTTGTCGTCAATTGCGGTTTGACATGTCAAGGAAGACCCGGCGAACTTATTCCAATGGATCAGCTGGATGAATGGGTTCAAGACATGCTTGATGCCATTGAATACGCCAACGGGCCTGCCACAAGCAGATGGGGGGAGAAGCGAGCGCAGAACGGTCATCCCGAGCCCTTCGGACTGAAGTACATTGAGATCGGCAACGAAAATTTCGGCCATGAATATAACATGCGATACAAGGTATTTTATGACGCGGTCAAAGCGGCATATCCGGAAATGCTTACCATATGGAACACCCATTGGGAGGTAGGGACGGAAACGAAGGGCTTGCCGGTTGAAATCGTGGATGAGCACTTTTATGCTGACAATGAATTTTACCAGTTGTATCACGATATGTACGATCATTACGACCGCCAAGGACCAAAGGTTTATGTTGGCGAATATGCGATGATCATCGATAACAAAAACGGTACGCTGCAGGGCGCATTAAGCGAAGCGGCTTTTATGATTGGGATGGAGCGAAACCAGGATATTGTAGTCATGTCTTCGTATGCGCCTCTCCTGTCCAACATCCATCACATGGTTTGGGAGCCAAATCTCATTTATTTCGACGGTACGCGCACGTACGGTACGCCTTCGTATTATGTGCAAAAAATGTTTGGGGAAAATAGGGGCGATGCGGTGGTCGAAAGTGATGTGGAAACAGAGTCTCAAAAGCCGTCGATTTACGGGGGGCTCGGATTAAGCCTGAATCAGCTCGGACAAGTAAAGGATATTTCTATATCGGCCAAAGGCGTTACGCTCTTGCATTTAGACGAGGTCGGGACGGAGTCGCCTGCCTGTAATGTTTTCCATGACGTGTTGTGGATTGGCGATAGTTCCTGGCAGGAATACGAGGTAACGATGAATGTGAAGATGGATGAGCAGGGACTGAAGCTTCGGTTTCTTGACCGCCATCAGAAATGGAACGATCAAAATTACTTCCTGTGGGAAATGGATGCCGATGGAGAAAGCCGACTCGTGCGTATTGTAGGGTGGTCTCGGGTCAAGCTGGCTGCGGACGCAAAAGTCGATATAGCACAGGAAGCTGAGGAAAGGCAATTGCGTATCGTCGTCGAACGCGACGGGGTTCGTTGTTTTGTGGACGGACAGTTGGTGCATGAACATGAATTCGGAGCTATCCCGTATTTGACATCCGTTGCGACGATTGACGAAGCCAGCCGCGAGCTGGTTGTGAAGCTGGTTAACCCGTCGCCGGAAATCATTCAGACCAAGCTGAATATACAGGGTTCCCAAATGGTGAAAATAGTAGGGGAGCAGTTGGTCTTGACCGGACAACCGGAGGCGTTTAATTCAATGGATCAGCCTGTTCTAGTGTCGCCTGCGTCCTCTCCGTTGCTGCTGGATGATGGAAGCTTGTACACTGTACCGGCGTACGCCGTCGTGATTTTGAAGATAAAACTATAATGGCCTGGCTTGCCAAGAATGCGCTTACCTGTGTGGGTTGCTCTAAATGGTGAATATCATTAGAATGAAGCTAATTCATGAAATGAAAGGAACGAATCTCACCCATGCGAACGACCAAGCTGTTATTAAACTCTTTGCGCTTCAAGTTGTTCGCAACCATATTGCTGATTATTATCCCTCTAATCACCATTCTCATCTTGAATAGTTACTATTCCATGCGCGTCGTTCGCAATCAGGTTACCCAGTCAAACAAAAACATGCTGGGCCTTTATATGGGGCAAATCGACCGGAATTTGGAGGAGATTGACAAGTTTTTGTTTAATCTTTCCGAAACGGATGGGGATGTGCTTACCCTCACGTATCCGCGAATGCGGGACGAAGACGCTTATTTGCTGGCCAAGCTTGGGCTGTTCCAGACATTGATCGGAGAGAAGACCTATTATCCCTCCGCCGATTTGTTTTTCGCATATTCCGAGCCGAATGAGGAACTTATCATGACGCAGGATTTTGGCAACAGTACCGAGGAGCGGGAAAAAGTCCGTCATGAATTGTTAACAATGATCCTTAAGCAAGCCGGAACGCTTGACTATTCCAAATGGCATGTGTGGCAAGGGGAGGATGGGAATTATCTTTTCCATATCATCAAAACCGGAGAGGTTTATGTGGGTGCATGGATTAACAGCAACAAGCTGATGGTGCCGCTAAAGTTAATGCAAATGGGGGAAGCGGGCATATCTCTATTCACAACAACCCAGAATAAGCCGCTTAGTAATGCAGCTTTTATTCAAGAGAATGCGATTAACCTTCAATTTCCTACACAGTCGTATTCGAAAACAGGCCATGATTCTCATTTTCTCGTAATGGGCGAGCCTTCGAATCAAGGCAACTTCAATCTTGTCACGGTCATTCCGGAGCGCTCGATCCTGGAGCATCTGCCGTTTCTACAGCGAATATCAAACGTCGTTTCCATTGTCGCCGGATTGTTCCTGCTGCTGTTTTTTCTGTTGATGAGGCGGATTTTTTTGGAGCCTTTCAAAAAGATAATCGTAGCCATGCGCAAGCTGAAGGACGGGAATTGGAACGTTCAATTAGATCAGAAGCCAACTTCCACAGAGTTTGAAATGTTGAATCAAACGTTTGCCCGGATGATTAAAGAAATCCACAGCCTGAAAATCGATGTTTATGAAGAGAAGCTCAATCATCAGAAAGCGGAGCTCAAGCATTTGCAATTGCAGATCAACCCGCATTTTTTCTTGAATTCGTTAAATATCATTTATAATCTTGCAACCGTTAAGGATTATTTATTGATTCAAGAAATGGCAAAATGTCTGGTCATCTATTTCCGTTATATGTTTCGCAGCAATTCCTATTATGTCAGCCTGAAGGATGAATTTGACCATACAGCGAATTATTTGCGGATTCAACAAATGCGCTTTCCTAATAGTTTGTCCTATCAGGTTCAAGAAGTCCCTGATGCGTTGCGAAGCATTGAAATTCCTCCGCTAATCGTGCAGACGATGGTGGAAAATACGATCAAGCATGCGGTGGATATGGATAAGTCGATAAACATTCAAGTGAAACTGAAAGAATGCGACGAAAAAGGCCGGAAATATCTCGTGCTCACGATTCAGGATTCTGGCCCGGGATTTCCAGAAGACATGCTGGAGCTGTTGAAACGCGAGGCCTGGTCAAGCGGAGAAAGTGAACAGCTCGGTATTTGGAATGTACAGCGAAGACTGCGCTTGTTGTATCAAGAGGAGGCTTGCCTGCGATTGTTTAATCATCCCGATGGCGGAGCGGTTGTAGAACTATGGCTTCCCAAACGTGCAGCTTGATAAGGAGAGGTTCCCAGATGCATCATATACTGCTAGTGGATGATGAAATCCATTCCATACGGGGGCTGCAGGCCGGCGTCCAATGGGCGCAACTGCACATCACGCAAGTTTTTACCGCAAATAGCTTGAAGCAAGCTCAGGAAATATTTCGCGAACATCGAGTGGATATTATGGTGTGCGATATCGAGATGCCTCAAGGATCAGGCTTGGAGCTGCTGCAATGGGTCAGGCAGGCCTTCCCCCGGGTGGTGACGATATTTCTGACCTGTCATTCGGATTTTGATTACGCTCGGGAAGCAGTAAGGTTGCACAGCTTCGAATATTTATTGAAGCCTGTCGATTATGAGGAGCTGGAATCGGTTATCCAAAAAGGATTGGATAAGGTAACCAAAGAAAATGAGCTGCATGCTTATGAAGAGGCTTATAAAAAGGCACAGCGGTTATGGGAATCTAATCAGCCGCTGGTTGCGGAAAAGTTTTGGCAAGATCTCTTCCGCAAAGCTATCCCTTCCTCGCAGGATCGGTTGCTAGCGCATATTCAAATGCTAGGCCTGCCCTATCATGCCGGGATGCGGTTTCTTCCGGTTTATATAGCAGTCCAGCGCTGGCACCAGCCGCTGTCTCAGCGGGACGAGCGCATAATGGAATATGCTCTGCGTAATGCAGCCGAGGAACAGATTGCCCGAAACGACGCCCAAGCAGCTATTGTCTCTCTTTATGAACATTCTTTGCTTTTGATCTTGCCTGTGAGAGATAACTTGCGTTTTTCAGAAGTAAAAGGCTGGTGCGATCTTTATATTGCCAACTGCCATCAATATTTCTATTGCGACATCTGTTGCTATATTGGCAAACCTTCCGGGTTCGGAAGCTTGGCGGAAAACGTTGGGCTGTTGAAGGACATGGACGACAATAATATTGCGTTAAAAAATATGACGTTCTTGTTGGAAGCGAGACCTCAAAGTTCTGAACCAATCGAATTTGCATTATCGAATGAATGGGGAGAGCTGCTGAAACAGGGCTCAAAGGAACGTTTGATGGAGAAGATAGGTATTTATTTGGAGGAGTGGAGGCAAAAACCGTCACGATTAAATGCCAAAGCGCTGCATTTGTTCTATCAAGATTTTTTGCAAATGATTTTTTCAGTCCTCCAAGCAAAAGGAATTCAAGCAAATCAGGTGTTTGCAGATCAATTGCTTGCGACCAAATCGGTCAACTCCCTTCGTTCCTTGGCTGAGCTTGAGGAGCGAATTTACGATATGATCGAGATTACCCATAGCAGTATTCATGCGGCCGATAAAAATCTTTCCGTCGTGGAAAAAGTGCGGAGATTTATTAACCTATCGTTTGGCGAGCATCATCTGACCAGGGAGGATATCGCCAATCAGGTCTATTTGAATCCTGACTATTTGACACGAATATTCAAGAAAGAGACGGGCTTGTCGATTTCCGATTATTTAATGCACCAACGGTTAGAATACGCCAAAAAACTTTTGCGCACGACAGGTCAGTCGGTAAGCGACATCGCGCTGGCCTCCGGCTATTCCAACTTGTCCTATTTCTCCACGACATTCAAGAAAGCAGTTGGTGTCAATCCAGTGGAATTTCGAAAACAAACGTAAGCACTAAATGACTTAGAAAAGCTGCTGTTCCTTGACAGTCATAAACCATGACTGCAGGGAGCAGTTTTTTTTGCGCCGCTCCGTACAATTAGTCGGAATATCTAAACTGGGAAGTCGGCTCGTTGGTAAGTGCTGCTGGACAGAAACCGTTAAGATAAATATACATCCAGTTTAGAAAAAAACGAAAAGGGAAGAGGAGATTGTTATGGAGCAGCAAAGCTGGGGCGGCATGTGGAAGAAATTGAGGCGCTACCGTGCTTTGTTTCTGATGATGGTACCGGGACTCGCATATTTGGTCATTAACAATTATTTGCCGATGTTCGGTGCAGTCATTGCATTCAAAGAGGTCAATTATGAGAAAGGTATTTTTGGAAGCGATTGGATCGGGATTGAAAACTTCAAGTATTTATTTATGACGGACGATGCTTGGCGCATTACTCGAAATACGCTGCTGTATAACGGTTCTTTTATCATCATCAACACCGCTTTGGCAATTGCGGTGGCCATCCTGTTAAATGAAGTGAAAAATAAATTCGCATCCCGATTTTATCAGAGCGTTATTTTGCTTCCTTATCTCATTTCGATGGTAATCGTAGGATATTTGGTGCTTGCATTTTTAAACGTTGAGAGCGGCTTTATTAATAAAGAAATTTTGCCGCTATTGGGAATGGATCCGATATCCTGGTATACAGAATCGAAGTACTGGCCGTTCATTTTATCGTTTGTGAACATTTGGAAAAATATAGGTTACTTCTGTATTATTTATTTGGCGGCTATCGTTGGAATCGACCCGGAATATTATGAAGCGGCAACGATAGACGGGGCGAACAAATGGATGCAAATTCGAGCGATTACGATGCCGCTCTTGATGCCAACGATTATTATTATGACGTTGTTGTCGATCGGCCGCATTTTTTACTCGGATTTCGGCTTGTTCTATCAGGTTCCGTTGAACTCAGGACCGTTGCAGCCGACGACGGATGTTATTGATACGTATGTTTATCGCGGATTAATGACGCTGGGAGATATTGGAATGTCTTCGGCTGCCGGCTTGTATCAAGCTTTGGTCGGATTCGTGCTGGTACTCGTCTCTAACTTTATTGTGCGTCGAAAAAATCGCGAGCAAGCATTATTTTAAACAGGAAGGAGAGAATGAACATGAAAAACAATCAGCTCAATCAATTTGCTGTACACCTTGTATTTATACTAACGGCAGTGGCGTGTCTGTTTCCTTTTTTGCTGCTGCTCGTGTCGTCTTTCACGCAAGAGCAATCGCTGGTCCGAGATGGATATAGCCTCTTTCCCAGCCAGCTCAGCCTGGATGCCTATCAATATCTCTGGAAGCAATCCGCATCCATCGGCCGCTCGTATGGGATTACCATATTAATAACGGTTGTTGGCACCGCGGTTGGCTTGTTGATCTCCTCTTTGCTGGCGTATCCATTATCGCGCAAAGATTTGCCATTCAAAGGATTTTTGTCCTTTGCCGTTTTTTTCACCTTGTTGTTTAATGGCGGGCTTGTGCCGACATATTTGATTTATACGGAAATTTTTAATATCAAGGATACGTTGTGGGCTTTGATCATACCGCTCCTTTTGACCAATGGATTTTATATTTTGCTGATTCGGACTTTTTTCAGCAACTCGATTCCTGTCGCAATCATTGAGTCTGCTTATATCGATGGCGCGTCGGAGTTTAAAATTTTCTATCAAATCGTTATGCCTCTTTCTTTGCCTATTCTTGCTACTATCGGACTTATGCTAGGAATCGGCTATTGGAATGACTGGTTTAACGGGCTGATTTATATTACCGATGACAAGCTGTACAGCTTGCAAAATCTGCTGAATCGAATGCTTCAAAACATTCAATTTTTACAGCAGATGAATCTTGGCGGAAGGCAGAATTCTGCGGGAGCGCTTCCGATGAATACCGTTCGCATGGCAATGGCTGTTATAGGCATCGTGCCGATCATTTTAGCATACCCGTTCTTCCAGAAGTTTTTCGTTAAAGGACTGACTATTGGTGCAGTCAAAGGATAGGCCTTTGCCCATAATTGGGTTGGCATATAACTACATGATCAGGGGGAAATAGGCAGATGAAAAAACAAACCAGTTTTCTAGTATCGATTTTATTAGGCATTAGCTTGTTGGTTTCCGCTTGCGGAAACAACACCGACAACACAGCTACAGGATCTGGGAAGGGCAGCGTGGATTCCGACAAAAAAACGGTTGAGCTTACAATGGCTTACCTGAATTTGGGCAACGCTGCGGATGTTCAACTTGTAGAGGATGAAATTAATAAAATTACTTCCGTTAAAATCAATACAACCGTTCATTTGATGCCTATCGACATCGCAGCGTGGCAGCAGCAGACCAATCTTCTGTTGGCCGGAAATGAAAAGCTTGATTTGATCGTATCCTCGTCTTTTTTCGGTTACAGCAGCCAGGTAGCCAAAGGGCAGCTGATTGCCTTGGACGAGCTGTTGGAGAAAAACGGACCCGATATCCAAAAGGTTATGGAACCGGAGCTTTATAACAGCACCCGCATCAATGGGAAGAATTACGGTGTGCCGAGCCTTAAAGACTCTGCACAAGATTTTGGTATGGTCATGCGCAAAGATTTGATAGACAAATACAATATCGATTTGACAGCCGTAAAGACGTGGGATGATCTGGAGGAGAAGGTTCTTAAAGTCATCAAAGAAAATGAACCGGAAATCGTTCCATTGGCCGCTTCGCAATCTTCAACGCCTGCCTATTCCATCTATATGCCGCTTGTTGATCACCTAGGAGATCGACTTGGCGTCATTTCATTCGACGATCAGGAGTTAAAGGTGCAAAATCTTTATGAAATGGATTTATATAGGGATACGATAAATAGGGTAAGAGACTGGTATAAGGCAGGCTATATTTTGAAAGATGCAGCAACGACGCAGGAGACGCCTCCTAATATGGTGAAAGCGAATAAAGCACTCGGCTATTTGAGCAACATGAAACCCGAGTTTGAAAAACAGGAATCGAAGCTGACGGGTTATGAAATGGTTGGCGTCCGTTTAAGCGATGTCGTCATGCATTCCAATGCAGGGAACGGCTGGATGATGTCTATCGCGCGCAATAGCGAACAGCCCGAGCGGTCGATGGAATTTATGAATTTGTTATATACGGATGCGGAGATCATGAACTTGCTGACGCTTGGAATCGAAGGAACCCATTATGTTAAAAATGAAGATGGTACGGTACGAGTGCCTGACGGAGTTACTGAAACGGGTTATTTGTTCAATCAATGGGAGATTGGCAACAACTTCATGACCCATGTTTGGGAAGGAACCGCTCCTGACATATGGGAACAGACGAAAGCTTTTAACCAAGCCGCCAAAATTTCTCCGGCGCTCGGTTTCACTTTCGATCAATCTCCTATAAAAACGGAGGTTGCTGCTGTCACGAATGTGGAAAACCAATACCGCGTCGGTTTCGAAACGGGAACGCTGGACCCTGCCATGCTGGAACAGTTCATTAAAGCTTTGAAAGCGGCTGGCATTGATAAAATTATTGCCGAGAAGCAAAAGCAATTGGACGAATGGGCCGCAGCTAACGGCAAATAAAGATTTTAAACTTGCTAAAGATGATTTGCCGAATACCCAGTCCTAACCTTCGTCTACATTGTAGGCCATTCGAATATATTCGAAGTGGGAACCCGGATGCAGATTGAAGGAGGAATTGGGCAAATGGAGGATTTTTCTACCGATACTACCATTCATACAGCGAGCATGCCAAACATTCAAAAGGTCGATGAGTTTATTGCGTTTATCCGTGAAATAAATGAGCTTCTCCAAAAAGAAGAGGATCTTTCTCCTGCCAATCAACGGGTGGCGAGCATGATCGGGCGCCTTTCACAGCAACTGCGCACTTGCTACTCGCCCGAGGAAATTAAGGCTGTTCTAAGCGACGAATATATGGCCAAAAACCAGCGAATGCTGCAGGATAAGCTGTCAAAAGCCGAATTTCAAGTGGAGCTGGCTGATTCTCAGCATATTTGCAGGGCAGAGGCTGCCGCAATGGATATCGTCACACAGCTGCCTTACTGGACGATTTATATGGCTTTAGTTAGCGAGGAGCTGTCCACGCTGCGTGCGTTTATTCGGCAAGACGGTGAAATAGAGAATTCGCCGATTGTATTTGTCGGCAGCGGGCCAATGCCGCTAAGCGCGATTATTCTTCATCTATTAGCTGATGTGGAGGTCATCTGCCTTGATATCGATCCAGCGGCCTGTGAAACCTCGTGCTCTTTTCTCGAAAAAATGGGGTTAGGGACGAAAGTGAATGTCATGATGGAAGATGGGGCGGAGTTCGATTATAGCTGCTATAGCCGAATCTTTGTAGCTAGTCTCGTGCAAAATAAGCTGGCGGTGCTTGAACAAATAGCTCGTACATCCCCCAATCCTCTCATAGCTGTTCGTACGGCCGTTGGCATGAGGCAAATCATGTATGAAGCGATTGATGAATCACAGCTGAATAAGCGGGGTTGGCGGATTTTGGCACGGACTTGGCCTGATGCTGATCTGGTCATCAATTCAACGTTGTTTCTGGATCGTGCGACTATTCCTGATGCAGCGGCGAAGCGGTAGCTGCATTAAAACAAGCTGGAATTCTGGCAATAGCCTGAATTCCAGCTTGTTTTTTCAATGATTATTTTACATAGATTGTTCTACATATGGATCAGTTCATGTGCCCAAGCTCCTCATTCATACGAGTATTCAATGTAAATCACATTACTGTTGGAGGCCACTTCTCCGCTGTGCTGAACTCCGTTCAGTTCATACGCATATTGGGCTGTGGCCATTCCTTGCAGTACAGGACTCGTTACCAGCGGGCTTACCCTAGCCTGATAGTAGATTTGAACTGTGCTTCCGGGCGATACATTCCCTATATTAATGGAGCCAGAGGCGTCCGGATCTGCGGCGGGTACCCCATTTATGAGGATGGACCCGCGCACGAGAACCGTTTGCCTAATCGTAAGGCGGGTCAGCGTAACATCAGCAGCCCAATTCCCGGAATTCGTCAGCAGGCCGGTATAATTAACAACAGCGTCAGGCTCTACGATAGAAGGATTCGTGCTAACCTCAAGCTGAAAGAGCGGATAGCATACCTCTGTTGAAACGGTGTTTGATACCGAGGGCTCCAGCCGTATAACGCTGCCGTCAGAGCTTCTATAGGTGCCTTCTGTGCGGGTTTCGTTGATTAAAAGCTGCCCCGGTGATACAGCATTGCTGCCTGTGACCATCACCTCAAAGGTTACGATAGACTGCGTTCTCGGGGCAACTGATCCTAGTGCGATGCCTGCGTCCACAGGCTCCCCGCTTTGCATGATTCCATTTAAGGTAATGCTGTTGCGGACGAAGAGCGTGCCGCTCGGAATAGTGGATAGCAGGAGAACATCTGCGGCGACGTCCCCCTTGTTTGCTACACGTGCGGTGTAACGGAGTGTTTCCCCCGGACTGGCGCGGGTTTTGTTCACCGACAAAGTAATCGTGATCTCCGGCTTGCCGATTCGGATTACAGGAAGTGTGACCGTATTGGAAAAAACGCTATCCTCGACGAGCCGCCCATTGGTCGTCTGGAAAGTATAATCGGCCCGCACCCGGTTGCTCAGCTGCTCGCTGGTCATTTGCAGGGCGGTCATAAGCTGGAAAGTAATGCGAATGTTCTGATGCGGGCGGAGCCTGCCAAGGTGCAAACCGGACACGGGATTGGCGCCCGGAAGCGGAATGCCCTCCCGGTGTACGCTGTTAGGGACAAAAGCAGTTCCTTCCTGCAGCAAATCATAGATGGTAATATCGGCGTCCCGATTGCCCGAATTAGTAATGGATATAGCGAAAATGACCGGGAGGCCGGGAAATGCCTGAGATGATTCAGAGCTTTTGACCAGAGTGATGACAGGGCCTACGATGGGTGTGTTCACCGTATTGGAATAAGTAACAAATTCTGTTCCACCTGCGCTATATAGAATGCGGGATTGGTTCAGCAGGCTTTCTTCCTTGGCCGTGCCGGGCGTCATGATACAGTCACCTGGAAGGTAACGGTAGACGTGGCACCTGCTGCTATTGAACCGACGGCTATGCCGACAGAAGGATTTGCCAACGGAAACGATACGTTGTTCACGTTGACGCTGCCTGCGACAAAGGTGCTGCCGACTGGAATCGGGTCAATAACGACGACATTGTTGACAGTAGAAATGCCGTTGTTCGTCACAAGAATCGTATAAGTGATGGTATCCCCAGAAACGGCATCAATGGCGAGCGTACTTTTGACCACACTGACATCTGGAGAAGAAACCGGAATGATGACCGTATTGGATGGTGCTGAGCCGGTTGCCGTCCTTCCGTCGGGAAGCAGGAAGGAAAAGTTAGCTACTGCTGAGTTGACTAGCTGCTGCGGCGATGGCAGCGAGCCAATGGTTACTTGAAGGGTTACCGTAACGGTAATCGTACCTCCTGCCGGAACGACTCCGACAACGATGCCCTGGTCAGGATCGATTCCGGGCTGAGGCATACCGTTGATAATGACACTGTTGGGAACAAACTCGGCGCCTGCGGGTACCGGGTCTGAGAGCGTAACCGTTGCACTCGTATTTCCTGTATTGGTAATGTTCAAATAGTAGATAACGGTATCGCCTACCGTAGCGACAGTCACATTGGAGCCCTTTAGAACGCCAATAATCGCTTGGACTACAGGCAGTGTGACAATATTGGACATGGATGTGCCCGAGAATGCACCAGAGGTGAAGCTGATGGCTGCCTGGTTGCTGAAGGAGCCAGACGATGGCAAGGCTGTGACGGTGACACTGAAGGTGACCACAACGCTGCCGGCAGGAGCTATCGTTCCAAGCTGGATGCCGGCTGCCGGATTGCTGCTCGGACGAGCAACGCCATCGACGCTAACACTGCCCGGAACAAATGAGGTATTGGCCGGAATCGGGTCAACCAAAATGGCATTCGTAACGTTTTCAATCCCGGCGTTAGTTACAGTAATCGTAAACGGTACAATATCGCCAATTGTCGTTGCGGTAAAGGTTGTGCTTTTCACAGCAGTCACATTAGGTGAGGAAACCTTTGAGGTGACGGTGTTTGACAAGGCAGATCCTGTGAAGCTGCGCCCATCTGGCAAGGTATAGCTGAAAGCGGCTGTGGATTGGTTCACTAGCTGCTGGGTTGGCGGCAGTGAAGTAATGACAACAGAGAAAGTTAATGTTGCAGGGCTGCCAGGGGCAATCACGCCGAGCGGTATGCCAGCAGAAGGGTCAGCGCCAGCCAGGCCGGAGCCGTTCAGCAATACACTGTTCGGTACAAGAGTCGTTCCAGCCGGAATCGGGTCAGTCAAAGTTGTCGTAGCGCCAATATTTCCAGAGTTCGTAATCGTGGACGTATACACGATGGTATCTCCAACTGTAGCAGTCGTGCTGCTGACGGTTTTGACTACGGACAAAGCAGGCTGAAACACAGGCGTGGCTACATTGTCCGAGAAGGCCGTAGCCGAGAGCGCACCAGAAGTAAAGCTGACAAACGACTGGTTGTTGACGAAAGCTGGATTCGGAACCGAATTAACCGTCACGCTGAAGGTGACTGGTACAGATGCTCCAGGGGCAATATCGCCCAGCGGTATGCCCGCAGCCGGAACTGCCGTAGGCTGCAAAACTCCGTTTACTGTCACACTTCCTGGGACCAAAGCCGTACCTACAGGAAGCGGGTCGGTCAGCAGCGTATTGCTAATAGCGGCAATTCCGTTATTCGTTACATTGATACTGTACGCAATGGTATCCCCAACAGTGGAAGCGGTGGTAGTCGTTACTTTGACTATAGAGACGTTGGGGGCTTTTACACTTACTACAACCGTATTGGAGGTTACCGATCCGCTGAACGGACGCCCGTCAGGAAGCGTAAAGTTAAAGCTGGTTGTGGCTTGGTTTAAAAGCTGTTGCGGCGTAGGCAGAAATTCGATCAGGACAGAGAAGGTGACCTGAACGGTTGCTCCTGGCGCAACGGCACCGATAGGGATTCCCGTTATGGGCGAAACGGCAGCTTGAGGCACGCCGCCCACGATAACGCTGTTCGGAATGAAGGAGGTTCCTGTCGGGATGGTGTCCGTGACGGTTGCCGAAGCGCTATAGTTTCCGGAATTTGTAACGGCTATTGTATAATTCAGCGTATCGCCTACTGTTGCAGCGACAACACCTGCTGATTTCACGGCCGTCAGAATCGGCTGGTTAATTGGTGTTACTGAGACGTTGGAGAAGGTTGACCCCGAAAAAGCTCCAGAAGTAAAGGTTGCAGACGATTGGTTAATGAGCGAGCCGGATGGTGGGAGTGAATCCACCAGAACGTTAAAGGTAACGGTAACCGTTGCTCCCGGCGCAATCGTTCCGAGTGGAATCCCGCCAGCTGGAACAGCGGCAGAGCTTGGTACGCCATTGATTGTAACCGAGCCTGGTACGAAGGATGAGCCAGCGGGAGTAGGATCCGAAAATATGGTGTTGGTGACTGACGCAATACCTGTATTGGTCACGCTGACGGAATAGGGAACCGTATCTCCGATTGTTGTATTGGCTGTCGTGGAGCTTTTGACTATCGAAATATTGGGGGCGGACACAGAAATAGTCAATGTATTGGACAAGGCGCTGCCTGACAGTGTTCGTCCATCTGGCGGAACAAAGGTGTAGGCTGCTGCGGCCTGGTTGGCAAGCTGCTGAGGACTCGGCAGGGAAGTCACCAGCGCACTAAAAGTGACAAGGACCGTTGTCCCGGCAGCCACAGACCCTACTGGAATGCCTGTAGCAGGATCAGCTCCAGCTACAGGCAAGCCTCCAACCACCACGCTGTTTGGAATAAAGGTTGTGCCATTAGGCAGGATGTCGGTCAAGGTGACCTGTGCGGCCAGATTGCCTGTGTTGGATACAGCGACGGAATATGTAACTGAGCCTCCAACAGAAGCGTTGGTCGTATCCGAGGTTTTCACCAGATTGATGACAGGCTGCGTAACTGGCGTATTCACGTTGTTGGATTGGGACGTTGACGAGAAAGCGCCTGAGGTAAAGCTGACTGTGGACTGATTTGAAATTACGGATGGAGCTGGCATGTTGACCATCACCTCGAAGGTTACGGTAGCAGAAGCACTGGGGGCTAATGTACCGATTGGAATGCCGATAGCCGGATTTGCAAGCGGTACGGACGCACCATTTACAAACACGCTCCCGGTAATAAAGCTTGTGCCCTGAGGCATCATGTCGCTTATGACCGCATTGTGAATTGGAGCTAAACCATTGTTGGCGACCAGAACGCTATAGGTGAGCGTGTCGCCGCTGGCTACCGATGAGCTGCCGCTGCTTTTGAGCACAGACACATTGGGTGTGGATACAGAGATTGTAACTGTATTGGATAAGGAATTTTTCGCAAACATTCTGCCGTCAGGCAGAGTATAGGTGTATAGCGCATTCGACTGATTGACAAGCTGCTGTGGATTCGGCAAGGAAACGACGACAACCGAGAAGCTGACGACATTAATTTCGGCTGCGGATACCGTGTCCAAAGCGATGCCTGTAAGTGGATCGGCACCCGGATTCGGAAATCCGTTAATAACAACGCTATTGGGTACAAACACAACCTCAGGAGGCAACACATCCTCTAATCGAACTTCAGCCGGATAATTGCCGGTATTGCTGACGGTTAATGTATACGTAAACGTGTCTCCTACAGTTAATGTACTGACGCTGCTGCTTTTTACCACGTTAATGACGGGTAGGTAAGCGGCCGTTGTGACCAGCGCTGAGGAGGAGGATCCGGTAAAACTCCCTGAAGTAAAGCTCACATTAGCCCGATTGCTGAGCAGCGCCGGGATAGTTGACGCAACGGCTGCCACACGGACGTTGAAGCTAATCGGCACGGTACTCCCAGCGTTAATGGTTCCAAGCAGAATGCCGCCGCTGGGGTCTGCATTAGGCAGGGCTGTGCCGTTCACGACGAAACTGCCCGCTACAAAAACCGTTCCGGAGGGAAGGTTATCCGAAAATACAGCATTAGTTACCGCTTCTATACCGTTGTTCGTGACGGATATCGTATACGTCAAAATATCGCCTATGGTGGCAATCGTGCTGTTAACCGCTTTGGTTACAGTTACACTAGGCGAGGTAGCCGGGATATCGACTACATTGGACGGAGCCGTAAAGCCTGTAAATGAGCGTCCGCTTGGCAATTGATACGAATACGACGCTGTTGCCTGATTCACGAGCCGTGGCGGTGAGGGCAGCGTGCTCAGAAGGAACTGAAATGTAATAGGAACGGAGCTGCCGGGCGCAATCAAGCCGAGAGAAATACCCGCTAGCGGAGAAGCCCCCGGGACGGAAACCGTGTTAACCGTGACACTTCCAGGCACAAAGGAGGTGCCTGCCGGAAGCGTATCCGTTAAGGTCGCTTGTGCAGCCAAATTGCCAGTATTTGAGACGAACACCGTATAAGTTAACGTATCTCCAACGGTGGCAACGTTCCGGTTCACCGATTTCACTGTACGCATAATCGGCTGATAGACCGGAATGGTTACGGTATTGGACAGCGATACACCGCTGAATGCTCCGGAGCTGTACGCGACTGAAGCTCTGTTGACAAATTGAGCCGGAGAGGGCAGCGATGACGACGTTACTTGGAAGGTGATGGTTGCTGAACTGCCCGCATTCAAAGTGCCGATAGCAATGCCGCTTGCAGGATTAGCCGACGGCTGCGGGGCTCCGTTCAGGGTCACGCTGCCGGCGACAAGAACAGAACCGCTCGGCATGGCATCGGTCAAAGTTACATTCGTGACGGGATCAGTGCCATTGTTGGCTATTACTGTGGTATAGGTATAAGCCTCTCCGACAGAAGCATCAGGCACGCTGGCGCTTTTGACGACTGTTACATTCGGCAGGGCAACAGGCAGCGTAACGGTGTTCGAGGCTGCCGAGCCGGAAGAGGTTCGGCCGTCGGGAACCGTGAACGTATACGCGGCAGCAGCCTGATTCACCAGCTGTGGCGGCGAGGGCAGATTTTGAACCAATACCCGAAAGGTGACGGTGGCCGAGCCGCCTGCCGGAATGGAGCCAACCGAAACCCCGGCAGCAATATTGGCTCCCGGCACGGTCGCACCTCCCACAGTCACGCTGTTGGGCACAAACGAGGTGCCCGCAGGTATCGGGTCCGTTACGGTTGTCGTGCCAGCGATATTGCCTGAGTTGTTCACAACAATCGTGTAAGTGACGGTGCTTCCCACAGTTGCATTAGCCGTGCTTGCCGTTTTGTTCATCGCCAAAATCGGCGAATAGACCGGGACAGTGACCCCGTTTGACGGTATAACGGCAGGGGTGATCGGGCCTCCGGCTACGCTTTGAAAATTGAAGGAGGCGCTGGCTGTGTTGACGAGCAGCTGTGTGCCGGGCATGGAAGTTACCCGTGTGCTGTAGGCCACGGAAATAGAGGCGCCTGGCGCCAAAGTACCGACCGGTACGCCAGCCGTAATATCGTTGGTCGGCCTTGCAGCACCCGCAACCGTGACGCTGCCCGCAACGAAGGTTAATCCGGCCGGAAGGCTGTCGGTCACAATCATATCGGTGGCATTGGCTGTTCCCGTATTGGTGACGGTAACGGTATAACGAATCGTATCACCGGTCAGGGAGCCGGATACATTAGCCGATTTGGTAACACCGACTCTCGGCGCGTTAATATCAATTTGCAGGGCATTGGCATTCAGGACATAGGCATCGCCAGAGGTCGTTAATTGAAGTACAGCCGAGGTCTGATTATTGACCAGTCTGGCCGATATATCCACGTTGGTAATGTCCCAGCCCTGTCTTCCTCCCGCAATATTGCTTCCAGGCGCACCGTTGGTCTGGTTGCGGCTCCCGAAGGTGCCCGTTGTATCCAAAGCGCCGGCATTATTATTGATTTGGGAGGCGAAAAAGTTGTTGGCGAAATTGTTCGTACCCGACAAAGCAACCAAGGTTGCAGTTGTAGCGCCGAACAGCGCCTGATCACCGTTTCGGTTGGCATCCCCCTCTTGAGCGCTGAATAAGGCTCTACCTCCAAGAGCCCCAGATACAGGCGTAGAGAATCCAGTAAGTGTAGTATTAACAGCTGATGAGGTGCTTTGAACGAGAATGGCCCCTGCCCTCAGAGACATATTGCGAAAGGGAAGGGTGGCATTTTGATAAATGACGCCGAGTGTCCATCCGGCGTTGTTGGCGGTTGGATCATTGCTGATCGTCAGGGTGCCTACGACCCGTCCTGTCGTATAGGTTCCTGCACCGCCCTGCTGAACCAGCGAGGTCACATTTGCCGTTCTTACATACCCAAGCGCCCCTCCGCCAAAGTCAAAAATGTTGCTAGTAGCCGAGTCTGGCGATACGTCAGAGGTGGACAAGGGGGTGGCGAAGGACACCGGATTATTAATGGCTGCCGTCAGATTGGTGGTACCGTTGACGTAAGTGCCGCCCCAGATCAGCTCTGCGTAAAGCACGGTGCTTCCTGCGGGAAGATTCAGGACGGCTGACGAGCTGTTAAGCAGATAATTATCCGTGGTGCCAAAAGGATAGGTGCCATATCGCAGGGCGGTATTGGTTGTAGTGAATGCGCCGATGCTGTCGGCAGTTCCGGGTATGCCAGACACCTCGGAACGGCTGAGGCCGAGGGTGTTTCCCGTAAAGGTAATGGCGCCTGTTGCATTAACAGTTGCCCGAACGATAAGTGGAATGTTGATTCACCTCCATTTCGGAAAGACAACTCCATAAAAGTTTCTATCAACTCATGAGTATGAGCCTAAACTCTGGAATTTGTCTGTCCAAATTCGGGCAAAGCAAATAAATTATCGATAATAACGGGATCGTTTTCTGGGATTGCTTAAAAATCGCGGCGCTTTTTTATGGAGATGTCTCCGAGCCAAAGAACGCTTGGGGGGGATTGGCGGAACGGCAACGGTTTCTTCTGGCAAGCGAGGCTCGGCTTTTTCTATGGGATCCGCAGAGGGCTCAAGTTTGCGCAATGCGTTTACGCAGAAGGGCTCCATTTGGGATTGCCGTGACAATTGATCAAGCTCGGATGCTGAGATGTGCTCTTTGACGACGACGAAATGATACATGATTTCATCCACGACATTGGCCTGAAGCCGTTGAAGCTCTTCCAGTTCTTCCGATTCATACATAGGGGAGCGAAAGGTTTCATTGTAGAAGTATTCCATGCGAAGCAAGCGGAAATCGAATGGAATTTCCTCCAAGTCATTATAAAACTTGATTTCTGGAGATTCGGGTCCGTGTGGCGGCTGATAAAAATGCTTCGTTAAATAACGAGGGGTATGCTCGTCAAAGCGATGCCGGAGCAGAGGATTTGTCGCGTTTCTGAAGCTGTGGGCATAAGGAGCCAGTATGCATACGACGGATTTATGAATAGAAATACGATAGATTTCCTTCAATACGGCATGTAAATCTTGTACATAAGGCAGGCTGCGGGATGCCAACACCCATTCTATCGAATTATCAGGCAGAGGAATGCCGTTGTTCACATCCCATACCAAATCCACGCCATCCAGAGGACGTCGGTCAATTCCGTAAAAGTCAGGGTGCTTGCTAGCGCCGCAGCCCAAATCCAGTTTCATCATCGATCCCTCCTGGGTATGTGTAAATTCAACGGCTCCACCCTATAAAGTATCCTAGGGAAGGTCAAGATGTGACTGGAAGGATAGCACGGACAAAGCGGGAACAGCTTTAGACTAAGGCAAGGTACATACCTATGGTCTCCATATTCCGCTCTGCAAAAAAAACGCCGAACAATACTCCTGCTTGGCAGGGAATTGTCCGGCGGTAGTTATTTCTGCTTTTATAGAGGAGAGCTTGGAACGTTACCGTTTGGCTATTTGTGCAGATCCGCAAAATCGTTCCAAGATTGGTAGATGCGCCGCACCTCGCGGAACGCTTGTTTAGGCTTGCGGTATTCGTTCAGCAGGCCTTTATTGTTGAAGCTGCGCGCACGGTCGCGAAAATGCTTGCCGTCGCTCTTCAGATCGCCCCGGATATCGGCAAATTGCCAAATATAGGTGCCGCCGATTTTAGCATCGCTGCGGAATATGTCCAGCGCCTCCGTTACGATTTGCGCCTGATAGTCCTCGCTGAACAATCGTGGCTCCCAGCCGACATCTCCAAAAATGCCCGCTCCTCCGAACTCGGTCATGAGCACGGGCCGGTCACCCGCACCAAGCATTTCTGCCCGCTCGTGGAACTGCTGGAGCATTTGCCGAAAGCCGCTTATATCGCCTTCGTACCAGCCATAATATTTGTTGATGCCAATGACATCAAATAGCGGGAGCAGAACGTCCTCCAGCGGATGCATCGTGGCGTAAGTAACAAGTCTGGACGTATCCATCTGCTTGACTAAGGAAACGAGGCGCTCCGTCATCTCATAGGCATCCTGCGTACGGGAGTCGATCTCATTATGAACCGACCAGAATACGACCGATGGATGATGGTAGTGCATGCTAACCATCTCTGAGATCATCGTGAGCGCACGATCCTGGAATAAAGGCTCGCAGACCGTTTCGTTTGGCAGGAAGGCTCCCCACATCGGGATTTCGCTCCAGAAAATGATGCCATGCTCATCCAGCAGGTCAAGCCAATAAGGGCTTTGGGGATAATGGGAACCCCGCACCGTGTTGCAGCCAAGCTCCCGGATAATATCGAGGTCCTTCTGCATCAGCTTTGGCGGAAAAGCAAAGCCCCACTCCGGGTGCTCCTCATGGCGGTTCACGCCCTTCAAATAAATCGCAGTGCCATTAATGAGAATCCGGTGGTTCTTTGTTTCTATTCGGCGGAAGCCGATTCGATCGATTTTGTCGTCAAAATCGGTACGAGCTTCTATTTTATACAATTCCGGCTTACCTACATTCCACAACCGCACGTCGCTCCAATGCAGCTTCACTTCGCAATCTACAGACTGGCCTGCCTCTAGCTTAACGTGCTCGGAGTGAAAGACATGTCCGCCTTCGGAGAGCTTCAATGTTGTAGTGACAGCTTGCTGCGAGAGGGAGTGAAGCCGTACCTGAATACAAATGTCCGCATCTGCTCCTTCCAGCAAGTAGTCGATTTTGAGCTGCTCTATATACAGATCCGGCAAAAGCTGCAGTTCAACGGAACGGATAATGCCGCCGTAGTGGAACCAATCGACGTGCTCCGTTGGAATGGTAAGGCGATCCAATGTGCTGTCTGTTCGCACGATAAGCTCATGCTCTCCCTCACTTAATGAAGGAACGACAAAGTCAAACGGGGTGTAGCCGCCATAGTGGTAACCGAGATGACGTCCGTTCAAATAAACATCGCAATGGCCTAGCACGGCATGAAAAATCAGTCTGACATGCTGCGCATCTTCAAGCCGAATCTTTTTTCTATACCAGGCAACGCCCTCGTAATGGAACAAAGACAACTCGTTATTCCAGCAGGATGGAATGTATAAAGATTTTGAATCATGTGGAAATCGATCGAACCATTTTCCATGGAGTCCTTCATTGCCCGGATCTGTCACAAAGTCCCATGGCCCGTCCAATAATGCTGTCTTGCGAATATGATGCTCGCGAAAAGTCCTTAACAACAGTATTCCTCCTTCTTCGCTATGAAGCATTAGTCAGCTTGGCTATCGTTTGATAATATGGATAATAGCATGCGGCGTTTTGAGGCGGAATGGAATAAACCTGCAATCGCATGTAAAAATCGATCTTCATTGAAGCGAGATCGGAGAGGGGGGGATAGAGCTGGAGCTAATGCCCTATCACACGAATAACCTAGTGCTGCACATTCATTTCGTTCTCGATAAAATAACGTATCCGGGCTGGGAGGATGTTCGCAATCTTGTGAATGTGCACAGCTTGTATTGGATTCATGGGGGAGAGGGGACCTTTCTGACGAACACGGAGCATAAAGTACAGGCGGGCATGCTCGCTTATTTAAAGCCCGGTCTTGAAATGTCCATGCGCTCAGAGCCGCACGCCCCGCTCCGCATGACGATGGTTCTCTTTGATTGTGCGGAGCTTATCTATGATGTGATGTGGGGGGAGGTTAAACCAATAAACAAGCTTACGCTCCCTTTTTTAAGTCAATATCCGCCCAAGCAAGCGGAAGAGCTAGGGGAGCTGTTTCGTGAAGCACATGAGGATTGGTTCGCAGGAATTGCGGCTGGCGCTAGCATTGCCCAATCCAAACTGCAAATATTGCTGCATAGGCTGCACCAGATTGAACAGCCGGACTGGAACTTGGCTGAATCGGGAGCTTTCGCCGCCTTTGAACAAATAAAAAAGCATTTGGAGGGCAGCTATAGGGAAAACTTGCGAATTGAGCAGCTGGCGAAGGAATACAGCATTTCCGCCTCATACCTGCGAAAGCTTTTTCTCAAATATACAGGCATGGGACCGAAAGAATATTTGAACCATCTGCGCAACCAGCAGGCTTGCGGCTATTTGCAATTTACAGATTATCCGGTTAAAGAGGTAGGCAGGCTATGCGGCTATTTCGAGGAGTTTCACTTCAGCAAAATGTTTAAGCTGCTAAATGGCGTTTCACCCAGCGCCTACCGAGCGATGCAGAGAAGGGGAGAACAGCATCCCGAAAAGAAAGATTAAAAAAGCGTTTTCAATCATATTGCCCTGACGAATATAACATGTTAATATGTTAACGATAACATATGGGAATCTGGAGACTGAAAATGAATATTAAGATGTCGGATGTGGCTAAGGCAGCTGGTGTTTCGCTTGCGACCGTCGGCAGAGTTTTGCATAATAACGGTTATGTGTCTGAGGATAAGCGCCGGGAAATCGAACGCATCATCAAAGAATTAGGATATATTCCAAACCGAATTGCACAGGGGCTGAAAAGCAGCCGCAGCAACATTATTGGACATTTGACGCTATTCAACACCAATATGCAGTTCAAGGAGATCAGCTCCGCGATTAATACGGCAGCGGCAAGCAGCGGTTACCATGTGCTGACGCTGACGAGCCACATGGGCTTGGACGAGGAAGAGCAGCAAATTAACGACTTGATCGGCCACCGGGTGGACGGAGTCATTCTGACTTCCTATCATTCCATTTCCAAAGACTTGATTGGGCGTCTAATTGAAAATCACATTCCGGTTGTGATGATCGAACGAACCTATGACATGCCGATGGTAGACCGCATAGTCGTTAATGATCGTGCGAGCTCATTAGGTGCAGTCCGGCATATGCTGCAAAAGGGCCATCGGCGAATTGCCTTTATCGGCTCCAAGCTGGGGCATCAGGTGGAAGAGGATCGTTATGCCGGTTATTTGGATGCGCTGAACGAGGCGGGAATTGCCCCTCATGAAGAGTGGGTGCAGGTGATGCCCGAATATTCGATTGAGGCGGGCCGAATGGCAATCGACCAGCTTTTAAGGGCCGTGCAGCCGCCTACAGCGATTTTTATGACGTCTGATATTTACGCCTGCGGAGTATTGCAGATATTGTATGAACGCGGTCTTCGCGTACCTGATGATCTTTCGCTGATCGGATATGACAACACGCTGTCCGCTTTGCTGTCACCGCCGATTACTTCCGTCGGCTTGCCATTTAAGGAAATTGGCGATCATGCTTTGCAACTGCTTTTGCAGCGAATGAATGACCAGACAGCCTCATCTTGCACAATCGGGATAGACCCGTTTTTGATGGATCGCCATACGGTGCGAGAATGGAAGGGCGACTAAAGCCAGACGGTCTGCAAAGGAAGACGGCGGCCTTTCCTTCGGCCCGGGCGGGTTTTCCCATCGGGCTCCGTGCTCCTTGCTTTTTAGCCTCAGCACCGCGTTAGCTGGAAGATTTTTTGCGTAAGCTTAGTTAAGCCTTGCCTAGTTTTATTACCAATGTGTTAACGTTAACATAATGATTGCGAGTGATATGTTAACGTTAACACATTGTATGGACACCAGCTAGCTTCATGTTTTGCATCATTATTCATCTGCATGGCTTTTAAACAAATCGAAGGAGTGGGAAAAAATGATGACTCAATCGCCACCTGTAATGACCCAGATCTGCCTTGTCGTTCATGATGCAAAGCAGGCCAGCGCCAATTGGTCCAAGGTGCTCGGCGTCCAGCAGGCGCCTGTAGAAATATTTCCGACGGAAGGCTTGCTTCACTATACGCATGAGAAGGCCGCTGAATATAGCGGCTGCAAGGTCGCCAAATATGAGCTGGGGCATTTCATACTAGAGCTCATGCAGCCAGCGGAAACGCCGAGTCCATGGAGAACCTTCTTGGACAACAACGGACAAGGCGTATTCCATTTCTGCCTGTTTGTAGATGACCGGAAGGCGATGTATGACACGCTGGAGGGCATCGGAGCAGAACAGCCGTATCATGTCGGCTATTTCGGCAAAGGCTCGTACAGCTATGTGGACACGAAAGCGCAGCTTGGGCTAGAGCTCAGCATTAACAACTTGGCTGACACTAGCCCTTTAATGGAGCTTCTGGTCAAAGGGCTGGCCAAGCCTTTAGACGAAGTGAAATAAGCGGACTAATCGCATCAGACATGAAACCATAAGCCATTTTAAATATCAGAGGGGGATTGGGACAGTGGACATTCATACGCTCAGAGCTTTGATGAAGCAGCGGGATAGCTGCAGCCTATTGGAAACGCTCGATATCGTTACGGGGGAACGGACGATTTTACGAGAATTCGACTATGTCATTGAAGCTCCGAATTGGACGCAGGACGGCCGATTTCTAGTTTATAACGGCAATGGCCGCATGTACGCCTACGAATTGGACAGCCAAACGGTTAAGCAGATTGAAACCGGATTTGCGATCGATTGCAACAACGATCATGTGCTTTCTCCCGACGGCACGAGGCTTGCGGTCAGCCATTTTACGGAAGAGGATGCAAGCTCCCGAATTTATGTGCTGCCACTGGAGGGAGGCACGCCGGAGCTTGTAACGCCGAATGCTCCTAGCTATTTGCATGGGTGGTCTCCTGACGGCTCGACGCTTGCTTATTGTGCGGAAAGAAAGGGTCAATACGATATTTATACGATTGCTGTGAGCGGCGGCGGCGAAACGCAGCTGACCGATATTCCAGGAAGCTTGGATGATGGGCCTGAATATTCCCCATGCGGCCGTTGGATCTGGTTTAATTCGACGCGAAGCGGCCTCATGCAAATTTGGCGCATGGATGCTGACGGGGAAAATCAGGAGCAAATGACTTTTGACGAAGCAAACAGCTGGTTCCCGCATGTGTCTCCCGATGGCAAATGGGTATGTTATGTGGCCTACCGCACCGAAGATGTTGCCCCCGGCGAGCACCCGCCGAACAAACAAGTGGAGCTTCGCTTAATGCCTGCCGAAGGCGGAGCGTCACGCACGATTGCCCAGCTGTTCGGCGGTCAAGGCACGATCAACGTCAATTCATGGGCGCCGGACAGCCGCAAGCTTGCCTTTGTTTCGTACCGCTTGAAGGCCTAACGTTCTAATCCCGGATGAACAAATGACGATGCTCATTTTCGGGGCGTGAGCTATTTTTTATAATATAGAAGGGGTTGACTAGGATGACGGCTTTAAAACCTGTAAAAGTAGCTACTATTGGATGCGGAGCGATTAGCGACGCCTATTTAAGCACGATGATTAACCAGTTTCGTATATTAGAGGTTGTCGGCTGCTATGATCGTAATTTGGACAAGACCGAGCGCACTGCCGAAAAATACAACATTAAAGCGCTCTCCATGCAGCAAATTTTGGAAGATGACTCTATTGAGCTCGTTGTTAATTTGACAGCTTCGACCGCCCATTACAGTGTCGTCAAGCAGCTGCTGGAAGCTGGCAAGCATGTTTATACCGAGAAGGTGCTGGCGCTGGAGCTGGAGGAAGCGGCCGAGCTTGTGCGAATTGCGGATGAAAAAAACCTATACCTGGGCGTCGCCCCGGATACGTTTCTCGGAGCCAGCATTCAGACTGCCAGATATGTAGTCGAAAGCGGGATGATCGGAACGATTACATCCGCTCACTGCGCCTTGAGCCGGGATGTATCCCTCTTCGCGGAGCTGTCCCCGAATGCGATTAAGCCCGGCGCGGGTATCGGTTTTGACGTAGGCATTTATTATATTACCGCTTTGCTGAGCCTTTTGGGACCTGTTGCGGAGGTTTCCGGAATTGCGAAGACGCTGAACAAGGAACGGCAGCATTATTATATGGAAAAGCTCGGCGAGTGCTACGAAATCCAGTGTGAAAATCTAATGGCTGGCACGCTGCAATTTGAGAGCGGGGCGGTCGGCAGCTTGCTGTTTGACTCCAATTCCATACTGATAGTCCCAGAGAAGCCTACGCTGGTGCTGTACGGCACGGATGGCGTGATGTATATGTCAGATCCCAACCTTTTTGGAGGGGAGGTCAAAGTTATACTGAAGGGGAACACGGAGCCGATGGTGATGCAGCAATCCCATAGCTTTACGCAGGAGAGCAGAGGACTTGGCGTTGCAGAAATGGCATGGTCCATGCGCAAGGGCAGAGCGAACCGGGCCAGCAAGGAGATGGGCTATCATGCGCTGGAAATTTTACACAGCATCGTAAAAAGCGGCGAGACGAAGCAGCACATCGCTCTGCAATCGACCTTTACCAATATGCCGGCTTTGCCGAGAGGCTATGTGACTAATTCCCATTTTAAATTTCAGGACGAGTCTGGTCTTGCTTATTAAGCAATCGTACAGAGAATGAAGGGAAATAAGCAGAAGGCGGCGATTCCAACTGAGGAAGAATGGAATCGGCTGCCTTCTTGTTTATTAGCTTATGTATCAACTTTTTGGTTTTGCTTTTTCCAATGCTTCTGACACAAGCTCAATGTAAACCTTAATTTCTTCTGGCAAAATAATATCATTGCGCCTTATGTAGCCAATTTCAATTGGATGTCCATTTTCCAAGGGAATCGCTATAAGGGGAGGGTTTAAATTGTTTTTGACGATGCTGCCTGTGCCAATATTGTATCCGTTTGTATTGGAGAGAATATCATTCATTGTTCCTCTATCATTTATATAAACTAGTTTTTCGAGTGTATTCATGTTAATTGCTTCCTCCGCAAAATGAAGCAGCATGTCATCCTTCTGGTATGTTAGATAAGGATAGGGCTTCAATTGCTCTAAAGCAATGGATTCAAATGAAGCTAGAGGATGTTCATTACGTAGAAAAACATGCTGCTTAATAGAAGTCAAAGGAGTAAAGATTAAAGATTTTGAGAGGAAGTAGCGCTCAAAATAATGTTTATTTAAAGGAGTTAGCGATAAAATGCCAATGATGCTTTTGCCTAAGTGAACATCCTCAATAACATCGATTGTTTTTCCTTCCCGCATGGTCAGCTCATATTTATGCCCAGCAAAATCATTCATCCATTTTGAAAAAGCTTCAATTGCAAAGCTGTAATGCTGGGATGAAAGGGAGAGCTTCTTCAATTCGGTCGTATTTTTTTTGTTAAAGTGATCAACAACAGAACCCATTTGCTCTAAGAGCATCTTTGCATAAAACAATAATTCCGTACCCTCTTTAGTAAAGGTTACCCCTTTATTCCTTCTATCAAGAATGAGTACCCCTAACTCTTTTTCTAAATCCTGTATGGCCTTGCTGATGCTCGGCTGTGTCATATAAAGCGCGGAGGCGGCTTTACTAATAGAGCTGTGTTTAGAAACCTCGACCAAATATCGTAATTGTTGAAATGTCATTGTTATACCTGCCTTCAGCCATGCTTTTTGCTATAACTTTATTTTATGGCAAACGAATGAAAAGTTCAATTTTACGAATTTTATTGGGATTGATACGATAGGAAAAACAACGCTTGTGCGAAAGGAATGACGATAATGATTAGGGAAGCGTTAAACAAGGATTTGCCGGAAATATTAAATATCTATAATGATGCTATATTGCATACAACGGCTGTTTATTGTTATGAAGCGGATACTCTGAATGGAAGAATACAGTGGTTTAACAATAAAAAACAGGACGGTTATCCAGTGCTCGTATATGAGAAGGGGGGAAGAATTGCCGGCTTTGCCACCTTTGGGCCATTCAGGCCATGGCCGGCTTATAAATACGCAATTGAACATTCAGTTTATGTTAGCAAGGATTTTCGCAATCTGGGCATTGCTTCAAAATTAATGAAAGAGCTTATTGATACCGCTAACAAAAGAGAATATGCGACCATCGTTGCGGGAATTGATGCAGCTAATACGCCAAGTATTAAGCTCCACGAAAAGCTGGGTTTTGTATATGCAGGCATAATAAAAAAAGCAGGGTATAAATTTGGCGACTGGCTGGACCTGGCCTTTTATCAATTGGATTTAAGCGGCCCTAAGTCGCCAAATGAAAAATAGCAGCGTTCAAGATAGCTGTGAATTATACAATTGCCGAGCTTCTCAAAATGCTCAAGCCTCTTTCTAATTCCTCAAAGGAATTTGTTGACGCAAGTGCTATACGCAGAAATTTGTCCTTTATGCCTGCTCCGCTAAGAAATCGGTCCGAATGGAAAACACAAATGCCTTGCTCCAGTAAGGCGCCTTCGATTTGCACGGCCGATTGTTTGCTCGAAATTGGCAGCCAGCGGTAAAAGCTTAAGGGATGGCCCTTGCACGAAGGTACTGGAAAGTACGCTGCAAATAGGTGATTGGCTCTTTGTGCGAGCTGCTTTTTTTCCTCCACAATTTCATAGGCTGCCCCTGATAAGATGAGCTCGGTTGTAATCTCGGCGTTCAACGAAGAAGTTTTAACATTAATATTGAATATCGCTTTTTCAATTCGTTCTTTGAAATTCTCACTATACACGAGATAAGCGACTCGAAGCCCGGAACAAATGGACTTGGAGGTGCTGCAGATGTAAATGGCTTGCTCGGGAAGCATTTGAAACATCGGATTTGGGTAATCGTCCATCAAGCCAGCCGTTAAAAAAGCATGAATATCATCTTCGATTAAAATCAAGCGATGCTTGCGAATGACAGCAGCAAGCTCTTTTTTTCGCGCTTCGGACATAACGACCGTCGTAGGATTCGAGCAGGAAGGCATGAGAAAGATGCCATGGATGTCTAGCAGGCGGCAATGCTGCTCCAGCTCGCTCGGCAGCATGCCCTCCTCATCAGCCAAAACAGGAACTAACTGAATCCGATGCATCTTTGAGATTTCAATAAAGTTTGTATAGGTGAATACATCCACAGCTATACGGTTCCCAGGTTCAAATAAAGCCAATAAAGTGATGGCCAGCGCATTCTGTGCCCCCGAAACGATCGCTACATGCTCTGCTTTCGCGTGGATTCCCACCGTCTTCATCCAACTTAATCCCGCCATTTTATGGTGAGGAAGTCCCGTTGGATCGTTGTAATTCAACAACCCTTCCATATAGCTTTTTTCTGCTACTTTTTTAGCCGCTAATGCAACAAGCCGATTCGTTTGTTCAAAGGACGCGACAAATCCAAGGTCAATACAGTCGATCGCAACTTTGTCTTTTGAAATCGTAATGGAACGGGCAGCATTCGGAGCTACAAATGTGCCACTGCCGGTAACGGCATAGATCAATCCTTTCGTTTCGCAAACTTTGTATGCACGCGTAATCGTCGTGAAATTCACATCTAAAAAATCAGCCAGCTCACGCTGAGGAGGCAGCTTTGTGCCAGGAGCTAATAGGCCGATTGCTATATCATGCTCTAATAACTCGGCTAAGGATAAATAAAGGGGACGATTCAATATCGTTTTATCGGGTCTCCACGACATAGGGTAATCAACGAAAGAATTAATCGGCATACGATACCTCGCAAAATTGTAATGCATACAATTATACCGTTGATTGTATGGATTTGCACCGTTATGATTAGCAAAGAAATAATGAAGTTTGAGGTGGAAAACAACATTCATGAATAACAAAAAAGAAATGTATTCCGCATTTCGCACAGCCTTCCCGCATACCATCCCTATCTTTGCCGGGTTTTTATTTTTAGGAGTGGCATACGGGATCTTTGTGAATATTTCTGGCTTTCATGCCGGGTATGCCATTGCTATGAGCCTATTGATTTTTGCTGGTTCCATGGAATTTGTCGCTGTAGGTTTGCTGCTTGCCGCATTTAATCCATTAGGTGCATTAATTCTTGCGTTAATGGTTAACGCTCGCCATCTTTTTTATGGCATATCGATGCTTGAAAAATATAGAGGGACAGGCATGAAAAAGATCTACTTAATTTTTGGGCTCTGCGATGAATCCTTCTCCATCAATTACACGGCGAATATCCCCAAAGAAGTGGACAAAGGATGGTACATGTTTTTCGTCACCTTGCTTAACCATTGTTATTGGGTGCTTGGCGCCGCTATTGGCGGAATCCTTGGGCCATTGGTGAATATCAATATGGAAGGTCTTGAGTTCGTCATGACAGCTCTGTTTGTTGTCATTTTTATTGAACAGTGGAAGAAGGAAAGGAAGCACCACAGTGCTTTAATCGGGCTGGCATTATCGATTCTCAGTCTGATTCTTTTCGATAGCAGCAGCTTCATTTTACCAGCGATGCTTACTATTCTTCTCTTCCTTACGTTATTAAGAACAAAGCTTGAAAGCGCAGGTGAACAGGCTTGACGATGACATTATTAGAGCGGTGTATTACGATCGCAATGGTTGTTTTGGGAACGATGGCTACAAGATTCCTGCCCTTTCTCCTCTTCCCGGCAGGGCGCTCCACTCCGAAATATGTCCAATATCTTGGAACGGTGCTTCCGTCATCGGCTTTAGGGCTATTGGTAATATACAGTTTAAAGGATGTCAGTCTGCTCTCCGGTAACCACGGTGTACCCGAGCTGATTTCCGTTGCGATTGTTGCTTTGCTTCACATTTGGCGTGGAAATATGCTTTTATCGATAGCGGGCGGTACGATCGTTTATATGTTATTCGTGCAGCTGGTTTTTTAGTGCCAGGGTCAAAGGTTCAGTATGGGCAAAAACTCAAAGCGCTAGAGGCGATTGATCAAAAAGGATTGCAGCTTGTTAACGAATACGTTACAATTATAGGATAATTATTACAAATAAGGATGTAAGAAGGGGTGTTTTGCTGCGGTTTTGTCTACATACTGCGTCATCTTCATCTAGAGTTTCTCAAAAAATAATTGTGACAAGCCCTCAATTATAATGAGAAAGGAAGGATCGTTTGACAAAAAAGATGCTGCCTGTAACGATACCAATGGTTGTGGGGTACAAAAGATATTCCCATTTTTTAGCGGTCATGAGCAACGATGAAAAGTCTCATGCCTGGATATTGAATCATTTTATACAGCTGTATACAGATAAGCCCTTCGATAAAGACATTCATTGGCTGAGCTTTTATTTAGGGGAGCCCCTTATTTGGAGGCACAACAATAACCCGTGGATTTATACGCAAGAAATAGAATTGAGTCTAATTAACCAATTGACTCCATTAGAGGAGTTTATTAAAAGCTGCATTGACAACAATCAATATGTTTATATAAATTGCGATTATTTTTATGTGCCTTATTCGAATTTTTATGGGAAGGTCAATAGAAGAAGCCAATTGCTTATTACGGGCTATGATTTGGAGAAAAATGAATTTACGCTGATGGATTATTTCAACGCCCAGTATACGGCAGTCACCATTTCCATTCCGGCGCTTGTTCACGCTGCGAAACAGGGGATTTATGGACAAGCGTTAAATCGCTCCAAAATCGTGGTCATTGAATTAAATCAAGTCGAGCATTATGAATTTAATTTTTCGTTAGCGAGCAAGCTGCTGAGGGATTATTTGTACGCTAGAAATTCATACGAACGAATGCCTTTATTCACGAAGCCGAGGGAGCAGGCCTCATACGGCATCGATGTTTATACGGATTTGCAGCAATTTCTTGACCGGATTGAACAACAGAGCACCGCGCATTCAAGCTTGCCTTTTCATATTTTGTATGAGCATAAAAAATGCATGCGCTTACTTTTTGACTATTTAAGCAAGACGGGAAGGATTAAGCCTTCAACTGCGTTAGCTGATGAATTTTCACTATTAATCGACAAAACGCTTGTGCTGCGCAATCTCTATCTGAAACTCGAAATTAGCGAGGACCTGCTCCTCATTGGCAAAATGAAGCAATGTGTGGAAACGATTAAAGCTTTGGAAATTTCAGCGCTTGAGAAGCTGATTGGGCTCATGGATGAAGCGGGCAGCGTCGATTTAAAGCAGGATACGCTGGATGAAGCGTCCTCCGTGCATAGCTGAGGCAATGGTTTGAAAAAAGGCAAGGCTGACGATGGACATCAATCCATCGCCAGCCTTTTGCAATTCAGAAAGATGGAGAGGCTGCTCTGCTGCTGCAGAGTGCCCGCTTAATTACGCCCCATTTTTAACCTTGTTCATATATAAGGGTTCGCCCATCCTCGGAAATGCGCGGTTCCTCCTTGGCGGCCGAATCCTTGACCGGTGCTGCTGGCGCTGCTTCAGCGGGCTTTTTCACTTCATGAATGACATCATAGCTGTAGTAGCTAATATCCGTTTCTTCTATGTCATAATTCGTCGTGTTTTTTAGTGCATAGGTAAAGGCTTTGATGAGAGCGACGTTAGAATCAAGCCACCGAACGACTTCTATCGCTGAATGATCGCCGGAAGAGGCTTTCAACGAAGCAATAAGCAGTCCATCACGGTCATAAAAATGAATTTGCTGAGGAGCCAGCTTTAAGTAGTCAATATCGATGCCTGTGATGCGATGCCGCTGCTCTGGAGCCGTATCCATCCAGGCCACGGTGCCTGCCGGATTCCACTTCATCAATTCGGAGGCGACATAGCGTTTTTCCGGAAGTTTAACACTTTTAAGCGGTTGTCCGTCAGCCGTGTAAAAAGCAACCTCCCCGCTTTCATCGTTGTGGACGAAACGTTCAAAGTCAGGTGACACGAACAACGAAGGGGCTCCGGTCGTCGAATGAGGGATGACGCGGAACTTATTTTCCGGCACCCGATCCTGCTTGTCCTCGCCTTGCAGGTCGAAAACCCACACGTTCCCCAAATAGCTCTGCATAAACAATTGCTGCTTCTCTTCGTTCCATTGATATTGATAAATGTAGTCGTAGTCGTCACCCAGCGGCCAAAAATCCTCTCTAATCCGCGCCATTTCACCTGATTTAGCATTTAAAGCGGACAGGTGGTAGCGACCGCCGTCGCCAATGATTTCCGGTTCAAGAAACACGAGCCGTTCCTCGTCCAGTTTGAGAAGCTGCCGCTCCTTCCCGGGATGAAAAGAATTGTACCAGCGATTGTTGGAATCGGTAATCGTCTCGCTCCATTCGACCTTTACCTCGTCCTGTCCGGAGCGGTGCGAAAGAAGCGCATTTGTAACGATATCGTCGCCGCGGTACAGATTGACCATGTGATAGATGCTTCCTTGAAGCTCGACAGGAGGGCTGCTGCTCATGGAATAATGGCCGAAAGAAGCGGGCAAAGCTGCACTTAGGCTGCCATCGGCGTTACGGCTCGTAGTAAAGCTAAGGCTGCCCAGTTCAGCAGCCGAATTCGTAACGGCAGCCGCAGGCTGAGCCGTTGAAATGGGCTTCTCGGTTGCTGTGGGTGTCCCTATTTGGCTATCATTCGAACAGCCACTTATTAAGAGGCCGAATAAAATACATCCTTGAACGGTTATATGTTTTGCTTTCATGTTTGCACTCCTCTTAGTGAAATGAACGATAATTTTTTTTCCTGCATTTTCATTTCAGACGAATATCCGCACAATTTGTTGCATGCTGGGCCACCATTAGCACAGAGCTGTCTCCTTCAAAAAAAGATTGCGATCAGGCTACTCAAATTATATGATGAGGTAAGGTTAATTCATATGCTCTTTAATTAATGATTTCATTAATTCATTTGTGAATACGATTAAATTAGCGCAAAGGGGCGTTTCATTTGAGCAAAAAACAGCTGGGAGATATTCATTTTCGCGATCCGTATATACTAGTCGACCAAACACGCCAAAAATATTATTTGTACGGCTCCACCGGGCAAAATGTATGGAGCGGCAAAGCGCTAGGCTTTGACGTTTATGAGAGCGGCGACCTCGTTGGGTGGGAGGGGCCCATTGCGTGCTTCCGGCCTGAGCCGGACTTCTGGTCGGACCATCATTATTGGGCACCGGAGGTATACGAGTGGGAAGGCCGCTATTATATGTTCGCCAGCTTCAAAGCAGACGGCATTCCGCGGGTGACGGGCGTTCTGGCGGCAGACCAGCCGCAAGGGCCGTTCGAGCCATGGAGCCGGGCGCTGACCCCGCCGGAGTGGGAATGCCTGGATGGCACGCTGTTCATCGACAATGGTGGCGATCCATGGATGGTGTTCTGCAAGGAGTGGGTGCAGGTACAGGACGGCGAAATGTATGCGGTGCGGATTACTCGTGATTTCAAGCAAGCTATTGGCGATCCGGTCTTATTGTTCAAAGCTTCGGATGCTGTTTGGTCGGTCGGCGGCGGCGACAATCAGCAAAACTACGTCACGGACGGCCCTTTCCTGCACCGGATGGCAAATGGCGAGCTGGTCATGATGTGGTCGACGTCTGGTCAGGAAGGCTATACGATGGGCATTGCCCGCTCGGCTTCCGGGCAAATTACTGGACCATGGATTCAGGACGCCGAGCCATTGTTCGCGAAGGATGGGGGACATGGCATGCTGTTTAGAACGTTTGAAGGCCAGCTATGCCTGACCATTCATGCGCCTAACAAGCATCCGCAGGAGCGTCCCGTCATTTTCCGCTTGGAAGAAGCGGATGGCCAATTTATTTTGCTTGATCAAATGGAATAAACGGCATGTAGGCAAAAAAGATTTGCAATTTCTAAACATCTGGCTATAATAGGGCTAAGCGCTTATTTACCAAACAGCTCGAGACTAAACCATCAAGCTTCACAACCAATAACTTCATATTTTATCCAATACAGGCATGTTACTGTTCGGCAGGCAAGACCTAGATTGGGTAGGTAATCTTTACTTTTACCTGCCCGTCTTAGGTCTTTTTTTGTTGCCTATATTTGCATGCTTACAATCTCTGGAGGGAACATTATGAACTACAAAGAGACGGCGAAGTCCATCCTGGACAAGGTTGGCGGCGAAAGCAACATTTCCAGCGTCATCCACTGCTCGACCCGGCTGAGAATGACCTTGAAAACACCGGCGAAAGCGCAGACAGAGGCGATTAAACAACTGGATGGCGTTTTGGATGTCGTCAATAGCAGCGGGCAATATCAAATTATTATTGGCAACGATGTAGGTTATGTGTACAGGGAGCTAGCCCAAATGACCAATATTGATGCAGAATCTGGCAGCGTGAAACGGGAAAAAGGGTTTAAAGCGGGGTTCAACCTGTTCGCCGGCACCATTTCGGGCATTATCCAGCCAGTCATTCCGGCGATTGCCGCTGCCGGGATGTTGAAAGCGCTTTTAGTGCTTGTTACTTCGTTAGGCTGGTTGGCTAAAGAAAATCAAGTGTATGTGATTTTATCGATTGTCGGCGATGCAGCGTTTTATTTCCTGCCGATTTTACTCGCATTTACGAGTGCGCAGAAGTTCAAAGTTAATCCGTATGTGGCGGTATCGATTGCGGGCGTGCTGCTGCATCCGAATTTGACGGCGTTGTTCAACAGCAAGGTGCCGATTGCTTTTCTCGGCATGCCTATACCTGTCGTCCAATATGCTTCGACGGTGATTCCGATTATTCTTATCGTATGGTTCATGTCCTACATTGAGCGATTTGCCGATAAGGTATCGCCAGGACCCGTCAAAATTTTTCTGAAGCCGTTAATTGTACTGCTTATCGTTGTGCCTGTCGGCTTGATCGTCATTGGGCCGCTCGGAACTTATGTGGGCAATGGCTTATCTACGGGAGTCTATTGGATTCAGGATCGGGCTGGGTGGCTGACGGTTGCGCTTATGGCGATTATTTTGCCATTCATCGTCATGTTCGGCATGCACAAAGTATTTTATCCCGTCGTATTTACATCTCTTGCTTCGCCGGGTTATGACACATTGCTGCTGGTTGCAATGCTTTCCTACAATATTGCTCAAGGCTCTGGTGCTTTGGCGGTTGCTTTCAAGACGAAGGATGCCAAGCTCAAGTCGCTGGCGATTTCAGCAGGCATTTCAGGCTTGTTCGGCATTACCGAGCCAGCGTTGTACGGCGTCCATTTGCGCTTAAAGAAAACGATGATCGGCTGTATGATCGGTGCGGGAATAGCCGGAGCTTACTCCGGTATTGTCCAGCTAAAAGCTTATGCAGCGGTCGGTCCTGGACTTGCTTCGCTTCCCATGTACATTAGCTCGGATTCTTCGGCTAACATTATAAATGCAATTGTCACATTGATTATTTCGGCAGTGATTACGTTCCTTGCGGTTTATTTTATTGGTTTTCAGGATACGGCTCAACCAGCTGCAGCTGGAAATGGAACGGTAGTGCCACCTGCTTCCTCCACTACGCTAACGCAGCAGGCTGGAGCGTCTGAGCAAGCAAAGCAGGCTCCGCAAACGGTCAAATCCAATGCGAAAAGCTATATTTACAGCCCGCTGGAAGGAACAAGCGTCGCTCTTCGCAACATTAAAGACGAGGCGTTCTCCAAAGAGCTGATGGGCAAAGGCATGGCCGTTCGTCCTAGTGCCGGAAGGGTAGTCGCTCCTTTTGACGGCACGCTGGAGACGCTGACTCGTTCGAAGCATGCTTTAGGGCTAAAGTCTGCTTCCGGCGTGGAATTGCTTATTCATATCGGCCTCGACACGGTGAAGCTGAAAGGCCAGCATTTTACGGCTCATGCAGCAGTGGGTGACGTCATTAAGCAAGGGCAGCTTCTAGTTGAATTTGACCTTGAGGCCATCAAGCAAGCTGGCTATGATACGACGACTCCGGTCATTGTAACGAATACCGCGGATTATTTGGAAATTGTGACCCAGGATGAAAATAGTCCGGCTGGTCCCGATACGCGGCTGGTAACCGTTATATAAATTAAATATTATCAACGACGGGGTGCTCGCAGATGAAAGTAATCAAAATCCTCAACAGCAGCGTTGTTCTCGCCAAACGCGACGATCAGAAGGAAGTGATTGTGCTCGGGAAGGGAATCGGCTACAACAGCAAGGCTGGCGATAAAATCAGGGAAAGCGACATTGAAAAAATCTATGTGCCGCAAAGCGATGATATTTTCGCGAACCTGTCCAAGCTGATGAAGGAAATTCCCGAGGACTATCTTTTTCTGGCAGATGAAATTATAACGTTTGCGAAGGGGCGTTTGAACAAGCCGCTCAGCGAGCATCTCTACGTTGCTTTAACCGATCATCTGCATATGGCGGTCAAACGCTTTAAGGTTAATATGACGATTCAAAACCGGCTGCTTTGGGAAGTGAAAAAGTTTTACCCGTTTGAATTCAGCATTGGCGAATATGCGCTAGGTTTGATAGAGCAGCGGCTCGGCGTTGCTCTGCCTGAGGAGGAAGCGGCGAATATTGCTTTCCACTTGGTCAATGCCCAGCAAACGGAAGATAATATGAGCCAGGTTATTTTAATGACGGATACGTATAAAGATATTCTCCAAATGATTAAGCAATATTTCGATATTGAGCTGGAGCCGCAGTCGATCAATTATTCGCGATTTATGACGCATTTGCAATTTTTCATTCAACGGCTGACAGAGAACAAAATGCTCGATTCTGACGATCACGCATTGGCTGACCAAATCGTAGGCATGTACCCTGAAGTGAATAAATGCGTGCTGAAGATCAAGCAGTATATAGAAGAGAAGTTTGGCTATTCGATTTCGGATGAAGAGAAAATGTATCTCATTTTGCATATTAAACGGGTCGTTTCAAGAGGCTAGCCGCTATAAACAGGCAATACAAGATAGGAGTGGAACAGATGAGCAGCAATTTTCGCAAATTTCCTGAAGGTTTTTTATGGGGCGGTGCCATCGCCGCCAATCAGGTCGAGGGCGGCTGGAACGAAGGCGGCAAAGGGCTTTCGACCGCCGATGTAGCGATGTATCGGAAGCATTTAAGCAAAGCGGATTACAAGAAGCATAACTCGATCAGCGAGGAACAGATTAAAGAGGCGATGGAGACGGCAGATGCCTCAGATTATCCGAAGCGCAGAGGCATTGATTTTTATCATCGTTATCCCGAAGATATCGCTTTGTTTGCCCAAATGGGCTTCAAGGTGCTGCGGGTATCCATTGCCTGGTCGCGGATTTTTCCAAATGGCAATGAAACGGAGCCGAATGAGGCGGGGCTGCAATTTTATGACGATTTGTTCGACGAACTGATCAAGCATGGCATTGAACCGCTCGTGACCTTGTCCCACTATGAAATGCCGCTTTATCTCGTCAATGAATATGGCGGCTGGACGAGCCGGGAAGTGGTCGGCTTTTTTGTCCGGTTCTGCCAAGTGGTGTTCGAGCGTTATAAACATAAGGTCAAGCAATGGATTACGTTTAATGAAATTGACAGCATTATCCGCCATCCATTTACAAGCGGAGGAATGGTTCCGGACCGTTTCGAAAATTTGGAGCAATCCGTTTATCAGGCCTTGCATCATCAATTTATTGCCAGCGCCCTTGCCGTCAAGTATTGCCATGAGATTGTGGCAGACTCGCAAATTGGCTGTATGCTGACCTGCCTGATCAAATATCCGAATACGCCCAATCCGAAAGATGTGCTCGTCGCGTATCAGGACAACCAGTTTAATTTATTTTTCACCGACGTTCAGGTGCGCGGCGTTTATCCGAAATATATTGAGCGCTTGTTCCGGGAGAAGGGCATACAGCTTGAAAAGCATGCGGGCGACGATGAGCTGCTAAAAGCACATACCGTAGATTTTATTTCCTTCAGCTACTACATGTCTCTCGTAACGAGTGTGGATAGCGAACGTATGGAGCAGGTTAGCGGCAATACAATCGGCGGGGTTAAAAATCCGTATTTGGAAACGAGTGAATGGGGCTGGCAAATTGATGCTGTGGGTTTAAGGATTTTTCTCAATGACCTGTACAATCGCTATCAGGTGCCTTTATTCATCGTGGAAAATGGGATGGGCGCTCACGATAAAGTAGAAGAGGACGGCAGCATTCAGGACGATTACCGCATTTCTTATTTCCAGCAGCATCTGGAGCAAATGCATGAGGCAATACTCGACGGTGTTGAACTCATCGGATATACGAGCTGGGGCTGTATTGATCTGATCAGCTATTCGTCCTCCGAAATGGAAAAACGCTACGGCTTTATTCACGTTGACCAGGATAATGACGGGAATGGAACACTTGCTAGAACACCGAAGAAAAGCTTTTATTGGTACAAAGACGTTATCTCGAATAACGGGCTTTAATATAAATATAAACAATGGATGAGGAGCGAGAAATCATGCAAAAAACGTTTAAAATTACAGACGAAGACGGAATCCACGCAAGGCCGGCGACGGCGCTTGTCAATACGGCGAGCAAGTTTGAAACGGAAGTATACGCAGAGGCAAATGGTAAAAAGGTAACGCTGAAATCCATTCTCGGCCTATTGTCCTTCGATCTTGAAGCGGGAGAGCTGATTACCTTTAGCGCAGACGGAGCAGATGCGGCAGAAGCCATTTCAGCTTTGGAAGATGTAATGACGCAAGCGGGGCTTGGTGTTGTTCATGCTTAAAATAACGGGCATCGCGGCAGCGGATGGCATTGCTATCGCCAAAGCGATGATATTAAAATCAGCATCGCTCGTTGTAGAAAAGCGGAAGGTGGACGATCTGGCTTTGGAAATGACCCGCCTTCATGAAGCGCTCGGCAAATCCAAGATCGAGCTCCAGCAAATTAAGCAGCGGGCGCTTGAAGAGCTGGGCGAGGAGAAGGCGGAAATATTTGAAGCGCATCTGCTTGTGCTCAGCGATCCCGAGCTGGTAGGCCCGATTGAGGAGAAAATCCAAAGCGAGCGTGTCAACGCGGAATATGCGCTGCAAGAGGTATCGGCGATTCTCGTACAGATGTTCGAAAATATGAAAAGCGCCTACCTTCGCGAGCGTGCCGCTGATATGCGCGATGTATCGAAACGCGTACTTTCCCATTTGCTTGGCGTAGAGCTTCAGGATCTGACCGCCATTCATGAGGAGGTTATTTTGGTAGCCGAGGACTTGACGCCATCGGATACGGCGCAGCTCAATCCAAGCTTCGTTAAAGGCTTCGCAACGAATATCGGAGGAAGGACATCCCACTCCGCCATTATGGCGCGAACTCTGCAAATTCCGGCTGTTGTCGGCACGAAGGAAATTATGGAGCAGGTGCAAGGCGGAGATTTGCTCATTCTTGATGGCTTGGCAGGGGAAGTTATTTTGAATCCTGATGCGGACACCATTGAAGGCTACAAAATCAAGCAAGCCGAGTATGAAGCGAGGCGGGCAGAATGGGCGAAGCTGCGGAATGAACCAACCGTAACCAAGGACGGTATTCATGTCGAGCTGGCGGCAAACATCGGAACACCGGCGGATGTGGCCGCCGTTCTAGGCAACGGCGGCGAAGCAGTGGGGCTGTTCCGCACCGAGTTTTTGTATATGGGCAGAGAAAGCGTGCCGTCGGAGAAGGAGCAATTTAACGCCTATAAAGCTGTGCTGCAAAAAATGGAAGGCAAGCCGGTTGTCGTGCGTACGCTCGACATTGGCGGTGACAAGGAGCTTCCTTATTTGAATATGCCGAAGGAAATGAATCCGTTTCTAGGCTTCCGTGCGGTAAGGCTTTGCCTCGAGCAGCAGGATATGTTCCGCACGCAGCTGCGAGCTTTATTGCGCGCCAGCGTCTTCGGCAATTTGCGTATCATGTTCCCCATGATTGCGACGCTGGAGGAGTTCCGGTCAGCGAAGGCGATTCTTGAAGAAGAGCGGGCAAAGCTTCTTTCCGAAGAAAAAGCGGTGTCGGATGGCATTCAGGTCGGCATTATGGTGGAAATTCCGTCAACAGCAGTACTTGCAGACCAATTTGCCAAGGAAGTCGATTTTTTCAGCATCGGCACGAATGATTTGATTCAATATACGATGGCGGCGGACCGGATGAATGAGCGGGTTTCCTATCTGTATCAACCGTACAATCCTGCCGTGCTGCGTCTGATCAAAAATGTCATTGATGCTGCCCATGCAGCAGGCAAATGGACGGGCATGTGCGGCGAAATGGCGGGCGATCAAACCGCTATTCCGCTGCTGCTTGGGCTCGGACTGGATGAATTCAGCATGAGCGCAAGCTCGATTCTTCCCGCTCGCAGCCTCATGGCGAAGCTGAATCAGGAAGAGATGAAGCAGCTAGCTGCGAAGGCGCTGATGTGCGGGACAGGACATGAGGTTGTACAATTAGTAGAAGAAATACTAGAATAAGAGGATGTGTGTAAAGCTGGCTGTCATTTCAGCCAGCTTTATGCTGTTATTTTTCCTTGCAGCAGGAGTGTTAGGGAAGGGAGCATGAAGGAAAACGTATGCTGAACACAAAAAATATTTCGAGCGGACTCGCGACAGCGATTATGGCCTGTACAGGCGGCGCGGTGCTCATTATACAAGCTGCTGATGCGCTTGGACTTAGCCGGGCGGAAGCTTTATCGTGGCTGTTTGCGGTTTATGTGATTGGCGGGGCGCTGAATTTATGGCTTATCCTCCGCTATAAAATGCCGTTTGCGGGCTGCCATTCGCTGACCGCGGTCGCTTTTCTAAGCGCGTCGGCGCTGCATTATCCGATAAAGGAGCTGGCGGGCAGCTTTATTATGGCAGGCGCGCTTATTGTCGTGCTTGGCGCCACCGGCTTATTCGGCAAGCTTCTAGGACTCATTCCAAAGCCGATGCTGGACGCGATGCTGGCGGGAATTGTCCTGCATTACGTTGTGGCCATTATTCCGGCTATTAAAGAGCTTCCAATGATCGGCTTAGTATCTTTTCTGGGCTTTCTTATCGTGCCTAGGCTGCATAAATCAATTCCGCCCTTGCTAGGAATGCTGGCATTTGGGGTCATCGGCCTGCTCATTTGGCATGACTTTCCTGCGGCGCAGGCAGCTGAATTCAGTATGCCGCACTGGATTAGTCCGTCCTTTACGACGGGCAGCTTTATCTCTATATCCGTCCCGGTTGCGATATTGATTTTGAGCAACGATATTGCGGTATCGCTCGCTGCCCTAAAGAAAAATGGCTACAATCCGCCAGTGAACAAGACGGTCGTCTTTTCGGGTCTCGGTACGCTGCTCGTAGGCTTTTTCGGCGGGCACGCCGTCAACGTCGGAGGCATGATGACCGCTTTATGCAGCAGCGAAGAAGCAGGCGAGAGAAAAAGCCGCATTTGGGCGGGGATCGTATGCAGCGTGCTGGTCATTATTTTTGGCCTTTTTGCCGGAGCGATGCTTGTGCTGATTAATCGGCTGCCATCGACGTTTATTGTGCTGCTGTCAGGCTTTTCGCTGGCTGGGGTGCTGATTGGCAATCTGCAAGCTGTTTTTTCCGAAACGACGTACCGGTTTTCGACCTTGTTTGCCTTCATTATCGCGATTGCTAATGTATCTTTTTTTGGCATTTCATCCCCAGTCTGGTCTTTGCTGATTGGCTGTCTTATCGCCAATGTATTGAAGGAAGGCAAGCCGAAACCATTAAATGAAGCAAGCGTTTAGAACGAGCAGCAATAAAGAGCAGCAATAAAAAGCACCGCTACAAACGGATGGCAGAGAGAGCAGCAGATGCTCCGTGCCGATCCGTTTTTTTATGCAGCTGTGCCATTCCTCATAGGTGTTCGCCCCAGCTTTGTGGTATATATAAGATTAATAGTCGCTTTAATTATTTGGCAGAGAGGGATGGTTCTACATGGAAATCATACAAACGATTGCTGGATCACTGGAAGCGGTGCGCCGCAATAAGCCGCTCGTTCATCATATTACGAACTACGTGACGGTCAATGACTGCGCGAATATTGCGCTCGCTGTTGGCGCTTCGCCAATTATGGCAGATGAGCTGGAGGAAATGAACGATATCGTCGCCATTGCTTCGGCACTTGTCATCAATATCGGCACGCTGAACCGCCGTACGATTGAGTCGATGGTTGCTGCCGGGAAGCGGGCGAATGAGCGTGGCATTCCCGTTGTGCTCGATCCGGTGGGAGCGGGAGCCTCGGCCTTGCGCAATACCGCGGTGGAGCAGCTGCTGCGCGAGGTGAAAATGAGCGTGCTGCGCGGCAATTTATCGGAAATCCGCTTTGCTGCAGGACTGGAATCGCTGACGAAGGGCGTCGACGCTTCAGAGGCCGACCTGGCCAGAAGCGAAGAGACCGCGCAGGAGGTTGCGGAGCGTGCAGCGAGAAAGCTTGGCTGCATTGTGGCGCTCACCGGAGCGACCGATTTTATTACGGACGGCAAGCGGACGCTGCTTATCCGCAACGGCGTACCGCAGCTGTCTGGTGTAACGGGCACCGGCTGTATGTGCTCCACGCTGATCGGCGCATTTTGCGGTGCGAATCAGGAGGGGGATTTGCTGCTCGCGGCGGCGGCAGGCGTAGCTGCGATGGGCATTGCCGGCGAGCTTGCCGCAGAAGCCGCGGAAGGCAAAGGCAGCGGCTCGTTCCATATCGCGATTATCGATGCGGTTAGCCGAATGGACAGCGAGCTGCTTGCTGGCCGGGCAGAAATAGAAGCTGCTGCTCTATAACAGAAGGTTGTTAACCGGCTTCAGGCAAGATAAAAAGGGGATGGATGCAGTCTTGGCGTCGAAGGATGCTAGACGGTCCATCTTTTTTTTGTGAAAAGGGGCTTTTTCTTCATTTGGAACAGCTAATGTTTTATCTATCTGCTTATGGAAAGGGCTCTCATCCATTATGGATGAATTGTAAATCGAATCGTGCAAGGAGAGAGAGAGAGAACGTTGCCAGTAACAGGAGGACAAAAATCCTCTGTCGTTAATGAGCAATCGTTGCATGCTCTAAGAGCAGGGATTGCGGAAAAATGATGTCCAGAAATTTTCAATATAGATAGGATTTACATAATATGGGGCTTATGATATGGTTGCTATGAAAGCGCATTCAATAGCTTGTATATTGAACTTGCAATTACCATTTTTGACAGGGGAGGAAGGACAAGGATGAAAAATTTAATCAAGAAGGCAAGCGTAATGATGTTGGCATTTGCTCTGCTGCTTGGATTAATGACAGCACCGCCCGTTCATGCAGACAACGCACTTTTCACAATTGAAAGCGAAAATGCTCAGCTCACCTCCGATCTTCAAGTGACGACCCAAATTTACGGACAACAAAAGCCCGGATACTCTGGAAGTGGATTTGTCTGGATGCAGAATTCCGGTACCATTACCTTTACAGTGACTGTCCCTGAAACCGGAATGTATACGATCTCCACCCGCTATATGCAGGAGCTCAGTCCTGACGGCAGGCTGCAATCTTTAGCCGTTAACGGCGTTACGAAGGGTTCGTATATGCTGCCCTATACGACCAATTGGTCGGATTTCGGTTTTGGCTATCACAAGCTGAACCAAGGAAGCAACACCATCCAGTTGAAGGCTGGTTGGGGATTCGCTTATTTTGATACCTTCACTGTGGATTATGCGGCTCTTGATCCTTTGAATGTACAGCCTGTCCTCGCCGACTCTGGGGCCACGCCGGAAACTCAACTTCTGATGAATTATTTAACGGAGGTTTACGGCAATCAAATAATCTCCGGCCAGCAGGAGATATACGGAGGCGGAAATGACGGCAATTCCGAGCTGGAGTTTGATTGGATTCACAATTTAACCGGAAAGTATCCGGCCATTCGCGGGTTCGATTTTTTGAACTACAATCCGCTTTACGGTTGGGAGGATGGTACAACCGCCCGGATGATTGATTGGGTGAACAACCGGGGCGGGATCGCGACAAGCAGCTGGCATATCACCGTACCCCGAAATTTCACTGCCTATCAGCCCGGACAGTTTGTGGAATGGAAGGAAGCTACCTACAAACCGACGGAAACCAATTTCAATACAGCGAATGCGGTCATTCCCGGCACGAAAGAATATCAATACGTGATGATGGCCATTGAGGATTTGGCGGAGCAGCTGGAGATTTTGCAAAATAACAATGTGCCGGTCATTTTCCGACCCTTCCATGAGGCGGAGGGCAACGGCGGATTGAATGGGGAAGGCGCATGGTTTTGGTGGGCTTCGGCAGGGGCGGAGGTGTACAAGCAGCTTTGGGACCTGCTCTATACCGAACTTACAGAGACATACGACCTGCACAACTTGATATGGACCTACAACAGTTATGTGTATAGCACTTCTCCCGCATGGTATCCCGGCGGCGATCAGGTGGATATTGTTGGATACGATAAATACAATACCATTTACAACCGCTATGACGGCTTGTCCGGTGTCCCCAATGAGGATGCGATTACCTCCATTTTTTATCAGCTTGTTGATTTGACGGGCGGCACGAAAATGGTGGCCATGACGGAGAATGACACCGTCCCAAGCGTAATGAATCTGACAGAAGAGAAAGCCGGATGGCTCTACTTCTGCCCTTGGTATGGCGAACATCTCATGAGTTCTGCCTTCAATTACCCAGCCAGCTTAACAACATTGTACCAAAGCGACTATGTCATTACGCTCGATGAGCTGCCCGATTTAAAGGTTGAAAATCCAATTCCAAACGCGTCCATCACACCAGCAACCGTCCAATTTGACAAGTATGCCCCCAATCAAACCGACCCAGCGATAACCGTGAATTCAAAGGGCAATACGTTAATCGCTCTCCGAGCAGGCGCCAATGCCTTATCGGCGAATCAGGATTATACCTTGAGCGGAAATACGCTGCTGCTGAAAAAAGCATTTCTGGCGACGCTGCCGATTGGCGAGCATTCAATTGTCTTTGATTTCAATCAAGGTCAAGATCCCGTATTAAAAGTCAAAATTGTTGATACAACACCGAGCGCATCCATTGCACCCGTGAGCGCGGCATTTGATAAAGCGGCAACGCTAGCGCAGGATATTATCGTAGCCCTTACCTTAAACGGACACCAGCTTGTAAGTATCTCAAATGGAAATGCTACCCTTCAATCGGGCCAGGATTATACGGCATCAAGCGCTGGCGTCGTTCTGAGCAAAGCTTATCTTTCCACACTGCCGCTGGGCAAGAATGTCATAACCTTTCATTTCAGCGGAGGAAATCAAGCTGTACTAACACTAAATGTTGTGGACAGCGGAATTCCCGCACCTACGGGAGACCTGACGATCCAAGCCTTTAACGGCAATACGAGTGCCTCCACCAACGGAATTTCACCCAAATTCAAAGTAGTTAACACCGGTGATTCAGCCATTCAGCTCAGTGATGTGTCGCTCCGGTATTATTATACGATTGACGGGGAGAGAGATCAGAGTTTCTGGATCGACTGGGCCAGTATCGGTAATGCGAATGTAACCGGTAAATTCGTCAAACTGGCGACTCCGGTTGCCGGTGCTGATTATGCTTTGGAAATTGGCTTTACGACCTCGGCTGGAACACTGAATCCCGGCCAGAGCGCAGAAATTCAAGCGCGCTTCTCCAAAACCGACTGGTCCAATTACAACCAAACGGGCGATTACTCGTTCAAGGCATCAAGCAATCAGTTCGTCAACAATGAACAGGTTCCCGGCTATATGAATGGTCAGCTTGTATGGGGAATTGAGCCGTAAGTAGGTAACAAAAGGGTTGGATCGGGGGTATCCCTGCTCGAACCCTTTTTGTTGTGTTAGGGGGTTCTGCGAGCATCATCGTGATGTAACGCTTACTTTCAGCAGTCTTGTCGTCGAAAGACGACGGACAGTCCAGCTTTTTTAAGAAATATAGGAAAGGATATGATTGTTCCATTCTGTTTCTATATTTCTCGGACTGAAACGAGCTGCGCCGCCAAACTATGGCGACAATCGTTTCACCTTGTGAAATGTTGGCTGTTTCTTTATTTTGAACAGCTAATGTTTAATTTATCTGCTTATGGAAAGGGCTTTCATCGGTTATGGTTACATTGTAAATCGAATCATGCGAGGAGAGATGGAACGATGGCATTAACTGGAGGAAAAAAAGCTGCTGTCCGTAAATGGACAGCCGTTGCTTTAACCGCTTCTATGCTCGTCACCATGATGCCGCTTGCTGCGTATGCCGGCGACACATGGCCATTCAAAGGGGAAAGCGCGCATGGCAGCAATCAGCCAAGCGTCCATGGCTACACGAGTGGCCAAATTGCAAATTGGAGTCCGGCAACAGATCCATATGCGCAGAAGCTGCGATCGAAGGTGCCGCTGCAAAACCGGATTTTGCCGTTTGCCAGCACACAGGCAAAGCCGACGCTGAGTACCAATGTGAAGATGATGAATGTGGCAGGGGATTACGGCAATGCTTTTATCGAAAATGCGCCTTATACGAACAAATTTGCCCAGTATCACTTCAACTTCTGGCAATACATCGATTATTATTCTTATTGGCACGGAACTGCAAGCGCTTACACTCCGCCTGAATATTATGATAATTTGGCCCAATCCGACTGGCAGCAAAAATGGTTTGAATTCGGCATGCTGAACATTCCTAATCCTACGTATACCGATGCCGCGCATAAAAACGGCGTCCTCTCCCTCGCTGGCGTTTTTTTCTCCAACAATGACCGCGGCCAGCAGACCTACAAGCAAATGATTGTAAAAGACGGCAGCGGAAATTTTCCAGTCGCCCAAAAAATGATTGAAATGGCCGCTTATTTCGGCTACGACGGCTACTTTATGAACCAGGAGGAATTGTCGCCCAACGTTGCGACAGCGGACATTCCTGCGTATATCGAATTTCTGAAAGTGCTGCAAAGCGGCGGCCTTTACGTGCAATGGTATGACTCGCTGAGTACGTCTACAGGGGCAAATACGTTTGCCCGCACGTTCAACAATAACAATATTTCGATGCTGCATGACAAGGTGAATCACCAAGCGGTCACCAATTCCTTTTTCTTTGACTACGGGGTGGGAAATACGCAAATTACTAGCGCGAGCTCTTATTTGGCCAGCTACAATGCTGCAAATGGTACAGCCTATACGATTTTTGATATCGGCTTTGCGGGTCTAGAGGCAGGCAGAGACCGTTTTTCTTCTGCACAGGGAACGGCACTTTCGAGCAAGCTGAGCAGCGGGCTGCCCCGTCTAAGTCTAGCTACGCTCGGTGCGGACTTTGTCCATGCGGGCCTGGATGAGGATATGGGGCAAAGCTGGCCGGTGAGCCACCGATCGGAAAACAACTACCAATGGATGACGAATGTGCGCGATCAGCTGTGGTGGTCGGGCCCGAATTTGAATCCGAAAAATACGACGGTTTCCGCAGCGAACACGGCAGCCGACGTCTATGCGGACAACCGCTATTGGCCGGGAATCGCCTCGGTTATTGCGGAGCGCTCCGTCATCGGCAGCACAAACTTTTACACGAATTTCAATACGGGCCATGGCCTTTCCTATTACAAGGATGGTGCTGTCTCAAGTAACAGCGAGTGGTCCAATATGAGCCTGCAGGATGTGCCCGTCACCTGGCAGTGGTGGCAGGATACGACAGGCAATCGTCTGACCGTGGACTATGACTATGGCACAAAATATGATTTTTCGGCTACGCAGCGTTATCAATATGAAAAGCTGGGCGGCTACAAAGGCGGAAGCTCGCTTGTGCTAAACGGCAACCTAAACGCCGAAAATTTCCTGCGCCTGTTCAAAACCGATTTGAGCGTAAATGCAAACTCCAAGCTGTCGATCACCTATAACAAGCCATCGGCTAATGATGCATCGGCTGCTTATATCGGCCTTATTTTTAAAGATAATCCGAGTCAGGTCGTCAAGGTCGCCATTCCAAATGCCGGCAATAAGACGAATGGCTGGATTACACAGCAGCTTGAGCTTGGCGCCTATGCGGGCAAATCGCTTGCCGCTTTCGGGCTTGTCGTTGCTCCAGGGTCAAGCGCGATTGCGGGTTACCAGCTCAATGTGGGGCAAATTCGCATTTTCGACGGCTCGGCGATTAAGCCTGCTGCGCCTTCTGGCCTTGCCATTACGGAAGCCTTTGTGGACACAGGGGAAATGAACATTAAGTGGAATATGGATACCGACTACAGCAAGGTCAAGCAATACGATATCTATATCAATGACGTCTATGTAGGCGGCAAATATGATGAAGTGTTTTATATAAAAGCTCTTCCGTCGACAGCAGGCACGCTGAAGGTCGTTCCGATCGGGGCGGACGGATTGGAGGGCTTTGCCGCAACGCTTCCTTTTAATTTGAATGCGGCGGCTTCCGGCATTAGCGTGAATTCTCAGGAAAATGGCCAGTTGTCGGTGAGCTGGGTAAATCCGCCGAATGCAGCGGGAAATACGACAGTAAGCTTGCGTTCGCTCAACTGGATTATGACAGCGCAGCCTATTGTTGCCCAGCAGACGGCGGCGGCAGGAGCCACTAGCGTGACCTTCAGCAATATGCCCATTAACGGCGATGATTTTCTCGTAACAGTTACAACGGGAGGCGGAAGCTCCGTCAGCAAAAGCGGCCATTTTATTGATAAAATAGCCGAGCCTTACAGCGAGCAATGGTCCTGGAACGGCAATACGCTGAATTTGCCGATGCCAAATACGAGGGACTGGCGCTATATGTATGTATATGAAAATGGCGTAGCGAAGTCGTTCCCGGTCACGTACATTTCCGGCAGCGCGGGCAGCTTTGCGAAAATCATTCGCGGCAGAACGACGAAGGCAAGCCTGAGCTTCACGTCGACAGCTGCCACTGTCTATATTGTAATGGAGGATTATGCGGGCAATAAATCGCAGCCGCTCTATGTTCGCAGCTAAAAATATAAATTCATTTGTTAATCAGATCATCTTATACTAGTAGAAGCGGGAGGACAGGGCGATACCCTGTCTTCCTTTTCCTGTTAACGTTGATGAAGAAGCAAGCGGCAAGGGGGAAGGGATGAAGAAGCTGTATATAGATGCGATCAAAAATAATTTATTTGTCAAAATTATGCTTGTTTTTGCCGTTATTATTGTTTGCGCCACGGCGACTCTTGCTTATTTTACAGTCGATTATATGTCCCAGTCGGTGGCTGACAATGAGCTGGAGAAGCAGAAAATGTCCATGGAGCGCGTCAATCAGCAGCTTGCTGGCAAGGTAGGCGTCGTTCAGCAGCAGGTGCAGGACATTTATCGCGACCCGTCCTTTTCCTATTCCTTATCCTATTTGCTGAAGCACTCTTTTTCCGAATATATGAATTTCAAAATGGACAGCTATTATAATAATTTGGGCAGCGGTGTCGATGATTTGGATTTTTTCAAAAAAATGATTGAAAACGATGTTGATATTGCAAATATGCTGCTGTTCAGCTCCGAGAAGCAGTTTCTTTATATGTTCGGGCAAAGCAATTTGACGAAGCTGTATCAGACGCAAGCGTCTAAATCCTATGTTCCGGATGCGATGGCGCTCGAAAGCAGCGTCGTATCTACGCCCAACCCGTGGGTTCGCAGGACGATTGGCCAATGGGACGACAAGCTTTTTTCCGTCAGAGTACATATTAATGAAGTAGGCACGCTGAGCAATGTCGGGCAGCTGCTCGTCTTTTTTCAAGCGGATGCATTAAAAACGGCGCTGGCGAGCGAGGGTCGGGACCGGCGGGGCTATATTTTGATTTTGTCTGGAGACGGACAGGTCATTTTTGACTCCTCGGACCGCTATTACGGCAAGCTTTATCCCTATGTGGATAAAATCAAATCGGTGGACAGCCTCGCTTTTTTGGAGGAGGAGTCCTACATTTCCATGCTCCCGTCCAGCAGCCTCGGCTACACCGTATTTGGCATTATGCCGAAGCGGGAAGTGGAAGCGATTTATGAGCCGATGAAAAATGCGGTTATCGCAGCGAGCTTTGCTTTTATTATGATTACGATTTCCATTCCGTCCTTTGTCGTCTTTAATTTTTCACGGCGGACGAACCGGATTATCCGCTCCATGAGGCGGGTAGAGACGGGCGATTTGACGATTCGGATTGTCGACGAGAAGGAGGATGAAATCGGGCAGCTGTCGCAAGGCTTCAACAAAATGCTCGATGAGCTTTCGCGCCATATCGACCGGGTGTATGTGGCCGAGCTGAAGCAAAAGCATACGGAGTTTGCAGCGCTGCAGGCGAGAATTAATCCTCATTTTCTCTACAATACGCTTGAGGTCATTCGGATGAGAGCCCTTTCCCATGGCGCCGCCGATGTCAGCGAGATGATTTATAGCTTGGCCGTATTGTTCAAGAGCTTTGTCCAGCAGCAGACCGTCGTGACGATGGAGGAAGAGCTGGAAAATTGCCGTCTTTATTTGGAGCTGTTTCGCATTCGCTACAAGGATCGTTTTGCCTACTTTATTGCCTGTGATCCCGAGCTGAAGGACCGGATGATGATTAAAATGTCGCTGCAGCCGATTGTGGAAAATTATATTGTCCATGGCCTGCGCTCGGAGGAGGAGGACAACTTGATTAAAGTAACCGCTACTCTGGAAAACGACATGGTGACGATTGTAGCGGAGGACAACGGAACAGGCATTAGCAAGGAACGGCTGGAGCAGATTAAACGGTCGCTTGGCAAGTATGCGGTTCAGGAGCAGGATGATTCGCTTGGACTGCGAAGTGTGAAAGAAAGGCTTGAATTGATTTATGGCAAAGACGGAAGATTCGACATCGAGAGCGTCCAAGGAAAAGGGACGAAGATTATTTTCAGCTTCCCGGCTTTAAGGAAAGGAGAGATGGAAAATGTACCGCGTATTTCTGGTAGATGATGAGCCGTTTATATTAGAGGGCCTATATGATGCAGTAGACTGGGCGGCCCACGGTCTGGAGCTGACGGGAAAAGCGGAAAATGGCCGCAAGGCACTCGAATTGCTGCAGCAGGTTCCTGCTGATTTGCTCATTACCGATATTTCCATGCCTATTATGAATGGGCTGGAGCTGATTCGGGCTGCGCGAGCGATCAGGCCGGAGCTGAAGGTCATTATTTTGAGCGGGTTCAATGATTTTGAATATTTAAAAGAAGGCATGCAGCTGGGCATTGAAAACTATTTGCTGAAGCCGCTTAATTTCGCTGAGCTGACCTCGACGCTTGCCCATACGGTCAAGAAGCTGGATGAAACGAGAAGGAGCAGCGCGCTCGAAGCTGAGAAAGTAGATATTTTGAAAGACACGATTCTTTATCGCTGGCTGACCGCTGCGATCGATGCTGTTCAATTGCAGGAGCGGGCAGCGATGCTGGATATTTCTTTCAGCGGCCGTTATATTTCCACGATGCTGCTTAGAGGAGGCAGCGAGCGGGAGGATGGATTCATGCAAGAGCTGCGGCAAACAGCAAATGCCAGCGAAGACAGGCTGTTTCTGCAAAATGTGGAGGGCGATGCCGTGCTTGTGTTTATGGCGGAGGAGGAAGCGGATTGCACGGCCAAAGCTATGCAATTTGCCTTGCAGCTAAGGCAGAGGGAGGAGGCGCGTCCTTATCGGATTTCGATCGGCTCCCCGCAGGCTAGAGGAGCGCAGGAGGCGCTCAGCTATGAGCATGCGCTGCGGGCTCAGGAGTATTTTTTGCTGCTGCATAAGGAAGAAATTGCTTTGTATGAAGATTATGCGGCAAGAAGGGGTGAGCTGCTCCCTGATGCAGAATTAAACTGGGCCAGCTACAGGAAGAAGGTTTCCGCTGCGGATACGGAGGCGCTTGTCGCTGAGCTGACAGGCGATTTCCAGGCGATTCAAGCATCTAGCGCAGCGACGCCTAGCAGGCTTCGCATGTTGGTGATGCAGATGCTGCTCTGGCTGCATCAGGAGATGGGAGGAGCCAATACGGTTAATGTCATTATTGCGGAGCATATGAATGCTTCCTTTAACAAGGCGGCGAAAGCGTCCGAATGGGAGGAGCTGCTTGCCATTATGACCAGTACGATCCGTGGCATGTCCACGATGCTTATTAAAGAGAAGACCAATCCCACGGTTAAGCTGGTGCTGAATGACGTGGAGAAATTTTTTGCCACTGATCTGTCCCTCAAGCAGCTGGCGCACAAATACCATATTCATCCGGTTTATTTAGGCAAGCTGTTCCAGAAGGAAACGGGGGAAAGCTTTACGGAATACGTCAACAAACACCGGATCGAGCAGTCCAAGCTGCTGCTCCGCACAACCGCGCTGAAGGTCCATGAAATTTCCCGAAACGTTGGCTATTGGGACAGCGGCTATTTTCATAAACAGTTTAAAAAATATGTTGGCGTAACGCCAGCGGATTATAAAAGCATGTTATTTGAAGCAAGCAGCGAACCCGATGACTTAAATACATGGCTATGTTAAATTCTAATCATTTTCCTATTTATATATGATGTCATGACTCTCCACTTTTCCGTTTTCATCCAATTGAAGTTGTAATAAAGTAACCTTTATCCCTAATCCTGCACTCCCGATGTAGTACAAGAATTGTCGTGATGGTTCAGATAACTTTTCCGCTGGTTCTCCAAGCAAGTCAATAATTTCATTCTCAGTCATACCCTTAAGTTTGAACTTGTTTGTTAAACTGCTTACCATATCCTGTCTTTTCTCTGGTTCTTTTAACCATGTTTCTTTGTCAAACTGACTACTACACGAACAAATAATAAGTAACATCAAGAATGAAATTATTATTTTCTTCATCTAAACATCCTTTCGAATAAACATTAGTAAGTAGAAAGCCGAAGTTTGGCATTCGTGCCGGTCACCGTAAACAAGCACGATTTAACCAACATATTTTTTTTATTCGATGAGGTATTATCATACTCCTTGCTGTCTAAATAACGGAACCAAGCCAAATAATGTTGCAAATATTTGGTTGCCACTCCATTAAAGTGGTCCATCCATTTCTTCAATCGGCTGTAATAGCTGTTTGCGTTTTTGCTCGCCAGGCATCCGTACAAAGCACGTTGAAATCCGATAGATGACCGCCAATCGCTTCATCTGTTCGTAATCATCCAATATCAACATTAAGGTTTAACACAGCCAAATACATAAAGAAAGGCCTTGTATATGTTTATTTTGAACAGCGTTTGTTTAGTTTCTTCTCTATTTGAAAGTGCTTACATCCGTTAATCTACAAGTAAGTGTTAAGCGTTAGTAAAGGGGCTACAAAATAAGGGAGGTAACGATTGATGAAACAAAACAAAAGCTGGATGCTGCTGCTCGGGGTGCTGCTTTCATTCTCGCTGCTGCTAGGGGCATGCAGCACAAATGGCGGTGCGAAAGAAACAGGTGAAACCGCGGAGAGCAGCGGCAGCGGCGGCAATGCGGGCAAAGATGAAACGGTGGAGCTGAGCTGGTACACAATCGGTACCCCGCAAAAGGATGTAAACCGCGTCATGGAGGAAGTCAGCAAATATACGGCAGAGAAAATTGGCGTAACGATCAAAATGACCCAAATTGATTGGGGCGACTACACGCAAAAAATGCAAATTGCTACCTCATCAGGAACGCCTATGGACATCATGTTTACTTCTTCATGGGCCTTCGATTACGTACAAAATGCCCGTAAAGGAGCCTTTTATGAAATTGACGATTTGCTGAAGGAGCAGGGCAAAGGAATTGTGGAGACGCTTGATCCGGCCTTCCTGGAAGGCTCTAAAGTAGATGGCCACAACTACGGCATTCCGGCGAAAAAAGAGCTGCCGGCGCTTGAAGTGTGGCGCTTTAACAAAACCTTGCTCGATAAATATAATTTGAGCATGGACGGCATCTATACGCTGGAAAGCATAGAGCCGCTGCTGAAGACGATTAAAGACAGCGAGCCGGACATTACTCCATTCGCGATAACGAAGGATTATATGCCTGTGCTGCCTTACGATTATTTGATCTCCAACTTGCCAATGGTCGTAAGCTTGGATAAAGGCGACTACAAAGTCGTAAACGTGCTGGAGACGCCAGAGCTTAAAGCAGCGCTGGATACGATGCACAGCTATTACAAGAAGGGCTACGTTTCGCCAGAGGCGGCAACGACCAATGGGCTGGATGATACGCAAAAATCAGGCAAATGGTTCCTTGACCGCGCAGCGACGACGCCATTCGCCGATAATCTGTGGAGCGCAAGCTATGGCTACCCTGTCGTGTCAACGCCAGCGAGCGAATCGATGATTTTCAACTGGTCCGTCATGGGCTCGATGCAGGCGATTTCGGCTAATTCGGAGCATCCAGAGAAAGCGATGGAATTTCTAAACCTGCTGAACACCGATCCGGTATTGCGCAATATGATCGATTCCGGCATTGAAAACGTGCATTATAAGAAAACAGCTGACAATGCGATGGAGAACCTGGATGAGTCGAAAAACTATGATATGCCGACCTTCTCGCTTGGCAATGTAACGTTGACGTATCTCAATACGGGCGATCCTGAGAACAAATGGGATGAATACAAAGTATTTAATGAAGCGGGCAAAGTAGCTCCAACGCTGGGCTTCAACTTTGACTCAACGAGCGTCACGACTGAGCTGGCATCGATCCAAAACGTTAAAGGCGAGTTTTGGTCGGCGCTAATGACGGGTACGGTTGATCCGAATGAATATTTGCCAAAGGCGATTGAGAAGTTTAAAGCAGCAGGTCTGGATAAAGTCATTGCGGAAGCGCAGACCCAGCTTGATGCATGGAAAGCGGCTAATCCTAAATAATCTGTGGATAGGGAGAGGCGAATTTTCGGATTTGCCTCTCTTTTTTATAACGATAACGAGCATTGGGAAGCTGCCCGCTTAAGGAGATGAACGACATGTTCGACAAGCTGAAAATATTTTCACGGGACATTCTGCGCAATCGAGCGATGCTCTTGATGGTGCTGCCAGGTGCCCTCTGGTTTTTGCTTTTTTCCTACCTGCCGATGGCGGGAACGATTATTTCCTTTAAACAGTACAGATACAGCAAGGATGGCTTTTTTGCCAGCATCATGAATAGCAAGTGGGTGGGTCTAGACAACTTTAAGTTTTTGTTCAGCACCTCGGACGCCTACATCATTACGCGCAATACGGTGCTTTATAATGCAGCCTTTATAATTTTAGGGCTTATCTTGGCCGTTGCGCTGGCGATTATTTTAGTCGAACTTAAGAATAGGCGGCTGAGCAAGTTTTTTCAAACCGCAATGTTTATGCCTTATTTTCTATCATGGGTCATTGTCGGCTATTTTGTATTCAGCTTCCTCAGCTTTGATAAAGGGCTGATGAATAAAACGCTCGAATGGATGGGAATGGAACGAATTAATTGGTATTCGGAGCCATCCAAATGGCCGTTTATTCTCGTATTGGTCAACCTGTGGAAAGGCGTTGGCTACAGCAGCGTCGTGTATTTGGCGGCTATTATGGGAATTGACCGCTCGCTTTATGAGGCTGCGATGATTGACGGTGCAGGCAAATGGAAGCAAATTACGAATATTACGATTCCGCTGCTCGCTCCGGTCATATCGATTATGACGCTGCTCGCTGTCGGAAAAATCTTTTACGCGGATTTTGGACTCTTTTATCAGGTGCCACGGGATTCAGGCCTGCTCTATTCGATGACCAACGTCATTGATACGTATGTGTTCCGAGGCTTGAAGGTGAACGGCGAAATCGGCATGAGCACGGCTGCCGGGCTTTATCAGTCCTTCGTCGGGTTTCTGCTTGTTCTGCTATCTAACTACATCGTCAGAAGAAAAAACAAGGATAATGCCTTGTTTTAAACGAAGGAGGAGCTATAGGTGCCCGTAAAAAAATCAAAGCGTTTCGATCAAATCTCACCTGCTGCCAACTTTCTCCTGAGCCTGCTGACAGGTGTCATTGCGATTGCTTGCGTTTTTCCTTTTGTGTTCGTCGTCATTATTTCATTTACGAATGAAAAATCGCTCGCCTCGAACGGCTACCGCATTATTCCGAAGGAATGGAGCCTGGAGGCGTACCAATATATATTTCGGACAGGCGAGGCGCTGCTGCGCTCGTATGGCGTTACGATTTTTGTAACGGTTGTCGGTACGCTATTAAGCCTTGTCATCATTACGCTTTATGCGTACGCGATTTCCCAGAAAAGCTTTAAATATCGCCAATTATTCAGCTTTTTTGCGATTTTTACGATGCTGTTCAACGGCGGCATGGTGCCGACCTTCATCGTCGTTACGCAACTGCTGCATATGAAGGATACGATATGGGCGCTCATTATGCCAATGCTCGTCAATGCGTTTTATATTCTCATTATGCGAACATTTTTCAGTACGATGGTGCCTACCGCCATTATTGAATCGGGAAAAATCGATGGGGCGAGCGAGCTGCAAACGTTTATTCGGCTCGTGCTGCCGCTGTCGCTTCCCGGCATTGCGACGATTGGCCTATTCAATACGCTTGGCTATTGGAATGACTGGTTTAATGCACTCTTGTATATTGATTCGCCTAATTTGGTGCCGCTGCAATCGATGCTGATGCGAATTGAGACGAGCATGCAGTTCATTATGCAAAATTCGACCAATTCGGCGATCAGCACCGGTATATTGCAAAACATGCCGCAGGATACGTCGCGGATGGCGATGGTCGTGCTGGCGACGGGACCGATCGTGCTCGCTTATCCTTTTTTCCAGCGTTATTTCGTTCAAGGGCTGACTATAGGGGCGGTAAAGGAATAGGAAGGCAAAAAAGGGCGGTGAAAAAAGCGTAGCGAAATGAAAAGGTTGAGCTGAAGAAGCGTCAGCGTTCGCTTTTACCCTTGAAATTCAACCTATTGTGGCTGATTCAAAGAATTTCAAGGGGAATGGCGATCGTAAGCCAAGCTTTTCATGCAGCGCAGCTTCTTTTTCATCATATGTTTTCACCTCACGTTTAGGCTTGCAATGATTTTCACGTTCCGCTATACTGTCTATAATCTAATACATGTTATACGTTGATAGAGCGCAGTAGCAGCTTTGTCCCTGTTGCAGAAAGTCAGGGGTTGATGAGACCTGACACATACATGGGCTGCGAATTACACTCTGGAGTATCTTGGGTAATGCCAAGCGGCAGGGCGAACGATATTTCGCCGAAAGCGGTATGAGCAGCTTTTTTTCTAGCTGTTTGTGCAAGTTGGGTGGTACCACGGTTATTCAATCGTCCCTATGTCTCCAGTAGACGAGGGGCGATTTTTTGTTGCCCAAGGTGGAACGGCTGTCGCCGTCCTCAGGCGGCGCGGCGCGTTTCAGTCCGAGAAATATAAGCCTATTTATAAGTGCAAAACTTATAAATGCTTATATTTCAAGCAAAAACGACTTCGTCGTCCTTCTGGGACGTGCGAAGAGCTTTGTCGTAGAAATATAAGCCTATTTATACGTGAAAAACTTATAAATGCTTATATTTTGAAAAAGCCTAGCCCAGTGCGTTATTGTGCTCATTAACGTAAATCATGACCATTATTATCGAATAGAAAAGGGGTTGTTTGCTTTGAATATTATGGATGAACTCGAATGGCGCGATGCTATTAACCAGCAGACGGATGCGGAAGGACTTCGCGAGCTGACGAATACGAAGGCCGTATCGCTGTACTGCGGCGTTGATCCTACAGGCGACAGCATGCATATCGGCCACTTGATTCCGTTTATGATGCTCAAGCGTTTCCAACTGGCAGGCCATCGCCCGGTCATTCTGATTGGCGGAGCGACCGGAACGATCGGCGATCCGAGCGGACGCCAGACCGAGCGCTCGCTGCAAACGCTGGAGCAGGTGCAGGCGAATGTGGATGCACTCAGTGCCCAGCTGAAAAAGCTTTTTATGACCGACGGCGACAACCAGGTGCGCATGGTCAACAACTACGACTGGACGCACAAAATCAATGTCATTGAATTTTTGCGCGACTTCGGTAAAAACTTCAGCATCAATACGATGCTGGCGAAGGACGTCGTCTCGAGCAGACTCGATAGCGGCATCTCGTTTACCGAGTTTTCGTACCAAATTTTGCAGTCGCTCGACTACTTGCACCTATTCCAGAACGAGGATGTTCAGCTGCAAATCGGCGGTTCCGATCAATGGGGCAACATTACGAGCGGCCTTGACCTGATTCGGAAAAAAGAAGGCGCAGAAGCGAAAGCGTTCGGCCTGACAATTCCGCTCATGCTGAAAGCCGACGGCACGAAATTCGGCAAAACGGCGGGCGGCGCGATCTGGCTTGACCCGAATAAAACGACGCCATTCGAATTTTACCAGTTCTGGGCGAATACCGATGACCGCGATGTCGTGAAATACTTGAAGTTCTTTACGTTCCTGAGCAAGGCGGAAATTGAAGCGCTTGAGGAGAAGGTGCAAACCGAGCCTCATAAACGCGAGGCGCAGAAGGCGCTGGCAGAGGAAATGACGAAATTCGTGCACGGCGAGGACATGCTGGAGCAGGCGAAGCGCATAACAGCGGCGCTGTTCAGCGGCGACATTCGCTCGCTCACAGCGGATGAAATTGAGCAGGGCTTTAAAGAAATGCCGACCTTCACAGCAGACGGTGAGCCGAAAAACATCGTCGACTGGCTCGTCGATCTCGGCATTGAGCCTTCGAAGCGCCAAGCGCGCGAGGATATTACGAAGGGCGCTATCTCCATGAACGGCGAGAAGGTGACAGAGCTGGAGTTTACCGTTACAGCCGAGCATGCGATTGGCGGACGGTTCATCATTATCCGCAAAGGCAAAAAAAGCTACAGCTTAGTAAAGCTGAGCTAGAATTAGGAAGCATGAAGCATGAAGCATGAAGCATGAAGCATGAAGCATGAAGCATACTTCTTTTTCGCGGCCTGACGATCCGCTATTTTAAGCTTTTGGTTGATTTCAGCGCTTGAGCGGACAGGAGATCCGTTATCTGTGGAAATTTTGCACAAAAGCGGGGTATTCGCAGCCATTAGCGGCTCCTGAGTCCGCGAACCTCTCCATCTAGCGTTGTTTTGGGAAAATAGCGGCATCTCTGTCCGCCAAAGATTCAGATTGAACCGTTGCCTGGCCAAAAAGGGACGGCGTAAATATAGCCAAACAGCATCCTTACGCTGTTTGGCTATATTTTTTAACTAGTTATGAGAAATTTCGTTATCTTGCTCTTTCATTCTCTTAGGCTTACAGCCTTGGCTGCTTGAGGTATAGTAAGGATAAGACGAACGAAATGGAATAGCGGGGGATAGAAATGGTCAAAACGATAAGGGAAGAGCTGCTTATGCGTGCGGAGGCGGATTATCAGAAGTTCGCTGCGTCGCTGATTCCGAATATTAGCAATGTAATGGGTGTTCGGCTGCCGGAGCTGCGCAAGCTTGCAGCGGAAATTGCGAAGGGCGGCTGGCGCGCCTACTTGGCGGAGGCGGACGATGAATTTTTCGAGGAGGTCATGCTGCAAGGCATGGTCATTGGCCTCGTGAAGACGGATATGGAGGAGCTTCAGCGCTATATCGCTGATTTTGTGCCGAAAATTGATAACTGGTCCGTCTGCGACAGCTTCTGTGCGGGGCTGAAGGTGACCAAAAAACATGAACAGGAAATATGGGATTTTATCCAGCCGTATTTTGCTTCGGAGCAGGAGTACGATTTGCGTTTTGCCGCGGTTATGCTGCTTAATTTTTATGTAACGGAGGAATATATGGAGCGGGTGCTTCAGCGGCTCGATCAGATTGACCATCCTGCGTATTATGTGAAAATGGCCGTCGCATGGGCGCTATCCATTTGCTATATCAAGCAACCGGAGCCGACGATGGCCTATTTGAAAAATAATGCGCTCGACACTTTCACTTATAACAAAGCGCTGCAAAAAATAACCGAATCGTACCGCATCGATCCGGATGCGAAAGCGATTATCCGCAGCATGAAGCGGAAAGCCGTGAAAAGCTAATACTGTAGAAGAAAAGTATAGAGGAGTAAAGTAGAGCAAAGCTGAATAAAGCAAAGCCTGCTTTCTGCAAGCTGGAGGGGTTACGATGAAAAGTGTGCTTTTATATAAGCAGCCGAAGACGCTGCTTAATAAAGGAACCGGCTTTCTGTCAGGCTACAGCCATTCGCTCAATCCTTATACAGGCTGCGCATTTGCTTGCTCTTATTGCTATGTGCGCGGCATGCCGGTGTCCATTTTCCGTGGGCAGGAATGGGGAAGCTGGGTTGATGTCAAGCTGAATGCTGCCGAGCTGCTTAAGAAAGAGCTGCGAAAAACGAAGGCGAAGGGGCCCGTGACGATTTTTATGTCTTCCAGTACAGACCCGTATCAGCCAGCCGAATATAAGGAGCAGGTGACGCGCTCCTTGCTGGAGGCGATGGCGGAGGAACCGCCGGACTTTTTACTAGTTCAGACGAGAAGCCCGCTGGTCACTCGCGATATCGACTTGCTTCACCGCCTGGGAAGTCGGGTACGCGTCAGTATGACGGTGGAGACAGATTTGGAGGCGATTCGGAAGCATTTTTCACCGATGGCTCCGCCTATTCAAGCGCGATTGAAAGCTTTGCAATTGTTGAAGGAAGCAGGAGTACCGACTCAGGCGGCGGTTGCGCCGCTGCTGCCAAGCAGCGAGGCATTTGCAGGCAAGCTAGCTCCGCTCGTGGATCGGGTGTGCATAGACGATTATTTTATGGGTGATGGAAGCGGTGGTAAACGAACTATGCGACTTGGACTGGAGACACTGTATGCGCAGCTGGGAGCTGAGGAATGGAATGAGCCTTCGGCTTACGAGGCTGTTTATCGGCAGTTCCGTGAGGTTTTTGGGGAAGAGCAGCTTTTTATAAGTCAGGCGGGGTTTGAGCCTTGAGCGGGTGAGTGGAGTTTCGCAGGAAATGATTGTAAGTGGCAGGTTTGAATGCTAGGATAAAAGAGAAGTGTCGCGCGAACGTTAAGCCCCCATGAAAACCCCGGGAGTTTCGCACACTGCGCCAGATCAGGGAAAACTCGGATTTTTATTTCCATGGGCATTAGGAAATGGAGTTGAATGAAGAGGTTCGCGGATATATACCATTTTCCCCTTGCTGTGCAAGGCTTCATGAGATATGCTGTCGCTCTCCGTGCGAGAGCGTGGATTGAAACTATTGACTACCATGGGTTAAATTGTCTATGATAGGTCGCTCTCCGTGCGAGAGCGTGGATTGAAACAACAGTATATAGGGGTAATAGGATCGGGCAAAAGTGTCGCTCTCCGTGCGAGAGCGTGGATTGAAACTGTGCTATCGCGGTTGTTGGCGTTGAAACGTATAGGTCGCTCTCCGTGCGAGAGCGTGGATTGAAACGAGGAAAAATACGGCTAATACTAGCAAGAGAAACCGTCGCTCTCCGTGCGAGAGCGTGGATTGAAACTGATTATAAACATTCTGCTGAGGCTGAGGCTGAGAGTCGCTCTCCGTGCGAGAGCGTGGATTGAAACAAATTTAAACACATTCTTCAGCACAACACTGTTACGGTCGCTCTCCGTGCGAGAGCGTGGATTGAAACCTAAGCTGCGTCGTAAATATTGGGACAAGCTGCTCGTCGCTCTCCGTGCGAGAGCGTGGATTGAAACGTGGGCTCAAAAAGGCGGCGGCTTAAGGGGGCTTGTCGCTCTCCGTGCGAGAGCGTGGATTGAAACAGTGAATTCGTCACTTTGACGTTTGCTCATGAAGGTCGCTCTCCGTGCGAGAGCGTGGATTGAAACGTAACATGGTAGAGGGTGCGAAAAAGAAAAGTAAAGTCGCTCTCCGTGCGAGAGCGTGGATTGAAACCCCTATGATGTTATATATCTATCATAGGCATGTTAGGTCGCTCTCCGTGCGAGAGCGTGGATTGAAACTCATGAAATGTCTGCCAAAATCGCTAAAGAATTCGTCGCTCTCCGTGCGAGAGCGTGGATTGAAACCGACATTAACACAACCCCTTGTCTCGTTTTATGCGTCGCTCTCCGTGCGAGAGCGTGGATTGAAACGCGCAATCCTTGTTTGCGTTGACAACTTATGCTTGTCGCTCTCCGTGCGAGAGCGTGGATTGAAACGTGGGCTCAAAAAGGCGGCGGCTTAAGGGGGCTTTGTCGCTCTCCGTGCGAGAGCGTGGATTGAAACATAATTATCAGAACAAAAACGCCAAACACGACCATGTCGCTCTCCGTGCGAGAGCGTGGATTGAAACATACGGCGCATGACTTGGGCGCAGAAGTGGACGAGTCGCTCTCCGTGCGAGAGCGTGGATTGAAACATGCAGCATTTCGGGCTTGCTCCGTCTTCGCCTGGTCGCTCTCCGTGCGAGAGCGTGGATTGAAACACCGCGACGGGAGTAGAAGACCCGGACGACGTGAAGGTCGCTCTCCGTGCGAGAGCGTGGATTGAAACAACGAAGCTATCTGAAAACCCCGTCAAATATACGCGTCGCTCTCCGTGCGAGAGCGTGGATTGAAACCGGCAGATATAGCAGAGAAGCTTATTGAGGATGGGTCGCTCTCCGTGCGAGAGCGTGGATTGAAACAGGTCGTTTACGAGAGCCTCTTCCACAGGCTCTTGTCGCTCTCCGTGCGAGAGCGTGGATTGAAACTCGTCAATGTACTTCAACGTTCCGTCGAGCTCTCGCGTCGCTCTCCGTGCGAGAGCGTGGATTGAAACCATGCTGGCTACCAAGCTGATGGGATTTCGGAGAGTCGCTCTCCGTGCGAGAGCGTGGATTGAAACCGGTACCGGCTCCGATACGCAGGACAAAGGCGTGGGGTCGCTCTCCGTGCGAGAGCGTGGATTGAAACCAGAGCAAATAAACGGTAAGCCAGTTGTGTCAATTGTCGCTCTCCGTGCGAGAGCGTGGATTGAAACGCGAAGATGCTGGAAGATATCACGGCGGCTAGAGGTCGCTCTCCGTGCGAGAGCGTGGATTGAAACATTGCCGTTTATCTCTACATATCTACCTGGTATAGTCGCTCTCCGTGCGAGAGCGTGGATTGAAACCGGTTTGGTTCTGCGCGACTGTACGCCAGTAGAGTCGCTCTCCGTGCGAGAGCGTGGATTGAAACATAAAATCCTAAAAATGTTGTAACAATCATTCCCACGTCGCTCTCCGTGCGAGAGCGTGGATTGAAACCTGCCTCTTGTTTTGGGAATCGTTAAATACTGGAGTCGCTCTCCGTGCGAGAGCGTGGATTGAAACCACCTCACCAGCTGCCGCCATTTCCGCCATTGCATGTCGCTCTCCGTGCGAGAGCGTGGATTGAAACATGCCGCTGTATCTTAACTGGCGTGGGCCGTTTGGTCGCTCTCCGTGCGAGAGCGTGGATTGAAACGCTGCCAGTGCCGCCGTCTAGGCGAGCCCACCAAATGTCGCTCTCCGTGCGAGAGCGTGGATTGAAACATGCTAGACCATATTTCTATGTTTAGCGATACGGTCGCTCTCCGTGCGAGAGCGTGGATTGAAACATAAAACGAGTATAGGCAAGCAGGCCGTCATCATTGTCGCTCTCCGTGCGAGAGCGTGGATTGAAACTCTGGCGTGCTGCGCTGCGCACGCTGCGGAAACGTCGCTCTCCGTGCGAGAGCGTGAATTGAAACTCCAACTTGGCCGCCGCTTCCGCTGCCGTCGCTGGTCGCTCTCCGTGCGAGAGCGTGAATTGAAACGAGCATGTACCCATTTCGCTGTATTTACTGCTAGTCGCTCTCCGTGCGAGAGCGTGGATTGAAACACGCCGATCTATATTTACATCCTGACGGGGGCTAGCGTCGCTCTCCGTGCGAGAGCGTGGATTGAAACTGTCGCTTCAATTTTCACTATCGCTGCCGCTATCGTCGCTCTCCGTGCGAGAGCGTGGATTCAATCACATGGGGGATGATGTAGGTGGTAGTGGCGGTGATATGTTGCTCTCAGTGCAAATGTTTTTTGAAAACGTAAGACATCTCCTAATGAACTATTCCATTGATATAGTGGCTTGATGTTTTTTCGTGCTTCTCTATATTAAAAATTCTTTTATGCGACCTGAGTTTGTTTTTATTCTTCCCACATGCATATCTCCTCAGACTTTTTCATATAATGTTAAGTCTTGATTTTTAGGAGGTGGTGATTATATGAAAACGTTTACAAATTTTAACGACAGTAAGATCGACGATAGAATTTCACGGCTGAGGTACAAGAACTCCCGATTATTCAGCTTTGGATTTTGGGCAATCAGATAGTTTTGTTTTAAACGATGTAAAAATGCAGTCACATTCAATAACATCTAACTATAGGTTTAATAATGCCCATTCTAAAACCAGATGTTTTTAGCTAAAAAGGCCGTAATCCGCCAGATAAGTGCTCTGTGGATTACGGCCTTTATTTTAAACAAAAATTGAAGTTTTAGGGTTACGTTGGACAGTAGAAAGTTAGCGTGATGAATATAAGTGAGATTAGGCTCCCCTTACGGGGAGCGTCAAACGGAATCTTTAAAATAGGGTTTCAATCCACATCCTCAACTAGATTCAGGACGACTTTTAAAATAGTAATTCAGGTAAAAAATGTCTTTACAACCAATAGGTTAACTCGTACACTTATGGAAAGCAATGGTATATAGGTCTCAGTGAAAAATGTCGAGGTGATTCTCATGTACTATGCGCATCGAACAAAATCAGAGGATAAAGCAACGTGGCAGCTGCTTATTGTACATCTTCAAGAAGTAGCTGAGCTAGCTGGACATTTTGCGGCTGCTTTTGGTGCAAGAGATTGGGGAAAAGCAGCTGGAATCCTACATGATTTAGGCAAGTATTCGAAGAAATTTCAGCTCAGGCTAGCGGGTTCTCAAATAGCCGTGGATCACGCAACGGCAGGGGCACAGCATATGATGGAACGTGAAAAGGGCGATTACGCCTTGCTGTTGGCTTATATCATAGCAGGACACCATGCGGGTCTTCCGGATTGCGGTACAGATGCGGGTGAAGAGTCGACGTTGTTTAATAGACTAAAAAAAGAGGTCGAGCCTTATCAAGAAGCGGCCTTTAATGAGCTGCCACAGCAGCTCGGCCTAAATAAACTTTCGCTCTCTCTGAAGCCAGGAATATCGCCGGAGTTTCAACTCGCTTTTTTCACAAGAATGATTTTCTCTTGTTTAATTGACGCGGACTCGCTTAATTCTGAGGCTTTCTCGAATCAGAAGCAGAGTGCCAAACGAGGAAAAATAGCAGATTTTCCAAAGCTATTTAAAAAATTTGAAACTTACATACAAGATGAGTTTGGTGTTCCGAAGTCATCAATTAATATTAATCGCTTAGAATTGCTAACTCACTGCATAACTAGGGCGCAAAGCCCAAGAGGAATGAAGACACTTACTCTACCTACTGGGAGCGGCAAGACGCTTATTTCCCTCGGATACGCACTTCGTCATGCCATTCACCATTCAACTAATGACGATCAAGGTATCAGAAGAATCATTTATGTGATTCCATATACAAGCATTATCGAACAAAATGCGCGAATATTCCGAAAAATTGTGGGTAGTAAAAATGTGCTGGAGCATCATTCTAACGTGCAGCATGAGAAGAAACAAGAAAGCGAGGATGGAAGCGTTGATTTGAAAGAGAAGCTTCAACTCGCGGAGGAGAATTGGGATTATCCTATTATTGTAACTACTAATGTGCAGTTTTTTGAATCTTTGTTTGCAAATAAACGTGCTCGTTGTCGCAAGCTGCATAATTTAGCAAACAGCATCATTATTTTAGATGAAGCGCAACTCATGAATGGTGGTTTGTTCAAACCTTCACTTTATGCTTTGCAGGAGTTAACGCAGAACTATGGGGCAACGGTATTGTTGTGTACAGCAACGCAACCGGAAATAGAGAAACTGTTTCCTGAGCCTATTCAAATAGAAGAGTTAACAGATGATGTGCCCTTGAGATTCGAGCAGTTCAAACGCGTGCGCATAAAGCAAGTCGGAACGTTAAGTTTGAATCAAATCGATGAACAACTTGCTTCTCATAAACAGGTGCTGTGTGTTGTGAATACACGTAAAATAGCACGGGAAATCTATGCTCAGTGTCTCAAGCGTAGTAGTGAAGATGCGATGAAGGAGGGATTTTTTCATCTAAGTGCTCGAATGTGTCCGATCCATCGGACAGAAACATTAGCCCTTATTCAAGAGAGGTTAGATGATAAGAAAAATCTACCTTGTACCGTTATTAGTACGCAGCTTATTGAGGCTGGTGTAGATATTGATTTTCCTGCGGTATATAGGGAAATGGCAGGCTTGGATTCTATTGCTCAAGCAGCAGGACGCTGTAATCGTAACGGAAAAGCTCTGCTAGGGTATACCTATGTGTTTGAAACAGAATATGGATTACCGCCAGGGTGGTTTAGCGCAACAGCAGAAGTTACGCAATCTGTGCTGGAGAAATACAAAGATGACCCCTTGTCTTTGGAGGCAGTGCGGAAATATTTTAACGAGCTGTATTTCTATCAAAGCAGTGGCAAAGTGGATAAAACAGATTCGAAGGGAATATTAGAATTAATAGAGCGGAGAGGTGCGTTGCTGGAGTTTCCGTTTCGAGAAATCGCTCAGCGATTTCAGCTTATTGAGACGGCTGCCAAGGCTGTAATTGTGCCTTATGAAAGATGCGAAGAGAGAGATGAGAAGAAGGATAATGCTTTAGACGATGGGGTTTATATAGATGAACATGGGCATAAACAAGGAGGGCGCAATAACAGTAAGGCCTGGAAGCTTATTGATCAACTGCAATTTGCTTTTCCAATGACTAGCATATTGAGGCAACTCCAGCCGTATGTTGTGCAGCTTTATCCTAATGAGTTCAATGCGTTTCAAAAGGCAGGGGAAATCGAGCAAGTGCGAGAAGGGGTCTGGGTACTTAAAAATCCTGCTAAATGGTATGACGATAAGCTCGGTGTAATTCCATATTCTCAGCAATTTCATGAGGATGAAATTTATATTTTTTAAGAGAGGAGGATTTACTATGGGATATGGTATTCGCTTAAGAGTATGGGGAGATTACGCTTGTTTTACAAGACCAGAGATGAAGGCAGAGCGCGTAAGCTATGATGTCATTACTCCTTCGGCAGCACGAGGGATACTGGAAAGTATACATTGGAAGCCTGCCATTCGTTGGGTCATTGATCGTATTCATGTATTAAAGCCCATTCAGTTTGAAACGATTCGCAGAAATGAAGTGGAAGGTATCATCTCCGCTCGTAATGTTCAACAGGCTATGGATGGCAAACCGATAACGCTTGCGCAAATCGTAACGGAGGAACGGCAGCAGCGTGCGACACTTATGCTAAAGCAAGTAGCTTATGTAATAGAGGCTCATTTTGAAATGACGGATGCGGCGGGAGCTGAGGATTCTCCAGAGAAGCATTATAATATTTTTCTTCGCAGAGCCCGTAAAGGGCAGTGCTTTCAACAACCATATTTAGGATGCCGTGAATTTCCAGCGAGTTTCGAATTAGTAGAAGTAGAGGAAGCCATCCATTCCTACGCATATACAGATGTAGCAGAGAAGGACTTAGGTTGGATGTTATGGGACATTGATTTTAACAATGAAATGACCCCGCATTTTTTTCGAGCGAACATGCGTTGCGGAGTGATAGAAGTTCCTAGATCAAAAGGAGGAGGTGAGCCGCTTCTATGATCATTCAAGCTTTATATGAACGTTATGAGCAGCTTATCAGAAATCCTAAATCAAAGATAAGTCCAATGTATAGCAGCATGGGCAAAATCTCTTTCGTATTAGTCATTTCAGCTACAGGTGAATTGTTAAATATAGTGGATATTCGTGAAGTAGACGGGAAGAGAAGAAAAGCATCGGCTATAAATATTCCTGAACAAGGCAGCAGAAGTAGTGGCATTAAGCCATTCTTTCTATCGGACAAGCCAGAATATTTGCTAGGATACCATGCTATCGCGAATGTTGCAAACGCTTCGGCGACAGATACTAAGAAGGTAGTGGATGCACGTAGAAAGTACGAAGCTTGTGTAGAGCTTCATCGCGATATTTTGCATAAAGTGGAGGACGATGGAGCCAAGGCCATTCTTGCATTCTTCTCCCATTGGAATATTGAAACAGTACGTGAGCATCCAAAGCTCCAAAATTTTATTGATGATTTAGATAAAGGGCTCGATTGCAACATGGTATTTCGACTTGATGAAGATACGGATGGATATCTTCATGAACGTGAAGCGGTAAAAACGTGTTGGATTCGTTATATGGAAAGTAAGAAAGCAAGCTCTGAGCTTATCGGGCAATGTCTAATTACGGGTAAAGCGGGGGAGCCGATTGCCCAGACTCATGAAATTAAAATTAAAGGCGTTCGCGGGGCGCAGTCATCTGGAGCGGCGCTTGTATCCTTCAATGTTGATTCTTTCCTATCGTATGGCAAAAAACAGAGCTTTAATGCGCCTGTCAGCAAAACGGCAGCCTTCGGCTACACGACAGCGTTAAATCATATGTTAGAGTCGGATACGAATACCATTACAGGCATTGGCGATATGACGGTTGTATTCTGGGCTGGTGCTTCTCCGTTTGGAGAAGATATGGAGAGAATTGTTGTGAATGCGTTTAATCAAAATCGCGCTATAGCATTGGAAAATAAAGCAACAGATCAGATTATGGATGTTATAAAGCGCGTTCAGCAAGGGAAAAACCTAACTGAAGATATGTTGTCGATTAAAGAGACACCATTTTACGTTCTTGGACTTTCTCCAAATATGGCAAGAATTTCAGTGCGGATGTTCTGGCAAGGTCATTTTGGACAAATGTTAGAAAACCTAAATGCGCACAGTGCAGATATGGACATAGCGGGTTTAAAAGATTACCGGGCGGAGACTCCTCCAATTTACCGTATAATGGAAGAAACGAGGCGCGTAAGCATCGAAGGCAAAAAGGTAGGGGAAGGTTCGCCGCCTGGACTAGGGGGAGCAGTTTTGCGTGCAATCGTGCAGGGGAACGCTTATCCACACGCACTTTATATGAGCATTGTTAATCGCATTCATGTGGATGGAATTGTTAATCAGTTGCGTGTCGGCATTATTAAAGCCTACTGGAGTAGATACGCTCGCCTGAATAATAATTTGCAATTAGAGGGGGCTTTATCTGTGAGTATAAATGAAGAAAGTAAAGATGTCGGTTATCGCTTAGGAAGAGCATTTGCTGTGTTGGAGAAGGTGCAGATCGAATCGGTAGGGGATAATAAGTTAAATGCAACTATTAAGGATAAATATTTTGCATCGGCCGCTACTAGACCGCTAGCTGTATTTACTTTTTTATTCAAAAATTTGACTAACCATCATCTGAAAAAAATGCGTTCCAATGGGAACGGTGGCTTGGCGGTAACCTACGATATTCTTTACCAGAAAATCTTAAAAGGAATATATCCTATCCCAACAACTTTAAATCAACAAGAGCAGGGTTTATTTATTCTTGGTTACTATCATCAAAAACAACAATTGTTTACCAGCAAAAAGCAGCAAGCAGAACCAATATCAATACAAGAAAAAGACCATCAACAGTCATCTAATAGCGAAGAAGCTTAGTTGATAATAATCCATCTCTATGTTTTGAAAATACGATTTGAGAGGCGATGATTGAAAATGGCAATTGAACAAGCAGAATTGGAAAAAGTCGGGCAAAATAGTGCGTTAGCTCAAAGATATGATTTCTCCATTTTTTTTGATGTAACAAATGGTAACCCCAATGGTGATCCCGATGCAGGAAATATGCCGCGTACCGATCCAGAGACAGGTCATGGTATTGTGACTGATGTATGTATTAAACGAAAAGTCCGCAATTATATTGAGCTGACTAGGGAAGGGGAAGAAGGCTTTAACATTTATGTGACAGAGGGCGCAGTGCTTAATGAGCAGCAACGCCGCGCATATCGAGCGATTCGACCAGATGATGCTGATACTAAGGAATTGAAGCCTAAAAGTCAGGAACAATCACGTCAATTAACACGTTGGATGTGTGATAATTTCTTTGATATTCGTACCTTTGGTGCAGTTATGACAACTAAGGTGAATTGTGGACAGGTGCGTGGGCCGATTCAGTTTACGTTTGCCCGGAGCATTGATCCTATTTTTCCTCAGGAGCTAACAATTACTCGTCAGGCAGTAACGCAAGAAGGAGCTGCTAAAGAAAGAGAAATGGGACGTAAACACATAGTTCCATATGGTCTCTACCGTATGGATGGGTATATTTCAGGTTATTTGGCAGAAAAGACGGGATTTACGAACAATGATTTGGAATTGTTATGGGAAGCTCTGCTTCATATGTTTGAGCATGATCGCTCAGCATCACGGGGACAAATGACGGTTCGAAAACTTGTTGCTTTCCAGCATGAGACAAGGCTTGGTAATGCTCCCGCTCACCAATTGTTGGAACGTGTTGATGCTATTCGTGTGAGAGACCAGAGTCTGCCAGTAGAGCCGATTCGTTCTTTCAAAGAATATGAGATTACGATTAATAGGGATGATTTGCCTGAAGGTATCAAAATACTAGAATGGTAGGCGAATAAGAGGGGGCGGGCAATGGCAAAGAAGTTGCTGTATCAGGAAGATAATTTGCTGATGCTATCTGGTGTTCAGCATTATGCTTTCTGCAAGCGTCAGTGGAGTCTGATTCACATCGAGCAGCAGTGGAGCGAAAATGTTCTTACTTATGAAGGTCAACAAATGCACGGCCGGGCGGATGATCCTTACTTTAGTGAAACGCGCGGCGATGTGCTCATCTCAAGGGCTCTGCCACTCGTTTGTTATTCGATTGGGTTTTATGGTAAAGCGGATGTGGTTGAATTCCATGCAGTAGTAAGTTCTAGAAGCGGTAGCATTATAGGAGAAAGAGACGCCATTGCTCTTCCAGGCCGGGAAGGGCTATGGCGTCCTTTTCCGGTAGAGTACAAGCGCGGTAAACCAAAAAGCGGAGATTGGGACGAGGTACAACTATGTGCCCAGGCAATGGCGCTTGAAGAGATGTTCGGTGTCCAACTAACGGAAGGAGCATTGTATTATGGTGAGCGCGGCAGAAGGGTTAGCGTTACCCTAACTGAAGGATTAAGGCGGCGAGTTTATGCTTTGTTTGAAGAAATGCATGGATTATTTTTAGCAGGAGTAACGCTTCCAGCTGTGTATTCCTCCAAATGTAAAAATTGCTCGCTATTGGATATATGTATGCCGGCAATCCTATCTCGAAAATCTAAGCAAACTAGGGGATATCTTCAGCACTATTTAGACAAGGAGATGGGTTAAACGAAGAAAGGAGTAAACATCATATGCGTAAGCTGTTAAATACGTTATATATTACATCGCCTAGCAGCTATTTAACCCGTGAAGGGGAAAATATAATCGTCAAAGCGGAGGATCGTGATCCTCTACGAATGCCGATTCATATTTTGGAAAGTATCGTAACAGTGGGGTATGCGGGTGCAAGTCCGTCCTTGATGCAGCTGTGTGCAGAGCGTGGAGTCTCCTTATCGTTTTTACAAGAGAATGGGCAATTTATGGCAAGTGTACATGGGAAGACAACTGGGAATGTGCTGCTTAGACGCAAACAGTATCGGCTGGCTGACGGTGAGAGAGCAGCCATTTATGCGAAGAGGTTTATTTTTGCTAAAATCGCCAATTCAAGAACAGTTTTAAATCGGGCTATACGCGATCATGGATCAAATATTGCATCAGATAAAGTGAACAAAGAAGCTGATTTCTTAAAAAGGTATCTAAATAAGGTGTTAACTGTTCCTGGGCTGGATGATATACGAGGCATTGAAGGAGAAGCAGCACGCCGCTATTTTTCGGCATTTAATGAGTTGATTTTGGCAGATAAAGAAAGTTTTTATTTGAGGGGGCGTAATCGTCGGCCTCCTCTTGATCGTGTTAATGCGCTATTGTCTTATACATATACCTTGCTTCGATTAGAAGTTCAATCCGCACTCGAAACGGTGGGTCTTGATCCTGCGGCGGGCTTTCTCCATCGTGATCGTCCAGGGAGACCAAGCCTTGCGTTGGATTTAATGGAAGAGTTGCGGGCTTATATGGCAGATCGTTTAGTGCTCTCCCTTATCAACCGTAAGCAGATTCATGCGAATGATTTTACGATTAAAGAAAACGGTGCAGTGTTGCTAAAGCCGGATTTGAAGAAAGAGCTAATTACGGCTTGGCAAAAAAGAAAGCGTGAAGAAATTCGTCACCCTTTTTTGGATGAAATCATTCCAATTGGTTTGCTTCCTTATAGCCAAGCACTATTATTGGCAAGGACGATTCGAGGAGATTTGGAGGAATATCCTCCATTTTTGTGGAAGTAGGGGATAAATTCAATGATGATTCTAGTAACGTATGATGTGAATACGACGACGCCCGAAGGCCGAAGACGGCTGCGACAGGTTGCGAAGTGCTGCCTAAATTACGGACAGCGTGTTCAAAACTCTGTTTTTGAATGCATTGTAGACCCTCTGCAATTCAAGCAATTGAAAGATCAGCTATCTAAGGAAATTAATGAAAATACAGATAGCCTGCGCTATTATTTGCTTGGTGCCAACTGGAAGAAGCGTGTGGAGCATGTAGGTGCCAAGGAAGGCTATGATCCTGAAGGGATTTTGATAGTGGATTAGTTGTTAAGATACACTTATTATGAAACGGGAAAGATTAGGTGTATTGATTTAGAACAATATATTTAAGTCGAAATTACTGAATAAATTTTTGCTGTGCGAACCTTAAGCACCCATGAATTTCCTAGGAGGTTCGCACACTGTATTTTATATGGCGGGTTGCAATAATAGTATTTATTTTAGCTCATTGATTAGACTGGGTAGATAAGGTTCGCGGAAAATATGTATTTTTCCCGCGCTAGTGAAGGCTTTTCATGGTATGCTGTCGCTCTCCGTGCGAGAGCGTGGATTGAAACCTGCTGTTTGTGAGCTTAAAACCATCAATTTGCCGTCGCTCTCCGTGCGAGAGCGTGGATTGAAACGTGCAATCATTTTGCGCGTCACATTTATGCTTGCGTCGCTCTCCGTGCGAGAGCGTGGATTGAAACCCAGCGGTGGTTTGATATTCACGCCGCATCTTGGTCGCTCTCCGTGCGAGAGCGTGGATTGAAACTTGTTGACGGGAAGGTTATTTATGTAAATCCGCGTCGCTCTCCGTGCGAGAGCGTGGATTGAAACCGTCCAATATTGTGGCCGCCGCCAGGACCGTTCTGGGTCGCTCTCCGTGCGAGAGCGTGGATTGAAACTTACACGCGGTTTGAAGCGTGCGGAACGAGCGTCAGTCGCTCTCCGTGCGAGAGCGTGGATTGAAACAGAAAGAAGCTCAAATTCATCGTATAAGGCGCTACGTCGCTCTCCGTGCGAGAGCGTGGATTGAAACATAATCGCATCATAAAAATCCCTGTGTTTATCAGTCGCTCTCCGTACGAGAGCGTGGATTGAAACACGTAACCTAAACTCTAAATCTTCTGCGAGCATGCGTCGCTCTCCGTGCAAGAGCGTGGAATGAAACGCAATTCAATGACTGACCTGATCAGCGGAAAAAATTTTAATTTAAAAAACTACAATAATTTACAAACGAAAAAATTGTTTTTAGTCATGGAGACTCATGAATTATTTTGTCGTTCAATAGTATACTTGATGTTGAAATGTATTCCAATATTTCAAATCTTATATTATTGAAAGGTGTGTTGTGATTTTGAAGAAGAGCAAGTTAGTTTTATTAGGTATGGTTATTATATTGTGTTTGATTTCTGCTATCCCTGTATCTGCCCAGTCGGTAACTAACGCCAACTCCAATGTCATTGCTCCTGCAGCCTATTGTCCGTCGTGTACGATGATTGGTCTTCCGTATCCTAAGAAAGATTATTCCCGCTCTGATTTTATTGGTGCAACTATTCAATATAACGGTTATACCTACCGTTTCTTGGAAATAGATGATAGCCTGAGCACTTCCACGCGTTGGTGGACAGTATGGTATAGATAATTTGATACCCATTTCTCTTGCAGTTTGGAAGTTGTTTTCCATGCGAGAGCATGAAGCTTAATAGATATGCTTCAAAGATGCTGCTTCAATTAGAACCCTACAAACAAAAAAACGGCTGTCGAGCATCCTCGGCAGCCGTTTTAACATTCATTACAGCATTCCATTCCTCAATCCATCTACTATTTCGTCACGCTGCTCAGCTTATAAGCCCCATCCGCGAGCCTGTTCGTATTTGCAAAGTCGACGCCCGGCGCATTCGTTTGCGGGCTGATGATCGCAATTGCGATATCATAGGTTCCCGCAGCAAGTCCGGTGACGGGGATCGAATCGGAAATTGTATAAGTGCCTGTTTTCCACGTGCGCAAATCGACGGTTGTCGTCTTCTTCGCGACGATCGTATTGCCGCTGCGCAGCTGGATTTCGACTGGCCAGCCGAATGGGAAGTGCTGAACGCCTTTATTTTCCACCTTGATCGTTGTCGCAAACGTGCTTCCGGTTATAGCAGATGGATGTGAAATTTCCTTCACAACAAAATGATAGCCCATCCGTTTTTTCAAGGTATCCATATTGCTTTGCAGCGTATTGCCTACCGCGAGCGAAGCTGGCGAGTTGGGACCGAGCCAGCTTGGCTTGCTCAGCTCCGTCTGGCGTTGCGTTTCCGTAAAGCCGCTGCCCGTAGTGAGCGCGGCAGTCATGCCGGACGCTCCGCCATAAAATTCCCCGCCTGAAATGCGCGTCTCCCAAAAGTTAGCGTGCGCTGGCTGCTGCTGGCCGATGTCGTCCCAGTAGCCATTTTGCGTGCCGGTATACCAGCCCCAATCGGCATCGAAGCTGTCTTTATGTCCGAACACATCGTTAAACATGCCCATAACTAGCCCCTTATTGTTCGTTTTGGCAAGCGCAATGCTGCGTCTGATCAGCACCTGCATTTTGTCCTCTTTGCCGGCAAAGGCATCAATATAATGCTGCACATATTGATTTGAAATCGCATTTGGAGGGAAAGCGCCCGTGTAATTAGCTTCGCCATTTGGCCCTACATAAGGCCAAGTGTGAAATTCCGCCCAATGGCCAATCGAGCCAATTTGCACAAAAGCGACCGGACGCTCATTTGTATTATACCGGGCGGCAATGGCTTCAATAGCGAGCTTATGCCGCTCAATTAAATAAGCAGAGCTGTAGTTGGGCGAAAAGCCCATATTGTTGCCAGTGCCCATTCCGCCTGTCGTATCGTTATAAGCGGTGCCTGGAGATTGGCCGAGGGCGACCATATCATTATAAAGCCAATCGGGAATATCCCGGTGCGCTGCGCCAGTTGGGCTGTCTAGAATAAACCGCAGTACAACTTTAACGCCTAGGCTGTTCCAATGAGCGAAATTGTTCGTCGCTTCAATGGCAGCGAAATTATACGTTCCCTTCGTCGATTCAAGCTCCTTCCAGGTTACCCCGGCATAAACGAGCTTGTGCTGCTGGGGGTAGCCAGTCGTTTTAGCCGATGGAGCCCAGCCTTTAAACGGGTTATTAAGCGGGCTGTCGAGCTCAAGCGGGTATGCGACCGTTGTCGCTCCGCCAGGGTCGCTGGATCCGCCGCTGGAAGTAAGCAAATAAGAGGGCAGCGTCTGGCTTGCCGCAGGCAGCCGCGAGGTTGTGGAGTTGTTATCGATATAGCCAGCTTGAATGGTGCTGCCAGCGCTGATCTGTAAAGTGGCCAGAGGTATGGCGACTTCAATAACCGATGAGCTGCGGAAAAATTGGGAGGAGGAAAGGGTGGTGTTGGCATTCCAACTCCAATTGCTTCCGGTCCCTGCATAGCGGTATAACCCGGCATTTTCCAGCAGCCATTCGATGCCAGTAGCGCCCCAGCCTGATGCCTGATAGCCCGTCGCGGTATTGTTGTCGATATTCAGCCAAAAGCTGCCCGTTGCCGTGCTTAAGCCTGAGCCTTGAATGAGCAAATAAAGATTTGTTCCATCGTTTGTCATTTTGAAGCTTTGAGCGGCTCCCGTACCTGTAGCGAGCGCGTTAATGCTGCTCCAATCGCTGACATTGCCATCGACCGTAATGGTAGCGGCTTGTGCTCCCGGAACGGTGCCAATCGGTTGAAAGATCGCGAAGATGAGCGCAAAAATCAAAAATAAATGAACCAATAGCTTTTTGTTGCCGGCTGCTTTAAACATGGTAAACCTCCTTGGGTATAGGGTTGTCCCGCTAGTACTTTCAAGCGAACGAATAGCCGTCTATCCTTCCATTTTACAGGTAAATCACCTCCCTTCAGCAGAACAGCGGGCTTGTCCAAATCTGCCTTTAATTTGTTACCTTCATGAGAGCATTGTGAGCAGGAACATCTAGATGATAGATTTTTAAAAATGAAAATTTGCGGCAAATAATTCGAGGGATTTTCATGATGCAGAAGTCGGTTATATGTTGCATTATAGGCGATATGAACATACAGAACAAGAGAAAATTTCCAATTCCCGCATGAAATTTGCCTAAATATAAAGCAGTTGACAAACTTCATTTCCATGTAATAATCTATATCAAATGAAATAAATTTGCGGCAAATACTTAACGAGATGAAAAGAGAGGTGTAACAAACAGCATCTTGTAAGCGTTTTATAAATATGAAAACCTGATGAAACCCCAGCCAATTCAAGGTTTTTAGCAAATATCAATTTATTTGCCGCAAATATAGCGAAAAATTAGCCAAAAATTAATTGACAACATAGGCGAACTGTTTTACTATCGTAACAGATACAAAACTTTGTCAGATAACCTGACATGAGACGCGGTGAATAACGAATGCCGCAAAATTTATGACAACGGAGTGTGTAGACATGGGGAACATTAGAATGGCTTTTATCGGTGTCGGCGATATGGGATCGCATCATTGCATCGGTTTTGATTTGCTGCCGGATAGTGACGTTCGTTATATCTGCGATATGAACGAAGCTAACGTAGCGCGTACCGTTGCTGAGCTTAAAAACAGCAGCCCGGTTATTGTAACGGATTACCGCGAGCTGCTGCATAAAGAAGATGTGGATGCGGTTGTCATCAGCGTCCCGAACTATTTGCACCGCGAGGTGGCGGTTGCTTTTCTGGAGGCAGGCAAGCATGTTTTTCTGGAAAAGCCGGTTGCCCACACGATTGAGGATTGCGATGCCATCATTGAAGCGGCAGAAAAATCCGGGCGCATTTTGCAAATCGGGCTCGTTTACCGTTATTCCAACTTGTACCGCCGAATGGCCAAGGAGCTGGAAAATGGACGTCTGGGCGATGTGAAGCTAATGTGGTGCAAGGAGTTTCGTGATCCGTTCCCGCCAACTGAATGGTTTTATGACAAGTCGAGATCGGGCGGAGCGATCGTCGAGAAGGATTGCCACCACTTTGATATTTTCAATTGGATGATTCAGGCGAATCCAGTACGCGTATTTGCTTCCGGCGGCCAGCATGTGATGAAGCAGGGGCAAGAGAACCTCATTACGAATTCCTACAGCCATTATCCAGCGAAAAATATTTCCGATACGTCGATCGTCGATCACGCCTTCATTACGATTGATTATGACAATGGCAGCAAGGCGAACCTCGGTCTTTGCATGTATTTGAAGCCAAGAAACTTGCTTGGCGAAGGACTTGAAATCGGCTTAATTGGCGACAATGGCGGACAGATGGTTGCGCGCAATGACAAGACGATTGATATCGTTGGCGGCGAGGATTGGACGAAGGACCATCTCGACATTGACGTAACGTCGGATTCGATTATGGGCGGACATACAGGCGGCCAAACGCAGCGTATCGATTTCTTGAAATGCGTAAGAGAAGGCAGGCAGCCGTTTGCGACGGCGCAGGTTGGACGTAATGCGCTGCTGATCGCGCTCGCTGCCGAAAAATCTATTTTAGAAGAACGGTACGTCTATTTAGAAGAAATCACTGGCTAAGGGGTGTCATGATGAATAGCTTGCGAAAATATGACACATTGCTGTTTTTCCTATTTATTATGCCGTGGATCATTGGCTTTACGATTTTCTTCCTGATTCCATTCGGCACTTCGGTGTTTTATGCGTTTACGGATGCGAAGCTGCCGGGCGCGGTCAATTATAACTTTGTCGGCTTCGATAACTTCATTCATATGATTGATGATCCGATTTTTCTGAAAAGCTTGCTCAACACGATGTATTTCGTCGTTTTCGGTGTTCCGATCGTAACGGCGGGCATGCTGGTGCTGGCGATGCTGCTTAATTTTAATGTGAAGGGCATTGCGTTGTTCCGTACCTTCTATTACTTGCCTACGCTTGTGCCAATTGTGGCAACCGTCATTATTTGGCGGCTCGTCTTCAATGCGGAATTTGGCATCTTGAATGCGGGGTTAGGTTTGCTCGGCTTCGACAAAACCGATTGGCTCGGAAGCGAGCATACGATTAAGCCGGTTATTATCCTGCTGCAAGTATGGATTTCGGGAAGCGGAGTGCTGATCTTTCTGGCGGCGCTCAAAAATGTGCCAAGGCATTTGTATGAGGCGGCTGAAATCGACGGGGCGGCTGGTGTCCGCAAATTTTTAGCCATCACGCTGCCGATGATTAGCCCTTCGATTTTATTCGTCATCATTATTCAAACGATGTACAACTTTCAAATGTTTACGGAGGCGCTGCTGCTCTCCAAGGGCGGTCCGAACTACGCAGCATATACATTTGTCTACAATATTTACAAATCGGCCTTTACCGACTTGAAGTTCAGCATGGCGATGTCACAATCGATCTTTCTGTTTGCGCTGATCTCGCTCGTCACCTTTGTGCTGATGAAAATATCGAATCGCTTCGTGTATTACGAAGGAGAGAGATAGGGGGATCTATATGAATGGCGGGCAAAAGAGCAGCATGACAGCAGCGGTCTCCAAATATGCATTGCTTCTCATAGCGTTGGTGTTATTTGTAGGGCCTCTCGTGTGGTTGCTCTCGACCATGATGAAGACGAAGGCGGAGACGTACAAGGTGCCGCCGACTATTTTTCCAGAACAGATGAACTTTGAGGCGTTTGAGCGATTGTTTGCCGTCCAGCCGATGATGTGGCAGTGGATTCAAAACTCCTTTGCAATTTCGTTTTTCGTCGCTTTGGGCGCTGTCGTTTCCAGCTCGATTGTGGCTTATGGCTTTTCGCGTTTTGCGACGAAATACCGGGACAAGCTTTTTCCGATCGTGCTGCTGACGCTGATGATTCCGCCATCTATTATGATGATTCCATCGTATGTGCTGTTTGCGAAGCTGGGGTGGATCGATACGTGGCTGCCGCTGATCGTTCCGGCATGGCTCGGAGGCGCTTATTACATTTTTCTGTTCCGGCAATTTTTTCTGACGATTCCGCAGGAGCTGGATGAGGCGACTTATCTCGATGGCGGCAATCGCTGGACCGTATATGCGCGAGTCATTATGCCGCTCTCCAAGCCGATTATTATTACGACGATCATTTTCGCCTTCGTCAACTCTTGGCTCGATTTTCTCGGACCGTTTTTGTATATCAAAAATAATGAGCTGTTCACGCTAAGTGTTGGCCTGCAGCTGCTGATTGGACAAACTAGCCAGGATTTCCCTGCGCTTGCTGCTGGTGCTTTCATTAGCATCATTCCGATTGGCCTGCTTTATTTCTTCGCACAACGCTACATTGTGGAAGGGGTGGTGCTGACGGGCTCCAAAGGGTAATGGCGCGGTCTGTTTCTGGTTTTCTTGCTTTCTACATGACGTAAAAGGGGAACTGTATATGAAAACGAAGAGCAAATGGAAGTTGAGTGTAGGTACTACGTTGTTGGCTACGTCTATTCTTGTAACGGGCTGCGGAGGCGGCAATGCAGGCGGACAGACGAATACGGCGAATCCAGCAAGCGCCGGCGGCAATTCCAGCGCGCCAGCTGAAGAGGCTGTAACGATTACCTATTCCCAATGGGGAACGGCCGAGGAGCTTCAGCGCACACAGGAATTGTTAAACAAGTTCATGACGGCTAATCCGAGCATTACCGTCAAGCTGGAAGGCAAGGACTGGGGCAGCTACTGGGACGGACTGACGGCGAATGCCGCAGGCGGTACGCTTCCAGACGTATTCAAAACCAGCTATGCTTATGTAGAGAAATATGCGGAGCTGGGCATTTTTAAAGAGCTGGACGGCTTGCTCGAAGGCAACAAATTTGATTTGAACAATGTGGATCCGAGCTTGCTGGGACTTCATAAGTATCAAGGCAAGCAGGTGTCGCTGCCCATTGATGCGAACGTCATCGTATGGTACTACAATAAAGCGTTGTTCTCTGATGAAAAAACAAACCCGCTGAAGGCGCCGGTGCCATCGCTTGAGCCAACTTGGGATGAAATTACCGATATCGCAACGAAGCTGACGTTTGATAAAAACGGCAAAAACGCAGGCGAAGCGGGCTTTGATGGCAAAAACATCGTGCAATGGGGCCTTTCGATTTCCCCAGGCTCGACGATGGACTGGTTCCTGGAGCCTGAGCTGTGGTCGAATGGCGGCAAGCTCGTCAATGATGACGGAACACTTGCGCTCGATACGCCGGAATCGATTGAAGTGCTGCAATATTTTATTGATTTGACGAAAAATAAAAAGATCAACACAACGCCTGCGCAAATCGAAGGGCTTGGCGGCCAAGTCAACCTTGCGATTACAACAGGCAAGGTTGCAATGAATCCGGGCGGCAGCTGGAATACGGCCAACTATAAAGAAGCGGGCATTGATTACGGCATCTCTTATTTGCCGAAGTTCAAGACGAACCAAACGGTTGTCCAGCCGGCAGGCATGGCAATCAGCGCGAATACGAAGCATGAAGCGGCAGCTTACAAGCTGCTGGCATGGCTTGCGGGCCCAGAAGGGCAGACGGAGCTGGCGAAGCAAGGGTATTCGATTCCGGCTAATAAAGCGGCATCGGACGCATATATCGAAACGATGGGCGAAGCGAACAAAATCTTCCTTGACGCCCAGCAATACGGCATCGTATCGCCGTTCACGGCGAAGAAAACCGACCTCGTATGGACGTATGGCGAGCAATCGCTCAAGCTTCCGCTTGCGGGCGAAGGCGATCTAATGGCGGCGATTAAGGAATTGACTTCCAAAGTAAACTAAGACGAAAAATAACAGCAGCTTGGAACCGAGCTTACGGTTCCGGGCTGCTGTTGTTTTGTAATTGTGTAAGGTACGGCCTATAGAATGCCGATATAATAGAAAAGGTAGCCACGAGGCCATCTATCTGGCAAAATAAGCAGAGGTCTACAGCATAATGGCTGCTACGAAAGTGGAGCATTCCTCAAGGAGATGATCGTTCGTCATGAAAATGAATAAATATGTAACAGCCATGCTCGGCATGGCGGTATTCACCTTGCTCGTCATCGGTGTTTCGGGACCGGACGTTTCGGCGGAGGGAGCCGAATATTATGTCGCAACGACGGGCAATGATTCTAATGCCGGTACGATAACCGCGCCATGGAAAACGCTGCAGCATGCAGCTGATGCGGTGCCAGCTGGAAGCACAGTTTACGTTCGGGGCGGCGTGTACAACCAGAAGCTGAACATAACCCGCTCTGGCTCGGCTGCGGCAGGGCCAATCCTCTTCACGAACTACGCAGAAGAGGTGGCTGTTATTGACGGCGCGGGTCTGACGGCGAGTGGGGCGGAAGGGCTCGTTAACTTGACCGATGTCAGCCATGTGACCATTAAAGGCTTGGAAATCCGCAATTTTACAAGCACATCGAAAAATAAGGTGCCAATAGGCATCTATGTAAGCGGAGCTGGAAGCTATATCGGCCTGCTGGACAATAAAGTTCATGCAATTAAAAATACGGTGACGCCGACAGGCAGCGGCCTGCAAGGCCGTGATGCTCATGGCATTGCCGTATATGGGACGAAGTCGCCGGCCTCGCTTAACCATCTGACGATCGACGGCAATGAGCTGTACAATCTGGTGCTCGGCTCCAGCGAATCGCTTGTGCTCAATGGCAATGTGGATACGTTCGAAGTAACGAATAATTTGATCCATGACAATGACAATATCGGCATCGACCTGATCGGCTTTGAGGGAACCGCCCCGAATGCAGCCTATGATCAGGTTCGGGGCGGTCTAGTGAAGGGCAACCGGGTCTATAACATTACGTCCAATAACAACCCTTCTTACGGCAAGAAATTGCCAAACAACAGCAACGCAGCTGGCGGCATTTATGTCGATGGCGGCAAGGACAGCATCATAGAGCAAAACTACAGCTACAACAATGATATTGGCATCGAAATCGCTTCCGAGCATAAAGGCAAATCAACGAGCCATATTACCGTTCGCAGCAATATCATTTACAACAACCGTCTAACCGGCATTGCTATGGGCGGCTACGATAAGCAGCGCGGGTCGACGACAGACAGCAAAATCGTCAACAATACGCTGTACAAAAACGATACGCTCGGCGATGGCAGCGGCCAGCTTTACGTTCAATTCGATACGAAAAATAACGTGATTAAAAACAATATTATGGTGGCCAGCTCGACAGGCGTCCTCATCTATAATGAATATACGCAAAACGCCGGCAACATCGTCGATTACAATTTGTATTTTACAGCAGGCAGAAGCTCGGAGGCCTATTGGGTTTGGAAAAATGTCGAGTATGACGGCTACGCTGCCTACAAAGCGAATTCCGGCAATGACTCGCATTCCTTATTTGTTGATCCTAAGTTCGTAAATGCCTCATTGAATGACTTCCATCTGCAAGCGACCTCCCCGGCTATTAATGCTGGCGATACGGATACCGCGATTATCGGTTTACTGGATATCGATGGGCAGCCGCGTGTGCAGGATGCGACCGTTAATATTGGTGCAGACGAGTAGCGGCAGAACTTGAGCAGGCAAACGGTTAAAAAGACGCAAAAAACGCCAGGGCAAAGCAAGCCTCCCTGGTGTTTTTTTGCGGTTAAGAAACGGCGATTTCCTTGACTTCCCCGGGGCTGGGCTATAAAATTATATTTGCCGCAAATTATTGTTAGTCAAATAAAATTTGCCCCAATTATAGTCGGGCTTATATCTATTGCTTGGGTGAAGAGAGGAATCAGGAATGGCTAAACTGAAAGATATAGCGGATCGCGTTGGCGTATCCATCTCGACGGTTTCACGCGTAATGAAGAACGATGCGAATCGCTCCGTTAGCGACGAGACCCGTAAAAAAATTTGGGAAACCGCCGAGCAGCTTGGCTATCGCACGCTTCGACCGGCAAAGAAGAAAAAGGCAGAAGCCAAAACAGCCTATAGAATTGGCTGCGTAGTCGCGATTCCGCAAAACAAATACAACAACCCTTATTTTTCCGTCATATTGGAAGGGATAGAGAAGGAGCTTGCCGCCTCGGGCATGCGCCTCGAATTCGTATACAGCATTGAGAAGGAAACCGATACCGAGCAGCTTCAGGCACTCGTGAAGGAGCATCAAATCGACGGCATGCTCGTCGTGGAGCGGATCGATCCTGAAGCGTACCGCTGGATTAAAGCGAATGTCCGGGCGGTCGTCGGCGTCGATATTGCCGATCGGGAGGTTCCCGTGGTCAGCTATGACCGGGAGGCGGCTGCGAAGGAAGCGGTGAACCATCTTATCGCGCAGGGCCATCGCCATATCGCCTATATAGGCGGCTCGGAATACAAGGATGACTTCCGTGCGGAAAAACGTTTTCTCGGGTATCAAAGCGCCTTGAAGGAAGCGGGCTTGCCGATTGACGATGAATGGGTCATTAATGTGAAATGGGATGTGGCGCTCAGCTACGAGCTGACGAAGCAGGCTTTTGCGAACAATGCGCAGCGGCCGACGGCTATTTTTGCCGCCAGCGACATGATGGCTATTGCGGCGATGCGCGCAGCGACGGAGCGCGAGCTGAAAATTCCCGATGACATTGCTTTTTTTGGCGTCGATAACATTGAAATATCCGAATTTACTTCGCCGCCGCTTTCAACCATTCATGTGCCCAAGCTGGAGATGGGCATGTTCGCAGTCAAGCTGCTGATCGATTATTTGGAAAATCAATATGAAATCGCCGTCAAAATGGTCATACCTTATCGCTGTCTGCTCCGCCATTCCACCAGCAGCAAGCTTACGCATGCAACCCCATAACACGGCTTTGCAAGCACCTATAGTTAAGCTTTTAGGGCCCGCAATAACAATGAGAGGACTTCTGATGTAAATCAGGCGTCCTCTTTTTGGCATGCTTGTTACGGGGCTGCTGCTTATAAAATGTTCGAAAGCTTGCGGTATTCGCGCGGCGAGATGCCTTCATGGCGGCGGAAAATACGGCTGAAATAATGGATATCGGGATAGCCAACGCTTTCGCCGATGCTTTCAATCGATAGACCGGATTCGCGCAGCAGCCTTCTTGCCTCCCGGTGGCGGATCGATTGCACGAATTCGCTTGGCGGCATTCCCGCCATTTGTTTAAACAGCTTCGCCATATGATCGACGCTCAAATTCAGCCGTTTCGCAAGGCTTGTATTCGTCCACCGCTCCGCGGGTGCTTCTTCAATTTGCTTCATGACCTCCAGCAGCTTGTCCCCATGGACAGAACCCTGCGTAGCGGAGCTGGATAAGGAGGAGCGCAGCAAATGGGTGAGAATTTGCAGCATATACGCTTTGCAGGCGAGCTCATAGCCGGGCGGACGCATCGTAAACTCATGCACGAGTTGCTCCATAAGCTGGACACATACGAGGGAAGGCGTATAGACAATGGTTGCCGATAACGGAGCGAGCTGCTCGGCGCAAGCCTCCACCGCAAATTTATCTGCCTGAGCCTCCTCTGTATAGACGACCATATCTGCCTCGGTCTGAACGTCCAGCTCATCGAAAAAATCAAAGTGTATGCCGAGAAACCTCGCTTCAGGAGTCGATATAATCTCATTTTGGTGATAGACGCCCGAGGGCAAAAAAATAAGCTGGCCCGCTGTAAGCGTGTAGCGCTGCCCTTGCATATGCGTCGCTGCTTCTCCATGGGTCACATACAGCAGCTCAAAATCATACAGCCTTCGCCGCGGCATAGCGCCCGGCGGCAGGCTTTGAAATTGGGCGTAATGGACGCTCGGCGACCATTCCCGAAAAGGAGCTATCCTTTGCAGAGGGTAGCGTGCAGCAAGGTTGTCCACGGAGTCAACCGCCTTTCCTGTTTTTGTATGTGCAATAAAACGGATTTGTGCAAATAATCTCTTTTTCGACTAAATAAAAAACCGATTAAATCAGCTATTATAAATGTATTATCACATGTTTGCTAAAGGGATTCAACATAACGGATTTTGCTAAAAAAGGAGCATGAAGCTGATGGATTCCGCTATAGCAGCCATTGGAGGCAGCTACATTTGCAAGCGGCTTGAGCCCGCTAAGTCTGGCGCTTCATCCGCGTCGCTGGATTGGGGCCGTTGTGAGGCGTTGGAGCTGGTAGATACAGTAACGGGCGCGCCGCCAAGGGAGCGGACAGAGGTAAGGATAGGCTGGAGTTCGGAGCAATTGCATATCCGTTTTGCGTGCAAGGATTCGCATATCGTTTCAGATTTTACGCAGCGGGATGAGCCGCTTTATGAGCAGGATGTAGTCGAGGTGTTTATTGACGAGGAGGGGGAAGGCCGGCGTTATATGGAGCTGGAGGTTAGCCCTCATAACGTCGTATTTGATGCCATCATCGAAAATGACGGCTCAGGCGGCATCAGCTCCTCTGATTTAAAATGGCAATTTTCCCGCCTCCAGACGTCCGTACAATCAGACGGTCAAGGCAGCTTATTGTATTACATTGATATTCCAGCATCCAATTTCCAGCGTCCCTTCGCCCCTGGTTTATCGATGCGGATCAATCTATACCGCATTGATCAAGATGTTCAGGGGATACGCGAGTATCAAGCATGGCTACCTACGCGAGCGGTAAATTTCCATCTGCCGCAGCATTTCGGCAAGCTCATTTTTAATTAAAGCTTCTTAAAAGTTGGGTGAGCAAGGCAAGCGGAGTAAAAGGTTTGGATTTGAGAAGCGGAGCGTTCGCAGGCAATAGCGATCGAAAACCAAATCTTTTACGCAGCGCCGATCCTTGTTCATCCAGCTTTTAATCTAAATTTATTTAACAGGAGGCCTCTCAAATGAAAAAAGGGATTAATATTTGGTCATTCAACAGCAATACCACTATCGCCAGCTGCATCCAAACGGCGAAAAAAGCCGGCTTCGAGGGCATCGAGCTGTCGCTTAACGGCACAGGCGAGCTGAGCCTCGCGGCAACGGATCAGGAAATTCGCGACATTAAGGCGCGTCTAGAGGAAGCGGAGCTGGAAATCGCGGGCCTAGCAACGGGACTGTATTGGGATTATGCGATGACGAGCGTGAATCCGGAGACGCAAAGCAAAGCGATAGATGTATGCAAAAAACAACTGGAGCTTGCGGCGGCGCTTGGCGTCGATACGATTTTGGTCATTCCTGGCGCGGTTGGCGTTGATTTTATTCCCGGCAGCGAAGTAACGGATTACGAATATGCGTATAACCGTGCCCAAGAGTCGATTGCGAAGCTCGTTCCTTTTGCCGAAAGCGCGAACGTATCGATTGGCATTGAAAATGTATGGAATAAATTTCTGCTGTCGCCGCTTGAGCTGCGCGGGTTTATTGATTCATTCGGCTCTAGTTACGTTGGCTCTTATTTCGATGTCGGAAACGTCGTGCAAAACGGTTATCCAGAGCAGTGGGTACGCATTTTGGGCAATCGGATCAAGAAGGTTCATTTCAAGGATTACCGTCGCCAAGCGGGCGGGCTGCATGGTTTTGTCGACCTGCTTGCAGGCGATGTGAATTATCCAGCTGTCATGGAGGCGCTGCAGGCGATCGGCTATGACAATTACGTCACGGCCGAAATGATTCCGCCGTATACCCATCATGCGGAGCAAATTATTTTTAATACTTCCAAAGCGATGGATGCGATTTTGGGCCGCGGAAACGGCTAACTCATTTCGCCAAAAGCTTTTATTTGATAAGGGGGATTCACGATGTTAAAAGTAGGTCTTATCGGTTTCGGTTTTATGGGACGCATGCATTTCGACAACTATGTTCGTCTTACAGAAGAGGGCGCGCCAGTACAATTGGCAGCGATTTGCGATCTGATGATCGAGGAATTGAAAAATGGCAAAGCTTCCGGCAATATGGCGACGGGCCAAGAGGTTTATGATCTATCGCCGTACAACCTGTATGACAGCATTGAGAAAATGCTCGAAAACGAGGAACTCGACATCGTCGACATTACGCTGCCGACTTATTTGCATGCCGAGCTGACCTGCTCCCTGCTGGAAAAGGGGCTGCATGTGCTTTGCGAGAAGCCGGTAGCCGGAAATTCCGCTGATGGCTGGAAAATGGCGCAAGCAGCTGAGCGCACAGGCAAAACGCTGATGATCGGCCAATGCTTGCGCTTCTGGCCAGCCTATGAATATTTGAAGACCGTCGTGGACGATAACCGTTTTGGCGCGGTAACGGGCGGTTATTTCTTCAGAGGCTCTGCCGCCCCTAAAGGCTGGTTCCTTGACGGCAGCAAGAGCGGCGGGGCTGTACTGGATATGCATATCCATGATACCGACATGATCCACTGGCTGTTCGGCAAGCCGGAGCAAGTATCGACGCTCGCTCGCAACGTCATTCCAGGCAGCGGCTACGATACGGTATCGACAAATTACGTCTACCCGGACGGCAAAGTGCTGAATGCGCAAGCGGACTGGACGCTCGAAGGCGATTTCGGCTTTGCGATGACGTATCGCGTCAATTTTGAAGGCGGCAATCTGCTGTTTGAGAACGGACAGGTTAAAGTAAATCCCAACAACGAGCCGGGCTTTGTAGCTGATCTATCGCCGGACATGGGCTATTACCGCCAAATCAAATATTTCCTTGAATCGGTAAACGCAGGTACGCCTGTATCCGTCTGTATGCCGGAAAGCGCTGTAGGCACGCTGGAAATTATTGAAGCAGAGCTTCGCTCGGCTGATGAGCGCGGCGCGTTAATCCGCCTGTAAGCATGCATTTGGAGACAAGTCAGCTAGCTTGAAGGCCCATGAAAATATAGGCTAGCCCCTTACGCTATAGACAATGGCGGCAAGGGGCTATTTTAATTTTAATCGATGATTTTGTGAAAAATATCACATAACTCCCGATCATTGTTGTTTATACTGTTGGTGAGTACGATGAAAGCTGGACAGGGAGGCGATTGCAATGGGAATCACACGGCAGAAGCTTGTGCTGATTGGCAATGGGATGGCGGGTATAAACACGCTGGAGCATATACTCAAGCTGTCCCCGGAGCAATATGACATCACGGTATTCGGCAGCGAGCCGCATCCAAACTATAACCGGATCATGCTTTCTTATGTTTTGGAAGGCAGCAAAACGATGGACGATATTATTTTGAACAGCTGGACCTGGTATGAGGAGCATCAGATTACGCTGCATACGGGAACGACTATAACCTCTATTGATACGCAGCAAAAAATCGTTTTTGCGGACAATGGGCTGTTCGCAGCCTATGACTGTCTAATTATAGCAACAGGCTCGAATCCCATTATACTGCCCGTTCCTGGGCATCAGAAGCAGGGCGTCGTAGGCTTCCGCGACATCTCGGATTGCAGCGTCATGCTGGAGACAGCGAAGCAATATCGCAATGCGGCCGTGATTGGCGGCGGGCTGCTTGGATTGGAAGCTGCCAAGGGCTTGCTCAATTTGGGCATGAACGTGACGGTTATCCATTTGATGGCGGATTTAATGGAGCGCCAGCTTGACCCGAGCGCTTCGGCGATGCTGAAGGCGGAGCTGGAGCGGCAGGGACTGCATTTTCTTATGGAAAAGCAGACGGCGGAAATTTATGGCGGCGAGCGCGTAGAGGGACTGGCATTCAGCGATGGAACGAAGCTGGAATCGGATTTTATCGTCATGGCAGCAGGCATACGGCCTAATACGGCTTTGGCTAGCGCGAGCGGCATTGAAGTGAAACGAGGCATCGTCGTCGATGATTACATGCAAACGTCGGCGGAAGGCGTGTACGCTGTTGGCGAATGCGCCGAGCACCGCGGCGTTTGCTATGGCTTGGTCGCCCCGCTGTTTGAGCAGGGGGCTGTACTCGCGAAGCAGCTATGCGGCGTGCAAACGAAGCCTTACGAGGGGACGCAATTGTCGACGAAGCTGAAAATTTCGGGCGTTGATGTATTTTCCACTGGCGTATTTTTGGATCAGCCGGAGCTGACGGTTATTCGCAAGCAGGATGACTGGAAACAGCAATATAAGAAGCTGCTGCTTAAGGGAGATACCATCGTTGGCGGCGTGCTTTATGGCGATGTCAGCGATTCGAGCCGAATTCAGCAATGGGTGCGCGAAGGGGCGGCGATGACGGACGCTATTTATGCGGAGCTGATGGGAACGGCCGGCACTGCGCTGTCAGCCGCTGATCGCGTAGCGCAAATGGCCGACGATGAAATCGTATGCGGCTGCAACGGCGTATCGAAGGGGAGCATCGTAAAGGCGATTAAGGACAACTCGCTCACCACGGTCGATGAGGTGAAGGCATGCACTGGGGCTGGGCGTTCGTGCGGCGGCTGTGTGCCGACGGTTAGCCATTTGCTGCAATATGTGCTAGGAGACGAATATGCTGGGCAGAAAACCAAGACTGGCATTTGTGGCTGCACCGACCTGAGCCGCGATGAGATCGTAGCTGCGATAAAAGAGAAGCATTTGACGACTGTGAAAGAGGTCATGCATGTACTAGAGTGGCATCAATCGGAGGGCTGCTCGAAATGCCGTCCAGCGGTCAATTATTACTTGGGCATGCTGTGGCCGCAAGCGCATGAGGACGAGAAGGATTCGCGCTTCGTCAATGAGCGGATGAACGCCAACATTCAGAAGGATGGCACCTACACCGTCGTGCCGCGGATGTACGGCGGCGTGACGACGCCGGAGGATTTGAAGAAAATTGCCGATGTAGCCGTGAAATATGAGGTGAAAATGGTCAAAGTGACCGGAGGCCAGCGGCTTGATTTAATCGGGGTCGCGAAAGAGGATTTGCCGCTCGTATGGAAAGAGCTGGATATGCCCTCGGGCTATGCGTATGCGAAGGCGCTGCGCACGGTGAAAACCTGCGTCGGCCAGCAATTTTGCCGCTTCGGTACGCAGGACTCGATCGGCATGGGCATTCGGCTGGAAAAAACGTTCGAGCGGATCGATATGCCCGCCAAGTTCAAAATGGCCGTGAACGGCTGTCCACGCAACTGCGCGGAGTCGTGTACGAAAGATATTGGCATCGTCGGCAATGACGGCGGCTGGGAAATGTTCGTTGGCGGCAATGGCGGAATCAAGCCGCGCATCGCCGAGCTGCTGTGCAAAGTGAAAACGGATGAAGAGCTTGTGCAGATGGTGGGCGCTTTTACCCAATATTATCGGTTGACGGCGAACTATTTGGAGCGCACCTCGGAGTGGGTGGAGCGTTTGGGCATTGAGGCGATTAAAGCAGAAGTCGTTGACAATATGGACCGCCGCCGCGAGCTGTATCAGGATATTTTAGCCGTGCTAGCCGAGCTTCAGGAGCCGTGGAGCGCAGCTCTAGAGGAGCAGGGGGAAAGCAGCTATCTGTTCGAAGCCATTCAATTGAAATAGGAGAGGAGCAGCCAAATGACTACACAGGTAAACAAGGATTTGACCTATATTAAAATCGGCACGCTTGAAGATTTTCGCGAACGGATGGGGCGGGTCATCCGCTTGAACGAGAAGGAAATTGTTGTGTTTCGTACAACGGACGGCACCTTGTATGCACTGGACAATCGCAGTCCTCATCGCAGGGGAGGCCCACTGGCGGAAGGCATGGTATCGGGACATTTTGTGCTGGACCCGCTATACGATTGGAAGATCGCACTGGATACCGGGCAGGTGCAGGCGCCAGATACTGGCATGGTGCCAACTTATCCTTTGAAGATAGAAGGCGAGGATGTGCAACTGGGGCTAACGCTGGAGCAAGCGGGCCAGCTCGCACTGGAACGATAGAAGCTCGTATTTTAAGCGAATAAAGGAGGTTTATCTATTGAATACGGCAACGGTTAACAAGGAGGGCGGTCAAGGCAAGAAGGGCTTTGGCGAATGTGCTTGCTGCAGCGGCAACCATCTATTGCATGCGCTTTTGGAGCAGAAGGAGAGGCAGGACGTCGGCATTCAGCCGGAGAAGCTGAAACCGGCAGATTGGAGCAAGCAGTCCATTGCCGGGATGGTGCGCCAGCTCATGTTTGGCTACCATCTGTTTCTCAGAGCCGAGCTGCCGTTGCTGCATGAATTGACCACGCTTATTACGAGCGTTCATGGCAGCGAGCACCGCCAGCTGATTGAGCTGCAGCAGCGCTTTCATGCTTTAAAGGTTTTGCTGGAGCAGCATTTGATCGACGAGGAGGAATGCTTTTTCCCGCTCATTCTGAAATATGAGCGGCGAAATTCCGCTTCCGCATTCAGGCAGGCGAAGCAAATGGTCGAGAAGCTTGAAGGCGACCATAGGCGTATCGGCAATATGCTGCTGCATCTTAGGCTGGCTTCGGCGCATTATGTGCTGCCGGATGATGCGTGCGAGGCTTTCGCTTATACGTACACGAGGCTGAAGCAGCTGGAAGCGAAGCTGCTGGAGCATATCCGGCTGGAAAATCATTATTTATTTTATAGATTGTGATAATTTTCACATTTTAATAAAGAGTCCGGTTTTATACTGAAGCTATAAAGGATATGGGAGGCGGAGAAGATGGCTGTCAATCAAACGGATCGCATTAAAGTGGCAGAATCCGCGGGCGCTTGGCGGGGCTTTGCAGCAGGCAAATGGCAGGAACGCATTGATGTAAAGGATTTTCTGGATCATAACATCCAGCCTTATACAGGCAATGAGGAATTTTTGGCGGGAGCCACCGAGGCTACTGGCGAGCTTTGGCAAAAAATCCAACAGCTCGTCAAGCAGGAGCGGGCGAACGGCGGTGTGCTGGATATTGACCTGCATACGGTTTCCAGCATTACCGCCCATGCGCCCGGCTACATTGACCAGAAGAAGGAGCAGATTGTCGGGCTGCAAACCGACGCGCCATTGAAGCGCTCCATTCAGCCCTTCGGCGGCATCAAAATGGTCGTCGATGCGTGCGAGGCCTACGGCTTCGAGCTTCCCGCCGAAATGGTCAAAATGTTTACCGAGGTTCGCAAAACCCATAACCAAGGCGTATTCGACGCTTATACATCAGAGATGCGGGCGGCGCGCAAAGCGGGCATTATTACAGGGCTGCCGGATGCGTACGGACGCGGCAGAATCATTGGCGATTACCGCCGGGTAGCCTTATACGGGGCTGATCGTCTCATCGCTGGTAAGAAGCAGGAGCTGCTGCTGCTGGAAACAGGCACGATGACGGAGGAAACGATTCGCGACCGGGAGGAAATTTCCGAGCAAATCCGCTCGCTGCAGGAGCTTAAGCAGATGAGCCTTGCCTACGGCTGCAACATCTCCCGTCCGGCAGCTACGGCGAAGGAAGCGTTCCAATGGCTGTACTTTGCTTATCTGGGGGCGATTAAGGAGCAGAATGGCGCGGCGATGAGCCTCGGACGCGTCTCCAGCTTTCTCGATATTTATATCGAACGCGATCGGCTGGAAGGAAGGCTGACGGAGGAGCAGGCGCAGGAGCTGATGGATCATTTTGTCATGAAGCTGCGGATCGTGAAGTTTTTGCGGACGCCAGACTATAATGAGCTGTTCAGCGGTGACCCGACCTGGGTGACAGAGTCGATTGGCGGCATGGCGGTCAATGGCCAGACTAGGGTGACGCGCAGCTCCTTCCGTATTCTTCATACCCTATATAATTTAGGCCCGGCACCGGAGCCGAATTTGACCGTACTATGGTCAGCAAGCCTGCCGGAAGCGTTCAAAAAATATTGCGCCAAGGTATCGATTGAAACGAGCTCGATTCAATATGAAAATGATGACATTATGCGCCCGCAGTTCGGCGATGATTATGGCATTGCCTGCTGCGTCTCCGCGATGCGGATCGGCAAGCAGATGCAATTTTTCGGAGCGCGGGCGAATTTGGCAAAGGCGCTGCTCTATGCGATTAATGGCGGCGTGGATGAGGTTTCCGGTGCGCAGGTTGGGCCTGCATTTGCTCCGATAACGAGCGATTTGCGCCTCGATTATAAAGAGGTAATGGGCAAATACGACGCTATGCTGGAATGGCTGGCTGGTCTCTACATGAACACGCTGAACATTATCCATTACATGCATGACAAATATGCGTATGAGCGGCTGGAGATGGCGCTGCATGACCGCGAAATTTTGCGTACGATGGCTTGCGGCATTGCGGGCTTGTCTGTTGTGGCAGACAGCTTGAGTGCGATCAAGCATGCGGTTGTTATACCGATTCGAAATGAAAATGGCATCGTTGTCGATTTTGACATTCAGGGCGAATATCCGATGTATGGCAACAATGACGAGCGGGTAGACCGGATCGCCGTACAGCTGACCGAAACGTTTATGAATAAGCTGCGCAAGCATCGCACTTACCGCGGCGCATTGCCAACGATGTCGGTGCTGACGATTACATCGAACGTCGTGTATGGAAAGAAAACGGGCAGCACGCCAGACGGGAGAAAAGCCGGAGAGCCTTTTGCCCCGGGCGCTAATCCGATGCATGGCAGAGACCGCAAGGGCGCGCTTGCCTCGCTTGCATCCGTTGCCAAAATTCCGTACGAGGATTGTCTCGACGGCATTTCCAATACGTTCTCGATCATTCCGAAGGCGCTCGGCAAGGAGCCGCAGACGCGCATTAACAATCTGGTGTCGCTGCTCGACGGTTATGCGGACAGCTCCGGCCATCATTTGAACGTTAACGTGTTTGAACGGGAGCAGCTGCTGGATGCGATGGAGCATCCGGAAAATTATCCGCAGCTGACGATTCGCGTATCGGGCTATGCCGTCAACTTTATTAAGCTGACCCGCGAGCAGCAGCTCGATGTTATAAACCGTACGTTCCACGGCGCAGTATAGAAAGGAGGCCCCACGCATGCTAGGCAGAATCCATTCCTTTGATACGTTTGGAACCGTCGATGGACCGGGCATCCGCTTCGTGCTTTTTATGCAGGGCTGCGCGCTGCAATGCCAGTTTTGCCACAACCCGGATACGTGGGATACTGGAACGGGAAAACAGGTGACGATCGACGAAATTTTGCAGGAAATAGCGCCTTATGTGCCGTATTACCGCCGCTCCGGCGGCGGCATTACGGTTACGGGCGGCGAGCCGACGCTGCAAGCGCCATTCGTAACCGAGCTGTTCAAAGCGTGCAAGCAGCGCTGGGGACTGCATACGGCGCTTGATTCCTCCGGTTTTTGCGAACCGAATCACGCCGAGCCGCTTATGGCGGTTACCGATTTGGTGCTGTTGGATTTGAAAATGATTGATTCCGCCAAGCACGAGCAGTTGACCAGCCGTCCGAATGAGCGGATTTTGCGTTTCGCGGCTGCTTTGAGCTCGTGGAAGCAGCCGGTATGGATTCGGCATGTGCTCATTCCGCAGGTGACCGATGGCGGCGACGATTTGCGCGCGCTTGGCGCTTATATTAGCGGGCTTCAATCGGTTGAGAAGTTTGAGATTTTGCCCTATCACCGAATGGGCGTGTACAAGTGGCAGCAGCTCGGACGGGCATATCCGCTGGAGGGCGTTCCGAGCCCGACGGAGCAAGAGGTCGCGCGGGCATACCGCCTTGTGCAGGAGGGCGGTGTCCATGCAGCGTCGAGCATTTTAGAAGTGGGGAGCATAGAAAAGAAGCAGCCTATCGGCCGATTGCTCGGCTGAAGGATGCTTCTTTTTTTCTTGCAATCGCTCTGTATTCTCAACGAATGGATGTATTAGCGGCCAACTCTTGTAAAAGCAATTCGCTGCTTTTCTCCAGCCGCATAGGGTATAAATGAACGTTAGCGGGCGTTTTATGCTTCAGAGACTCGAATACAGCTGATGAAGCATACACATGATCCGTCTCGCTCAGCACTTTGCCCAGCAGCAGGGAATCATCCGTTCCCGCTGTACGGCAATTCGCGAGTTCAATTCCAGCCTCTAATATGCGGTCAGCCATCCATTCCCCGCCTACTTTACCTAGACAAACGAAAGCAAGAGAGGCGGCAGCGGGCAATTTCGCGATTTCCAATAGGGAAGCCTGCTCGATAATAGCGCCTATAACGGTCAATTTTTTCCCGAATGGATGGATCAATTGCTTTACTTCTTCAGCATGATTCAGCGTAGTTACAACAGCATCCGCATGGCGGATTGCCTCTTTAAGCGGGCCGCTCTCTGAACGTATATCCTCTAAAAAACAAATTTCCACATCCGCGCCTGTCAGCCGGCGAATCTCGCTGCTGTAAAATAAATAATCATGGCCCTTGCACTCCACAAATATAAGCCTCTTCTGTCTAGCCGTTTCTGTTTCTAGCATTAGGGTATAGGCCAAGCCTGCCTGAAAATATTCTTTTAACGATACTTGATGGCGGCTCGCTTCCTTTTGTGCCTCTGTAAACATCTTTTTCATCGGAATTCGTTCCTTTTGCAGCCGTTCAACCTCTGGGCCAGAACAAACCTGAGTGCCTCGGCCTTTTTGGACGGAAACGAGCCCTTCTTCTTTTAGCTGGCTGTATACCCAATTGACCGTATTTCGATTAAGGCCTAATAATTCGGCTAATTCGCCGGCAGGCGGCAACATTTCGCCTACTTGAATTTCCCCGGTGCCAATGAGCCATTTAAACTGCTCTTTAATTTGAGTATTTACATTAAAGGTTAGTGTCGGATCGACGCGTAGAATAAGCCGTTTATGCTGCATAGAGCTTACCTCATTTCATAGTCAACTAGTTATATTATAGCTTGTTTGATAAAGGAATAACAATTTTACGGTTTGATTAGACGAAATGTAACGTTGACAATATCGGTTGATTCCTTTATAAATGACTATATAACTAGTCAACTATTCATTTAAAGGGAGTGGAAGGATGCACACGTCTTTTGTGCGGTTAACAACGAAGCTGAAGGAGATGAAAGCAAGTGGCAGGCGGAGTCCTTTAACCATTTCATTGCCCAAAGCGGCATGGGGTGTTTTTGGAGGTTTTGCTGTCATTTTTCTGCTATCCATGCTGACTGAAAAGTCGGATTTTGTATGGATTATGGCACCGTTTGGAGCAACCTGTGTACTCGTTTTTGGCATATGGGATTCCCCGCTGTCGCAACCGCGGAGTGTGATCGGCGGGCATTTGATATCGACGGGCATTGGCTTGCTTCTTTATCATTTGTTTGGGCAGGGGAGCCTCGTTATGGCTGCTGGAGTAGGTCTTGCGATCGGACTAATGATGGTAACCAAGACGACTCATCCTCCTGCAGGAGCCGATCCGCTAGTTGTCATCATGGCTGGCAGCACCTGGTCTTTTTTAATAAACCCCGTTCTTTTAGGTACTATCGTCATTGTCGGAATGGCCCTTGTAATAAACAATTTGGACAAGTCCAAGAAGTACCCGACCTTTTGGAGGTAAGCCTGGCTCAAGCATAAAAAGCCCGAAAGACGTGCACTAATTCCATAGTGCCTATCTTTCGGGCTTCAATTCTACTATTCATCGTTCAGCTAATCAGCTTTATCCGCGCCTTGTTCCTCATTAAACCAAAGAGGGTCCTCGCAATCGACTTCACCGTTATAGTTAATCAGCAGTTCTTCTCCTGCCTTAATATCGGAAAAGGCAAAAAAGTCTACCGTCAAATTGTCAAAATTAAGCTCGTAAAACGTATTCGGCGTATACGAATGATTAAACAGCATGCCGTAGCCCAGCAAAAGAGCGGAATGGTTTGCTCCATATTCAAAAGCGTAATCGGCAAAAATCGTTTTCTCAAGGTGGACGTGCTCCTCGTTCTCGTAAGGAAGGACCGGCGCTTCGTGAATAAGCGCGCCCTCGGCAATGTCCTGGGTGGCGAATACGCCGCGGTTCAGCTCGCCATTGCTGAGCTGGGAAGTACGAATTTCAATCATGAAAGTATCCTCTGTCCACTAAATCATATAATGGAATTCTTTTTCTCAACATTATAGCCCGCTTTCGCTGAAAATAGCAATGCCGCTGTTTCCTGGCGACTCAGGGGCGCCCAGCCGAAGGTACTATCGGAGGTACTATAAAAACATGGTACTATTGCAGGCAAGCAACCTCTTGTATAGTTAAGTTAGACATATATGGCAAACATACATACTGCTGTTTCCCCTCTTAATAATAGGTATATCGTTATAAGGAACATTCGCCAGGGGCAGGGAGGTGACTTGACGCCATGAACGCATCTTTGATAAGGCAGCAGGAGCTGCAGCATAAAGCTGCTGTGCTCAAACAATATGAGGTTTATGGTTATCAGGTTGCCTGCTATATACTGGAGGATGAAGCGCTGGCGGCTCAGGCAGTGATGCAGGCTTTTAAACAATTGTTTCAGGATGGGCTGTTTTTCGAGCAGCCACAGCCTGTGCAAAAGCTGCAAACGAAACGAGCCGTCATGAAGCATTCCTTGCTTAGCAAATCTGCTGCTATACCATCCTCGCACGGAATTACATAGATTTGCAGCAACTATTACGGCAGTCCATTCCCCGCTTTTTTCACGAACAACAGCAGTCACATGTTTTCCAAAGGAACAGATACAAGCTTAGAGCCTGTAATTATTACATAACAAGCTTCAATAAAAAACCCTCCGAAATCCCTTATACAGGCGAATTTCGGAGGGTTTTTGATCCAGCTGGCTGGCAGCGAATTAGTTAGCAGTAACTTTCAGGCGGATCATATTCCACGAAGCCTTGCCCAGTACGGCGCTAACTTGACCGCCATCGACTTTGGCTGTGCCATTGTTATGCGGCAGAACTTGATTAGGGCGAGCTTTCGTATTACAAGCCTTAATATCGTCATTTTCCAGCACGACATGCTCAATTAGGCTGACCGCGCCGAAGCTGCGAACATCAACATCCAGATCAAGCGATTCCTTCAAATGACGGTTGACAGCGAAAATTGTAATTTCGCCTTGTTCTTCATTGTGAACGCTGATCGCTTCCAGATAAGGCACATCAGTGAAATCCTTCGAATCGTATTTAGGCGATGAAGTAATCGGTTGAAGCACGGTGCCCCGTCCGTACAGCGAAGCGTGCTTGTAAGGGAAATAAGTCGTTTGCAGCCAAAGCGGGCCGCCATTTTCCGTCATAATCGGAGCGATAACGTTAATGAGCTGGGCCAGGCAGGCAATTTTCACCCGGTCTGCGTGCTTAAGCAGCGTAATGACGAAGCAGCCGACAGCAAGCGCATCCTCAAGTGTATATACATCTTCAAATTCCGGCGGCGCAATATGCCAGCGTTCCTCTGCGCGGCTCGTGCCGATGGAGTTCCATACATTCCACTCATCCAGCGACAGCATGAGCTTCTTCTTGCTGCGCTTCTTCGCTTTCATGTAATCGGCAATTGCGGTTACGCTGTAAATGAATTGATCCATATCGAGCGATTTCGCAAGGAAGTTTTCCGAGTTGTTTTCATTGTTGTTGTAATACGTATGCAGCGACAGGTAGTCGACCTGATCATAGGTCAAATCCAGTACAGTCGCCTCCCAATCGGCAAATGTGCTCATGCCGCTCGACGAGCTGCCGCAGGCAACAAGCTCGATCGATGGATCAACCCAGCGCATGACTTTAGCTGTTTCATTCGCAAGCCTTCCGTATTCGACTGCTGTTTTGGCACCAATCTGCCAAGGGCCGTCCATTTCATTGCCCAGGCACCACGTTTTGAACTTATGCGGTTCTTTGTAGCCATGGGAAATACGCAGATCGCTATAATAGGAGCCGGATGGATGATTGCAATATTCGACGAGGTTGCGGGCCGCATCGACGCCGCGTGTGCCGAGATTGACTGCCATCATGACTTCGGAGCCTACAAGCTTCGCCCAATCGGCGAATTCGTTAGTGCCGACCTCATTTGTTTCGGTCGTCCACCAAGCCAGCTCAAGCAGGCGCTTGCGCTCTTCCTTCGGGCCAACGCCATCTTCCCAATTGTAGCCAGAGACGAAATTTCCGCCCGGATAGCGTATAATAGGAACGTTCAGCGCTTGAATTGCTTCGAGCGCATCGCGGCGGAAGCCATTCTCATCGGCGGTTGGATGCCCTGGCTCATAAATGCCGCCGTATACGGCACGTCCCAGATGCTCGATGAATGATCCATATAGACGCGGGTCAACCTCGGCAATTTTAAAATGTTTATCAATAAGCATCGTTGATTTCAAAGACATATTGGTAAAACCTCCTGTTTAATGAATTAGCCAAAAACTGAATTCATGTACTTGCTATCTCCTTATATTTTTAACATAATGAATAAATACAAGCAATAAATAAGGCCCGTAATAATGAAGGATTAGCTAAATTGATAATCCTGTAAATAGGATGTGACAGAATGTACTTAACGACGAATGCGGAATCGCTTCGCGTATATGAGGCGCTGGCAAGCGAGGTTCGCCTGCAAATTATCGATTTGCTGGACGAGCGGGAGCGTCATATTAAGGAGCTGGCAGCGGAGCTTTTTTTGAGCAGCGCAATTGTCAGCACCCATGTGAACAAGCTTCAGCAGGCAGGCATTGTGACCAGCAAAATGAAACGGGTAGGCGGCGGCACCTATAAATATTGCTCGTTGTCAGCGGAATATTTGCAAATCAGGCTGTCGAGGCCAAACGATCAGAAGCGGAAAAGCATCGAAACGATGCTCCCAGTCGGCCATTATACCGATGTAGCCGCCTTTCCGACCTGCGGCATTGCCACTACGGAAAAGCTGATCGGACAATATGATAACCCTAAATATTTTTTGGACCCGGAGCGGATGAATGCCGGCATTTTATGGTTTGCCAGAGGGTATGTCGAGTATAAGGTGCCCAATCATCTTTTTGTTGATCAACGGGTTCAGGAATTGGAAATTTCACTGGAAATTGGTTCGGAAGCGCCGCAAATTAATGAAAATTGGCCGTCGGATATCCGTTTTTTCATCAATGGCTTGTATGTAGGCGAGTGGACGAGTCCGGGCGATTTTGGACGTGTGCGCGGGAGGCTGTCTCCAGACTGGTGGCGGGGCGACGTGAATCAATATGGCTTATTGAAGGTGCTGCGCCTGAATGAGAACGGCACCTTTATAGATGGCTTGCAAATATCAGAGCTGACCATTCATGATCTGGATTGGGAAAGCCCGTTTTTGACGCTGCGCATCAGCGCAGAGGAAAGTGTGCCGGGCAGGGGAGGATTAACCTTGTACGGCAAGGGGTTTGGCAATTACAATCAGGATATAAGAATTCGCACCTATTATGAATAAACCCCAGACACTTCAAAGGGAATAGCAAGATGATAATGGAGGGATCGTAATGGCGCCTTTTTGCCGCGTGCTCATTGTAGATGATGAACTATTAGTCAGGCAAGGCATCAAGCATTTATTGAATTGGGAAAAGGAAGGCTTTCAAATTGTCGGCGAGGCTGCGAGCGGAACGGAAGCTTTGGAGCTGATTCAGCAGCTGGAGCCGCATATCGTCATAACGGATATCGTCATGCCTGTCATGGATGGCGCGGAGCTGACCCGGATCGTTAAAGCGAGATTTCCGGAAATCGAAGTCATTGTGCTCAGCAGCTTTGGGGAATTCGATTATGTCAGATCGACCTTTCAAAGCGGCGTTGCCGATTATATATTGAAGCCGAAGCTGGAGGCGACCCATCTGCTTGAGGTTTTGAAGCGCACCGCGCAGCGAATTCCTTCATTAAAGCTGGAGCTTGCCCCGACTGATAAAAATACAACGGTACAGGTGCTGCTGGATATGCTGATGGATGGGTTTGGCGTAGAGCTTGATGAGGAAGATGCAACTTTTCCTTACGACAGCTTTCGAATGCTCGGTGCAGAGTGCAAGCCATCTGGAGACAAAAATGCGGTGCTTGCTACAGCCGAGCTGCTGAAAAAAAGAATGCAGGCGGAGCTCGATGTTTCGCTGGAGCAGTCGGTCTATTTTCCGCTTAGGTCGGAGGCCGGACGCGTCGTGCTGCTCATTAATTTGAACGAGCAGGAGAGTTCGCAGCTTGCTGCCGCCGCACGCAGGCTTGATGACTGGACAAGCGAGCAGAAGCTTGAGGCGAGATGGACGCTGGGCGAGCCGTTCAGCGATTATACCGAGGTGGGGGATCATTTCAAGCTTCATTTTCTCAAAATGAGCGACTACCGCTTTTTTCTAGCGGACCCGGATCGTTTGCTTATTGCAGGGGAACTGCCCTATATGCCGCCAGTAGAGGATAAGTTTGATTTGCCGCGGTTTTCCGAGCAGCTGAGCAAGCAGCAGTTTGAGAGCGCTTTTAGCGAACTGCTCGCCTATGTGCAGGGCGCTTCGCATTTTTATAAGAAGGATGTATTTGAGTTTAAATCGTTCCTTAGCAATGTTATTTTTAATATGACAATTGTATTGGGCCGTCTGGAGGTGGATGCATCGCATCTGGAGGAGGCGAAATACCGCTACTTCAAGGAAATTGGCGATGCAGCGCATATAAGCGAAGCGATTGTTTTAATGGAAGCATTCGTGAGCGATGCAGAGGCTGTGCTGGCGACTCGAAAACAGGGAGCGGGCAATCCGAATATGGCGATGCTGCTTGCCTATATTGGCGAGCATTATGCCGAGCCGCTTAGCCTGACGGAGCTGGCGAAGCATTTTCATTTTAACCCGTCGTATTTGTCTACGTATTTCAGTGCGCATAATAATGAGGGCTTTAGCGAATATTTGAACAAAATCCGGGTGGAGAAGGCGGCGGAGCTGCTGCTTGCCGATTCGGCGTCCATCTCGGAAATCAGCGGCATGGTAGGGTACTCGGATCACAGCTATTTTACAAAAGTGTTTAAAAAAATAACCGGCTTGTCGCCCAGCCATTACCGCAAACAATATGTCAACCAGAAAAGGGACTAATGCATGAAGGCATTTTTAGCAAAATTTAAATATCACGGCTTGTTTATTAAAATGTTCACCGTCACCTTAGTCAGCATAATTACCGTTTCGCTGCTTACTACGCTTGTGATGATGCAGATGTCGCAGCGTCTGTTCATGGATACGTTCAGCATTACGAATGGAAAAATCATTAATCAGGTCCAGACCAATTTCGAGTCGTTCAGCTATTCCATTGTGACCGCGACCAATGATGTGCAGCAAAGCGGAACACTCAAATCGTTTTTGAAGGAGCCCGATCAGAGCACCGCTCAGTCGCTGAAAAGGTATTATGAAGCCAATACGCAGATGAAGCGGATTCAATCGAACGTTTCCGCATATTCGGTGAACATTACGATCACAGGCATTAATGGCCGCAGCCATTCGTCTGACAGCACCTATTGGCCTCGCTCTATCGAAAAGCTTCGCAGCAGCGAGCTTACGGAGCATGCGCTGCAGGAGCCGCGGCGTATTTTATATGAGCTGGATCAGGAAAGCATGAAGCCTGAAGACAGCTCAAATGCGGTTGTTGTAGCCTCGAAAACGCTGCTGGAGCGGACGAGCGGCCAGCCTTACGGCCAGCTTTATTTTGCCATAAAAGAGAAGGATTTTCGGAAGTTTTATACGAGCTTTACGAGCATCGGAAATGATGTTGTAATTATAAATAAAGCGGGCATGATCGTTTCGAGCAACCAGGAGCAGCTTGTAGGGACGACGGTGCCAGAGCTTTTGACCTATGCCAAGAAAATTGAAGAGCAGCAGCTGGACGTTATGGATACAACGGCATTGGGAAAAAGCAGCCTCGTGCTGTCAAAATATTTGCCGACCTATGACTTTTATTTGGTGAACTTGATTGATAAGCAGCAGGTCATGAGCCAAATGGTTGATTTCAAAATGGTTGCCCTCATCTCCCTTGCGATCGTGCTGCTGGCGCTCATTATCGTCTTTGTGATTTCAAGGCGGCTAACGAGGTCGCTTACGCTGCTGGCGCGGCAAATTTCTAGAGTGACGAAAAATGATTTCAACAATTATACATCGGTAACCGGAAGCTATGAAATCAAGCAATTGGGCAATGCCTACAACTATATGCTGGATGAGCTGAACGATTACATTAAGCGGCTTATTCAGACGCAGAAGGATCAGCGCAATGCCGAGCTGTCTGCCCTGCAAATGCAGATCAATCCGCATTTCTTATATAATACGCTGGCGTCGATTAAAATTTTGGTGCAGCAGGGCAACAAGGACAAGGCTGCGGACACGATAAACGCACTGATTTCCTTGCTGCAAAATACAGTGAGCAACATAAGCGAGACAATTCCGGTTTCGCAGGAGCTCGTCAACCTGAAAAATTACGTATTTATTAACCATGTGCGTTATGGCGAGCAGATTCGGGTCAATTATTTTGCGGACAAGGACTGTATGGGGGCGCATTTGCCGAAGCTGGTCATCCAGCCATTTATGGAAAATGCCTTTTTCCATGCCTTTCATGAGCGCAGCGAAGGTTATATTTATGTACTCATCTCCCGTGAGGGCGATTCGCTTATTTGTGAGGTCGTTGACAATGGCGTCGGCATTAGCGGGCTCGGTAAATCCGGTGATGAATTAGGAGCAGCTGAGACGGATCGTGAGCGCGGCGTGCATTCGGCCAGCCATTTTTTCTCGGGCATTGGCATTCGCAATGTGCATGACCGTCTGATGCTGCTTTATGGCGAAGGCTACGGGGTGACGATAGTCAGCGATCCGGGCCAAGGGACACGCGTGAAAATCAAGCTTCCGTTGTTGTTTGAGTAACGGACACGACTTAAGAAGGATGAAATCTGAAGCATGAGCATTAAAAATAAAAACAGCAGTTCTCCTCATGGGAGAGCTGCTGTTTTTTTGCAAAAGGCAGGCTGGATTGCAGCTCTGCATTTCATTAGTAGCGAGTACCGTGCACTGTATCTTTTGGACTAGCAGCTTCAATGCGGGCCAGATCCTCGGCGCTTAGTTCAATATCGACCGCTCCTGCATTTTCCTCGATATATTTCAAGCGTTTAGTTCCCGGAATCGGAAGTGTACCATTTGCAATGGTCCACGATAGTGCCAGTTGCGAAGCGGTGACATTTTTTTCAATGGAAATTTCTTTGATTTTGTTTACAAGCTCCACATTTTTTTGGAAGTTCTCCTTTTGGAATCGCGGCAAATGTCTGCGAACGTCATTCGCTTCCAGATCCTCAAACTTCTGCAATTCGCCAGAAATAAAGCCTCGGCTCAGCGGACTGTAAGCTACAAACGTAATACCCAGCTCGTTCACGGTAGGTAAAATGTCATCCTCCACTTCCCGGCTCCAAAGCGAATATTCGGTTTGCAAAGCCGTAATCGGATGGACGGCATGAGCTCGGCGAATGGTAGCGGAATCTGCTTCAGACAAGCCCAAATAACGAACTTTACCGGCAGCAACCAGTTCAGCCATCGCACCTACTGTTTCCTCGATAGGGACATTTGGATCTACACGGTGCTGGTAATACAGATCAATATAATCAATGTCTAAACGTTGCAGGCTCTCGTCTATTGATTTTTTTACATAATCGGGATGACCGTTAATGACGCCGAAATTAGGTGCGAAAGCGAACTTTGTAGCAACGACAGCTTGTTCACGACGGCCCTTGAGAGCTTGTCCCAGTAATTGTTCATTATGACCATTGCCATAAACATCTGCAGTATCCAATAATGTAACACCTAGCTCCAAGGCACGGTGAATCGTACGAATGGAATGTTCATCATCGGTTGCTCCATAAATACCGGGGGACATGCCCATTAAACCTAGGCCAATTGAAGAAACAACCAAGTCACTATTGCCCAGCTTACGTGTTTTCATTATAAGTATCTCTCCTTCGTTTCTCGGATTCGAAATCATCATAGCACAAGAATGTATACAACTCAAACAAAATATATTCTTTTTGTCTATTTTATATACTTCATTCGTGAACCGTGTTTATTCTAGAGGTGGGATCAGGTATACTAAACAAATATGAGGAGGCATTTGAAATGCACGATGAGAATAAAGTCAATGATAAACTAAACGAGACCCGATTGAGACTAATCGTAAAATTGATGCCGTATGTTCTTAAAAACGGTTTTCAAGCTTTGCGGATGGATGATATTGCAAAAATTATGGATGTGAGCCGAGCCACTCTTTATAAATATTTTTCCGCTAAAGAAGAGATTATTGGGGGACTTGTAGAGGGTTTTGTAACCTATATTAATGAGCTTGTCGGGGATGAGATGGAAAGTGAACGAAGCTATGGGATCCGCTTCCAACTGCTTTTTGAGCAGTCTGTCCTGCTTGCAGTAAACATCACAGATGTGTTCTTAAAGGAACTGGCGGACAGCTATCCAGACGGTTACGAGCGGCTAAAAAATGCGATGCAGAAACGGGAGCAGCAATTGCTGGACTTTTATGCAGAGGGGATACATAAAGGTATATTTAATAAAATCAGCGGCAAGCTGTTGATTTTGCAGGATGAGCTATTGCAAAGCATGATTGATATTAAATATTTAGTGGAGAATCAGCTGTCGGTCCATCAGGTACTCTCTGATTATTACATCTTAAAAAAACTCCAATTGTTCAAGCCTGAAAAGCTGGAGGTCGTAGACGATGAGCTGATGTCGCCTAGGTTTGACTATTTGGTTCAGAAAATAAACAAAAGTTTATATTAGAATGCCGAATTCGTCCTGCAAAAGAAGAAAGGTGCGCTTGCTCATGATTGTAAAACAGTGGCTGTCAGGTTAAACCTGCATCAGCCACTGTTTTTTTTCAATAGCGCTGGCGAATGCTTGCGGCGTGAATAATCAGACTGTCGATGGAGCAAAATTCATATACAAGGCATGATTGTCCAAAGAAAAAGAACGATGTAGTAGTGAAGAGCAACCGGAGGGAGTGAGGCGAAGCGGTGTAAATAGGATTTGGCAGGAGAAGCGCTTGTGTACATGGTCAACCCAACATTTACCATATGCATCAATTCCTTACCATCAAGCGTCTAAATATATTACCAATAAGCAAATTAATTACTATTGGTAAAAAATCACTGTTGTACATCAAATAAAAGAATGACAAATCCCTATAAAGATATTGCTATCGAATGGAATAAACAGATTGTTATAATGAATAATGTTAGCCGGCAAACGCTTTCAGTTACGCAGACAATAAAAAAGGGGTTGGGTTCAGTGAAAAAAATGCTTGCCATCCTATTGGCCAGCTTCGTGCTGCTCACAGCATGTTCAGCTAAAACAAATGATTCTACAAACACAGGCAGCGGAGAAGCTACAAAAGAACTTACCGTTTGGGCTTGGGACAAAACGTTTAACATCGGCGCTATGGAGCGTGCGGGTGAGGCTTATGCCGCTAAGCACCCTGATGCTGGCGTAAAGCTTAACATTGTTGAAAATGCACAAGCTGACATTATCCAAAAGCTGAATGCAGGTCTTAACTCGGGCACGACAAAAGGTCTTCCAACAATTATTTTGATTGAAGATTACCGTGCACAAAGCTTCTTGCAAGCTTACCCGGACGCATTCTTTGACCTATCGGATTACATCAAACCGGCAGACTTCGCCGATTACAAAATCGGGCCGACAAGCCTTGATGGCAAGCAATACGGCGTACCATTCGACTCCGGTGTAACGGGTCTTTATGTAAGAACAGACTACTTGGAGCAAGCAGGCTACAAAGTAGCTGATCTGCAAGAGCTGGATTGGGATAAATTTATCGAAATCGGCAAAGCAGTAAAAGCCAAAACAGGCAAACAGCTGCTGACACAAGATCCTAACGATCTTGGCCTTATTCGGATGATGATTCAATCCGCTGGCTCGTGGTATTTGAAAGAAGACGGCGTAACGCCAGACCTGGCAAACAACCCGGCTTTGAAAGAAGCATTTGAAACGTACAAAAAACTGATGGAAGCGGACATTGTAAAAGTAACTTCCGACTGGAGCCAGTTTGTAGGCGCGTTTAACAGCGGCGAAGTAGCAAGCGTTCCAACGGGCAACTGGATTACCGCTTCGGTTAAAGCAGAAGCATCGCAGTCCGGCAAATGGGCGGTTGTACCGTTCCCTAAACTGGCGAACAACGCTGATTCCGTTCGCGCTTCGAACCTTGGCGGCAGCTCGTGGTATGTAATGAACGTTGATGGCAAGGAAGCGGCAGCTGAATTTTTGAAAGAAACATTCGGTTCCGATGTGGATCTGTACCAGAAGCTTGCTACAGATATCGGCGCAATCGGCACACTGAAAGCAGCAGCTGACGGCGAAGCTTACAAAGCAGCTGATGATTTCTTCGGCGGACAAAAAGTTGTAGCTGATTTTGCAAAATGGACAGCTGAAATTCCAAGAGTTAACTACGGTATGCATACGTATGCAATCGAGGACATTCTTGTTGTAGAAATGCAAAACTTCATGGGCGGCAAAGCAATCGACCAAGTATTGGCTGATGCTCAAGCTCAAGCAGAAACACAAGTTAAATAAATTCGACCATACGGCAGATGAATAAAATCTTGGGTGATCACAAGCCCTCGCCAGAAAAGCTCGTGCTTGGATTGGCGGGGGCGGCGATTGCCCCGAGATTTTATTTCCGTGAAGAAAGGGGTTAGGCTTTCGTGAAATCAGCGCAGCCTGGCATAAAAATTCGTAATCGAGCTAACTTGACGGGATGGCTGTTCGTCATCGTTGCCGTCGTGCTAATCGCATCCTTTTATTTTTATCCAATGATTCAAGCGCTTCTTCTCTCGTTCAAATCCGGCAAAGGGATGAACCTCCACTACGTTGGCTTTGACAACTACATTCGTCTATTCAGTGATCAGACGTTCCGTGTGGCGCTAAAGAATACATTTATTTATCTGATCATTCAAGTACCGGTTATGATTGTGCTAGCCATGTTTATTTCCGTACTGCTCAATGACAGCAAGCTGAAGCTGAAGGGCTTTTTCCGTACAGCAATATTTCTGCCGGCGGTTACTTCACTTGTTGCCTACTCGGTTATTTTCAAATACTTATTTGCAGGCGACGGCCTTGTGAACCAACTGCTGCTCAAGCTGCATCTGATTGGCACGCCTATTCAATGGATAACAGATCCATTTTGGGCTAAAATTACGGTTATTATTGCCATTACATGGCGCTGGACAGGCTATAACATGATTTTCTACTTATCAGCTCTGCAAAATATTGACCATTCGATTTATGAGGCTGCCAAAATCGACGGAGCTTCTTCGACGAGACAGTTTTTCGGCATAACGATGCCTTTGCTGAAGCCTATTATTTTATTTACATCCATTACATCGACTATCGGTACACTGCAGCTGTTCGACGAGGTTGTGAACATTACGAAGGGCGGTCCGGGCAACGCGTCTATGTCCATCTCCCAGTACATTTACAATCTGTCCTTCAAATATTCCGCAGATTTCGGATATGCAGCAACGGTGTCTTATTCTATCGTAATTATGATTATTATTTTGGCATTTGTTCAGTTTAAAGCGGCAGGTGATAAAAATGGATAAGCTAAAACGGGTATCGGTTTATATTTTTCTCAGCGTCGCAGCGTTCATTTCCATTTTCCCGTTTCTGTGGATGATCGTCAGCGCGACGAACAGCTCCTCAGATGTAACTCAAGGGCGACTGCTTCCAGGCAGCAAGCTTATTGAAAATATTAATAACTTGTTCAGCTCGGTCGACATTGTGCCGGCGCTCATGAACTCGGCTAAAATTTCGATCTCGACGACGCTGCTGGCGATGCTGATTGCTTCGCTTGCAGGTTACGGCTTTGAAATTTATAAAAGCAAGGCGAAGGACATCGTCTTCACGATTTTGCTGCTGTCGATGATGATTCCGTTCGCGGCGATTATGGTTCCGCTGTATCAAATGTTCGCAGGAATTTCGAGCAGCGTTCCGTTTTTAGGGCTTGATACCCTATCGGGCGTCGTGCTGCCGACGATGACGACAGCGTTTCTCATCTTCTTTTTCCGTCAAAACACTAAAATGTTCCCGAAAGAGCTGCTTGAAGCAGGCCGTATTGATGGCTTGAACGAGCTGGCCCTGTTCTTCCGCATTTATGTGCCGACGATGAAGACGACGTATGCGGCAGCGGGAATTATTACGTTTATGTCGAGCTGGAACAACTACTTGTGGCCGCTTATCGTGCTGCAATCGCCAGACAAGCGTACGATTCCAATGCTGATCTCCAATTTGGGCTCCAGCTACACGCCGGATTACGGCATGATCATGATGGCAATCGTGATTTCGACGATTCCGACAGCGCTTGTGTTCTTCCTGATGCAAAGACATTTTGTAGCGGGTATGACCGGTTCGGTCAAATAATGATTTCGATTGCAAAATAAGCAAGGGATAGGCGGCTGCATGCCATGCATGCAGCCGCCTGACTTATCATCTACGTTATGGAGGAATTATTTTATGACTACTACAAAGCCGAGCCTCGACTGGCTAACTGATGTAAGTGTATTTGCTGTTAACCGAGTGCCAGCTCATTCCGATCACCGTTATTATGAAACTGCAGCAGAGGCGGAGGCAGCTGGCAGCATGAAGCTGCGCCACAGCCTGAATGGCAGCTGGAAGTTCAACTATGCCGTAAGACCTGCTGATCGTCCGTTTACTTTTTATGAGCAAAATTTTAATAGCGACACTTGGGAGTCGATTGAGGTGCCAGGCCACATTCAGCTTCAAGGCTATGGCAAGCCGCAATATGTCAATACGATGTATCCTTGGGATGGACATCATGAGCTGCGCCCGCCGGCTATATCGGAAAATGACAATCCGGTAGGAAGCTATGTGAAGCATTTTAACGTGCCTCAAAACATGCTTAACAAGCCCGTATATATTTCCTTCCAAGGCGTAGAATCTGCCTTCTACGTATGGCTGAACGGAAAGTTCGTTGGCTATAGCGAGGACAGCTTTACACCGGCCGAGTTTGATTTGACTCCTTATTTGCAGGAGGGTGAAAACAGGCTAGCCGTTGAGGTTTATCAGCGCAGCACGGGAAGCTGGCTCGAGGATCAAGATTTTTGGCGTTTTTCTGGCATTTTCCGCGATGTGTATTTGTATACCGTTCCAGCGATTCATGTTCGAGATCTGTTCGTAAAAACAGAGCTGGATGCGGCTTATAAGCAAGGCAAGCTGTTGGTGGACTTGAAGCTGAGCGGTGCGGTTGACAGCGCAAGCATCAAGCTTGTCCTAAAGGACGCAGCTGGACAGGCGGTTGTGGCTGGAGCTGCAGAGGCAACGGAAGCTGGGGTATGGACGGCGTCGCTTGATGCTGGAGCCGTGTCGCTGTGGAATGCGGAAAATCCGTATTTATATAAATTGTATGTAGAAGTTTATAATGCGGCAGGCGAACTTCTTGAAGTAGTTCCGCAGCGCGTAGGCTTCCGCAAATTCGAAATGATCGACAAAGTCATGCATATTAACGGCAAACGAATTGTTTTCAAAGGCGTTAACCGCCATGAATTTAATCCTCGCAGAGGGCGTGCCATTACGGCAGGCGATATGCTGTGGGATATTAAGACGATGAAGCAAAACAATTTGAATGCGGTTCGCACCTCCCATTACCCGAACCAATCGTTATGGTATGAGCTGTGTGACGTGTATGGATTGTATGTCATTGATGAAATGAATTTGGAAACGCATGGCTCATGGCAAAAAATGGGCGCAGTGGAGCCGTCGTGGAACGTTCCTGCCAATAAGCTGGAATGGCAGGATATCGTAATGGATCGGGCGATTTCTATGGTCGAGCGGGACAAAAACCATCCGTCCATCTTAATCTGGTCGGTCGGCAATGAAGCTTATGCAGGCGAGGTGCTGCTGAACGTATCGAACTATTTCCGCAGCGCTGACCCTAGCCGCCTCGTTCATTATGAAGGTGTATTCCATAATCGCGACTATGATGCTACGAGCGACATGGAAAGCCGCATGTATGCGAAGCCGGCAGATATCGAGCTTTATTTGAACGATAATCCGCAAAAGCCGTACATCAGCTGCGAGTACATGCATGCAATGGGCAACTCGGTTGGCGGCATGCACAAATATACAGAGCTTGAGCAAAAATATGCGTTGTACCAAGGCGGCTTTATTTGGGATTACATCGATCAGGTCATTGTGAAAAAAGACCGCTTCGGCAAGGAATTCCTCGCTTATGGCGGGGACTTCGACGACCGTGCGACCGATTATAATTTCTGTACGAATGGTATCGTCTATGCTGATCGTAAAGTATCGCCGAAAATGCAGGAAGTGAAGTTCCTTTATCAGAACATTAAGCTGTTTCCTGACCGCGAAGGCGTGAAAATCGTCAATGAAAATCTGTTTGAAGGAACAGATGCTTATGAGCTGGTCATTAAGCTGCATCTGGAAGGTGCAGAAATTTTCCGCAGCGTAAGCGAAGTTCAAGTAGCTGCACAAAGCGAAGCTTATGTTCCGGTAGTGCTTCCAGCGGCAGAGCAAGCGGGCGAATATGTTATTCATGCGTCCTTGCAGCTGAAAGCAAGCACGCTTTGGGCAGATGCAGGACATGAGCTGTCGTTTGGACAATTCGTATTTTTAGTGGAGCAAAAGGTAGCAGCTTCGCTTCCGGCAGGAGAACTGCGCGTCGTAGAAGGCGATGTCAACATCGGCGTACATGGGCGCGATTTCAGCATTATGTTCTCCAAGCAGGCGGGTACGCTGACCTCGGTCAACTATTCGGGCAAAGAGATGATTGCACTGCCGCCAGCTCCATTGTTCTGGCGGGCAACGACGGATAATGACAAAGGTTTTTCACTTGGCTTTGATTCCGGCATGTGGTTTGCTGCCAGCTTGACACGCAAATGCATTAGTGTTGTGTTGACCGAGCAGGAGGGAACGGCAACGGTAACGTTCCAATATCGCCTTAGCATTAGTGCCGATGTATTGGTGACAGTAGCCTATACGGTGCTGGGTGACGGAAGCGTACAGGTGAAATCGCGTTATGAGGGAGCAGCGAACTTGCCGAAGCTGCCGATTTTCGCTCTTTCGTTCAAGGTGCCTGCTGATTATCAGCATCTGGACTGGTATGCAATGGGTCCGGATGAAAACTACATTGACCGTGCGTTTGGGGCGCGTCTTGGCGAATTCCAAAACGTTGCCGCAGATAATGTATCCGGTTATGTTGTGCCGCAAGAGTCGGGCAATCGTACAGGTGTCCGCCGTGTAAGCATTACGAATGATCTCGGAAGAGGCATTCGCATTTCAGCGCCGGCAACTCAGCCTGTAGAATGCAACATTGCGCCTTATACTGCATTTGAGCTGGAGAGCGCGCAGCATCACCATGAGCTTCCAAACGTTCATTATACAGTCGTGACGGTAGCAGGCAGACAAATGGGTGTCGGCGGCGACGACAGCTGGGGCGCTCCTGTCCATGATGAATATTTGATCCCAGCGGATCAGGAGCTGGCTTTTGAGTTCCTTATCAGCCGGGTATAAGCGATAAAGTAAAGAGCATTTTGTGCTTGAATGGCTGTACAACGAGAGTGGGGAAAATAGGAGGGCAGCTGCCCTCCTATTTTTTTATAGTCGGGTCTTCATAGCTTATAAATCACGCAAGCATATTAAAGATATTTTGTCAAATTTGCAGAGGCAGTGGCAATTTGACGTCTTCCAAATCTTCCATCATACTAACCGTAATTAAAGCGAAAGGTTGGTTGACTTGATGGAAAACAACATTATTGAATCTACTTTGAAGGAATTGCTTTCTGTCGTTAAGATCATCAACGAACGGGTAGGAACGTTGGAAGAAGGGCAGCAAGCACTTACTGAAAGTCATCAGGTGCTTGTTAGTGGTCAACAATCGCTTGCTGAAAGTCATCAGGCACTTGCTGAAAGTCACCAGACGCTTGCTGAAAGTCATCAAGCGCTTGCTGATAGTCAGCGCGAAGGCTTTAGAAAAGTGAATGAGCAGCTGGAGCGTATGGAATTAAAGCTTGAAGCGACCTTTGAGCAGACAGCGCGCATTACCGAGGTGGTATCATCTGTAATCGTTTATCGGCTTGACGCCCATCGGAACATGATTGCGAAGGTCGAAGAAGAGATTGAAATTTTAAAAAGCCGTCATAAATCATAAGCTCATAAGCAGAAGAAGAGGAGGGCAGCTGCCCTCCTCTTCCTTCTATTCATGCACGATTTTTTATTGTTGCAGACATGCTTTTCATGCAAACTTGCTTTTATTCAAAATCAACGATTAAGCTCCTCATAATCCGCCCTTGTCAATCCGTAAAAGACCAGGTCCTCAAATTCGCCCCATTTGAAAATATGCTGCTTGAATTCGCCTTCATATTTCATGCCAACTTTTTTCATGACATTGGAGGAAGAAGGGTTTTTGGCCATAGCTGCTGCCATAATTTTATTCAAAGCCAGCTGCTCAAAGCCGAATTGGATGACACGCTTTGCCGCTTCTGTGGCGTAGCCATGCCCCCAATAAGGCTTACCTGACCAGTAAGACAGTTCGCCTCGCTGATCGGGCTTGCTCAGATTTAAGCTCATGCAGCCGATTAAGGCATTGTCTTTTTTGCGGGTCACTGCGAAAGGGAAGCCCTCTCCATTGCTTGCTCTAATTGTATTGTTGCTAATCCAATCCTCGGCTGCCCCATCAGGATAGGGGTAAGGAATAGACAGTGTTGTACTTGCTACTTCAATATTGCCGGCCAGTTTCTGGACTCTGCTTGCGTCGTCTAAGTTAAACGCTCTCAAAATCAATCGTTCTGTTTCTAGTGTTGGCTGCATAAGAAAACACCTCGCAATAATTGATTTTTTTGAAATAGAGGAAAGGATATGATTATCCATCCATTCTCTATATTTCTTGGACTGAAACGCGCTGTGCCGCCAGAGAACGGCAAAGCCGTTTACGCTTGTCTTATCCTATTTTATAGGCTTAACCTTCTAAATAGCAATGTGTGAATGGTCATGGGCATGCGCAGACCATTTGCCTTGAATAAGTTCAGGGAATGACTGAGTATGACCGTTTATGAAAATAATAGTTAAATAAACCAATTGACATCACGTCTTTGACTGAATATAATCGGTTTATAAATAAAACGTTCATAATCATTCATTTGAATGGCTGAATGATTTCATAAACGATCAAATAGGCGGTGAGGAACATTTTTGGTGAAGAACGCAAAAATTTAATTTTAGCTTTAGTAGAAGAGCAGAAGCGAGTTGACCTGCAGGCACTATGTGAAAAGTTTCAAGTATCAGAGTCGACGATTCGCCGGGATTTGCGGGAGATGGAGGAAGCCGGGCTGCTTAAGCGCACGCATGGCGGAGCGATATCCATTCGCAGCGTTAACTTTGAACCGAGCTTTTCCGAGCGGGAGATTACATCAACGGAGCAAAAGAAAGCGATTGCAGCTAAAGCGGTTCAATGGATTAGCAATGGGGATACGATTTTGCTGGACTCCGGCACAACTACTTTTTATTTGATGCAGCAATTGACAGCGTTTACGAAGCTGACGGTTGTGACCAATTCGCTCATGCTTCCGCAGGATTTGGAGCTGCCGCCAGGCATTGATGTCATTGTACTAGGAGGGGCTTACCGGCCTGGCGTATTGTCACTGGTCGGGCCGATTACCGAGCGCAGCCTGGATTTCATTAAGGTTGACAAGGCGTTTATGGCGACGAACGGCATGGATTTGGAGGAAGGACTTAGCACGCCGAACGTGGTCGAGGGAGACATCAAGCGCAAAATGATCAAGCGCGCTGACCGCATTATTTTACTCAGCGACAGCAGCAAGGTGAATCAGATCAGCTTCGCGCGCTTCGCTGATTGGAGCGATATTGACGTGTGCATTACCGATTCGGATATGCCGGAGGAATTTGCCCGGAAGCTGGAAGAGCGAGGCGTCGAGGTGTATCGAACCTCGGCAGGAAAGGAGGCGTAACAGCATGTCCAAGCAGCAAGTCATTACACTTACTTTGAATCCTTCCATGGACAAGACGATTATGCTTCAGGAGCTGAAGCTGGGCGGGCTCAACCGGGCGGAGGACATCCGCCTTGATCCCGGCGGGAAAGGCATTAATGTGGCGCGAATCGTGCACACCTTTGGAGCCAGCGTTACCGCCGCAGGATTTATCGCTGGCGGCATAGGCAAACGAATTAAAGATGAGCTGGATCGTTCAGGCATTCATACGGCATTTGTTGAAGTACCGGGCGAGACGCGGACGAATATGAAGCTTGTAGATCAGAAGCAGCGAACGACGACCGAGGTGAATGAGCCGGGCTTTGCGGTCAGCGAAAGCCAGCTTGCCGAGCTGGATCAGCTGCTCGATGAGCTGCTGCCGAAAGCGTCGGTACTCGTCCTTGGAGGCAGTCTGCCGAAGGGGGCGCCGCCGCAGCTGTATCATGATTTTATTTTGAAAGCGCGCAAGCTAGGCGTACGTACGATTCTGGATGCGGATGGCGAGGCGATGGTTTCTGGAATCAAAGCGACTCCTTACGCGGTCAAGCCGAATCTTTATGAGCTGGAGCAGCTTGCTCAGCGCAAGCTGGACTCGGAAGAGGAAATCGTTCAGGCGGGAAGACAGCTGCTTGCTCAGGGGATAACGCTCGTTATGATATCGATGGGCGCAGATGGGGCTATCGTCATGAGCGGCAACGAAGCCTACTTGGCAAAGCCGTTTCCCATTGAGGCGCTGAGCACCGTTGGCGCAGGAGATTCAATGGTAGCCGTACTTGCACAGGCGCTATTGCAAAATAGCAGCCTCGAAAATGTGGCAAGGTGGAGTACGGCCGCTGGAACGATAACAGCTTCCAAAGCAGGTACCCAAGTATGCGAGTTTGAGGAAATTCGCAGCCGGGCGGGCGATATAAATATTCAGGCATTGTGATTATATTGAAGAGACTGGCGACATCATAAGGGAGGAATTGACATGAAGAAATTGCTGGCTGTAACTTCTTGTCCGACTGGCATTGCCCATACGTATATGGCCGCGGAATCATTGCTTAAAATGGCAGAGGAGAAAGGTGTTCCGCTGAAGGTTGAAAAGCGCGGCGCGCTTGGCGTAGAGGATGAGCTTACGCCGGAGGAAATCGCCGAAGCGCACGCGATTATTTTGGCAGCGGATACCGATGTATTGGAATCTCGATTTGCAGGCAAGCCGATTATTAAAGTTGGCGTTGCCGAAGGCATCCGCAATCCGGCAGGCTTGATTGAGCAGGCGCTGGCGAAAGAAGCGGCTCAAGCTGGGGCGGCCGCACCTGCACAGGAGCAGACGAAGAAAGAGGGCAGCTCTGTGCGAACGGGTGCCTACAAGCACTTGATGACTGGTGTGTCGAATATGCTGCCGCTCGTTGTCGCCGGGGGAATCATTATTGCGATTTCGTTTATTTTCGGTATAAAAGCGTTCCAAGAGGAAGGTACGCTCCCAGCAGCGCTGATGAACATTGGGAGCGGGGCGGCATTCGCTTTAATGATTCCGATTTTATCCGGCTTTATTTCCTTCTCTATCGCAGACCGGATCGGCCTTGCGCCCGGACTTGTAGGCGGAATGCTGGCCAGCCAGCTGGGAGCCGGCTTCCTCGGCGGTATTATTTCAGGCTTTCTTGCCGGCTATGTGGCAAAATGGCTGCGTCATGCGATCAAGCTGCCGAAATCGCTGGAAGGCATTAAGCCGATTCTTATTATCCCCGTGCTGTCGACGCTCATAGTCGGGCTGATTATGATTTATGTCGTAGGAACGCCAGTGAAGACATTGATGGATATTTTGACGACATGGCTGACAGGCCTGAATTCAACGAATGCGATTTTGCTCGGCTTGCTGCTTGGGGCTATGATGGCGTTCGATATGGGCGGTCCGCTTAATAAGGCAGCGTATACATTTGCTGTCGGCTTGCTTGCAAGCCATGTGTACGGCCCAATGGCTGCCGTGATGGCAGCAGGAATGACTCCGCCGCTTGGCTTGTGGCTTGCGACCGTCATTCGCAAAAACAAATTTTCCAAAGAAGAGCGCGATGCGGGAAAAGTAGCAGGAGTCATGGGGCTGGCCTTTATTACCGAAGGAGCTATTCCTTTCGCAGCCGCTGATCCGCTTCGTGTCATCCCAGGTACGGTGCTTGGTTCCGCAGTAGCGGGCGCGCTGTCGATGGTGTTTGGGGCGACGCTGCAAGCGCCGCATGGCGGGGCATTCGTACTCGCTATTCCAAATGCAGTAACGCATCTCGGCGCTTATGCCGCAGCTATTGTCATCGGTTCTGTTGTTACAGCCGTAACGGTATCCTTGCTCAAAAAAAATAAGCTGGCAGCAGCTTAAATCCCACTCCATGGAGGTAATGAACATGTCATCCCAAACCTTATTAAATATTGAAACAATCATTCTCGATTCATCCGCTGGTGACCGTCAAGCCGTTATTAAAGAGCTTGCTGAGCGGCTGCAATCGGCTGGTTATTTGAACGATGAGGCTGCTTTTCTAGCTTCGGTTGAGGCGCGTGAGCAGCATGCGTCAACAGGCATCGGCTTTGGGGTTGCGATTCCGCATGGCAAATCCGCGGGTGTCAGCAAGCCGGGCTTAGCTTTTGCCCGTCTTTCACAGCCAATTGACTGGGGCTCCCTTGATGGCAAGCCGGTCACTTCGATTATTTTGCTGGCCATTCCGGAATCGGATGCAGGCAAGGAGCATTTGCGGATTTTGGCTTCGGTATCGCGCAAGCTGATACACGAAAGCTTCCGTCAAGAGCTGCTGGATGGCCAAAACGCAGCAGATATTTTGAAAACATTGGAAAGCGCCCTGTAAGCACAGCGGGATTAAAGGAGGAGACAGAGAGATGCAAACACGTGTATTAACGATCATAAATGTAGAAGGGCTGCATTTGCGCCCGGCCCAAGTGCTAGCTAATGCAGCAGGACAATTCACAGCGGATATTTACGTAGAGGTGGTTGGCGGCGGGGAGGCAAATGCGAAAAGCGTGCTTGGCATCATTGCGCTTGGTTTGGAAAAAGGGGCTGAAGTCAAGCTGTCGGCAGACGGCGAAGATGAGGAGCAGGCTGTCGCCAAGCTTGCTGAATTATTCGAGCAAGGTTTCGGAGAGCAATGAGCGAGCATCGCATCAAAGGCATCGGCGTTTCGGAAGGTATCCGCTTCGGGAAAGCATTCATCTATGGCGCGCCTGCTGTAGAGGCGGCTTATCCTCAGCGGATTGAGCCGGAGCAGGTGGAGGCGGAGCTTGAACGCCTGGAGCAGGCGAAGCGCCAGTCGGCAGCAGAGCTGAATGCGATCATTGCCAAAACCGAGGCGAAGCTAGGGAAGGACAAAACGGCAATTATCGAGGGACAGCTGAGCTTTCTGGATGATCCCGCCTTTTACGGCGATATTCGCGGTCAAATTAAGCGCAAGCAGGCGTCCGCTGAACAAGCGGTACAAACCGTGCTGGCCCAGCTTTCCGCGCTGTTTGAGAAGATGAACAATGCATATGTAAAGGAACGCATTCATGATGTGAAGGACGTTGCGGATCGGCTCATGAGCCATTTGCAGCAGGTTTTTTATCCGGATCTGGCGAGTATTACAGAGCCTGTTATTTTAGTAGCGGAAGATTTAACGCCTTCCGTTACCGTGCAGCTTGATCGCAGCATTGTGCTTGGCTTTGTGACACGGGTTGGCGGAGAAACGACGCATACAGCGATTTTGTCCCGCTCGCTCGGCATTCCTGCAGTTGTGGGCACTGGTGCTGCTTTCGAGCAGCTGAGCCATGGTGAGGAGCTGATTCTGGACGGTACGGAGGGCGTTATCGTGCTGAATGCCGATCAGGCTACCCGCTCGGAATATGAAGGCCGGCAGCAGGAGGAGCAATCCGCAGCAGTGAAGCTTGAGAAATACAGGCTGCTGCCAGCACAGACGGAGGATGGCAAGCTGATCGAGCTCGCTGTCAACGTCGGCATGCCGGAGGAAATGCGTGAAGGGCTAGTGGACGAGGCCCATGGGACCGGCTTGTTCCGAACGGAATTTCTGTTCATGAACGCTGACTCCTTCCCGGACGAAGAAAAACAATTTGCTGTATATAAACAGCTTGCTGAAGCTTGGAAAGGCAAGCCTATCGTTATCCGCACGCTGGATATTGGCGGAGACAAGGAGCTGTCCTATTGGGATTTGCCGCACGAGGACAATCCATTTCTCGGCAATCGCGCTATCCGCCTTTGTCTGAATGAGCGGGAGCTGTTCCGCACCCAACTTCGGGCGATTGTTCGTGCCAGCGCCTTCGGCACCGTTAAAATCATGTTCCCGATGATATCCTCCATGCAGGAGTTCCGCGCTGCCAAGCAGTTGACGCTTGAAATTATGGACGAGCTGAAGGAGCAGGCCATCGCCTTTGATGAAAAACTGGAAATCGGTATAATGGCCGAGGTTCCGTCTGTCATTCAGCTGGCGGACCGTTTCGCCAAAGAGGTTGACTTTTTCAGCATTGGCACAAACGATTTGGTGCAATATACGCTTGCCGTTGACCGCATGAACGAGAAGGTCGCGCACTTATATGATTATTTCCATCCGGCCGTTATCCGCTCGATTCGCAGCTTGATACTAGCGGCGCACAAGGAAGGCAAATGGGTTGGCATGTGCGGTAAAATGGCGGGCGATCCGCTCGCAGCACCGCTGCTGCTCGGAATGGAGCTGGATGAATGGAGTATGGATGCGGCTTCTCTGGCGAAGCAAAAGTTTACGCTGTCTAGACTAAATGTGCAGGATAGCGCCAAGTTGCTAAGCGTTGTGCTTGATCTTGACACAGCTGAGGAAGTTCGGCAGCACATTAAAGCTTTCCATGCTTCCAAATTTAGTGATTAGCATAGGTGTGGCAAATAGGTTTGGGCATGATGCCGCCCATTCTACCCATACTGACCAGTAAGAAGCCATTTAGGACGCTTTCGTAATCTTCGATTCCTTCAGCAGGAACGAAGCTGCGGAGGCGTTTTTCTTTTTGTTAAAAAATAAATTTTACATATGTTCATTATTTGATGAGTGATAGACAGCGAAAATGGGTAATTTATTAAAGGAATTGGCGGTAAAACGGAATATCAGCATTTTAATGCTTTATTTTGTGAACATAAGTCCAAGCTAATGTTTACATATGACCAAATGCGTGTTAAACTGAGTGTGTATTTGAGGAACTCGTATATGGGGAAGGGGAACAGGTCATGTTAAATTTGTCTGGAATGATTGATCATACGCTGCTGCGTGCTGACGCGACGAAAGCAGAGATCGCTAAGCTGACGGAGGAAGCGAAACAATATGAATTTGCTTCGGTTTGTGTAAATCCGACTTGGGTCGCTTTTGCCGCTGAGCAGCTGGCAGGAAGCAAGTCCAAAGTTTGCACCGTTATCGGCTTTCCATTAGGAGCATCGACGAGCACCGTTAAAGCGTTTGAAACGGGCAATGCGATTGCAAATGGTGCCGACGAAATTGATATGGTTATCAACATTGGCGCTTTAAAAGACGGCAACGATGATTACGTGGAGCAGGACATTAAAGCGGTTGTTGATGCGGCAGCAGGCAAAGCAATTGTGAAGGTCATTATTGAGACAAGCCTGCTCACCGATGAAGAAAAGGTTCGTGCTTGCGAGCTTGCAGTGAAAGCCGGAGCTGACTTTGTAAAAACCTCGACGGGTTTCTCTACTGGCGGAGCAACAGCTGAAGACGTAGCGCTCATGCGCAAAACAGTTGGCGACAAGCTCGGAGTGAAAGCATCGGGCGGTGTACGGGGACTTGATGATATGAAAAAAATGATCGAAGCAGGCGCAACGCGCATCGGAGCAAGCTCCGGCGTGAAAATCATGCAGGGCGAGCAATCCAGCGCCGCTTATTAATGAAGTAACCATAGAACACGGTGCGGCTCCTTTTCGAAGGAGCGGCCCGCTTTTCTCGATAAACGAAAGAGCGGCGGCATCAGCATAGATTTGTAAGCGCTCTATTCAGCCAATCAACTTCCATAATGATGAAAAAATAGGAGGCGGCAACTATGAAATACATCGTAGCTTTATTAGGCCTGCTTGTTGTGCTAGGATTGTCCTATATCGTCAGCAACAATAAGAAAAATATTCGTTTCAAGCCGATTGCCATCATGATCGTTTTGCAGGTGGTTCTTGCCTTTGTGCTATTAAATACGTTTGCGGGCGCGACCTTGATTAAAGGTTTTTCCGGCGTGTTCGAGCATCTGCTTTCCTACGCGCAGGAAGGGATCAATTTTGTATTTGGAGGCATTTTAAATGAAGGACAATTTTCCTTTTTCCTGTCGGTTCTGCTGCCAATCGTCTTCATTTCCGCGCTAATTGGCATTTTGCAATATTTGAAAATCCTTCCCTTTATCGTTAAGGGCATCGGATATGTGTTAAGCAAAGTCAATGGCATGGGCAAGCTGGAGTCGTATAATGCGGTCGCATCAGCCATTTTGGGCCAATCGGAAGTATTCATTTCGGTCAAAAAACAAATTGGCCTGCTGCCGAAGCATCGCCTGTATACGCTGTGCGCCTCGGCGATGTCCACCGTATCGATGTCGATTGTCGGCTCGTATATGCAAATTTTAGACCCGAAATATGTGGTGACCGCGCTCGTCCTCAACCTGTTCGGCGGCTTTATTATCGCTTCTATTCTTAACCCGTATACGGTGGAGGAAGGCGAAGACGTGCTGCAAGTACAGGAGGAAGGGGAGAAGCAGACCTTTTTCGAAATGCTGGGCGAATATATTATGGACGGCTTCAAGGTTGCGATTATTGTCGCGGCGATGCTGATCGGTTTTATTGCTCTCATCGGCATGATTAATGGATTGTTTCTTGGCATTCTCGGCATTTCCTTTCAGCAAATACTTGGATTTATTTTCGCTCCTTTCGCTTTTATTATGGGGGTGCCGTGGAAAGATGCCGTTGATGCGGGAAGCATTATGGCCACGAAAATGGTTTCGAATGAATTTGTAGCGATGCTGGAAATTAGCAAATATCCTGATCTTTCGGCTAAAGCAGTCGGCGTCGTGTCGGTGTTTCTCGTCTCTTTCGCTAATTTCTCCTCCATTGGCATCATTGCAGGCGCGGTCAAAGGTTTGCATGAGAAGCAGGGCAATGCCGTTGCACGCTTCGGCATGAAGCTGCTGTATGGTGCAACGCTGGTCAGCGTGCTGTCGGCGACGATTGCAGGAATTTTCATTTAAAATATAAGAAAGGATATGATTTTTCTATCTTTTCTTTATATTGCAACGCGAAACGGCAGCTTTGCCGCCAGAGGATGGCGAAAGCCGTTTACGCTTGAGGAGAGGCGGTGCCAGGCATGGCAGCATTTGAACGGATACATTTAATTGTAATGGACTCGGTAGGCATCGGCGAAGCGCCGGATGCTGCCGCGTTCGGAGACTTTGGCGTCCATACGCTCTCGCATATTGCCCGCGAGATGGGCGGACTGCATATGCCGAATATGGCTGCGCTTGGACTGTCGAATATTGAACCGGTTGCCGGGGTTCCGGCTGCGGATCATCCGCTTGCTTTTTATACGAAAATGCAGGAGGCGTCCAGCGGCAAGGATACGATGACAGGGCACTGGGAGATGATGGGCCTTCATATCGAGACGCCATTCCGCGTCTTTGCAGATGGCTTTCCAGATGAGCTGATTGCCCGTATTGAGAAGAAGACAGGCCGCAAGGTCATCGGCAATAAAGCGGCTAGTGGAACGGAAATTATTGAAGAGCTGGGCGAAGAGCATGTGAAGACAGGCGCGCTCATTATTTACACCTCGGCGGATTCGGTGCTGCAAATTGCTGCGCACGAAGAAATTGTACCGCTTAAAGAGCTGTACGACATATGCGAATACTGCCGGGAAATTACGCTGGATGACCCGTATATGCTGGGTCGGATTATTGCCCGTCCGTTTGTAGGGGAAATCGGACATTTCAAGCGTACCGCTAATCGCCATGATTACGCGCTTAAGCCTTTTCAGCCAACGGTAATGAATACGCTGAGGGATGCGGGGCTAGCTGTCATATCGCTTGGCAAAATTGCCGATATATTTGATGGAGAAGGGGTTACGAAGGCCGTTCGCACCATCTCGAATGAAGATGGCATGGATAAGCTTGTTGAGGTGCTGGATGAGCCTTTCAAGGGCCTCAGCTTTCTAAACCTTGTCGATTTTGATGCGCTGTACGGCCACCGCCGCGATCCGCTAGGGTATGGACAGGCTTTAGAGCAATATGATGCCAGACTGCCAGAAGTATTCGCCAAGCTGACGGAGCAGGATTTGCTCATCATTACGGCTGATCATGGCAATGATCCGACTTATGAAGGAACGGATCACACCCGCGAATATGTGCCTTTGCTCGTCTATTCGCCGCGTTTCAAGCAAGGCGGCAGGCAGCTCGCGCTGAGAAGCACCTTCGCTGATGTTGGAGCATCCATTGCCGATAATTTCGGCGTTACACTGCCTGATCATGGAACCAGCTTCATGCCATCATTAAACGAACCAATGAACGCATCAACTAACTAACTAAATTAAAGAAGCAGAGGAGATCCTTCAATGAGTGTTCATATTAATGCAAAGCAAGGCGACATCGCCGAAACGATTTTATTGCCGGGCGATCCGCTAAGAGCGAAATACATTGCGGATACGTATTTGGAAAATGTAACGTGCTACAACGAAGTGCGCGGTATGCTGGGCTTTACAGGGACTTACCAAGGCAAGCGTATTTCGGTGCAGGGAACAGGCATGGGCGTACCGTCCATCAGCATTTACGTCAATGAACTCATTCGCGAATATGGAGTGAAAAATCTCGTTCGTGTCGGCACATGCGGCGCGATGCAAAAAAGCGTAAACGTGCGCGAGGTTATTTTGGCGCAAGCGGCTTGTACAGATTCCAGCATGAATCGCCACGTATTCGGCGGCTATGACTTCTCGCCAATTGCCAGCTTCGAGCTGCTGAAGGCGGCTTACGAGCGCGGCGTAGCCAAAGGCCTCAAGCTGCATGTCGGCAATATTTTTTGCTCGGACAGCTTTTATCGGGATGATAAGTCCATTGTCGAGAAGCTGATGGAGCACAATGTGCTTGGCGTTGAAATGGAAACGACGGCGCTTTATACGCTCGCTGCTAAATATGGCGTCAATGCCCTGACGATTTTGACCGTAAGCGACCACCTGCTGACCGGCGAGGAAACGACTTCTGCCGAAAGACAAAGCACATTCAATGACATGATGGAAGTAGCACTGGAAACGGTAACTTCCTTGTAATAGGCAAGGTAGCCTAGCTTATAAATTTATTTAAAACCGTGAGGAGAATGCAGCATGAGAATGGTAGACCTGATTGAGAAAAAACGCGATGGTGAAGTGCTGAGCGCTGAAGAAATTAACTTCTTCATTCAAGGGTATACGAAGGGCGAAATTCCTGATTATCAAGCCAGCGCAATGGCAATGGCGATTTTCTTTAAGGATATGACGGAGCAGGAGCGCGCTGATTTGACGATGGCGATGGTGAATTCCGGCGATACGATCGATCTGTCTGCCATTGAAGGCGTGAAGGTAGATAAACACTCCACTGGCGGTGTTGGCGACACGACGACGCTCGTTCTAGCCCCGCTCGTTGCAGCGCTGGATATTCCGGTTGCCAAAATGTCGGGACGAGGCCTCGGCCACACCGGCGGGACGACAGATAAGCTTGAGGCGATTGCTGGCTTCCACGTGGAGCTTGCGAAGGAAGAATTTGTTCGTCTCGTGAACAAGGATAAAATCGCGGTCGTCGGCCAATCCGGCAACCTGACGCCAGCTGACAAGAAGCTGTATGCGCTGCGCGATGTTACAGCTACCGTTAACTCCATTCCGCTTATCGCAAGCTCGATTATGAGCAAAAAAATCGCTGCCGGCTCCGACGCTATCGTGCTTGACGTGAAAACAGGCGCAGGCGCCTTCATGAAGACGGTGGACGATGCGAAGGAGCTTGCGCACGCGATGGTGAGCATCGGCAACAACGTGGGTCGCAAAACGATGGCTGTCATTTCCGACATGAGCCAGCCGCTGGGCTTTGCAATCGGCAACGCCTTGGAAGTGAAGGAAGCGATTGATACGCTGCAAGGGAAAGGTCCAAAAGATTTGGAGGAGCTTTGTCTGGCGTTAGGGCGTCAAATGGTGTATTTGGCGAACAAAGCAAGCTCGCTGGAAGAGGCGGAGGAAATGCTGAAGGAAGTCATTCGCAATGGCAAAGCACTGGAGAAATTCAAAGTGTTTATTGCCAATCAGGGCGGAGACCCATCGGTTGTTGACCATCCAGAGAAGCTGCCGCAAGCGGCTTACTTAATTGAAGTGCCAGCGAAAACCGACGGTGTTGTAGCGGAGATTGTTGCCGACGAAATCGGTACAGCAGCGATGCTGCTGGGTGCAGGACGCGCAACGAAGGACTCGGAAATCGATTTGGCTGTAGGCTTGATGCTGAATAAAAAAGTTGGCGACACCGTCAAAGCCGGCGAATCGCTCGTAACGATTCATGCCAATCGTGAAAATGTGGACGATGTGCTCGCGAAAATTTATGACAATATCCGTATCGGCGACAAAGTCGAAGCTCCTGTCTTGATTTACGGAACGGTAACCGAGTAGTAAAAAAGCCGATTGGGTATAAAATACAAGCCGCCATCCGGATGCAGCTGCTGCCGGGATGGCGGTTTTTGTGCTGCAAGGAAACGGCTGGCATAGGTTTAAATAGGGTTTATAAAAGGTTTATAAGGTCATGAAACTGAAATGCTTAACCTACAAATACTTAACAACTAAAATATTTGACAATAAGGTAAAATGCCCTTATTATATGTGATGGGACAGCTGTCCATTGGGAAATGGGCAAGTAAGTCATCTTGTGTAGATAGGCAGGGGGAGAACAAATGTCGCAAGCAGCATCGAAAGGCGGCGCAGAGCCTGAATTCCGCTTGGCAAGCATTATCGTACCGATGATCGCCATTATTTCAGGCATATTTATGGTTATTTTGGATTCAACAGCGATGAATGTGGCGTTGTCTAGACTCGTCATTGATTTTAAAACCGATTTGCCAACGATTCAATGGACGGTAACGGGCTATATGCTGGCGACGGCGGCGGTTATTCCGCTTTCAGGCTGGCTTTCGGATCGCTTTGGAGCCAAAAATATATTTTTAGGCTCGGTTGTAGCCTTCACCTTGGCATCATTGCTATGCGCATTGCCTAGCAGCGCCGAGTGGCTCATCGTATTTCGGATTATTCAAGGCTTGGGCGGCGGTTTCGTTATGCCGGTCGCTATGGCTTATGTGTTTCGTTTAAGCCCGCCGAATAAGGTAGGGCAAGTCATGGGGATGATGGGCGTGCCGATTTTGCTCGCGCCTGCGGTTGGCCCGATTTTGGCGGGCTGGCTCGTAGAATATCACTCCTGGCACTGGATTTTCCTGATTAACATTCCGGTCGGCATTTTCAGCATTATTTTTGGCCTTTGGAAGCTGCCGAAGACGGAGCGCAAGCAGGTTGCCGGCATTGATATTCCGGGCATGATTTTAGGGCCGCTTGCATTTGCCGCCTTATCCTACGGGGTTACGCAAGGCGCAGAAAGCTGGTCGTCGGATAAAACGATTGGCGGGCTCGTTATCGGCGGCATTGCGCTCATCGCATTTATTATCGTAGAGCTGCGGTCAAAAACACCGCTGCTGGAGCTTCGCGTGTTCCGCTCCGTGGACTTTTCATTCAGCATTTTTGTGCAGTGGCTGCTGCAATTTTCGCTTTTCGGCGCGATTTTCCTGCTTCCGCAATTTCTGCAGCAGGCTCGCGGCTACGGCGCCTTTGATACGGGGCTGACCTTGTTCCCGCAGGCGCTAGCTTCTGCGTTTATGATGCCGATTGGCGGCTATTTGTTCGATAAAATCGGGGTGCGCTGGCTTGTCGTTATTGGCCTCAGCCTTGTATCCGGTGCGATTTTTCAGTATACGCAGGTCGATTTGACGACAGAAGGCAGCGACCTGCTGCTTCCGCTCATTATGGCGGGCATGGGCTCCGGCCTCATGATGATGCCGCTCAACTCGCATTTGCTGCAAAAAGCGCCGCGCGAGCTCGTCAGCCGGGTCACGTCGCTAACAAGCGCTTTGCAGCAGGTTGTCAGCTCCTTCGCGGTTGCTACTTTAGTTACGGTGCTCTCGTCACGAGTGAAGACGCTCATTGTGGATCAGCAGCTGCCGCTTACGACGCCTGCCGAAGTGCAGAAAGCGACGCTTGCGGTAGCGCCAGAAGCATTTGGCTATACGTTCGGCATTATGCTCGTTATTGCCATCGTCGGCATTTTCCTCGGCTTGTTTCTGCGCAGAGGCAAAGTGCAGGCGGGAGCGGAAGAGCAGCAGGGCAAGCAGGAATTGGGGCTTGAAGGACTGCATTAATTTAATTCCATTTAATCAAGCTTACGTCAGACGCCTGGCTCGCCAGCGGCAGTCTGGCGTATTTTTTTGTTGTTTAGGTCAGCTTACTATTGACATTTGGTCTATAAGTTATAGACTACAGATATGGGGTCGATAACTTATAGACCAAGGAGTGGGAAGATGAAAAGCTACAAGCTTACAGAAAGCGAAATTAAGTTTACCGATTTAATTTGGAAAAACGAACCTATAACTTCTGGTGATCTTGTGAAGCGATGTCAAGAGGAAATGAATTGGAAGAAGTCCACAACCTATACCGTACTGAAAAAATTGTGTGAAAAAGGTTTATTGCAAAATGAAAATTCAGTCGTTTCTGCTTTGATTACAAGGGATGAATATTATGCAAATCAAAGCCTGCGTTTTGTTGAAGATACGTATGGAGGGTCATTGCCTAAATTTTTAACAGCTTTTATGGGAGGCAAAAAATTAAATAACCGCCAAGCAGAGGAGCTGAAAAAGCTGATTGATGAGCACAAGGAGGGGGAATCATGAGCGAGCTATTTCTGTCTGTTTTAAACATGAGCCTTACAGCGAGCTATGTCATTCTTGTTGTCATATTAATCAGGCTGCTGCTTAAAAAAGCCCCGAAGGTCATCTCTTATGCTTTATGGGGAGTGGCAGCTTTCCGGCTTGTCGTTCCAGTCACATTTGAGAGTGTATTTAGTCTGTTGCCAAGGAACGGGGATCGAAATCCAATACCTCAAGCTAGTATGCCTCAGCAAAGTTCGCAGATTAATAGTGGGATCGAAGCGGTCGATGCCATTGCAGGCGGAACAATACCAGCAATGGCTGTCCAGGATAGCGTGAATCCATTACAGATTTACATACAGCTTGGATCATATATTTGGGTTTTATGTATGCTGGTTTTGCTTATTTATAGTCTTGCATCTGTATTCGTCTTAAAAAAACAGCTCAGAAATGCCCAACGGGTAGAGCGGAATATCTACGAAGCTGCGAATTTGAAAACACCTTTTGTACTTGGCATTATACGACCCAACATTTATTTGCCTGTTGGACTCCATGCCACGGAGCGCAGCTACATCGTGCTGCACGAACAGACTCACATTAAACGATTGGATCATATCATTAAGCCAGCAGCCTTCTTACTATTATCCGTGCACTGGTTTAATCCTCTAGTATGGGTAGCATTCATATTAATGAGTAGGGATATGGAGTTTTCCTGTGATGAGCGTGTACTGAAAAAAATGGATTTTGATGTGGCTATAAAAAAATCTTACGCGAAATCCTTATTATCACTTGCTGCGGATAAACCTATTATGAATGGAAATCCGCTTGCTTTTGGCGAGGGAAATGTGAAGGGGAGGATTAAAAACGTATTACATTATAGAAAGCCAAAATTCTGGTTATTTGTTTTCTCAATCATCATTATGCTAACAGTTGGGATTGGATTGATAGCAAATCCTGTAATAAAGGGGAGAGATGCATTAGAACAAATAACTGGCTCAGAGAATATACCATCAGCTGAAGAAGTTTCGTTGGCACGACCAGAGAAATCAGCAGCAGAACTATTAAAAGACCTCGCCAATCAACGATTTTCAATTAATGGGAATCACATTAGTGAGGACGATCAAGAAACGGTAGCCGCATTTGGAAAAGCTTTTGTGAATTTGTATACCGGTGCTGTTGCAGAACAAGAAACAGTATCCTTTAGAAATTACATATCTAATGAGAATCTTCTCAAATACACAAATACAATGTTAGAGCTTGAACAAAGAAAAGAATTAAAGGGAGCAATCCGTGTCCATTTCGGTTTGGAAAATGAATTCCAAGAAGCAGAGTTCAAGAAAATGGATGGAAATCTCTATTACGTAAGTTTGCCTTTCTCGAATCAAGGGTCTGGAATGAACGTTAAGATGCTAGTTCAAGCTGAAGACAAGGCATTAAAAATCATTGATTTCTACTTTGGAAACAAAGATGGTGTAGATACGATTGTAACAGGACACCCCGCTGATAGAAAACTTCATGATCCAAAACGATGGGATGACCAAGTGTGGGTTGATGGTGTTTTTGAAAAGCTTGAAAAAATAGAAATTTGAACGGAATTTTAATCTAAACGTAATGTTACAGGGAGTGAAGCGTTAGCAAATAGCCATACCAAAAGCGCCTTGCCTGCATAACGCAGGGCAAGGCGCTTTTCCCGCTGGTTGTCTCCCATTCAGCCTAACGGTTTTGCCCTGGTTCCCGCAATAACCTCTTTTTTTGCCCGATTGGATGCCTGCGAGAGCAAAGCAGCGGCACGTGCTCGCAATAGCTCCCGGTTAAGCTCCATAAATGCAATCCCCCTTCTGCTTCGGTTCATATATTCTATTAAAATGCCAGAGAGATGTGCTAGTCTCTTAATCTATCAGTCGAAAGTTGATGAATATACCGGTTAAGGACAATGGACTATAGCGATCTAGCCCTTCAGCTGCTTGCGATAATCCGTGGGCGACACGCCGATAATCTTCTTGAACAGCCGGGAAAAATAATACGGGTCCTTAAAGCCGAGCGACAGGCTGACCGCTTTCACGCTTTGGTCGGTAAGGTCAAAAAGCTGTCCGGCGCGCTGCATTTTCAACCGCAAATAATAGTCAATGGGAGCGTAGCCGGTAGATTGTTTAAAAAGATGATTAAGATGCTGCTTGGATATGCGCGTTCGCGTAACCAAATCGTCCAAGGTCAAATGGCCCTCCAGCTGTTCCTTCATAAATTGTATAGCCTGTTCAATATAAGCGAGCATCTTCTCGTCCTGCTTGCGCTTTGGAATGAGCGAAATGAAGCTGAGCAAATAACGAACCGTTTGCGAAATATGCAGCTGATGAATGACCGAATAGGACTTGGCTGAAAGCAGTTCGTAGCATTGGTTGAATAGCTCGACGATTTTCTCCGCCTCCGGCAGGGAGACGTGGAGCAGCTCAGCCTCAAGGCCAAGGCTTTCCAGCAGCTGCACCAGCTCCTCGCCCCGAAAGTGAAACCAGTAGATGCTCCATGGATTCGCTGTGTTGGCCCCGTAGCTATGAGGGGTAAAGGCGGGAATGATGGAGACGGTTTTTTCCGTTACTTGAATCGTCTCCTCGCCGCCGAGCTTGATCCAGCCTTCCCCGTTCGTGCAATAGATGAAAATATAAGAATCGCAGCCTTTGGGCCGCTCCCGGTAATGGTGCTTGGCCCGGTGAAAATAGCCAATATCCGTTACATAAGCTTGGCGAATAATCGGGTGGCTGGTCATCTCCTCAAGCTGGTAGGAGGGCAAAACAATGAGCTTCTCCGTCTCGAAGCCTTGTGTTTTTTTGTTGAGCATGGCGAAGCAAGCCTCCTCATTTCTTATGGCTATATTGTAAGCGGTTGGAGCTTCCGGCCGCAAGTGATGCATTCGCGCAAAATCAGAATATGCTCCATTAGGAACAGATGATTGTCAATGGAAAAGCGGGCATAGGCGCGGTACAGTGGAGGAAGATAAAGGAGGTAATGGCTTTATGAGTAAGCACCATATAGCTGTAAAACTGAATGAGCGCAATAAGGAGATTAGGACAGGCACATTGTCCGGCAATAAAGGAAGCAATCCGAAAGGCGAAAGCTTCGGTTTTACGAATTTTTACATGACGCGCAATGGCGAGCCTTTTATTCCTGTCGTCGGTGAGTTTCATTTTTCCAGATTTTCTTATTTGTACTGGGAGGAAGAGCTGCTCAAGATGAAGGCAGGCGGGGTGCACGTAATCGCTACCTATATATTTTGGAATTACCACGAGGAGAAGGAAGGGCGCTTTAATTGGAATGGCAGCCGCAATCTCCGCCATTTTATAGATTTATGCGCCAAGCTGGAGCTGCCGCTCGTGCTTCGAATCGGCCCTTTCTGCCACGGCGAGGTGCGTAATGGTGGCATTCCGGATTGGGTGTTCGACAAGCCGCTCGTCATTCGCTCGAATGATGAGCTGTATTTGAAATACGCAGCGCGCCTGTACCGCGAAATTGCAAGGCAGATGAAAGGCTCGCTGTTTCAAGAAGGCGGCCCGGTTATTGCAATTCAGCTCGAAAATGAATTTATGCACTGCGGCGCTCCGCTGGACTCATGGGGCTACAAAACCGGAATATTCATGTCTTCGGGCACGGGCGGCAATGCGCATTTGGACAAGCTTAAAGCGATTGCGGCAGAAGCGGGCATTCGCCCGCTGTTCTTTACGGCAACAGCATGGGGAGGAGCGGCGGTGCCGGAAACGGACACGCTCCCGATGCTTGCAGGCTATGCGTATACGCCTTGGATACCTAATCAGCCGCCAAGCGGCGAATATATTTTTCGCGATCTTCATGTAACACCGATGGAGAAAGTCAATTATCCCTCTGCACACTATCCCGTCGCATATTGCGAGATGGCAGGAGGCATGCAGGTCAGCTATACGGCAAGGCCGCATGTGAGCCCGGACAGTGTGGAAGCGATGACGCTTGTGAAGCTGGCTAGCGGCAGCAATCTGCTTGGCTATTATATGTATCATGGCGGCTCGAATCCGCGCGGGGAAAATGGTTTTCTCAACGAATACGGCTTGCCGAAAATAACGTATGATTACCAGTCTCCGCTGGGCGAGTTTGGACGCATTGGCGAATCGTACGACCGTATCCGTACGCTTAGCTTGTTTATGGAAGCTTACGGTGCGATTTTGGCACCGATGGGAACGGTGCTGCCGGAAGGACAAGCGGAGCTGCTGCCTGAAAATACGGAGGCGCTGCGCTATTGCCTGCGGCAGAAGGACGGCTCGGGCTTCTTGTTCCTGAACAATTTTCAGGACCATGTGGACATGCCAGACCGGGAGGAGGTGTCGGTGACGCTGGGTACGTCCAAAGGACAGGCGAGATTTCCGCATGCCGGGAGCTTGCGGCTCAAGCAGGGAATTAGCGCGGTGCTGCCGTTCCACTTGGAAGCAGCAGGCATCCGCATCGTTTCCGCCACGGTTCAGCCATTGACGAAGCTTGCGGATTTAGAGGAGCCGCTGCTTGTCTTTTATGCGCATGAGGGAATGAGCCCAGAGCTTGTTATAGCTGAGGATACGGTCGCGGGCATCACTAGCGATGGTGGCGGCGCTGTGGAGCAGCAGGACGGGGTTTATATAGTGCGTCCTCCAGTGGGCAAGCAGCATGTCGCTGAAGTGAAGCGTAAAGACGGAAACGTCGTTCGTATACTCGTCCTATCCAGAGAAGAAGCGCTGAACACCTATCGCCTCCGCGTGTGGGGAGAAGAACGCCTGCTGATTAGCGACAGCCATCTCTATGCAGCGGGCGGACGGCTCATTTGCACCTCGCCAGGCAAGGCGGAATGGCAAGTTGCCATGTATCCGGCAGCTGAAGCCGAGCTCAAATCAAGCCAAGGCAGCCTTTCTCCTGCAGCGGGAGGCCTGCTCCAAACGTATACGGTGAAGGTTGCGGACTATGAACCTCAGCTTCTCATCAAGAAGACGTCAAGTCGTCATGCGGCCGTGCAAATCGATGCTTTTTGGCCAGAGCAGGTAGCAGACTTGTTTCTTCATATTGAATATGATGGAGATGTAGCGGCTGCTTATTTGAATAATGAGCTGCTGACGGACCATATCCATTATGGCCAAGCTTGGCCGATTGGGCTAAAGGGTTTCCAAAATGTACTAATGGATAATGAGCTTCAGCTCGCGATTACTCCGATTCGAAAAGGTACGACGCATACGTTTGTAAATCAGGCGTTCGTGGAGCGCTTTGAAGGTGTGGAAATCGCAGCGTTTCACGAGATCAAGGCGGTGCCGCATTATGTGACGGCATTGTCTCAAGTGTTCAAATAAGCCGCTAATTGAAGGGGATAAGCAGGTACGCCAGTGCCCGGCAGGCAGCAAGCGCCGGGAAACTGGCGTGTTTGCTGTCGTTTTTTTGCGTTTTTTGACGGGAAAGGTACTAATTTATATATGACTTTGTCTGCAATATTGAGGGTACTGCAAAGGAAGAGGTCTGGCTTATGATGAATATATAAGCTTGGCGACGGATTTGAGCCACGGCGCTGCAAGAGCGACGAACCATAAAAACTAAAGGAGTGACCATCGCAGTGACAACGCAGCAACAGCAAAATATTCAGCCATGGAAGCTATGGTACAAGCAGCCAGCAAGCCGTTGGGAGGAAGCGCTGCCGATCGGCAATGGCCGATTGGGCGGCATGGTATTTGGAGATGCGCGCAAGGAGAGAGTGCAGCTTAACGAGGATACGTTATGGTCTGGATTTCCGCGCGACACCAACAATTATGAAGCATTGCGGTATTTGAAAAAATCGCGCGAGCTTATTTTTGCTGGGCAATACGGCGAGGCCGAGACGCTTGTGCAGGATAAAATGCTAGGCATGAACACGGAGGCTTACCAGCCTCTGGGCGATCTTTATATGGAGCATCGCCAGCTAGGAAGCGATAGCGGAACGTCTGCTTTTCGCCGTGAGCTTGACCTTGATACAGGAATTGCTTCGTCTGCGTATACAGTAGATGGCCGATCGTTTCGCCACGAAATATTCGTAAGCTCCGTCCATCAAGTGATGTGCATTCGCTATGAGGCGCTGGACGGCGGGGAGATTTCTCTAACGGCAGGGCTGGAGTCGCCGCATCCGGTACAGCTGGCGGAAGGCAGCGGCGGCGCGCTCGTGCTGAGCGGGACATGCCCATCCCATATTGCCGACAACTATCGTCAGGATCATCCGAAGTCGGTGCTTTATGAGCAGGGCCGCGGAGTTTCCTTCGAGGCAAGGCTGCAATTGCTGGGTGCAGGCGCGACTAACATCATAGGTGGGGTAGATGGCGCCAGCAGCTCGCTTACTGTAAGCGGACACGGCACGGTTACGCTGCTGCTTGCGGCTGCTTCCAACTTTGCCGGCTATCAGGCGATGCCGGTTAATGATTCCGCGGCATTGGCGCTTAAAAATGAGCAGCCACTTGCGATTGCAGCGTCGATCGGCTATGAGGAGCTGCGCAGCCAGCATATTGCCGAGCATCAGCGGCTTTTTCGCCGGGTAGCTATCGATCTCGGTACTAGCCCAAATGCGCTGCTTCCAACCGATGAGCGGCTTGCAGGCTATAAGCTTGGCGAAACCGATCCGCAGCTGGAGGCTTTATATTTTCAATATGGCCGGTATTTGCTAATGCAGAGCTCAAGGCCCGGTACGCAGCCAGCCAACTTGCAGGGCATATGGAATGACCGGGTACAGCCGCCATGGAACAGCAACTATACGACGAACATCAATACGCAAATGAACTATTGGCATGCGGAAATTTGCGGGCTGGGCGAATGCCATGAGCCGCTGATTGATATGATTGGCGAGCTTAGCCAGACCGGCAGCCGAACGGCGTCTATTCATTATAATGCGCGCGGCTGGGTCGCCCATCACAATGTGGATTTATGGCGGGCCTCGACTCCTTCGGGCGGGCATCCAAGCTGGGCCTTCTGGCCATTCGGCGGCATTTGGCTTTGTCTGCATCTCTGGGAGCATTATGCGTTTAATCCGGATCTGGCTTATTTGCGCGAACGTGCGTATCCAGTCATGAAGCAAGCTGCGCTGTTTTGTCTGGATTGGCTGCAGGAGACAGAGGATGGCGTACTCGTAACGGTTCCGGCAACCTCGCCGGAAAATATGTACAAGCTGCCGGATGGCAGCGGCGGCACAAGCAGCGTATCTCTCGCAACGACTATGGACATTTCGCTTATTAAAGAGCTATTCACGCTTTGCTTGCACGCAGCCGATTTGCTAGGCGAGGATGAAGCGCTGCGCAGCGAGTGGCAGGAGGCGCTTGTGAAGCTGCCCCCATTCCAGGTTGGTTCGGATGGCAGGCTGATGGAATGGATTGAGGAATATGAGGATCATGAGCCGGGACATCGCCACGTATCGCATTTAATTAGCCTGTACCCGGGTTTTCTGATTAATGCAGAGAAGGAGCCAAAGCTGCTGGAGGCTGGCCGGGAATCGCTGAGACAGCGGATCGCGAGCGGCGGCGGCCATACGGGCTGGAGCTGCGCTTGGCTGATTAACTTATATGCAAGGCTGGGCGAGCCGGAGCAGGCGCATCACTTTATCGAGACGCTGCTTTCCCGCTCGACGCATCCGAATTTGTTCGACGATCATCCGCCGTTCCAAATTGATGGCAATTTCGGCGGGACAGCAGGCATTGCTGAACTGCTGCTTCAAAGCCATACGCAGGAGCTTGCGCTGCTGCCTGCACTGCCTCAAGCATGGCCGGACGGTTCCGTACAAGGGCTCCGGGCGCGCGGCGGCTTCATTATCGATATGGAATGGAAAAATGGACGTCTGGCGTCTGCCCGCATCGAATCATTGGCAGGCTCGCCATGCACGCTGCGCAGCGGCGATCTGGAGCTGTCCGTACAAACGGAAGGCGAAGGTACGCTTGTCGCAATGCAGGGAGAGAGGTTTGAAACGTCGGCTGGCGCTGTATACACCGTCTGGCCGAAGGAAGCACTGTAAGCTTAAATCATACACCTATATAGAAGATATAGCATAAGGGAGAAGTGGAAAAACCATGACAGAACAGCAGTATCCATTTTTAGACGGCAAGCTGGACATAGAGGAGCGTGTGCGCGATCTCGTATCGCGGCTGACGCTGGAGGAAAAAGTAGAGCTAATGGTGCAATATCAGCCTGCCGTTGAGCGGCTCGGCGTAAAACCATACAAGCATGGAACGGAAGCGGCGCATGGTCTGGCTTGGCTCGGCGAAGCGACCTCGTTCCCACAGCCCCTCGGTCTTGGCTGCACCTGGAACCCGGAGCTGCTGAAAGCTATTGGTTCTGTCATCGGTGATGAAGCCCGCGTCTATTATCAGCGCGACCCTGAAGTAAACGGCCTCACGCTGTGGGCGCCTACCGTCGATATGGAACGCGATCCGCGTTGGGGACGGACGGAGGAGGCTTATGGCGAAGACCCGAAGCTGACGGGCGAGCTTACTACGGCTCTCGTGCAAGGCATACAAGGCGACGATCCGGTATTTTTCAAAGCGGTTGCGACGCTGAAGCATTTTATCGCCAACAACAATGAAATTGATCGCGGCAGCTGCTCAGCGAGCATTGATCCGCGCAATATGAAGGAATATTACCAGCGTGCTTTTCAGCCTGCGTTCGTCAAGGGCGGCGCTCAATCGATGATGACGTCGTACAATTCGGTAAACGGCATCCCGACGATTTTGCATGAGGATGTGAACAAGGTCGTTAAGGGCGAATGGGGCATGAACGGGTTTATCGTCAGCGATGCTGGCGATTTGATCGGCCTGGTGAAGGATCATCATTATTATGATACGTACAAGGAAGCGGTAGCCCATTCGATTAAAGCGGGAATCGACAGCATTACCGACGATAAGGAAATTAGCTGCGGGGCGATCCGCGAGGCATTGTCCGAAGGCTTGCTTGCGGAAGCAGATCTTGACCAAGCGCTGACCAATACGTTCCGCGTGCGCTTCCGTCTTGGCGAATTTGATGCGGATAATCCGTATGCGAATGTGCCAGATTCCGTCTTATGCGCTCCAGCTCACGGCGACCTGTCGCTTCAGGCCGCCCGCGAGTCGATCGTTTTGCTCAAAAATGAAAAGGCCACGCTTCCGCTGAGCAGCAGCAAGCTGGGCAGCGTAGCGGTCATCGGGCCGCTCGGCGATGTCGTATATCGCGATTGGTACTCCGGCACTTTCCCTTATACGGTTACGCCGTTTGCCGCCATCCAGCAGAAGCTGGCTGGCAAAAAGGTAACGTTTACGAGCGGCAGCAATCAGGTGGAATTGAGATCTGCCGCAGATGGAGCACCTGTCTCGCTTGGTGACAACGGTGTACTGCAGGTCGCCGCTGGCAGCGCTGCGGAGACGTTTGAGGTGTGCGATTGGGGTTGGAACAGCTTGACGCTGCAAAGCCAATCGACGGGCAAATTCGCGACGAGCGCGGATGATGTCCACATTGCGGCTGCAGCGGATGAAGCTTACGGCTGGTATGTGAAGGAAGTGCTGCGCCTGGATGAGAAAGCGGATGGCACGACGGACATTGTTACCTGGGATGATAAACCGGTTGTACTGAAGGAGCAGGATGGCAAGCAGCTGCTGACTATATCCGAGGAAGTTACCGAAGAAGAGCGTACGCCAGAAGCAGGTGGAGACAACGCGGGCGGCGCAGCTAACAGCGGAAGCGGCAGCAATGGTGATAAAGAGCATAAAGGTGCCTTTAGGTTGGACGTTACCGTTGACGGAATTGCCGCAGCAGTAGCGGCAGCCCGCGAAGCAGAAACGGCGATTGTATTCGTTGGCAACAACCCGCTTATTAACGGCAAGGAAGAAACAGACCGTCCGGGCTTTACGCTTGCAGCAGCGCAAGAGCGGCTGCTGAGGGAGGTATACGCGGTTAATCCGAACGTCATCGCCGTCGTCATCGGCAGCTACCCGTTTGAGCTTAACTGGGCGCAGGAGCATCTTCCAGCGGTCGTCTATTTGGCGCATGCCGGGCAAGAGCTTGGCAATGCGGTCGCTGATGTGCTGTTTGGCGATTTTGCGCCGGCAGGCAAGCTGAATATGACTTGGTACAGCCAAATGGAGCAGCAGCTAACCGATATTTTGGATTATGACATTATTAAAGGAAAACGTACCTATATGTATTTCGAGGATGTGCCGCTATATCCATTCGGCCATGGGCTGACGTATGCGCCATTCTCCTTCGACAGCCTGCAAATTTCCCCGGCTGAAACGGGCGAAGGCTGGACAGCCAGCATTCGAGTAACGAATACGGGCAGTGTGGAGGCCGGCGAAGTCGTGCAGCTGTATGCCCGCGCGAATGCCTCGCGAGTTAAACGTCCGGTGAAGCAGCTCGTTGGGTTCGAGCGCGTTTACTTGCAGCCGCAGGAAAGCATTACGGTTCAGATCGCGATTAGCGCAGCTGAGCTTTCCATGTGGGATGTGACGCGGGACCGCTTCTGTCTGGAGTCAGGCGTTTACAGCCTGATGGCCGGCAGCTCGTCAAGCGACATCCGCTTGACAGCCGAGCTTTCCATCGAAGGCGAGAGCATTCCGCCAAGATTGCTGACGCAGCTGACGCGCGCGGAAAACTATGATGATTACTCCGGCGTGCTGCTTGATGAGAGCAAGGAAAGCGGCACCTGCGTGCGGCTGAAGGATGCATCAAACGCTGGCTGGATACGCCTTGCAGATGTGCAATGGAGCGCTGCTCCAGCAGCCATCGAGGCGCGGGTTAGCGGCGGACCGGCTGGCGGCACGCTGACGGTGCGCTTAGGCGCTGCTGAGGCTGAACAAGCAGCCGTTCTGACGGTGCCCGCTGGCGGCGAGCAGCAGTGGCAGAGCGTTTCGGCATCGCTTGCAGCGGGCATTTCCCCGCAGGCGGACGTTTATATTGCGCTGAGCGGCAGCGTGCGGTTGAGCAGCTTTATTTTTTCCTAAAAGCATATGAAGGATCGTTAGGCCGCAGGCTCTTTATGAACTTGCGGTCTTTTTTAAATATAGGAAAGGATCTGCTTTCGCCATCCTTTCTCTATATTTCTCGGACTGAAACGCGCCGCGCCGCCAGAGGACGGCGGAAGCCGTTTCACCTTGCCAGTCTGGGCATAAGCATGCGCAAGCCAAACCCTTAGTTTGCTGCCGGCGGGCAGGCAGGCTTATTTGGCACGTTCCCGGAGCGGGAGGAGCAGGGTATACATCTGGGGTGCTGCATTTTATAATAGAAGCTGGGCTTTCGAGAACGCTTTCTTACATTTTTGCCACGAATTGAAGCTGCAAATATAAGAAGTAACAGAAGAAGGGGCATTTGCCGAGTGAAGAAACAATCTGCCTTCGTCAGAAAGATGAACGATGTTCGCATTAAGCATAAGCTGGTGATTTCATTTTTGCTTGTCGTCTGCATTCCGGTGCTGCTTGTCGGCATTATTTTAACGGCGGCTTTTCGTCAAAATGTGCTGAATCAGGCGACGCAGCAGACGCTGAACAACGTAGAGAAAATCAAGAAGCAGACGGATGACATTATTCGGATGCCCATCACAATTTCGGATAAAATGCTGTTTGACAATGCGCTGCGAAGCACGGTGAACACCAATTATGAATCTACGTTTGAGGCTGTAAGCGCATTGTGGGAATTTCGGGCGTTTAAAGACTATATGCAGCTGTATTCGGAAATCAATAATATCCGCTTTTATACGACGAACGAAACGATTCTCGATAACTGGGAATTTATCAAAACAAGCAAAGCCACCGCAGAGGCATCCTGGTACAAAAGTGCGATGGGGGAAGTCGGCATCCACTGGATGTACATCAAGGATGAGACGAAGAAAAATAAAAATTATCTCAGCCTAGTTCGAAAAATACCGTTTCCTACTTATCGGACAAGCGGCGTGCTGGTCATTGGCATTAATCAAGGGAAGCTGAATGCGCTGCTTAGCCAGGAGCCTTTCGATACGATGATCTTTGATGATTCCGGCTATATTGTGGCGGCCAGCAACCCCAAGCAGGTAGGGCTGAATTTATCCAATCTCGATTTTTCCAGCCAATTGTCGGGGAAAGGGCCAGGCACCTTTGAAATTTTGTATGAAGGCAAGCGTTCGCGGCTTGTCATGGAGGAGCTTATCCCGCAATCAAGCCGCAATGGTTTGCGCATCGTATCCGTCTTTTCGATCGACAGCATCGTCAGTGAAGCGAATCGTATTAGCATTTTGGGACTGACGATTATGGGCATTAGTTTGGCGATTGCGTTTTTGCTCATTTATTTTTTCTCGGGACTGCTCGCGACGCGCATGCTGCTGCTGCATAAAAACCTCAACAAAGTAGCAATGGGCGATTTGACGACGGTGGCTACGGTGGACGGCAATGATGAGATTGGGCTGCTCTCGCGGCAGTTCAACAATATGGTGGTCAGCATTCGCGGGCTGATGGACGAGGTTTCCGAGTCCCAGCGGCAGCAGGATCAGCTGGAGCTGAGGCAGAAGGATATTAAGCTTAAAATGATGGCGAGCCAAATCAATCCCCATTTTTTGTTTAATGCGCTGGAGTCCATTCGCATGAAAGCGCATATAAACGGCGAGACGGAAATTTCCTCGATTGTCCATATGCTGGGCAAGCTCATTCGCCGCAATTTGGAAATTGGCGCTGGTAAAATAAGACTTAAGGATGAGCTGGAAATTGTCCGCTGTTATTTGGAAATCCAGAAGTTTCGCTACGGCAATGACCGCCTCACCTTTAATTTGGAGCTGGACCCGCATGCGCAGTCATTGGATATTCCGCCACTGATCATTCAGCCGTTGATCGAAAATGCGGTCATTCATGGTTTGGAAAACATTGATGAAGGCGGCTGCGTGACCGTGACGACGCTGCTTCGGGATCGGGTGCTGCATGTGAAAGTGTCGGATAACGGCATTGGCATTGACGAGGCTAGAATGGATGAAATTATGCTGGCGCTGGGGGATATGGACGATGAGCAGGAATATCGCATTGGACTGCGCAATGTCCATCAGCGACTGGTGCTGCTCTATGGACAGGCTTCCGGATTGCAGATTATGAGCGGCGGGGAAGACGGAGGAACGACCATTACGTTTCAAATCCCGCAAGCGCAAGGAGGGCAAGAAGATGCATAAGCTGCTTATCGTTGATGATGAGCCGATGATTCGCGCAGGTCTGCGCACAATTATTGATTGGGAAAGTCTTGGGTTTGTTTGGGTAGGGGAAGCGGCCAGCGGCCCAGAAGCCCTTATTAAGCACGGCCAGCTGGCGCCTGATTTAATTTTAATGGATATACGCATGCCGAGAATGGATGGCTTGCAGGTGATAGAGGAAATTCGCAAAATCGACACCTCCTGCCATTTTCTTGTTTTGAGCGGGCATGCTGATTTCAGCTATGCGCAGCGGGCGATCCAGTTCGGCATTGACGCATATATATTAAAGCCGGTTGACGATGACGAGCTCTATGAGAACGTTGTGCGTATAGCGGGGGTTTTGGACAAGCGTTCCGAGCAGGCGGCCAGTCTTGGCCATAGGGAGACGCTGCGCCGGGAGGAGCTGCTGCAGCTTGCTGTATCGGGCGACGCGGCGAGTTATCCGGAAATATGGAAGGAGCTGGAGCAGCTTACTGGCGATTCGGCGAAGAGCTTCCAGCTGCTGCTCATTGAGTGGTCAAGAACGGAGGAGCATACGTCTGCTGCAAGCATTGCGGCGAGGCGCAGATTGACTAGTGCGGTACAGAGCAACCGGGCAGGCTGGACGTTTAGCTCGGGCGCATATACCGCTGTGCTGCTGAAAGATTATGTCGTGCAGGAAGGCACGGGCGAGCTGCTTCGGCAGTGGGTTCAGCAGGCGGCGCAGGAGCAGCGTTATATCGCTGTCGTAGGCGAGGCGGTGCCGGCGCTTGTACAGCTTCCGAGCAGCTATGAAGCCATACTTGAGGCGATTAAGCATAGCTTCCGGCTGTCAAGCGGCGAGCTTCATCTCGTCAGCGGCGAGGAGCAGGCTCTGCATGCAGAGGCGGATGAGGAGCAGCTCCAATTACGGCTCCAGGAGCTGGCCCAGAAGCTGTATTATATGCTCGACATCGGCAGCCAGGATGGCGTACGGCTGATGCTGCAGGAAGCGAGTGAGCTGGCGAGCACGAGCCGGCTTTCCGAGCAGCGCATTAAAACCAGCTTTGCGCAAATGCTGACGATTGTACTGAACAAGCTGACGGCGGTTCATGTACAGCTGGCAATTCAGGACGAGCTGCGCATTGTAACGGATTTATACAAACAGACGAACTATGACGAGATGATGGCGCTGCTGGAGGACCGCCTGTCGCAGCTCGCGTTCCGTCTCGGAAATTCCAGCAATGTATCGGTCATTAAGCAAATTACCGGTTTTATTGAGCGCCATTATGCGGAAAATTTAAAGCTGGAAACGCTGGCAGAGCTGTTTAATTACAATAGCGGCTATTTGGGCAAAATGTTTAAAAATTTCACCGGCGAGCATTTTAACACCTATCTCGATCAGGTGCGGCTGCGCCATGCGGTAGAGCTGCTTCAGCAAGGGCTTAAGGTCCATCAAGTATCCGAGCTGGTCGGCTATGCGAACGTCGATTATTTTCACGCTAAATTTAAAAAATATAAGGGCATGTCGCCTTCGTCGTTTAAAGGGATGGTGAAGACAGATGCCGAGCGGCAGGAGTCTTAAATCGAATGATAAAGCAAAAGCGAGATTGAAAGGGGGAACGTGGATTGAAAGTCATCGATTTGACGCATACCATTTTTGAACAGACGCCCGTTTATCCCGGCACGCCGCAGCCAACGCTGGAAACGCTGAGCACGTATGAGAAGGACGGCTTTAGAGAAACGCTGCTGGCGCTTGCATCTCACACCGGCACACATATGGATGCGCCTGCGCATATATTTGCGGGCGGAACGACGCTGGAGCATATTCCAGCGCAGCAGTTCATCGGGACGGCGCTCGTCATTTCATGCTGCGATTTGCAGGCTGGCGAGCAAATTACGCTGGACTATATTGAGCGGGTGCGCGCGCTTGCCGATTCGGTTGATTTTCTGCTTTTTTACACAGGCTGGTCGAAGCATTGGGGAACGGATTCATATTTTGGAGATTATCCCTATATGACGGAGGAAGTAGCCGACTATATGATCAACAGCGGGAAAAAAGGCGTTGGCCTCGACGTTATTGGCGTTGACCCGATTTCGGATGCGAATTTGACCATCCATAAAAAAATCTTTTCGCAATCCGAAATGGTCATCGTCGAAAATTTAATTCATTTGGATCAAATAGGCGGCGAGGTATTTACCTTTTGCGCTTTGCCGCTCAAATTTCGGAATGCCGATGGCGCGCCGGCGCGTGCAATTGCTATCGTAGAATCATAACGAAGCGGGTATATAAACTTCCAATTACATATTTTATTTTCCAAAAATGCCCTCGGCTTGTTTTCAAGCGGAGGGCATTTTTTTGCGAAATCCGTCATTTTTAGCTAATGATCCGGCCGAAATCCCTCATTTTTTGCAGAAAAATCATATCAAAATCACATAAATAGCAGCCTGTACGTATTTTTATATGATTTTAGGTGGAATTTGTCGGGTGCCTAGCTGAAAATGCTTTCGGTTATGATGGGAACATAATAAAGAGAGAAATTCACGGATAGGTTGAGTGAAAGTGAAGTTTTTAGGAGGAGCAGAGATGAAATCGTTACCAACCGTAGAACACCCGCTTAATGTGAACAAAAGCAAAGCCAATCGTTTCTGGGACCGAATGAAGCAGCAGAAATACTTGTATTTTATGTCCGTCCCGTTCGTCATCTGGGTTTTCGTATTCAGCTATGTGCCGCTTTGGGGCTGGCTGATGGCATTCCAGAACTATAAACCGGCCAAAGGATTTTTTGCTCAAAAATGGGTCGGCTTCGACAACTTCATTATGTTGTTTGGAGATGAACGCTTTTATCTCGTCCTGCGCAATACGCTGGGCATGAGTATTATGGGACTGATCGTCTCGTTTACCGTTCCCGTTATTTTTGCCCTATTGCTCAATGAAATTAGGGGCCAATTTTTCAAACGCTCTATCCAGACGATTTCGTATTTGCCCCACTTTGTATCATGGGTTGTCGTCGCTGGCCTAGTCAGCAAAATGTTGTCCACGGATGGCGGCGGTATTAATGACCTGCTGATGTGGCTTAATATCATCGACGAGCCGATTCAATTTATGGCAAAAGGCAGCTGGTTCTGGGGCATTGTAACGATGTCCGATATGTGGAAGGAAACGGGCTGGAACTCGATTATATTCCTAGCAGCTATGGCGGGCATTGATCCCGAGCAATACGAAGCAGCAACCGTTGACGGAGCAGGAAGATTCCGTAAAATGTGGAATATTACATTACCAGGTATTCGTACCACTTTTATGGTATTGTTTATTTTGTCCATCGGGCATTTAATCAGCATCGGCTTTGAAAAGCAGTTCCTCCTCGGCAACCCGCTCGTTGTCGATTATTCCGAGGTACTCGATCTATATGCGCTGAAGTATGGCATTCAAATGAGCCGCTTCTCTTACGGTACGGCGATCGGCATATTCAACTCCGTCGTCAGCATTATACTCGTGTTTAGCGCCAACGCCATCTACAAACGCATAACGAAAGAATCGGTTATTTAGGAGGAGACAAGCATGCAGGGAACGATTAGACCCAAATCAGAAATCATTACAGACGTCCTCATATATATTGTGATGGGGCTTGCTGGATTAATAACGATATACCCGTTTTTGAACGTGCTCGCGATTTCATTCAATGAATCGATGGATACGGTGAAGGGCGGCATTACGGTGCTGCCTAGAAAATTCACCTTGCAAAACTATATTACGATTTTTCAGTATAAAACATTGCTGACCGGTTTCCAAAACTCGGTGCTGCGTACCATTATCGGTACGGTTGTCGGGGTGCTGTCGGCTTCGATGATGGCGTTTGTGCTTAGCCGCCGCGAATTTCAGGCGCGCAAGCTTTTATCGCCGCTTTTCGCGATGACGATGTATTTCTCCGGCGGCATGATTCCGATCTATATGCTGATTAAAAATCTTGGTTTGATGAGCAGCTTCTGGGTATACATTATTCCGCTTATTTTGAGCGTTTGGAACATTTTCGTCGTTCGCTCCTACATTGATGGACTGCCTTACGCCCTTCAGGAGTCGGCAAAAATTGATGGCGCCAATGACTTTACGATTTTCTGGCGGGTCATCCTGCCGCTTTGCCAGCCCGTGCTGGCAACAATCGCGCTGTTCATTGCGGTGCAGCACTGGAATTCCTGGTTTGATACGTATTTGTACAACCAGCAGGCTGCCCAATTTACAACGCTGCAGTATGAGCTGATGAAGGTGCTGCAATCGACGCAGTCGGGTACCAATTATCGTGACGCTGGTGTGCAGCAGAACCTTGCGGCAGTATCGCCGGAGTCGATCCGGATGGCCATTACAATGGTCGTTACACTGCCTATTCTAGTCGTCTATCCTTTCCTGCAAAAATATTTTGTCAAAGGGATGACGCTCGGCTCCGTCAAAAGCTAGTGGACAAGCCTCTAGCTTCCATATGGTAATAGCAGGTTCCCTGTTATATACAAGTTTATCGCTTCATATTTAATACCGATTAAAAGGGAGGCAACACGAAGATGAAGAAAAAGAAAACCGCTCTAATGGGCTTGCTGCTTGCAACGGCTTTGACTTTCACAGCATGCGGCTCTGGCAGCAATAACGAAGCAGGTACTGGAAATACAGGCAATATAGGGGAGGGAGATTCCGTTGAGCCTATTACGGTAAGATTGGTATCAGGCGACCTCAACCCGGATTGGGACAATATGGAAAGCGACATCGGTAAATTCCTGCTAGAAAAAACAGGCATTACGATGCAGCAGGAGTTCCCGGTTGGCGGATCAGATACCGACATGTTCGCTCTGATGGCAGCAAGCGGAGAGTATCCAGATATGGTTATGGCGAAGGGCAGCGTAAAAAGCTTGGTTGACGCTGGCGCGCTTCTTGACCTGACGGATCTCATTGAACAACATGCTCCTAATATTAAAAAAGTGTATGGCGATTATTTAACCCGCCTTCGTTACAGCAAAGATGATCCAGCTATTTATGAGCTTCCTTCTTCCGGTGTAGGCCAAACTTATTTTGATGCCGAAGGCGGCTTCGAAATTCAGCATCAGGCGCTTGAGGAGCTGGGCTACCCTGAAATCAAAACCGTTAAAGATTACGAAAATGCCATTAAATCGTACATTGAGAAAAATCCTACGACTGAAGATGGACAAAAAAGAATCGGTTTGTCGCTTAACGGCGGCGAATGGCAAATTCTGATTTCCGTAACAAACCCGGCGTTCTATGCAACAGGCTTGCCGGATAATGGCGAGTTCGCGATCGACGAGAAAACATTCGAAACGAAGCTTCACTACCAACGTGAGGAAGAAAGAGAATATTTCCGCTGGCTGAACCATATGAATGACATCGGCCTTCTGGATAAAGAAAGCTTCGTTCAAAAATATGACCAATATAAAGCTAAAATCGCAACAGGCCGCGTAGTCGGCATTATCGACCAGAAGTGGGACTATGTTCAAGCGGAAAACTCGCTGAAAGCAGAAGGCAAATTCGGTGCGACATATGCGCGCTTCCCTGTAACACTGGATGAAAACTATCAAGATCATTCTTACCAAGGCACAGGCTATATGGCAGGACATGGCATTGCGATTACGAAATCGGCCAAAGATCCTGTCCGTCTGATTAAGTTCCTGGATTACCTGGCTTCTGAAGAAGGTCAAATTCTCGTTAACTGGGGCATTGAAGGCAAGCATTACGAGGTTGTGGACGGCAAACGCGTATTCAAGCAAGAAATTCAAGATCTCAAAACAAACGATGGCAACAAATTCAAGAAAACGACAGGTATTGAAAATTACATGATATCGGCTCGCTACGGCGATGGCGTTAAAGATTCCACAGGCAACTATTTTACGACGAAATTCCCAGAGCAGTTCAAAGCTGAATATTCGGAAGCGGACAAAAAGACGCTTGCGGCTTACAAAGTGGAAATGTACAAAGAATTCTGGCCTGCAGACGATGCTTTCCCTGAGCGTCCTTACGGCGCAGCATGGAACTTGAATTTTGAAACAGGCTCGGAAGCGGATGTTATTTTCCAAAAAACACAAGATATTATGAAGAAACGTGTACCAGAAGCCATTTTGGCGAAGCCGGAAAACTTCGATAAAATATGGGATGACTTCATGGCGGATCTGGACAAAGCAGGCGCTAGCAAGCTGAATGAACAGTTTACGCAAATGGTTAAAGACCGCGTGGAGTTCTGGTCGCAAAAGTAAGGGACTGCTATGGAGGAGGGGAGGACTCTTAATTGAGTTCTCTCCTTCATTTCTGTCAATCGGCATGTTATGGTAATAAAAGATTAGTCAAAATGGAAGAGGAGCTGTTTTACAGTGATTAATGAAAAATTGCCGAAAATTTGGTACGGTGGCGACTATAATCCGGAGCAGTGGGATGAGTCTGTTATGGAAGAGGATATTCGGATGTTCAAGCTGGCGGGCATTGATGTAGCGACCGTCAACGTTTTTTCGTGGGCGCGCATTCAGCCGGATGAGAACACTTATGATCTCGAATGGCTGGACCGCATCATTAACCGTCTGTACAAGGACGGTATTTACGTCTGTTTGGCGACGAGCACAGGTGCACACCCGGCATGGCTGGCGAAAAAGCACCCTGACGTGCTGCGTGTCGATTACGACGGACGCAAGCGCAAATTCGGCGGACGCCACAATTCCTGTCCGAACAGCCCGGCTTACCGCAAGCTGTCCGAGCGCTTGGCTGGCACGATTGCACAGCGCTATAAAGATCACCCCGCTGTACTCGTATGGCATGTATCGAATGAATACGGCGGCTATTGCTACTGTGACAACTGCGAGGCGTCATTCCGCGTTTGGCTGGAGCAGCGATATGGCACGCTTGAGAAGCTGAACAAGGCGTGGAATACCGCATTTTGGGGCCATACCTTTTACGATTGGGATGAGATCGTTGCTCCTAATGCCCTCAGCGAGGAGTGGGGCCACAACCGGACCAATTTCCAGGGCATTTCCATCGACTACCGCCGCTTTCAGTCGGCAAGCATGCTTGCTTGCTATAAGCTGGAATATGAAGCGATTAAGCAGCATTCGCCGAATCTGCAAGTGACAACGAACTTAATGGGTACTTACTCCGAGCTTGATTATTTTGAATGGGCAAAATATATGGATGTCGTCTCTTGGGACAACTATCCTGCGATGGATACGCCGTTCAGCTTGACAGCAATGACGCATGATCTAATGCGCGGCCTCAAAAGCGGCCAGCCGTTTATGCTGATGGAGCAAACGCCAAGCCAGCAAAACTGGCAGCCGTACAACTCGCTTAAACGTCCTGGCGTTATGAAGCTATGGAGCTATCAGGCGGTGGCGCGCGGCGCGGATACGGTGCTGTTTTTCCAGCTGCGCCGCTCTGTTGGTGCTTGTGAAAAATACCATGGCGCCGTTATTGAGCATGTCGGCCATGAAAATACCCGCGTATTCCGCGAATGCGCCGAGCTGGGCGCTGAGCTGCAGCAGCTGTCTGGCCGGATTCTCGATTCTCGTGTCGAGTCTAAGGTAGCGATCGTCTACGATTGGGAAAACCGCTGGGCGGTTGAGCTGTCGAGCGGTCCGACTGTCGCGCTTAAATATCTCGATGAGGTTCATAAATATTATGATGCCTTGTTCCAAATGAACGTGCAGACGGATATGATCAGCGTGGAGGAGCAGCTCGATCGTTACGATCTTGTCATCGCTCCTGTGATGTACATGGTGAAGCCTGGCTTTGCGGAGAAGGTTGAAGCTTTCGTTGCGCGCGGCGGCACTTTCGTCACGACGTTTTTCAGCGGCATCGTCAATGAAAATGATATTGTAACGCTGGGCGGATATCCGGGCAAGCTGCGCAAGGTGCTGGGCATTTGGGCGGAGGAAATCGATGCCCTGCTGCCGGGCAAGCAAAATGATATTATCCTTAATAAACCGCTCGGCGCGCTTGATAGCGGGACATACTCCGGCAGCATTTTATGCGATCTGATTCATACGGAGGGCGCTGAAGTCGTTGCCGAGTATGGCTCTGACTTCTATAAAGGCATGCCTGCGGTAACGGTTAATTCGTTTGGCGAAGGCAATGCCTGGTATGTGGCGACCAGCCCCGACAAAGCGTTCCTCGAAGGCTTCATGGCCCATTTATGCTGTTCTGCCGGCATTAAACCGCTGCTTGCGACTCCAGACGGCGTTGAAGTGTCGCAGCGGGCCATTAACGGCAGCACCTTTACGTTCATTTTGAATCACAATGCGGAAGCGGTGCAGCTTTCGGAGCTGCCTAGCACGTTCACGAAAGAGCTGCTGAGCGGGGAAGCTGTAGACGGATCGCTTGCAATCGCAGCGAAAGGCGTAGCGATTTTGGAAAGCTAGAAGAACCGCTGCGGACAAGCTCCGCATTTGCCCCTGCCCGCATATGCTGAACGTATAGAAGCATAGCTAAAGGGAGGGCCGCCTGTGAGGAAAGCCAATGCATTAAGCAGCCGCAAGCAATTGGAGCTGATTTTACTCGTGCTGGCGCTGTATGTGCTGCTCGTTCTGCTGTTGATTTTGCTATTATTTTAAGCTGGGTGTCCGTGCAGGCTCACGGACCAGGAATATAAAGGGCATTCGACTGTTTTGGCTGCGGCTAAAGCGGGCGAATGCTCTTTTTTTCCGAATATAAGCATTTGAAAGGAAAACGATATGCTGCATACATAATAGCCCCTTAGTTGGCAAATAATGATCAAGAACTGATGCGTCCGCGCATCTCGTGTTTAGCATTTTGCAGCAGCGTATAACGGAAAGGGGGGCAAGCTATGACAGCAAGCAGCTCAGACAAAGGGAAATATAAGAAGATGGCGATGTCGTCAAAGGAATACCAGAACTTTGCCAAAACGCGGGAGCCTGCCCGCTCCATAGGAACGAATTGTTTGAAAGCCTTCATTATTGGCGGCGGAATTTGTGTATTTGGGCAAGTGATTCAGGAGCTGTTTATGCATTTGCTTCATATGAAAGCGGAGGATGCCAGCAATCCGACGGTTGCTGTGCTCATTATTATTTCAGTGATTTTGACGAGCATTGGGGTGTACGATAAAATCGCCCAGTGGGCAGGAGCCGGCACAGCCGTGCCTGTCACAGGCTTCGCCAATTCGATGTGCTCGGCGGCGCTGGAGCACCGTGCTGAAGGGCTGGTCCTTGGCGTTGGCGCCAATATGTTCAAGCTGGCCGGCTCTGTCATCGTGTTCGGCGTCGTGGCGGCCTTCTTCGTCGGCATCGTCCATCTCATTCTCGGCACAGGAGGGCAATAATATGCTGCGCGGCAAACAGACCTGGTGGTTCGAGAAGCGCCCCGTCATCATCGGCGCGGCAACGGTTGTAGGGCCAGACGAAGGCGACGGCCCGCTGGCCGAGGATTTTGACCTGGTGCATCCCGAGCTGGATATGCAGCAGAAAAGCTGGGAGAAGGCCGAGCGGCTGCTGCTGGAGCAGGCAGCGGACTTCGCGCTTCAGCATGCCCGGATTGACAAGGAAATGGTGCAGTTTTTTGTGGGCGGCGATTTAATGAACCAAATCATAAGCAGCAGCTTTGCAGCGCGGTCGCTTGGCGTGCCTTATCTTGGCGTCTTCGGCGCATGCTCCACATCGATGGAGTCGCTGTCGATTGCCGCAATGCTCGTCAACTCCGGCTCTGCCGATTATGTCCTGGCCGGCACATGCAGCCATAACTGCACGGCGGAGAAGCAGTTCAGATACCCGACCGAATACGGCTCGCAGAAGCCGCCGACGGCACAATATACCGTTACTGGCGCTGGTGCCGGACTCGTTGCCGCATCGGGGGACGGTCCGACCATCGAATGCGCGACGATCGGGAAAATCGTCGATCTCGGCATCACCGACCCATTTAATATGGGCGCTGCGATGGCACCTGCGGCTGTCGATACGATTCAAGCGCATTTTAACGATACAGGACGTTCCCCAAAAGATTATGACTTAATCGTAACAGGCGACCTTGCCGGTGTCGGGCATCCGCTTGCCAATGAGCTGCTGCTGCAAAATGGCGTGCCGATGGATGACACGGTTTTTGGCGATTGCGGCCTAATGGTGTACGATGTGAACCGCCAGAAGGTGCAGGCGGGCGGCAGCGGCTGCGGCTGCTCGGCAGTTGTCACCTATGGCCATTTGCTTAAGCGGCTCGCAAGGGGCGAGCTGAAGCGGATATTAGTCGTTGCGACGGGAGCGCTGATGTCGCCGCTGTCATTCCAGCAGGGCGAGAGCATTCCCGGCATTGCGCATGCTGTCGCGATTTGCGGAAAGGAAGGGTAAGGCGATGATTTTTTTATGGGCATTTCTAGTCGGCGGCGCTATTTGCGTCCTAGGGCAAATTATGTTTGATGTGTTTAAGCTGACCCCGGGGCATACGATGGCGACGCTGGTCGTTATCGGGGCCGTGGTGGATGGCATCGGCTTATACGAGCCGCTCGTTGCCTTCGCCGGAGCGGGAGCGACGGTCCCGATTACGAGCTTCGGCAATGCGCTCGTGCACGGGGCTCTGACCGAGCTGCATGACCAAGGCTGGATTGGCGTTATTTCCGGCATCTTTAAAGTGACGAGCTCCGGCATCTCGGCTGCGATCATCTTTTCGTTCCTGGCGGCATTGGTTATTCGGCCTAAGGGGTAATATAGGGGAAATAGATTGGAAAACTGGAGGGTCCTGTGGGATCCTCCAGTTTTTTTTGGAAATTGATGCATTTGTACTTACTTGCTGGACTACTGTAAAATGGAACTATATGCCTTTATCCATCTTGATACGCTGCGGGAGGTTATTCATATGGAAACGCGACAGGTTGACATGCAATTATGCGCATCTATTCTTACTAATCTAAATCATAGTATTTTGGGAAAACAAGAGCAAATCGAAAGACTGATGATTGCAGTGATCGGCGGCGGGCATGTACTGCTAGAGGACGTTCCCGGCACGGGAAAGACGCAGCTCGTAAAGGCGCTGGCCCGTTCAATCGGCGGCCAATTCAGGCGCATTCAGTGCAATCCGGATTTGCTGCCTACTGATATAACAGGCGTGTCCATTTATCATCCAAAGCAGGAGGAGTTTTTGTTCAGGCCGGGTCCGGTCATGACCAATTTGCTGCTGGCTGACGAGATTAATCGGGCGACGACCAAAACCCAATCTGCGCTGCTGGAGGCGATGGAGGAAGGCCATGTTACGGTAGATGGCGACACCTACGCGCTGCCTCATCCGTTTATGCTGCTTGCCACGCAAAATCCAATCGAATTCGAAGGTACTTATTTGCTGCCGGAAGCGCAGCTTGACCGTTTTATGATGAAGCTTTCGCTCGGCTATCCTAGCGAGGAAGATGAGCAGAAGATGATTATGGGCAGCGAAGCGCGGCTGCAGCCGGAGAGCCAAATTGCCCAAATCGCCGATGTGGACGATATTATCCGCATTCAGCAGCAGGTGCAGGCTGTTCATATGGATGAGGCAGTGGCCAAATATTTGGTCAGCATCGTCAGGGCTACACGAGAGCATCCCGGTATCCAGCTTGGAGCCAGCCCGCGGGCGGCCCTTTCGTTTGCCCGGGCGGCCAAAGCCGCCGCTTATTTGGAGCAGCGCAGCTTTGTTACGCCTGATGATGTGAAGAAGCTTGCTTCGCATGTATTGTCTCACCGGCTCTCCCTGCATACGGAGGCCAGAATGAACGGCCTCAAAGCGAGCGAACTGGTCGATCAAATCATGGAACAGGTAAGAGTGCCGGTGAGATTGGAGCGCTGATATGGAAATGCTGACGCTCAGCTTGCAAGGCAGACGACTGCTCATTAGCGCGTTTCTGTACGGAGGAGCGCTGCTTTATTTATTATTTCAAGGCGGCAAAACGGCCGTCATGCTGTTCGTCATTATGAATGCGCTGCTGCTTTATTTGCTGCTGGGGCGCTTTAGCGGCATTAGCAAAGTAAGCGGCAGCCGAAGCTTGCGCAAATCGGATGGCGATTATGCGCTGGCGGCCGGGAGCTCGCTAACGGTCAAGCTTTCGGTGAAGGTGCCCGGGTATTATCCGATCCCGTTTGTGCTTGTCCGCGATCAATTGCTGCGCAACAATGGACAAGCGCTGCAATTCGAATCGTCCTTTGTGCCGAATTTGAAGCGTTCCGGCGAAGTGCTGTATACGACACCTCCGCTGCAGCGGGGTGAATATCGCTTCGGGGCTACCGCCTGCTCCTCCCATGATGTGTTTGGGCTGTTTGAGCATTCGGGCAGCTTTACCGAGGAGTCGGTGTTCAGCGTCATGCCTCAAATCGTCCCCCTTCGCCAGCAGCGCGGTTTGCAGCTTGGCGCGCGCGGGCCATACTCGCACGCTATTGCTTCACGCTCGGCGAAGGAGACGACGCAAATCAATGGCGTGCGCGAATATGTGCCTGGCGACCGCTTGTCGCGGATTCACTGGCATGCGACGGCGCGCACGGGACATTGGAAGTCCAAGGAATTTGAACGGGAGTCGCTGCCCCGGACGCTTATTATTATCGATCGCGATGCCAAGGCATACAGCGGGGCGCAGGCAGACCGCTTTGAACTCGCGGTATCAGCGGCCGCTTCGCTCATTGAGAGCAGCGGGCGAGGAGAGACGGCTATGGGGCTGCTGTCGGCCGGATCGCAGCGGGCCATCTTCCCTCCCAAGGCGGGGGCCGAGCAACGGGGGGCGATTATGCAGCATTTAACGGCGGTAAATGCCGATGCGGAGCAGCCTTTATATCAGACGCTGCTTGCATCGGAGTCGCTGCTTGATTCGGGCTCAATCGCGCTAGTTATTTCTACAGCTTCGGGCAAGGAGGCGAGCGCCAGCCTGGAATGGCTCGCACGCAAAGGGCTGCAGCCTTGCCTGCTCCATATTGCGAATGTGGACGGGCGGGCCGCCGCGACGAATCAGGACTGGCAGAAGCTGCTGCGCTCCCGGGGCTGGCCGGTATTTACGCTTACGCAGTTGCCTGAGCTGCCGGCTGTGCTTGAAGGAGGCGGCGGAGCATGAAAAACACATTAAAAAGATTGAAAGAATATGCCGCGTTTGAGTGGTACAGCCGAATATCGCGTATCATTATTATTTTTTCGCTGCTTAATGCGATTGCGGTTTTTGAAAACTATTGGTGGCAAGCTACATTTACCTCCATTTATATGGCGCTGCTGCTTGCGGGGGCAGTTGACGTCTTGCTTCCTGGGATGAGGCGCAGGCTGCGGCTGCCGCTCCAATTGCTGCTTGTCGTAGTTTCAACATGGCTAGTAGTAGGCGCATCTCCCAGCTTAACCGGCTCAGAGGAAGGCTTGCGGAAATTCGGCGCTATGATATGGAGTATGCTGGTCCAGTTCAACCCGTATATTTGGTTTAGCTTGGCTATGCTTGCCACGTATTTGCTGTTCAGTGCCTGGACGACGTCGCGCGTTCGGCTATTCGGATTTATTGGGGCGAATTTGCTCATTTTGACAGTTGCCGATTCATTCACGCCGATCTGGCTGTGGGACAATGTGGCGTGGGTCGTATTGCTAGGGCTCATATGGCTGGCAGCGGGGCATTTGCACCAATTTCAGCGTCACCATCCAGGAAGCTGGAAGGAGCTGCTGCATTATCCTCTGCAATTATTTATGCCTATTGCGGCGGTGCTTGCGCTGCTGATGGCGGCAGGCCTGTTCATGCCATCGATTTCGCCTGTGCTTCGTGACCCGTATACGATTTGGAAAGAATCGAAGGGTGAGAAGGTCAATGTTTTTTTAGGTGAAAAAGGCTCGGACGCGGGTGGTGTAACGCTGGACACAAGCTCCGGCTATGGGCGTGATGACGACCAGCTTGGCGGCGGCTTTAACTTCGATTATTCGCCAGTCATGACGGTTGCAAGCTCCCATCGGAGCTACTGGAGAGGGGAGACGAAATCGTTTTATACCGGCAGCGGCTGGCTGGAGCTCGATGAAGGAACGGAGCCGAACAACGTCAATCAGCTGAAAAAGGAGCAGGAGCTTTCCCTGCCATATGATCGCAAGCTGGCAGACACGATTGAAGTGGAGCAGACGGTGACGATGATTCGGAAGGACCAGTATCCCGTTTTATTTGCTGCCGCTCCGATTAATCGCATTCACTGGATTAATGACCCGGAAGCGAATTTATCCTACCGGCTCACCTGGGCACCTGATGACCAGGAGCTGCGTTTTCCTTTGCAAGGAAGGGGAAGGCAGCCCTATCCGGAATCATACTCCGTCGTGTCCACCGTTCCCGTGCTGGATGAAGCGAAGCTCCGCAGTACGCATGCGCGCTTGTACAGCTCGAATGAAAATGACCATTATACACAGCTGCCCGATAATTTGCCAGGCGAGGTCAAGCAGCTTGCTGAGGAACTGACCAAAACTGCGACCAATGACTATGATCGGGCAAAAATGCTGGAATTGTATTTGCGTTTGAATTTTGTTTATACGAATGAGCCTGATCTGGGCAAGCTGACGGGAGAGTCCGATGATTTTGTCGCCCAGTTTCTGTTTGAAATTCAGGAAGGCTATTGCGATTATTTTTCTACAGCTATGGCGGTGCTGGCCCGTTCCGTTGACCTGCCTACCCGCTGGGTGAAGGGGTTTGCGCCAGGCGCATTGCCTGCCCTCGGTGTTGATGCAGCGGATCGCTTTGATATCGATACGTTCTTGCAAGGGGAAGGCACGTATACCGTGCGCAATTCCGATGCCCACTCTTGGGTGGAAATTTATTTTGAAGGTTATGGCTGGGTTTCCTTTGAGCCGACAGCAGGATTTTCATTCCCTTATACGATTGCCGGAGAGGATGCAGCGGCTCCTACACCGGAAGTAGAAGAGGACACAGACGAGGCAGTGAAGGCGGCAGCTGCCGAGAAAACCGACGTTTCGTACAAAGGCTTTTATATAGTTGGCATTTCCCTGCTTGCATTATTGCTCGCGGTTAGCTTGATTGTACGCCGTCAAGAGCTGAAGGCGGCATGGCTTCGCTTCCGGTTCCGCTCCTATACAGCGAATGAGCGGATCGTATGGGAAACGGAGCGCCTGCTCCGAGTGTGCCGGAGAAAGGGGCTAAAGCGCTCAGAGCATGAGACGCTGCGGGAAGCGGTGCAGCGGTTTGCCCAGCATCGCACAGATATTCACAGCGAGCTGACTCAGGTGCTGAACGATTTTGAACGAGCCAAATATAGTGGAGCCGAGGCGACGCCAGAAGAGGCTGAGCAATTTGTGAACAAAGTTAAGCATGTTATTTCGCTATTATAATGAATAGCTTTTATCCGACTATATATAGAAGGAAAAAATCAGCCTGCCGCTGTCCAAACAATGGACGGCGGTATTTTTTTGCAACAAAATCGTTTTTTATGTTATAGTTTCGTAAGATAGCAGGAGAAAAGCAAAGGGGTTTAACGCTTATGTTCAAGAAACTGTTGCCACATATGCGTGTGGATACGGTTTATGATATTCAATTAGATGAGCTGCATAAGAAGGGAATTCGCGGCATTATTACGGATCTGGATAATACGCTTGTGGGAGCGCGGGTGCCGCTTGCAACGCCCGAACTGGTCAAATGGCTGGACGATGTCCGTGAGCGCGGCTTTAAAGTCGTTATCGTATCGAATAATAATGTAACCAGAGTGTCCAAATTTGCAATGCCTTTGAACATTCCGTTTATTCATGCTGCGCGCAAGCCGGCTAATACGTCGTTTCGCAAAGGGCTAAAGGTATTGGAGCTGAAAGCGGAAGAGACGGTAGTCATTGGCGATCAGATGCTGACGGATGTGCTGGGCGGCAATCGAATGGGATTATATACGATTCTTGTAGCGCCAATTGCTCCTGCTGATGAAGGAATCATGACCCGGGTCAACCGCCGAATTGAGCGTATCGCGAAATCGAGCCTTGGCAAAAGCGGGTTGTGGAATGAGGGGGAGAAGAAGTGAAGGAAGAGCAGCTTAGTCTGGCCGCACAGTCTTGTGCGGGCTGTGGCGTAAAACTGCAAACGGAAAATGCAGAGCTTCCTGGCTTTGTGCCAGAGCAGGCAGTAGTAAGGGAGCCGGCCATATGCCAGCGTTGTTTCCGTATTCGCAATTACAATGAAGCATCGTCGGTGACGGTGGATCAAAATGAGTTTCTGAAGCTGCTTAGCAGTGTGGCAACAACCGACAGCCTCGTTGTGCATATTGTCGATTTATATGATTTTGAGGGCAGTTTGATTTCGGGCTTGCAGCGCTTTGTAGGCAACAATCCCGTACTGCTCGTCGTCAACAAAGTCGATTTGCTGCCCAAATCAATGAACCTGAACCGGCTGCGCAACTGGGTGCAGCAGCAGGCGAAGAGCGAAGGGCTGCGGACGCTGGATATCGTGCTGTGCAGCGCGAAGCGCAACATCGGTTTCGAGCATGTCATTGAGGCGCTTGATCGTCACCGTAAAGGGCGCGATGTGTATGTGGTCGGCGCCACCAACGTTGGCAAATCTACACTCATTAATCGCCTGATTAAAGATTACAGCGATTTGGAGCGCGAGCTGACGACGTCCCGCTATCCGGGAACGACGCTGGATGCGGTTCACATTCCGCTGGATGATGACAAGTTCATAATCGATACGCCCGGCATCGTCTATCCGACGCGGATGACGGAAATTGTGCCGCGCGGATTTCTGCAGTCGCTGCTGCCGGACAAGCCGATCAAGCCGCTTGTGTATCAGCTCAATGACCAGCAGACGCTGTTTATCGGCAGCTTAGTCCGGTTTGATTTTGTAGAGGGCGAGCGCCAATCGTTTACGCTGTACATTTCTAATGCCCTCAATGTGCACCGGACGAAGATGGAGCGCGCGGATGCGCTTTATGAGGATCATCAGGGCGAGCTGCTCGGCGGGCCATCTCGCGAAGAGCTAGCGGAGATGCCGGCATGGACGCGCCACTCGCTGCGCGTGCCTCGGGGAGCGAAGAAGGATGTATTCATCTCTGGCCTAGGCTGGATTCAGGTGAACGGCGAGGCTGGCGCCTTGCTCGATCTATATGCTCCGAAAGGCATCAAGGTGCTGCTTAGGGATTCATTGATTTAACGGCCATGATGGGGAAAGCTCATCATTGCGTTTTACACTTCACAGCAGCTGAGAGGGGATATTGGCAGAAATGAGTGCGGGAGAAATCCATAAAGCTATGCAGCGCATAGACAGCCATACGGTGCTTTACGGTGTAATTGGTGACCCCATTCATCATTCCAAGTCACCCATTATGCTGAATCGCGCTTTTCAGGAAACGGGCATTAACGGCGTTTATTTGGCTTTCCACATTACGGCAGGCGAGCTGTCCTCTTTCGTTAGCGGCGTTCGGGCGATGGGCATTCGGGGAGTGAATGTGACGATTCCTCATAAATTGGATATGATGAAGGAAATGGATGAAATCGACGAAAGCGCGCGAGCGGTAGGGGCGATGAATACCATTGTCAATGATAACGGTCGCCTGATTGGCTACAATACTGACGGCATCGGCTACGTCCGTTCCCTTAAGGAAGAGGCGGAGCCGGAGCTTGCCGGGAAGAAGATCGTCGTGATCGGAGCAGGCGGAGCTGCGCGCGGCATTGTTTATGCGCTCACAGGCGAGCAGCCGGAGCGCATCACAATCGCTAACCGCTCACTCGGCAAGGCTGAGGAGCTTGCAGCAGCACTGCGCCACCGTGCCGACATTGCAGCTGTCACGAATGATGAGCTGCGCACGGTATGCGCGGACGCGGATGTCGTAATCAATACGACCTCTCTAGGCATGTATCCGAATGTGGACGAAAGTCCGCTTGATGCTTCATGGCTGAAAGCGGGCTGTGTGGCCAGCGATTTAATATACAATCCGCTGCAAACGAAGTTTTTGCAGGAAGCTGCGCTTCATGGCTGCCGGACGCATGGCGGCCTGGGCATGTTTATTTATCAAGGCGCATATGCTTTCGAATATTGGACAGGGCAGCCTGCGCCTGTTCAAGCGATGCGCGAGACGGTACTCGCTGCTCTTCAGGGCTAGCAGCATTTTTCTTATTACTATTTGAAAGAAGGAACATAGAGCGATGCTTACAGGGAAACAAAAACGTTATTTGCGCGCGATGGCGCATCATTTACAGCCGATTTTTCAAGTCGGCAAAGGTGGAACGAATGACCATCTTGTACGTCATATTAATGAGTCGATTGAGCTTCGCGAGCTGATCAAGCTGTCTGTGCTGAACAACTGCATGGATGATCCGAAGGAAATCGGAGTTGAAGTAGCAGCAGCAGCTAAAGCCGAGCTGGTACAGGTTATCGGCAAAACGATTGTGCTTTACAAACGCGCATCGGAAGAGAAAAACCGCAAAATCGAATTGCCAGCTGTCAAAGCGGGACGCTAAAGGCTTGCGAGGAAATGAGTGCCTGTGAAGTTTACAGATAAGGAGGACTGCGGCTATGCGTAAAATCGGCATTATGGGCGGAACGTTCGACCCGATCCATCTCGGACATCTCATTGCCGCAGAAACAGCGCGCACAAGCTGCGGGCTGGATGAGGTGTGGTTTATTCCCTCGTTTTTGCCTCCGCTTAAAAGCCATGAGCCTGGCGAGCACAGCGAGCTGCGGCTGCAGATGGTGCAGGAAGCTATTAAAGGCAATCCGCATTTTCGGGCAATGGATATAGAGCTTGCAAGAGGCGGGCTCAGCTATTCGATTGATACGGTTCTAGAGCTGAGGCAGCTGCATCCGCATGATTCCTTCTCCTATATTATTGGAACGGACCGGATCAATGATTTGTCCGGGTGGCACCGGATTGAGGAGCTGGCGGAGCGGGTTGCTTTCATCGGGCTTAATCGGGAAGGCACGGAATCGGAAGCCGGCGAGCTGCCGGACTACTTGCAGCAGCGGCTGACATATATCAATATGCCGCCAATCGGCATTTCATCTACGGCGATTCGCGAAGCGATTCAAGCTGGCGGCAGCTTCCGCTATCTCGTACCGGAAGCTGTGTTTCATTTTATTACGGGGAGGGGCCTTTATGGAGCGCGATCAAATGATTGAGTCGGTGAAAGCGCAAATGCCCGAGAAACGCTGGAAGCATACCGAAGGCGTGATGGCAACGGCGGTTCAGCTGGCGGTAAGGTTCGGGGAAAGCCCGGAACAGGCTGAGCTGGCGGCGATTTTGCATGATGTGGCGAAATATTGGCCGGTCGACCGCATGGAGAAGGTGCTGCGCGATCAGCAGCTTGCGCCTGAATTGCTTGACCAGGATAAAAATTTATGGCATGCCGAAGTGGGCGCCTGGGTGGCGGAGCATGAATATGGCGTGACAGATACGCTGGTGCTGGATGCCATTCGCTTCCATACTTCGGGACGCCTTGCGATGACGCGGCTGGACAAGGTCGTATGCCTCGCGGACTATATGGAGCCTGGGCGCGATTTTCCCGGTGTTGACGACATTCGCAGGCTGAGCAAGGATAGCTTGGAGCAAGCGCTGCTTGCGGGGTTTGATTCGACCATCCTGCTGCTGCTCAAAAAAGGCAAGGCCATTTTTCCACTGACAATAGAAGCACGTAATGGTTTAATAGAAGAGTTAAAAACAGGAGGCTGAGTTATGACGGTACATTCGGAGGAGCTTCTGCAAGCAACGGTTGCTGCAGCGGAAGATAAGAAGGCTATGCGTATTGTAGCTTTGAATTTGCAGGAAATTTCCCTGGTAGCGGATTATTTCGTAATCTGCTCGGGTAATTCGGATACACAGGTACAGGCGATTGTGACGGAAATCCGCAAATCGGCTGAGCTGCGCGGCGTTCGCGTACGCGGCATTGAAGGGATGGATTCCGCACGCTGGGTGCTGATTGACCTTGGCGATGTTGTTGTTCACGTATTCCACCGCGATGAGCGTGAGTATTATAACATTGAAAAGCTGTGGTCTGACGCCAAAGTTGTGGAGTTCGCATGAGCTTGATTGCCGGTACGACAATAACGCTAAGGGTGGCACGCGAAGTGTCGCCCTACGGCTATTTTTTGACCGATGGCGAATCCGAGGTGCTGATGCATTATACGGAGCTGGTCGGCAGCAAGCCTAAAGTTAACAATGAGGTTGAAGTATTCATATTTTTTGATACCGAGGATCGGCTGGCGGCGACGATGAAGCGTCCGCTGGTGAAGCTCGGCGAGATGGCCCGGCTTAAGGTGGCCGATGTCCATCCGCGGCTGGGCTGCTTCCTTGAAATCGGTCTTGGCCGCCAGCTGCTGCTGCCGCTTTCGGAGCTGCCGGAAAATATCGATTATCGCCCGCTGCCGGGCGATGAGGTTCACATTGTGCTGGGCCATGACAAAAGCGGCAGGCTTATTGCCCGGCTTGCGGGCGAGGATGAGCTTGGGCCGCTCGTATTTGCGGCACCAGATTCCTGGCGCAACCAGTGGATCGAAGGCTGGGTAACGAAATCGCTGCAAATGGGGTCGTTTGTCCTAATTGATGGCGGTGTTGTCGGCTTCGGCGCCTACGGTCTTATTCCGGCACCGGACCGCTTGCGTCCGCTTCGGCTTGGCGAGCGTGTCTCGGCCCGGATTACTTTTATCCGCGAGGATGGACGGGTGAATTTGTCGATGGGCCAGCAGAAGGAAGTGGGCCGCCTTGAAGACGCCGATCGCCTGCTTGCCTTTTTGAAGGAGCGTCCGGGCGGCGGCATGCCTTATTCCGATGAGACGGAAGCAGGCATTATTAAGCAAAAATTCGGCATTAGCAAATCGGCATTTAAGCGTGCAATCGGCAAGTTGATGCGCGAGCGTCTGATTACCCAGAAGGGCAACTGGACCTATCTAGTGGAAGCGACAGGAGACAATGGCGCAGCGGGCGATGCTGCCAAGTCGAACGATGGCGAAGCTTCTGCTTCCGAAGGCTCATCAGAGGATTAAGGAGGGCTTTCTAGGTGGAGTCATATGGCGAGTTCGCTGCGGTATACGATGAGCTTATGAGCGACATGCCTTACGAGGATTGGCTGTGGTTCACAGAACAATGCTGGGAGCGTTATGGCAAGCCTTCTGTTATTGCCGATCTTGGCTGTGGGACAGGCTCTATTGCGATACCGCTTGCTTTGGCCGGCATGCAAGTGTACGGCATCGATTTATCTGAGGATATGCTGACTGTGGCACGCAGCAAATGGGATGAGGCGCTATCTGCCGTCCAAGGCGCACGTGCAGGCTCAGCAACCTGGCTGCAGCAGGATATGAGGGAATTGGAGCTGGGCGCGCCTGTGGACGCGGTTATATCGTTCTGCGACTGCGTCAATTACTTGACGGAGGAAGCGGATGTAATCGCCGCTTTCGAGGCGGTATATGCGGCGCTTCGCCTTGGCGGCGTGTTTCTGTTCGATGTGCATCCGAAAGCACAGCTCATTCGTTATGCGGAGGAGCAGCCATTCGTGCTGGACGAGGACGGGGCGGCCTACATTTGGACATGCGAGCTGGATGAGGAGCGCTGCGAAATTGAGCATCATTTGACGATTTTTGCGCATGAAGGCGGCGAGCGGTTTCGCCGCTTTGAAGAAATGCATGTGCAGCGGGCTTATGAGGCGGACTGGATAGCGGAGCAATTGCACGCAGCCGGATTCAGCAAGGTCGAGCGTTTTGCCGATTTCAAGCTGCAGCCCCAAGGCGAGCACTCCGAGCGGCTTTTTTTTGCAGCGGTAAAATGATATTGCGGCGTTCTGCTGGAACGCCAAAAGGCTTGCGCGGCCGTCATGCTCAACAGGAGCAGAGCGGCCGTGCAAGCCTTTTTGTGCTCATATTACAGTTCCCTGGGAGTTGCTGTCGCATTTTCGCTACAGTATGTTGCGCTGCAATCAGAGCTTCGCAGCAGCGTCTGTATGCTCTTCGCTCGCTTCTTCCACCGCTTTATGCGGAGGGACGAAGCAATGGCGGCAGCGGGGCTCGTAGCTCTCCGTATCGCCGATTAAAATGACCGGCCCCAGCGTCGCTGGCTGGCCGTTAATGACGCGCTGCGTGAACGCTGCGTTTGCATCGCCGCATACTGCGCAGAAGGAAGTCAGCTTTACAATTTCGTCTGCAATGGCCAGCAGCCCGCCGATATAGCCGAAGGCTTTGCCGCGGTAATCCATGTTAAGGCCGTCTACAATGACCTGTTTGCCGTTATAGGCAAGCTCCTCTACAAGAGGGATGATCGTTTTGGAGAAAAACTGCACCTCGTCGAAAGCGACGACGTCGGCCTGCTTCGTATCCTGCAATATGCGCTCTGCCATCTCGGGCGTAAGCTCCTTCGGAATGTTGAAGGCTGGCAGCCGGTAGCCAATGCGGCTTACAATTTCCTCGCTGCCGAACCGGTTATCTTCCGCAGGCTTATACGCTCTTACTTTTTTGCGGCCATATTGCAGCAATTTATGACAGCGCCGTATGAGCTCGCCGGATTTTTCCGAGAACATTGGGCCAATAATGACCGTAATCCAACCTCTATCCATATGGCCTATTTCTCCCTTACACTTGAAATATAAGAATGTATAAGTTTTGCACTTATCAATAGGCTTATATTTCTCGGATTGAAACGCACAGCGCGGCCAAAGGACGGCGATAGCCGTTTCACCTTGAGTCCATGTGTGCCTGTATCATTTTAGCAGGATTACCCTGCGATGCAATGTGAAGAATGTATTCTTTTTGAATTACTTTATTAAAAATCATTCTCGAAGCGCGTCCTTCAAACGGCTGTTCATGGAAGTGCCTGCGGCTGTCCCACGTGCAGCAGCGAGCCGCCATTTTTTAACTTCCTGCTTCAAGCGATCGTTCTCTGCCGCTAATAATTCGATGCTTTCCAGCAGTTCGGGATTCGTATATCCGGCATCCTTAAATAGCTTATGCACCGCCTCGCGGAGCTGTTCAGGCGTTAAAATTTCGTTCATATTAACCTCCGTATCAATTAAAAATGACTCTACCACATCATATCCGTATCTGTTAAAATAGTCGAGTGGCCTAAAACCGGGTCTCATAGATAGGCGTATTTTTTCATTTGACTCCACCTATATATTGATGTAGAATCAAATTCAGCAACTACATCTTGTTGTGTAGCACGGAAATCGACACTTTAAGTCTACTAGCGCATTTGACGCTTTTTCAGGGTCAGAAGCGCTTTTCTATTGCTGATATCCGGTAGGGGAGAGAGAAATATATGCTGGTTGTCTATGATTCCAAGACGGGCAACGTCAAAAGATTTATCAACAAATTGAATATGCGCGTTATGCCGATTGAAGAGCAGGAAGCGGTCCAGGAGCCGTTCGTTCTCATCACGTATACAACAGGTTTCGGACAGGTGCCAGAACGGGTCATGTCGTTCCTGAAGCGCAACAGCAAACATCTTCGCGGCGTATCCGCCAGCGGCAACCGCAATTGGGGAACGGGCTTTGCCAAAAGCGCAGATACGATTGCCGAGCTATACAATGTCCCTGTTATTTCTAAATTTGAGTTGTCCGGAACGAAATACGATACGGAAAACTTTGTTGAAAGGGTGCGAACCATTGAAGCATATTGAGTTGAATAATGAGCTGATGCAGCGCGGAGCTGACGGCTTTTACCAGTTGGACAAGGATAAAGAGGCAGTAGCAGCATTTATGGAGGAAGTTGAGCAGAAGAGCGTGAAGTTCGCCTCGCTCCAGGAGAAGCTTGACTACTTGATCGGCAATGACTACTACGATAACGTTTTTGACCATTATACATATGAGCAAGTTGAGGCTGTATTTGATTTAACGGCAAACAGCAGCTTCCAGTTTCAGTCGTATATGGCAATTTCCAAATTCTACAAAGACTATGCCATGAAAACGAACGACAAGCTGCAATATTTGGAGCAATATCCAGACCGCGTTGCGATTGTTGCGCTTCATTTGGGCGAAGGCGACGCAGCGAGAGCGCTGCGCATTGCTGAAGCGATGATTGAGCAGCGGCTGCAGCCGGCAACGCCAACCTTCCTTAATGCGGGCAAAAGCCGCCGCGGCGAGATGGTATCCTGCTTCCTGCTGGAAATGGACGATTCGCTCAATTCCATCAACTATGTTATTGGCACGTGCATGCAGCTGTCCAAAATCGGCGGCGGCGTAGCGGTCAACCTCTCGAAGCTGCGCGGACGCGGCGAGCCAATCAAAGGCGTCGAAGGTGCGGCGAAAGGCATTATGCCTGTCCTTAAGCTGATGGAGGATGCATTCTCCTATGCTGATCAAATGGGACAGCGCAAAGGTTCTGGCGCAGGCTATTATAATATTTTTGGCTGGGACGTTATTGAGTTTCTGGATTGCAAAAAAATTAACGCCGATGAGAAAACGCGGATCAAAACGCTGTCGATCGGCCTCATTATACCGAACAAATTTTATGAGCTTGCTGCGCAAAACAAGCCGTTGTACGTCTTCGGGCCACATTCCGTCCACAAAGCTTATGGCAAATATTTGGACGATATGGACATGGATGAAATGTACGAGGAACTGCTTGCGAACGATTTAGTGAAAAAGAAAATCGTCATGAACGCACGCGACATGATGACCAAGATCGCTTCGATCCAGTTGGAATCCGGCTATCCGTACATTATGAACAAATCGAATGCGAACCGCGTTCATGCGCTTAAAGATGTAGGCGGCGTTAAGATGTCGAACCTGTGCACGGAAATTTTCCAGCTGCAGGAGACTTCGGTTATTAACGACTACGGCACGGATGACCTGATTCAGCGCGATATTAGCTGCAACTTGGCATCGCTGAACATCGTAAACGTCATGGAGCTTAAGAAGATCAAGGAATCGGTTCATGTGGGGATCGAGGCGCTTACGACAGTCAGCGACCTTTCGAAAATCGACAACGCTCCAGGCGTGCGCAAAGCGAATGAAGAGCTTCATTCCGTCGGCCTTGGCGCAATGAACTTGAACGGCTATTTGGCGAAAAACCACATTGCTTACGAAAGCGATGAGGCGAAGGAGTTCGCTAGCACGTTCTTCATGATGATGAACTACTATTCGCTGGAGCAAAGTATGGAAATTGCCAAAGAACGCGGCGAAACGTTCAAAGATTTTGACCGTTCCGAATATGCGAAGGGCACTTACTTCGCGCGTTATGAAGAGACGGATTTCCGTCCGGTCAGCGCTGCGGTGAAAGCTTTGTTCGAAGGCATGGAAATTCCATCCCCTGAGGACTGGACTGCCCTTAAGGCGAAAGTACAGCAGCACGGCCTGTACCACGCTTACCGTCTGGCTATCGCGCCAACGCAAAGCATTTCGTACATTCAAAATGCGACATCGAGCGTTATGCCGATCGTTGAGCATATCGAGACGCGGACGTATGCGAACTCGACCACTTATTATCCAATGCCGTTTTTGTCGCAGGACAATTTCTTCTATTACAAATCGGCTTACAATATCGATCAGTTCAAGCTTATTGACCTGATTGCAGAAATTCAGCAGCATGTGGACCAAGGCATTTCGACGGTTCTGCATGTCAACAGCAACGTGACTACTCGTGAGCTTGCCCGCTTCTACATTTATGCAGCGCATAAAGGATTGAAGTCGCTCTATTACACAAGAACGAAACGTCTATCCGTAGAAGAGTGCACAAGCTGCGCGGTTTAACAAAGAAAATAGATTTGCGCAAAAAGATAAGGTTGCGGGGCGGCCGCTCTAGGTGCCGTCACGCAGCCTTTTAAAAAGGAGCCTAATAAATAATGAAGGCAGTTAACTGGAACCGCCCGGATGATGATTTTACGCTGACGTTCTGGCAGCAGAACGTAATGCAATTCTGGACGGACGAAGAAATCCCTCTGTCCGACGATAAAATGGATTGGATGGAAATGAGCGATGCCGAGCGCAGCTTATATAAAAACGTGCTTGGCGGATTGACGCTGCTGGATACGATTCAGGGCGGTATTGGCATGCCGAAGATTTTGGAGCATGTGGATGGCTTGCAGCGCAAAGCAGTGCTGTCTTTTATGTCGATGATGGAGCAAATTCATGCGAAATCATACAGCAGCATTTTCACAACGCTTGCGTCTACTGAGGAGATCGACGAGATTTTCCAATGGGTGGAGAATAACGAGCAACTACAGCGCAAAGCGGAGCTTATTTCCTCGTGGTATGAAGGCATTAGCACGAAGCAAGAACTGTATAAAGCAATGGCAGCTTCCGTATTTTTGGAAAGCTACTTGTTCTACAGCGGCTTCTTCTATCCGCTTTATTTGGCAGGTCAAGGCAAAATGACGAGCAGCGGCGAAATTATCGACCTTATTTTGCGTGACGAGAGCATCCATGGCTTGTACGTTGGCGTGCTGGCACAGGAGCTGTTTAACACCTTTACGCCAGAGGAGCAAACTTCGCTTAAGGCTGAGCTGGATCAATTGCTTAACGATCTGTACGAGAACGAGGTTATTTATACCGACTCGCTATATTCGCCGCTTGGCCTGGAGGAAGAAGTAAAAACTTATGTGCGTTACAATGCGAATAAGGCGCTAATGAATCTTGGCTTTGACGGCGTGTTCCCGGATGAGCCGGTCAATCCAATCGTATTCAACGGCATTAGCACACACACGAAGCAGCATGATTTCTTCTCCAAAAAAGGCAATGGCTACGTACGGACGATTCACGTCGAGCAGCTCAATGACGATGATTTTGTTTTCAATTTCTAAACCTATTCTTATCATTTATCAAGCATTCGGTTATTGCGACCGAATGCTTTTTTTCATTGATAAATTAACTAAACAGCATGGCCAGAACAATGACGTCGAGAAAATTTTTAGTAGCCTCATGCATTAAATACTGCCGCAGCACGCCCTCCTGCTGAAAGCCAAGCTTTTTCAACACGTTCAGCGAAGCAGCATTTTCAGGATGGACCTCGGCTTGAATGCGGCGTGCGTGAATATGCTTATTATTGAAATGCATAACAGCCTGTAGCGCTTCGGACATAATGCCCTGATTCCAATAAGCGGGATTCAGGTCATAGCCTAGTGTGAGCGGATAACGGGGAGCTTCCTCAAACGTCCCTCTTGTCGGCATGAGCATTACCGTTCCCAAAATAGGGGAGCTGTCTTGCAGCGTAATGCCCCATGGAATGAGCTTGCGCTCTGCGTAGGCTTCGTTCCAGGAGTCTATTAGCATTTTGGAGGCTTCGATGGAGTCTGGCCCGAGCCAGTCCAAATGCCGTGTCACCTTCGTATCAGAATAAAAAGCATGCAAATCCTCGGCGTCCTGTACAGCCATTTGGCGCAGCGTTAATCGTTTCGTATGTAGAAAAGGGAAAGAGGAAAACAAATCGTCGATGCCCATGCGGTTCACACGCCTTTTCATAGAAGGTAGGGGAGCGTGCCTATCATATACTAGCTTGCTTAAACGAAAATGAAAAAGCAGCTGCAGCCAGATTGCTTTTATGATATATTAGGCAATACCTAATAAAATAAGCTGTTGCCTACATTTATATACCTATAAAAGGAGGAGAATCATATGCTAGAGTGGATGCTTCGGCAGGCCATGGCAGAGCGGGGCATTTGGTCTGGTGCGGCATTGGCGAGACTGCTTGAGGAGAAAGCGGACTATCGCCTGTCCGCCCCTTCGATTAGTGCGCTGCTCACCGGGCAGCCCAAACAAATGAAGGCGGATACGCTGGATGCCCTTTGCACGGCGCTGGATTGCTCGCCGAGTGTGCTATGGGTGCATACGCCGCCTGCCAAAACGAAAGGAGCTTGACCAAATGACCATTAAAGCTATTTTGCCGTTCGGTGACCCGATATTGCGAAAAAAAGCGCGCCCTGTTGAAGCGGTAGATGCGAGAATACTAAAGCTGCTCGGTGATATGGCAGATACGTTATATGAAAGTGAAGGACGGGCGGGATTAGCTGCTCCCCAGATCGGCATTTTAAGAAGAGTTGTTGTTATGGATTGCGGGGACGGACTAATCGAGCTCATTAATCCTGAAATGATTTCGATGGAGGGCGAGCAGACGGGAGCGGAGAGCTGCTTGTCATTTCCAGGCTACTATGGGCGGGTGAGCCGAGCAGAGAAGGTGGCGGTGCGCAGCTTAAACCGAGCGGGCGAAACTGTTATTTTTCACGGTGAAGGCTTTCTCGCCCGCTGCATGCAGCATGAAATGGACCATTTGGACGGCGTGCTGTTCATCGACCATATGAAGGAGCGATGGCTGGTGCACGAGCATACCCATGAGCGGATAGAGCTGCTGCCTGTGCTGCAGCTGAGCCATGCTGACCATTCGGGATAAAGGGCTACCGCTCTCTAGGGCAATCATGTTACACTATTGGCGGGTGAAAGCTCATCCTAACGCAACTGTTCTGACCGATGAAAAGGGGGAATTCGCGTGGACAACTGCTCAATTATTACGAAGCCAACGCTTCATTTAGTAGGGATTAGTTATTGTGGTCCGTATTCTACTTTTCCAGATGAGGCGATTCGCCTGCAAAGCGAATTTCTAGCCCGCAAGCATGAGCTGAATACCACGTCGAAGGCGCCGCTGCTGTACAGCCCGTATTTTGGCAACGAGGTATTTGCCACTTATTGGGCCTGCTACGAAATGCCGCCGTCAGAGGACGTGCCGGTTGGCATGGTGCAGTTCACCATCCCAACCCATCGTTATGCGATGGTTGCATCAACGAACAAGAGAATTGGAGAAGCCTACGAGCAGCTATTCGCCTGGATGAACGAGCAGGAGCTTGAGAAGCATCAGAGCGCTGTCGCGCTTGAAGTTTTTTATATTCAGGAGCAGCATTTGGAGGAGGAAGCGGTTGAGCTTCTTATTCCGCTTGCCGATTAGAACAAGCTGTGCCGCACATATTTGATGCGTTATAATAGGAGAGGAGTCCTCAGCGGGACGCCTCCTTTTTATTTGGTGATTAACACGAGCAGGAAGGGGACTGGGACGTACATGGTGCCTATTTATATAGTAGATGCGTTTACGAGCGAAGCATTTGGCGGCAATCCGGCAGCGGTATGCTTGCTGGAGGCGCTGAGCGATGAACGGTGGATGCAACAAGTGGCGGCGGAGATGAATTTGTCCGAGACTGCTTTTGTGGCCCCGCGCGAGGGCGGTTATGAGCTGCGATGGTTTACGCCTGCGAGCGAGGTCGATTTATGCGGGCATGCTACGCTCGCTGCCGCTTTCGTATTGTGGAAGGCGGAGCGGCTAAGTCCGAATCAGGCAGCAGCCTTTTGGACGAGAAGCGGCGTGCTGACTGTAGAGCTAGGGGAAGATGGAGCGGAAATGACGATGAACTTCCCTTCAGAGCCGCCAGCTCCGGCCAAAGCGCCCGAGGCGCTCATTGAGGGGCTTGGGCTCATTCCGCGATATACGGGACGCAATCGTATGGATTATGTCGTTGAAGTGGACAGCGAGCAGACCGTGCGCGCACTGAAGCCTGATTTTTCACAGCTTCGCCTGCTGGATGGGCGTGGTGTTGTGGTGACGGCTCGGGCTGAAGGCCAGGCAGCATACGACTTTGTATCGCGGGCTTTTTATCCGAATATGGGCGTGCTGGAGGACCCGGTGACAGGTTCGGCGCACTGCGCGCTGGCGCCTTACTGGGCGAAGCGGCTGCGCAAGGACGAGCTGGTCGGTTATCAAGCGTCGGCTCGCGGCGGTTTTGTAAAGGTGAAAAATACTATGGATCGCGTTCAATTGAGCGGACAAGCCGTTCTAATGATGCGCGGCGAGCTGGAGGAGATATAAGCGATGATGAAGCTAAAAATGCCAAGAGAGCAGAAGCAGCAGCTGATTGAGCAGGTACAGCACTATTTTGAGCTGGAGCGTTCGGAGGAAATCGGTACTATAGCAGCGGAACAGCTGCTTGACCATATGGTTGCGCTGCTCGGTCCGCATGTGTATAATCAGGCGATTCAGGATGCGAGAAAGACGGTTGTCGAACGTATGCAAGCGATGGAAGACGAGCTGTATGCGCTGGAGAAAAATGTTTCTGCTCCCCGCAGCGGCTCCCGCTAACAAGCCGAAGGAGTGTTTATGCAGATGGAAATAAGCAAAGCGAATATGAAATACGACATTATTTTGTTTGATATTGACGATACGCTGCTCGATTATGGGCAGGCGGAGGCCCATGCCTTCACAAGCTCCTGCCGGGACTATGCCATTACTCTGGAAGGCAGCGACTACGTAGAACGCTATCGCATGATTAACCAGCAGCTGTGGCTGGATTTTGAGCAGGGCAAGGTGACGCTGGAGGGGCTGAAACAGGAGCGTTTTAGACAGCTTTTTGCTGAAAATAATCCTCACATCGCACCAGATGAATTCAGCGCCTGCTATTTGGGCTATTTAGGCGAGGGCAGCTTTCTGATTGAAGGTGCTGTAGAGCTGTGCAGCAGTCTGCATGGGAATTGCCGAATGGCGGTTATTACGAACGGCATTCTTGAGGTGCAGCTGTCGCGTATTGGCAAAGCGGGGCTGAATCCTTTTTTTGAGCATATTATCGTATCGGAGGAGACGGGGTATCAGAAGCCGCATAAAGGCATTTTTGACTATGCGTTTGCGAAGCTGGGTGCTACTGACCCGTCCAAAATTATCATTATCGGCGATTCCTTGACCTCCGATATGCAGGGAGGCATCAACAGTGGCATTGCTACGTGCTGGTTTAATCCGCACCAGAAGAGCAATACGACCGCGGTTAAACCGGATTTTGAAATTCAGCAGCTGTCTGAGCTGCTTTCAATTGTATATGGATAAATCAAATGACAGATTTTCAGAGGACTGAGGTTCCGCTATTCTGGTTTTTGAGATGATTTGAGGCTTTAAGCGGACAGCAAAGCCGTTATAGCCCTCATTATCCCGTCAAAATGATCATTTACAGCGCATTAGCGTCTCCTGAGTCCGCAGCCCCTGCCATAACCCTTAATTCGGTTGAAATAGCGGCTGCTGTGTCCGCCAAGACTATGCAAGAAGCTGTCTTTCGGTAGAGGCTCCTATTTAATTGCAGCAGCAGAGTAGGACACAAGTTTCTGCCTTACTCCGCTGCTGTTTTTTGTGCATTTATATCAATTATTTTGTGAAGATTTATTAGAGATAGCTTGATTTTATTAAAAACGAACGGCCCTATATTCATATCGTCCTACCGTAAGCCGACCAGCGGCAATGGCAGCCTCAGTCAAGGCATCTACGCCTGCACGCGGCAGTGTAACCGTACCGCCAGCACCGTCCATATTAATAATGACCCAGATGACATAACCATCTCCCTGCCTAGGGGCGACAATGGTGCCTTCGGTTGCTTCAAACCGAAGCGTGACACCCGCTTCATCGGCGTAATGCAGCAGCATGCGCCGCAGCAGGGCATCCCCTTCATCGCCCTGCGGCATGGAGCCGAGCATGACAAGCTTGCCTTGACCGATGCGGCGCTCGGTAATAAAAGCGGCACCGGGTGTTAGTCCGCTCTGGACGCAGCCGATTGCGGTTGCCCGGCCATCGTTGTCAGATGCAGATGCGCCAGAGAGGTCACTGCCTCCCCGTGGCTCAAACACCGAGCTCCACATGCCAAGCGGGGCCCGGAGGCCGAATGCTTGTCCGTAGGCATCTGTCCCGTCCATCGGATAAACGAACGCAGCCTCCACGCCAGCCAGCTCCTCCAGCTTCCCTAAAGCGGCATCGGTATGCCAAGTATGATGCTCCGTCCGGCCGCCCGTAAGCGGGCCCACGAGCCAAATGCCGCCTTCCCGAACGAAGGCGAGGGCCCGGTCGATGTAGTCCGGCGGCAAGTAGGGCACGAATGGCGTAAGCAGTAGCTTGTAGCCGCCGAGCTCGCTGCCCTCCATAATTAAGTCGCGATGAATGCCGAGCGCGACCAGCCGGGCATAAAAATCGGTGACGAGCCCGCGATGGTTCAGCTTGCGCAGCGGCTCGGTACGCAAGTAGGCTTTGGCGCGGTCCGAATACGTCATCGCAAGCTCAGCCTGCATAGGCGAGGTTGCAAGCAAAATGTCCTCCAGCTCGCGCCGCGCCTGCTCAACCTGCACGACATTGGCGTAGCCAATCGTCTTTTTGCCCCAAGCGCTTACGACTGAGCCATGCGGCTGCTCGCTGCCTGCACGCTGCTGCCGCCAAGGCCAATAACAGAAGCCTCCCCCGCCCAGTGCATAAGCGGCGACTGCTTCCACCTTCACATAACCATCCGGGTGAGGTGTCGCATAGCTCTCAAGCGAGCCGCTGTAGCTGGCGCTCGTCTCCATAACCCAGAACGGCTTGCCGCGCTTGACGTTGCGCCATAGGTCGCAGTTGATCAAGTAGGCAGGCCAATTGATGCTGGACGCATACGTATCATAGGCGCCGAAATCCAGCCGCTGGAACAGCCGTTCAATATCCACATGGAAGGCGATGCTGCTGTTGTGAGTAATCGGCAGCGCGGAGTGTCGCCGGATGACAGCGATCTGCTCCTCGGCGAATTCCGCAAGCTTCTCCATCGAGAACAGCCGATACATCGTTTGCAGCGACGCATGATGCAGAAATGGCGTTGCGCCCGGCTGTGGAATTTGATCAAAGCGATTATAATATTCGCTCCAAATATGGGTGCCCCACGCTTCATTCAGCTGCTCAATCGTTCCATACCGCTGCTCCAGCCAGCTATGCCACAGCTGCAAGCATGCTGCGCACATGCATTCGGCTACATGCGCCTTGAACTCATTGTCGAGCTGCCAGCCGATCAAGCCCGGCAGCCCGCCCAGCTCTTGAGCGAGCCGCTCAATAATGATTGCCGAGCGCCCGCGAAAGTAGGCGTTGTTCGTGCACGCATGCTGCCGCGACCCATGTCCCAGCGCCTCGCCTTTCTCATTGACGAACAGCCGCTCCGGATGGCCATGCGATAGCCAAATCGGTGGAGTCGCTGTCGGTGTGCACATGATCGTATCGATTTCATTTTCATGCAGCGTCTGGATAATTTCAGCCAAAAACCGAATGTCAATCCGATTTTCCTCTGGCTCCAGCTTGGACCAAATAAATTCGCCCATTCGCACAACATTAATGCCAGCCTGCTTCATTAAAGCCATATCCTCCGCAAGCACATCGGCATTCCAAAGCTCAGGATACAGTGCCGCCCCATGATACAGCTTTCCTTCCAGCGGTCCTTTCATTTAAACTCACGCCTTTCCGTTAATCTTACTTTGTACTTTAATAGGCGCGATTGCCGACTGGCAATCGGACTTTTTAACAGGGCTAATATTCGGGTTTAATACCTTTTGCACAGGTTTGCACTTTCTTGGCGAAACGCCCATAAACCCCGCAGCAGCGCGGTTCAAGAATGTCTAATTGCGGGAAAATGCGAGCTGCCCCCATACTAAGGCTACACCGCAAGTGAGTGAGGCCGATCGTGACTAGTGTGATTAGTGAGGCTAACGACGCGGCAGGACAAAAGTAAACGAATGAAAGCTGGAGGTGAGCGAGGATGAAACAAATAGCGGTTATGCCGGAAGCTGGCAAGCAGCCGTCCCGGGACTATCGTCCAAGCGTGCTGGGGCGGCTTAAGAAAGACAAATGGCTGTACATATTGCTGCTGCCAGGCTTGCTTTATTTTATCGTATTTAAATATGTGCCCATGTGGGGCGTACTGCTGGCATTCAAAAATTTCCAGCCGTTTACCGGATTTTTGAAAAGCGAGTGGGTGGGAGTGGAGCATTTTAAGCTGTTTTTTGCCAATCCCGAGTTTTTTATGCTGCTGCGCAATACGCTGCTGCTTTCCTTATACAATTTAGTATTTTTCTTCCCGGCACCGATCGTGCTGGCGATATTGATGAATGAAATACGCTTCGCGCTCTTCAAACGCACGGTGCAGACGATGATTTATGTACCGCATTTCATCTCCATGGTTATTGTGGCGAGTATGACGTATGTATTTTTGACGACGGCCGGAGGGCCTGTCAACGAAGTGCTGGAGCAGTATACCGGGCACAAAATCGAATTTCTCGCCACACCCGAATGGTTCAAGCCGCTGATCATTATGCAAACCATTTGGAAGGAATGCGGCTGGGGGACGATTATTTTTCTCGCTGCGCTTGCAGGTGTAGATATGGAGCAATACGAGGCCGCCACGATGGATGGCGCGAATCGCTGGCGTCAAATTTGGCATATTACGCTGCCGGCAGTGCGCAGCACGATTGTGATTTTGCTTATTTTACGCATGGGCAACATTCTCGAAAATGGCTTTGAACAAATTTATCTCATGCTGAACCCGCTCAACCGGCAGGCGGCAGAAGTATTCGATACGTATGTGTACATGATGGGAATTACCCAAGGCGCATTCAGCTACAGTACCGCAGTTGGGCTGTTCAAATCGCTTATCGGCGTCGTGCTTGTCGTCGGAGCGAACTATTTGGCGAAGCGCTTTGGTCAGTCGGGGCTGTACTAGCTAAAAGCATGGTGAAAAAGGAGTAGCGGAAAATTCAACAGTATGGAAGAAGGGGGCCTTGAAAAAATGGCTAAGCATTACAATACCGTATCCAGCAGAGTGTTTGATACTGCGAACTATATCGTGCTCAGCGTCTGTGCGCTGGCGGCGGTGCTGCCGTTTATTTTCGTCATATCGGGCTCATTTGCCACCGATGCGGAGCTGACCCAGCGTACGGTGTTTCTTATCCCGAGGACATTTTCGCTGGCGGCGTATGAATTTATTTTTTCCACGAATACGATTATGAAAAGCATTGGCGTTTCCTTGTTTATCGCATCATTCGGGACGCTGGTGAACCTGTTCTTTACGGTCACGATGGCTTATCCGCTGGCACGCCGCAATTTGATGGGCCGCAATGCCGTGCTGAATCTCGTTATTTTCTCGATGCTGTTCAGCGGGGGCATGATCCCAACCTATTTGGTCATTCGCGAGCTGGGGATGCTCGATTCCTATTGGGCACTCATTATACCGGGGGCGATTAGCGCCTTCAACCTGATCATTATTAAAAACTTTTTCCAAGAGCTGCCGCCGGGGCTGGAGGAAGCGGCCCGCATAGACGGCTGTACGGAGCTGGGGCTGCTGTGGCGCATCGTTTTGCCGCTGTCAAAGCCGGTGCTAGCGACCTTCACGCTGTTTTATGCGGTGGGGCATTGGAATGATTTTTTCGCGGCGCTGCTGTATATTAATGACCCGCAAAAATGGCCGCTTCAAGTGCTGCTCCGCCAAATTGTACTGCTGTCTCAGGCAGCGGCAGGCGATATTAATGCGATGGACCCGTCCTTCGTCAAGCCGCCCGACCAATCGATCAAGATGGCAGTTATCGTCGTCGGCACCGTACCGATTTTGCTCGTGTATCCGTTTTTGCAAAAGCATTTTGCCAAAGGCGTGCTGATTGGCTCCATCAAGGGCTAATGGAGAAGGCATCTGAGAGCTGTTTCCGTGAGGCAACACAAACAAGCCGATTTAGCGCGCAAGCAGCTGGCGGTTTGGTATTTTACCATATATGATAAATGATTAAGGGAGGCGTCAGCGATGAGAAAGAAAGAAGGAAAGAGAAAGCGTTTGCTGCCTATGCTGCTCGTTGGTTCAATGGCGGGAGCCGTAATGGCAGGCTGCTCGCAGCAGGGAGGCAACACGGAAGGCAGTACGGGAGGTTCGTCTGCCGCACCGACTGCAGCAGGTGAGAGCCCGGCAGCCGAGAAGGCGCTGCAGCTCAATATTATGCTGCCGATTTTTAAAACGAATTTCCCGAAGGATGACAGTCCGGTAGCAGCGGAAATCGAGAAACGGACAAATACCGACATTCATTTTGAGTGGGTGCCGAACGCCTCTTATACGGATAAATTTAATATTACGCTCGCCTCGGGCAAGCTGCCGGATATTATGTATGTGCCGGATGTGAAGTCACCGAGCTTCGTTAATGCTGCGAAGTCCGGCGCGTTTTGGGAAATCGGGCCTTATTTGAAGGATTACAAAAATTTGAGCCAGGCGAACCCGGTCATTTTAAACAACTCCTCGGTTGATGGCAAAAATTACGGTCTGTACCGCGGACGCGCCCTTGGTCGCAATGGCGTATTTTACCGCAAGGACTGGCTCGATGCCGTCGGCCTTCAAACACCGCAAACGATTGATGATTTCTACAATATGCTGAAGGCGTTCAAGGAGAAGGACCCGGACAAAAATGGCAAGGACGATACGTACGGCATGGTCATGGTCAAGTGGACCGGGCAGTGGGCAAGCGGCTTCGATACGATCAAGCTTTGGTTTGGGTCACCGAACAAATGGGGCGAGCGGGACGGCAAGCTCGTTGTCGATTATGAAACGCCCGAGTATTTGGAAGCGCTTAAATTCATGAAAAAGCTGTACGATGAAAAGCTGATTAATCAGGATTTTGCCATTATGGATTCGGCGAAATGGAATGATCCGCTTGTTAATAATCAGGCAGGCGTCATTGTGGACGTCGTAGACGGCGCGGCGCGGGCCGATGATAAAATTCATGCTGCGCTTGCGGCAGCGGGCAAGGACCAGCCGGATGTGCATTATATGGATGTATTTGGCGGGGTGAAAGGAACGGATGGACAGGTTCATACGCTGCCAACGTCCGGCTTTGCCGGCTTGCTGGCCTTCCCTAAATCGTCCGTTAAAACCGAGGAGGAGCTGAAGCAAATCCTCACGTTTATGGATCAACTGAGCGAACCGGAAATGCAGACGCTGCTAGGGTATGGCATTGAAAACAAGCATCATACGATCGTGGATGGCGCGCTTGAGCCGAGCAAGGATGCAGCGCTGCTGGAATCCGAGGTCGAGGGGCTCAATCAGATGCTCAGCTTTATTCCAGAGGACAAGTCGACGAAAGTGAAGCAGACGCCGCTGCGCATTAAGCAGACTGAGGTGCAGAAGGAAAATGAACAGCTTATCGTGACGAATCCGGCAGAGCCTTTCATCTCGGACGTTTATACGCAAAAAGGCGCACAGCTGGACAATATTATGAATGATGCCCGGATTAAATTTATCGTCGGTCAAATCGACGAGGCTGGTTTTAAAGACGCGATCAAGCTGTGGAAAACGAGTGGCGGCGATGATCTGAGCAAGGAAATGAACGAGCTGTATGCAGCAAGTAAATAAGAGCTTTATGAAATATAAGCATTTATAAGTTACACCCTTATAACGGGCTTATATTTCAGCGCGAAACGCTAGCTTTGCCGCCAGAGGACGGCGACAGCCGTTTACGCTTGCCGCGCAACAAGGCTGATAGCCTGATCGGGCAGGGCAATAGGCAGAGGAACCGCATATAACAGCGGTCTTCTGTCTATTCCTGTTCCATGCGATTCCATTATATGTAACAAATAAATAAATTGAAGCGTGATTGGCAGGAAATTCAGCCTGCCTAGCGAATGCGTTTACAAAGGGGATTCGTTGCAATCGCCAAATTTTCAGCTAGTGGGTGAGCTCATGATCAAAAGAATGAAAGCCAGGCTTATGCCGGGGACGGGGAAAGCAGCGGGTCCGAAAGGAAGATTTTATCGCAAAAATCTTATTTTGCTGCTCGTCGTTTGCAGCATTCCGGGACTGATTACCGGGGCGCTCGTTTATTTTTTGGCTGGGGGCATACTGGAGGACCGCTTGCTGGAGCAGCATAATGAGCAAATTAAGCAGCGGGCGCAAAGCATTGACGAGCAGCTGACGAATTTGGAGCTGATGCTGTCGCACTGGGCATTCGATTCCAAATTTGATTATACGCTCGGCAATCGGGACTATGTGCAGCAGTTCGAGAAGGCGCGTGACATTACGAAGACGCTGCTGGTCATGCAGGGCTCCAATACGATGAACAAGCAGGTCGGGCTGTATCTTGGCGGGGATCAGCATGTGCTGTTCGGGCCGGAATATGGCGTGCTGCAAGGGGATGGACAGGCAGAAGCCTATGAAGGGCTGCTCCAATCGGATAAAGTAGCTTATTGGACACAGGTGGCCTTTGATACGGCTCGTCCGTCCCAGAAAGAGCTGACCCTTGTGCATTACGTTCCTGGAGGCAGCTTGCATCCGTTCGGAGCGCTGCTTATTAGGCTTGATAACGACAAGGTTAGCGATATGCTGCGGACGATGACGCCCGGTGAAGGCGGAGAAACGTATTTAATGCAGGATAATGGAGAGCTGTACGCATCCACAAGCGGGAATGACAGGAATTCTGAATTTGTAAGCGCTTTAAATGAAGCGGTTGCTGCTGAGAGCTCGAATAAAGGTTCGTTTTTGTTTCGGTTCAGCGAGAGCGGCATGACGTATGCAGTTTCCTACGGCAAGCTGTCACGAATTTCAGACAATTGGACTTATGTCTCTGCTTCGCCGATTACAGGCATTACAGAGCCGGTTATGGTCGTCTCGAAAAGCATTGTTGCGGCCAGCCTTGGCGCGCTGCTGCTTGCGGCCATTCTAGCGTGGCTTGCCTCGCGCAGCATATATTCCCCGGTCAATCGCCTGATGACGGTGCTGCGGGAGCGAAGCGCGCCAGCAGGCAAGCCGGATTGCGAGTTTACGTGGATCGAGCGGGAGTGGCAGCATTTGCACCGGGAAAGCGAGGAGCTGCATGCGAAGCTTTCGGAGCAGCTGCCTCATGTAAAGGAAAGCTTTCTGCATCAGCTGCTGCAAGGCTATTTGGCGGATTACTCCGAAGGGGAGCTGCTTCGCCGAATGGAGCGTTACAAATGGCAGATAGAGCCGGGCACACATTATATGGTGCTATATATGAAGCTGACCGGCATCGCTAATTTGGAGGGCAAATTCAAATACGGCGATGAGGGGCTGGCGACGTTTGCGGCGGTCAATATGATGGAGGAGCTTGCGGCCACCTATTTTGAGCAGAGCAATACGATTAACTTTCATAATTTAGCAGCGGGCTTGCTCATCATTGTGCCGGAAGGGCGCTCGTATCGCGAGGAGCTGCATGCATTCAGCGAAGCGGCGATGCAGGCGTTCAACCAAATTCTTAATATGAGGGCGACGATTGCGATCAGCCCGGATACGGCGAGCATTACAGAGATTCCGCATTTGTTTGAAGAAACGAAGCATGCGGTCAGCTTCCGCCGCTACGATCAGGAAAATCAAATCATTGATATGGAGCAGCTGGAGGAGCAGGGCAGCGCAGCAGCGGAGCCTGCCTATCCGTTTACGCTGGAGCGGGAGTTTATACAGGCGCTCCGGACGGGGCGTGAAGCGGAGGCTTACGAGCTGCTGGAGCAGTTTCTGCAAGCGTTGTCCAGCGCCGAGGCCAAGGAAATGGATGTGCAGCAGGGCATGCTGCATTTGCTGGGCGCCGTCCAGCATGCGATTATGGTGTCGGGCATCGCCCCGAACCGCTTGTTCAAGGGTGCGAACCGCTACGAGCAGCTGTCGCAAATTCGCGAGCCGGAGCTGCTGCTGGACTGGTTCCGCGGCATGATTGCCGCTCCGTTTCTCAGGGAGCTGGGCGAGCGGACAAATGCCCAAGTGAAGCGGCAGATCGAGCATGCAATGCTGTATTTGCAGCAGCATTATATGAGCGATATATCGCTCGACAGCTGCGCGGAGCATATCGGCATGAATCCTTTTTTCCTGAGCAAGTCGTTTAAACAGGTGACGGGAAAAAATTTCATCGACTATTTGACTGGGCTGCGCATGGACAAAGCGAAGGAGCTGCTGCGCGAGTCCGTGCTGAAAATTAATGACGTCGCTGAGCGCGTCGGCTATCAGCACAGCTATTTCAATCGCATCTTCAAAAAGCTGGAGGGCATGACGCCAAGCCGCTATCGCGAGCTGAGCCAGGCGGAGTAGCCTGGTAGGAGCAGTAAAAAAGCAGCAAGAGAAGTAGCAAGAGTCGTAGCTAGAGTCGTAGCTAGAGATTTAGTTAGGTGGCGGCCGCAATGCTGGAACGGGCATCAGCTGCTGCCTATAGCTGCAGCAATAAAGTTCAAGCCTTTGCAAGAAAGTGCAAGCCTTGAAAGGGCTGCTTTGGATGCCCGATCTGGGGTGCTAAGTGTTGTTTACTGCAAAATAATCTCGGAGCAAAAAAGTGCCATTGCCCGCAAACGATCATCCTTCTAGTATAGAAAGCAGCTTAGAAGAAAGAGGTGCTGGCAATGAGTGTCAAGCTTAAATGGCTAGGTAAACAGGCGGCTGCGCCTGTCGGTTTAACATGGGGTGTTCCTTGGAAGGAAGGCGAATTGCTGCGCGGCGATTCGCTTGTTCTGCATAGCGAGGCAGCAGGCATGGAAAAGGTGGCAAGCGCTTCAGCGCTGCCGATGCAAAGCTGGCCTACCGCCTTTTGGCCGGATGGCAGCATCAAATGGTCCGCCCATGCGGCGGTCAGCTCAGGCGCCGCGGACAGCTTTCAGCTGGCTAAGCTGGCAGCGCCAGCGAGGCAGGAGCTTGATAGGACTGCTGATGCGGCTGCGGAAGGCAAGCAGCCCGTCCTTAAAATCGTGACAACCGATGAGTCGATCATCGTAGATACAGGTGTTATCGTTTGTACGTTCGCGCGAAGCGGCAGGGGAGTCGTCCGCAGCATTAAGCGCGGGGAGCAGGAGCTGTGCAGCGGCGGAGATCTGGTGTGCTTGAAGGAAAGCCGCAACCAGCTGCACGGCGCTTTAACGCTGCGCGAGGAGCCGTTTCTAGGCTTTGTTCATACGGCGGCTGTCGAGCAGGAGGGCCCGGTCAGGGCGGTCATTAAGCTGACGGGCAAGCATCGCGCGAGCTACAATTTAAGCCAAACGGCTGACCCGAACAAGCCCGATCAGCAAAATGTAGTCAGAGTCAGTCCAAGCAGAGAATGGATACCGTTTACGCTGCGCTTTTATTTGTATGCGGGGCTGGATGCCGTTCGCCTCGTCCATACGTTTTTCTATGACGGCAATCCGCATGCAGATTACATAAAAGGGCTCGGGCTGTCGCTCGCTGTACCGATGCGGGGGCCGCTTTACAATCGGCATGTCCGGTTGGCGGGCAATGACGGCGGTTTTTTGCGGGAATCGCCGAAATCGCTGCATACGCGGCGGACGAAAGGCAAATACCGCGAGCTGTTTGAACGGCAAGCAGCGGGGGAAGCTGTTGCTTTTGATGCGAACGAGGATGCTTATTTTCTCGGGCTGCTGGAAAATTCGGCGGTCTGGGATGATTTCAAGCTGGTGCAGCATTCAGCGGATCACTATGTGGCGACGAAACGGACGAAGGCGGAGTGCAGCTGGCTGAAGGCGGGTGAGGGAAGCCGTGCGGAGGGGCTTGCCTATATCGGAAGCGAGGGCGGCGGCCTGGCTGCAGGTATGCGGAATTTTTGGAAAAAGCATCCGGCCTCGCTGGAGCTTCGCCATACAGCTTCGTCTTCGGCCGAGCTGAAGGTGTGGTTCTGGTCGCCGGATGCGCCGGCGATGGATTTGCGGCATTACGATACCCAAACGTATGTGGAATCGGCTTATGAGGGCTCGGAGGAGCTGCGGGCAACGCCGTACGGCATTGCCAATACGAGCGAGCTGACGCTTTGGTGCACGGCGGCAACGCCAAATGAAGAGGAGCTGGCGCATATGCTGGCGGAAATTCAGTCGCCTTCCCAGCTTGTATGCGAGCCGGAGCATTTGCATGAGGCACGCGCCTTCGGCATTTGGAGCTTGCCGGATCGCAGCACCGCTGCAAAGGCGCAGCTAGAGGAGCGGCTGGACGGCATTGTCTCCTTTTACCAGGCTGAGGTGGAGCAGCGCCGTTGGTACGGTTTTTGGGATTTTGGCGATTTCATGCACAGCTATGACCCGGTCCGTCATGTGTGGAACTATGATCTTGGCGGCTGTGCATGGCAAAATTCAGAGCTGGTGCCGAATATGTGGCTGTGGCTTATGTTCATGCGCAGCGGGCGCGAGGATATTTTCCGTTTGGCTGAGGCGATGACGCGGCATACGAGCGAGGTGGATGTGTATCATTTTGGAGAGTATGCCGGGCTTGGCTCGCGGCATAACGTGGTCCATTGGGGCTGCGGCTGCAAGGAGGCGCGCATTGCGATGGCGGGGCTGCACCGCTATTACTATTATTTGACCGCCGATGAGCGCATTGGCGATATGCTTGATGAGGTGAAGGACGCCGATTTCAGCACGGTGGTGCTGGACCCGATGCGCGCTTATTTTCCGAAAGACGAGCATCCGGCCCATATTCGTGTCGGGCCGGATTGGGCCGCGTTCAGCTCAAACTGGATGACGCGCTGGGAGCGCTTCGAGGATACGGTGTACCGGGATAAAATAGTCACCGGCATTAACAGCGTCAAGCAGGCGAAATACCGGCTCATCTCAGGGCCGACATATGGCTATGACCCGGCGACCAATGTGCTTACGCCGTTTGGCGAGGACAATTATGGCCGCCATTTGGCCATATGCATGGGTGCGCCGCAGGTATGGTTTGAGCTGGCGATGATGCTGAAGGACCCGGAATGGGAAGATATGATGGGTGAATTAGGCGTTTATTACAACTGGACGCAGGAGCAAAAGGATGAGCTGACGGGCGGGGAAATCAGCGACAGCCATTTTGAGCATCCGGTCCTCAGCATTGCAATTACCGCTTACGGCGCTTTCCGCCGCCAAGATGCGGCAACAGCAGCCTTTGCCTGGAAGACGCTGCTGGGCAATGCTTTTGCCCGCACGGACTTGCTGGGCGAGGCTGCCCTTGTCCAAAACATCCGCAGCATGAAGGAAATCGATTGGATTAATACGAATGAGGCGTCGCAGTGGTCGCTGAATACGATCATTAGCCTGGAGCTGATCCCGGAGGCGCTGCCTGCTATGGAGTCGGCTCCTCCAGGAACAGGCGGCGATGGCCAGGCCGATCAGATCGGCGCAGCGGCCAAGCAAGGACAGCAGGAGCAAAAGCAGCAGGTTGATGCAGCGGCAGAAGCGCAGGCGCAAGAGCAGAAGGAGCTGAGCGGGCGATGATTCCAGCGCACTGGAAGCTGCTCTATGACAATCCGCTGAGCTGCGCGGAGGATATGAATGGTTTCCGAGCGGAGGGGGATGCTGTCCTCTCCTTTCCGCAGCAGCGGCTGCGTCTAGCCAGCGCCCGGGATGCAGCAGAAGGCCAGCAGGCGAACTTTGTGTTGTGGTGCCCGCATAATTTCCCGGCGGATGTGGCGATTGCTTGGGATTTTCGCCCGATTGCGGAGCCGGGGCTGGCGATATTGTTTTTTGCAGCGGAGGGGCGCAGCGGGGAGGATTTGTTCGATTGTGCGCTTGCCGCGCGAAACGGCCCCTATGAGCAATATCATCACGGCGATATAAATGCGCTGCATTTGGCTTATTTTCGCAGACGCTGGCCGGAGGAACGGCAGTTCCATACTTGCAATTTGCGCAAAAGCTACGGCTTTCATCTCGTGGCGCAAGGCGCTGATCCGCTGCCGGGGACGGCAGACTGCGCAGAAAGCTATCGCATGCTGCTTGTGAAGCGGGGCGGGAGCATTTATTTTTCCATGAATGAGCTGCCTATTCTGGAATGGAAGGATGACGGCGTAGCTTATGGCCCGCTGCTCGGAGCTGGCAAAATCGGATTTCGGCAAATGGCGCCGCTCGTTGCGGAATATACCAATTTGAAAGTATATGGGGAGGAATGACGATGCCGTCTATACTGCTTTGTTTTCCACAGGGCAAGCATAAAGCATTGACAATGAGCTATGACGATGGCGTGAGCGCGGATAAGCGCCTCGTCAATATTTTTAACCAGCATGGCATTAAAGGCACGTTTCATATCAATGGCGGGCTGTTCGGCACGGGGCGCAGGCTGACGGAGCAGGAGGCGGTGAAGCTTTACGACGGGCACGAGGTTTCCGCTCATACGCTGACCCATCCGACGATTGCCCGGTGCCCGGCTGAGCAGATTGTGCATGAGGTGATGGAGGACCGCAAACGGCTGGAGCAATTGTTCGGGTATGCCGTTAGAGGGATGTCTTATCCGAATGGTTCGTTCAGTCCAGCGATTAAGACGATGCTGCCCTCGCTAGGCATTGAATATGCGCGGGTTGTACAGACGACAGGAGGCTTTGGCCTGCCAGACGATTGGCATGAATGGAAGGCAACCTGCCACCATAATGATCGTCTGATGGAGCATGCGGAGACGTTTGCGGGACTGCACAAAACGCAATATTTGTATCTCATGTACGTATGGGGGCACAGCTACGAGTTTGATGACCAAGGCAATTGGGAGCTGATGGAGCAGTTTTGCGAGTTCATCGGGGGCCGGGATGATATTTGGTACGCAACGAATAAGGAGATTGTCGATTATATAAAAGCGTATGAGCGGCTGCAATTTTCAGCTGCTTTAACGTTTGTGGAAAATCCGAATGCGCAAAGCATTTGGCTTAGCGTAGATGGCGTAAAGCTCGAAGTTGCAGGCGGCAGCCGCGTATCCCTTATAGGAAGCAAGGAGGAATAACGATTATGTCAGGAACGGAATCGGTATATACGCTCGGAAGCATCGATATTAGGGAGGCAGGGCCGCGCTGCAAAATGCTGATCGGCGATTTGGATGGTGATGGCCGCATGGAGCTGCTGCTCGTACAGCCGGACAATCGGCAGGATGTTCGCTATATTCCCCATCAGGTACAGTGCCTGACCGCCTATGATTTGCAGGGCAAGCTGCTGTGGCAGCATGGCAGGCCAGATCCAGACGCAGGCAAACAAGGCTCGGATTATCCCGTGCAAATTTATGATTTGGATGGGGATGGCAGGCTGGAGGTGCTATGCATTATGGAGGACCGTTTTTTGCTGCTCGATGGCGCGACCGGGACGGTTAAGGAAAGCTATGACCTGCCGGATCCGCATGCCCATGACTGCATCATTATTGCGAACTTATCAGGCGGCGAGCACGCCTCCGACATTATTTTGAAAGACCGCTACCATAAGCTGTGGGCGCTTAATCGGCATTTCGAGCTGTTGTGGACGCATGAAGGCAATCCGGGGCATTATCCATGGGTGTACGATTTGGATGGCGACGGCAAGGATGAAGTAATGGCGGGCTATGATTTGCTGGATGCGGCGGGCAAGCTCCGCTGGAGCTGCGCGGATCTGGATGACCATGCCGACTGTATATGGGTCGGCGATGTGAATGGCGACGGAGAGCCGGAGCTCGTCATTGGCGGCAGCGTTACGGTCATGTACAGCCGCAGCGGCGAGGAGTTATGGCGTTATGAAGGCTCCATTGAATCGCAGCACATCGCACTAGGACGTTTTCGCAGCGACTCGCCTGGTCTGCAAGTGGCCGGGCTCGACCGGCTCGTTCGCGAGGATGATGGCAAAGGCCTGAAAGGGAAAGACGCGCTGTTCTTGCTTGATGCCACAGGACAAGAGCTGTGGAAGGAGGAACGCAGTACGGCTGGCTGGCTGACGATCATTGAGACGGTGAGCGGCTGGCGCGAGCAGGCGCCTGACTATATTCTTGGCTACCGCCGTGGGGGCGGCGTATTTCCTGCCCTGTATGACGGTTATGGAGAAGTCGTTGCAGAGTTTCCTATGGAAGGCTACGCGGTACATGCGGATTTGCTAGGAAGCGGGACGGAGCAGGTAGTTATTTATAATGATGAGCTGGCGACGATCTATGCGAGCAAGCCGAAGGAGCTTGAGCGGACGGCGGGGCAGGGCGGAGCGCTTGCACAGCCTAAGCGGCTGTACAGCTCGACGCTGTATCCCGGCGGAGAGGTTCCTTTTGAAGCATAGCCATTATCCTTTTTCTTTAGATTAGGCTTTACTCCAAGATTATACTGCATGTTAAGAGAGAAGGAGCTTCTGCTACTTAGAGGTTCCTTCTATTTAATCTATTAATCCTTTAATCCTTGACCATTCAAAATTTGCTGCATATATTTTTCAACCCGTGATTGCCGCGTTTTAGATTGCTTGGGTTCAGAAAAATAAAAAATGTACGCTCTTTGCCGTCCGGGCGTCAATGCTTCAAAAGCCGTCTTCAAGGCAGGAATTTCATCGAGTTTATTTTGAAGCTCTTCAGGCATGGCGTATTCTGTAGTCTTTTTAAATGCCACTTCCAGACCAGCCTTTTCAACTTCAATAGCTTCATAAATATAGGCTTTCAAAATCGTTTCCATTTCAACGATTTGTTGAACATTGGTAAACCGAATTTGGCGCGCAGCCTGTACATTTTCCGTTTGTTGAATGAGAAGGCCATCGGTATCCTGCAGCAAGGCGCCTTTATGAAACAGCAGCGCACAATATTCTTTAAAGCCATGTATTAAAACGATGTTTTTATTATCAAGCGTGTAACAAGGATGCATCCACTTAAAATCTTCGGTCAGCTCACAGTCAAGAACGATCGTTCTGAGCTTCTCATATTCTTCCTTCCACTTTTTAGCTTTGCTCAAAAATGCATCCACCTTAGCATTCATCGCACGTTCTGTCATCAAGGCACACTCTTTTCTTCGCTTATTTCGTATTTGCATCACATAGGTTCAATTGTAATGATTTTTTATGGATTGTACAGCTGCACACAAAAAGACGCATTAGCGATAAGATGAACCTTCCGCTAATGCGTCTTTATTAATTCCCTTTATGCTCCAAAGGGGATGGCTGCTAAAGCTAAAGCGACTGCTTCATAGCCGCAGAGGCGGGAGCTACGGTGACGCGGTTTTTACCGCTTTTTTTGGATGTATACATCGCTTCATCAGCGGCTTTCACCAGCTCCTGAATGTCTGCGTTTTTCTTCGCGATGCATACGCCGACGCTGATCGTCACGATCGTCTCCAGCTCTACGCGCTTGCGGATCGATTCAGCTACCCGCTCCGGCTTCACCTTGTCGAGGGTAATGCAGGTGAGCAGCTCCTCGCCGCCATATCTTCCGGCCGTTCCAATTCCCGCCGATTCCTCTTTCAAAATTTCCGACACCTGCTTTAGCACAATATCCGCCTTGTGATGGCCTTGCGTATCATTAAGCTGCTTGAAGTTGTCAATGTCGCAGAAAATAACGGCCACGCCTTTGCCGCGCTTCATCAGCTGGCCCGCCTTCATATTGAAGGTACGGCGATTATACAGCCCCGTCAAACCATCGGTAATCGACGATTGATAGGTTGCAATAAGCCGCTCAATAACCCAATCAAACAACAGCAGAAACAGCTGGACAAAATAGACGACCGACAGCAAATAGGCGAAAATTTGCATCCCGGGCATCGTGCCGTGAAAAGCGTAAGCATCAGCAAGATGAGCGAGCTCGTAGATGAAATAGGTGACGAGGCTGGCGAAATATTTCGTATTCATATCGATACCCTTCGTATCGAGCAAAACCAGAAACGTAACGATCAAGGCATAAAAATCAAGGCCGATAAAGTTGCCTGCTCTGCCTGAGGCAGCCTCTGCTCCAGCAAAGGACATATACGTAATGTGCAGCCCAGCAATCACAAAAGTAAGAACGAGCATGACGACAAAAGGCGTCACTTTCAGGCGGGTTCCCCGATGAGTATATAATTTCATGAAAACAAGGTTTATAATGATAAAAGAAATGATTTGCAGTGTTGTAGCCAGCAGATGAATCCATGGCGGAATAGCGGTGCCTGCATAAGCAAGCATGGCCAGCAGCGCCTGTTGAATCATGAAGAAGGGCAGCGTTGCATTGAGCAGCCCATACGTTCGATTGTTCTTGTAGCTGGCGCTAAGGCGCACAGACATGAATAACATAAGAATAAGGATGAGAATAACGCATGAAGATGCGAGCAGTTGACCATTAGGTCCTGCTAACCAGGAAAGGATTGTCATTGTAAGACCACCATATGCTCAAAATATAAAAATTTGAAAAACAATTGCGCTTGTCAACATTCGTCTTCTTTACAGAAACATATGTTCTACTATATCATGTTTGATGGCAGATGAACAACGCCAATATAAGTAGTATCGGCATCGTTGCCCAAAATGTGTAATCCGTTGCAAGCAATCGAATACGGGTAATTGAGGCTTTGAGCGCAAATTTGGAGGAGATTGAAGTTATGAACATCTTACAAGCTTTATTTTTCCCGCCGGAGCAGCCGGGTGGTGTTTCTTCCATGATTCCTTATATTCAGGACCGCTTTCAGCAAATGGGATGGGAAATGGAGCTATTCTCGATTCCGAAGCGAGTAAGAGGAAAAGGGCAGGAGGAAGTGGTATTCGAAACATTCGATTACCATGCTTTTGAAGGGGATCCGCTTGTCGATAAATATATTCAAACGTACCGCGATTACGTCTGGTGGACGAAGCTGCGGCTGAAGAAGTCCTATGATATTATTCATGCGCATCATCCGATTGCGGCGCTGGTTATGAAGCAGCTTTATCCAGACACGCCCGTCATGATGACGATTCACTCCAGCTATGAACGCGAGCTAATATTGAATGGCAAGATCGAAGAGAATGGCAAGGTGCATCAATTTTTGACTGCTATTTACGGCGAGCTGGAAGCACGTGTTGACAAGCTGCTGACGGTGTCGGAATCATTCCGCACGTATATTTCTCCTTATGTGTTGGACGCAGCGGCGATTAAGGTCATTCCGAACGGATTTGATGAGAAGCGCTTTAAGCCGATTGCCCATGAAAATGAAGTTCCGCAGCTCATTACTGTATGCCGCCTAGTGCCGGCCAAAGGCATTGACATTCTTCTTCATGGCTGTGCCGAGCTGAAGCGCAGGGGACATCCCTTCGTCCTGCATATTATTGGGGATGGGCCGATTCGCCTTGAGCTGGAGCAGCTAGCAGTCGAGCTGGATTTATATGACGATATTATTTTTTACGGTTACATGCTGCATCCTGAGGAATTTATGCCGTTTTTTGATATTTTCGTGCTGCCTTCGCGGGCGGAGGCGTTCGGTTCCGTATTTGCCGAGGCCGCGCTCTGCTGGTTGGCGCTTGTCGGAACGAATGTCGGGGGCATTTCGGAGCAAATTGACGATGGCGTCAATGGATTGCTCGTACCGCCAGAGGACCCGATTGCACTGGCTGAGGCGCTGGAGAAGCTGGTTACGGATTCCTCTTATCGCTACAACTTGGCGCGTTCAGGCTGGGATAAAGCAAAGCAGGTTTATTCGTTGACACGGGTTATTGCGCAGTTGAAAAAAGTGTACGTCAATACGCTGCGTCAAGCGGAATAATCAAATGCTGTCATTTCGGAGTGGGCTGGAGCAGAAGGCCAAGGGCAGAAGCTGCCTAAGCCTCGCTCCGGCCCATTCGCTTGCGGATAATTAAATACAGCCAGCCGAGACTGATCAGCCCGAATATCGGGTAAAGAGTGGATAGCAGCGGCCCGAATCCGATCTGGCTTGCCATATAGCAGAACAGCAGGATGATCGTTGTAATAATGGAACGTGACCATTTCAGCCGCTCCTGCAGCTGGAGGGTAAGGCCGTAAATGTCGGCGATCAGGGTGGTGAAAATTTCGGCGAAAATCAGGAATACATAAATAAATTGCACGCTATGGCCAAGTTGCTTGGCGATGCCTCCCATCGGAATGGCATATTGCTGAATGCCTGGCATATGTACGGACAAAGCAATATGGCCGGCAAGCAGCATAAAACCGATGCCAATGCCGCCAAGCCACGAGCCGATGATGATTACCTTGCGGTCGCGGATTTCGGCCCCGAGCGGGACAAGCACCGCTTGGGACATCGAGAGGTTGAAGGCGGCATAAAGGAAAGGGGCGGCCCATGCGGCCCAGATCGAATGATCGCTGGCTAGCGAGATAAAGCGCCCGGCGCCTGGTGTATTAAACGTATCAACAATGATGAGGATGGTAAACAGCAGCATGACGGGAACGACGATCGCATTGACCATCAAAATCGACTTCATCCCTTTGCGCAGCAGGAAATAACAGCCGACAATCGTAATGAGCAGGCCGGTTTGATAAGAGATATTCCAATTTTCATAAAAAATCGTTCCGGCTCCAGCTAGCATAACGGCGGTAACACCGAGCAAAATAACGAACATAAAGTGGCTGATCCAACGGCCATATTGCTCGCCAAACAGCGCTTTATTCAGATCTTCATACGATTTGGCGCGAATATCGCTGGCAATTAGCATCATTTTGGTACCAAGCCATATGAAGAGGAAGGTCGCTAAAGCGATCGTCAGCGTCCCCCAATAGCCGAAACGGGTGAAAAATTGTAAAATTTCCTGCCCTGTCGCAAAGCCGGCTCCAACAACAGTACCCATATAGGTAGATGCAATTTGCAGCACCTTACCTGTTCGTTTCATTATCATGATTTGCCCTTCCCCCGTTTCCGAACTCTTCTGCACATGCTTTATAGAAGGTATGTCCAAAACGGGACGGGCATGACTGCAAGTTCATCTGACCAAAGGCGGGTTGGCATAAAGGCTATGACTATGATTATTTCCATTATCGTATTTCTTATCACGCTGGCGCTTATACTGGTGAAGCCAAGAGGCATGAATGAAGCTTTAATTGCGCTTGCCGGAGCTATTATTTTATTTGTTTTGCAGCTGCTAAAGCTGGAGGATGTCGTATACATCTGGGGATTTGTGTGGAATGCGACTTTTTCATTGATTGGCATAATGATTTTTACGTCTTTGCTGGATCAAAATGGCTTTTTCCGCTGGGCGGCGCTGCATATTGTTCATCGCTTTAACCGACTGCCGCTGCTGCTGTTTACGATGCTGTCGCTGCTTGCTGCGGGAATTACGATTTTTTTCAACAACGATGGAACGATTTTGATTATGGTGCCGATTGTGCTCGAAGTAACCGCGCTGCTGAAGCTGTCCCGTAAAGGAAGGCTCGCCTACTTGCTCGGAATCGGGCTGATGGCGGATACAGCAAGCGCTCCGCTGATGATGAGCAACTTGACGAATATATTGACGGCCGATTTTTTTCATATTCCTTTTGATCAATATGCCTCGCAAATGCTGCTGCCTGGACTTGCGGCAATTGCCGCGACCATTGCAGTTACCTTAACGTATTTCGGCCGGATCATTAAAAATGACAAGAGCAGGGGCGACATGCCAAACGTATTTCCGCAGCCTGCAACCGTTCTGGGCCATGTTACGCTGTTCAGGCTTTCCTGGGCCATTATCGTCATTATGATGGCCGGTTATTTGATGTCGGAGCATTTCGGGCTTCCAGCTTGTGTGATTGCGCTTGGTTGTGCAGGGCTTCATGGGGTGGCGTCAGCTATTTTTAAACAAGTGGATGCCAAACAGACGGTGCTGCGGGCACCGTGGCTCATCATCGTATTTGCGCTGGCGATGAATTTGGTTGTGTACAGTTTGCATGTGCATGGGGCTGTAGCGTGGTTTCCGGACTTGATTGCTGCGGCTTCCAGCGGCTCGCCAATGGCTGGCATATTTGGTTCGGGACTGTTGTTTGCGCTGCTGGCGGCCGCTATTAACAACCTGCCCGCGGTTCTCATTTCGTCGCTTGCGATTACTCAGGTAAATGGGGCTGATTATTTGCCTTACGCCAGCCTGCTAGGAACGGCGATTGGGGCGAAGCTTACGCCCATCGGTTCGCTTGCTACGCTGCTGTGGCTGCAACTGCTGAGTCAGGGCGGCGTAAAGGTTTCATGGCGGGAGTATACAAAATATGGGCTGCTGTTTACGTTTCCGATTTTGCTCGTTGCTTTAATTGTGTTGTGGCTGACCGGGGATTACTAAAATTAGCTGCGGGCAAGCAGCTTGATGGACACAATCTCGCTTAAATCGGGATCAAGATCGAGCTTGAGCAGCGTCTTTGTTCCCTCGTATGCAATAATAAAGCCGCTTTGTGATGTAGGTTTGCCAAGCGCCTTAACGGCTGTTTTGGAATGGTCGCCGATTTTAACGCCGCTCAGTCCGGTTTTTACTTTTTTATCATACACTTCGATGTATTGAATCGTATTTTTGTCGCTCAGGCCAATAGCGAAGCCATCATATTCGTGGACTTCAATTTTAACCTGATGTTCTTCCTCCAGCGTGTAGGAATCAAGCGCGGTGCCAAAAAGCTTCGTCATGGCTGCTTTGGAATCGCCGATTGCCAGCCCGAGAAGTGCCGGCTTGGCGGCATTCCATTTTCCTTCATCCGTTGTTTTGGCTGGTGTTGTTTTATTGCTCGATAAGCCGTTTGCAGCATTTACTTCGGTACTGGCATCTACATTATCTTCAACGGCATGATTTTGCACAGGCGTTTGCATCTGCTCCAGAACGTTTTCCAAATAGGTTTTTTGCGGGCTGTCCGATTGAGTGAGCAGCTGGTCAGCTGTCAAGGGAGTACTTGCGCTTTGAGCCGTTTCGCTTGGCCCGGCCATGCTTTGACAGCCTGCTGTTGCAACGGCAATGGCTATAACTGCGGCATATTTTGCAAGTTGATAAGGTGATTTCTTCGTGTTCGTCACTTTGCAGCGCTCCTCGCTTGTCATCATTGGATGATGCTTTTATTCTACTATAAGGTAAAACGGATGATATTGGGAAAAAGTTTCTGTTAAGGGGCAAAAAAGTTGGGGAAATGCCCCATTAATTCCTATGGGCGGAAACGAGGAGGCAAGTTATGCGTTTCTTATTGCGCTGCTGGCTATACCTATGGTAAGTTATCCAAAAGGAATTTTTGGTGGGGGGAATGGCATACGATGGATATTTTAAAACAACGAATTTTGGAACAGGCTTCGGTACTGTCAACGGATGTGCTTAGGCTGGATTCTATTATCAACCACCAGGTCGATCCTGCATTAACGATGGAAATGGGCCATGAGTTTGCAAACCGCTTCGCTGGGGAGCAAATTACGAAGGTCATCACAATAGAATCTTCAGGCATCCCGTCTGCTTTTGCAGCTGCTTATGTGCTTGGCGTACCGCTTGTTTTTGCAAGACGCAAAAAGACGCTAATCGCTGATAATGACGCTTATTGCGAGCGTGTCCCTTCTTTTACGAAAGGGATGGTTACCGATATTATGGTATCCAAGCAATATTTGACAAGCGAAGACAGGGTGCTATTTATTGATGATATTATTGCCAATGGCGATGCAGCACGAGGACTTCTCAAAATTATTGAGCGCTCTGGCGCAAAGCTTGTGGGCATGGGTGTTGTCGTGGAAAAATCGTTTCAGGCAGGCTCGCGCACGCTGCGGGAGCAAGGAGTTCGAGTGGAATCGCTCGTCAGCATTTCGTCGCTTGAAGGCGGCCAAATTACATTTGAGTAAGATGTTCCAGAACAATTGCTCTTTCCCCGCAAGTGAAATTGGCTTATAATAAAACGTAAGTGATCGAGGGGAGGCAGAAATAATGGGAAATTGGTCAGCAGAATTCATGGATGTCAAATTATCCGATGCGAAAAATCATTTTGAGCGTGCATTAGATTGCAAACATACGGAATTTGATGATTTGTACCCTTATATGATTGAGCATCCGCAATTTTTCTGGTACAAAAGATATGTAGCATGGTCAGAGCTGCTTACGATCGTGAAGCTGTTTGAAGAGCTGGATCTGGAATGGCGTGAGCCGTTTAGCGAGCGTCAAGCCGAGTACATTGGCAAGCGTGTCATGTCCTCGCGCGTATTGGATGAGTGGTATGAAACGAATGATTCCAAGGAACATGTTGGCTAAGGCATACGCAGATCAATAGCATATATCAGCCTCAATAAACGTTTCTACAGTTTATTGAGGTTTTTTTTCACCATATACGGGGAGTGCGGCTTAAGGGAAGGAGCGTTCGTGCATGGTTAGTGAGGAATTGCTGGATCAGTTCCGAATCAGCGGAGAGAAAGTGCGCGTTGTCCGCGATGGGCTGGAGATGAATGACGTCATTGGCATCGTCGTAGCATGGGATGATGCTTCCGTCGTCATTCGCAGGGCAAACAGGCGGGTCGTCAAGCTGAGCAGGACGTATTTGTATGAACTGGCCTCTCAGGAACGTGGCAGCATTTTGGAAGGGGAAGTATGACAGATGGAGCTTTTGAAGCAGAAGATTAGAGAAGAGGGCATCGTGCTAGGCGAGCAGGTGCTTAAAGTAGATTCGTTTTTGAATCACCAGATTGATCCGAAATTGATGTTTGCCATTGGGGAGTATCTTGCAGAGCTGTTTGCTGCTGCGGGCGTGACGAAGGTGTTAACGATTGAATCATCAGGAATTGCGCCTGCCGTGATGGCGGCAATGAAGCTGGACGTTCCGCTGATTTTTGCCCGGAAACGCAAGTCATTGACGCTGCAAAATGATTTATACACGCATAAGGTATATTCCTTTACGAAGCAGGAGGAGAGCGAGGTTAGCGTTGCCCGCAAGTTTGTACAGGCGGACGATGTGTTTCTCGTCATCGATGATTTTCTGGCCAATGGGGAGGCGGCACTTGGCATGGCGCGCATCGTAGAGCAAGCTGGAGCCAAAGTTGCAGGAATCGGCATCGTCATTGAAAAGTCTTTCCAGCCGGGCAGAGAACGATTGATTGAGCTGGGATACCGAGTGGAGTCGCTGGCAAGAATTGCTTCACTTTCGAACGGGCAGGTTGCATTTGTCGAATAGAAAGCAGGGTGGTCATCGTGACTAGCAATCGGTTTGCAGTAGCCATACACATCATGAGCCTGCTGGATTTGGATAAGGACGAGCGTTTGACGTCCGACCATATTGCAGGCAGTGTGAATACGAACCCGGTTGTCATTCGCCGCATCATCGGGATGCTGGCGAAAGCGGGTCTTGTACAGACTAGTCCGGGAGTGGCTGGAGCGAGCATTACCCGTCCTCTGGACGAAATTTCGCTGCTCGATATTTATCGGGCAGTTCAATCGCAGACGCAGGAGGAATTGTTTGCGATTCATGATAAGCCGAATCCGGCTTGTCCGACTGGACGAAACATCCAGTCGTCGCTGGAAGAGGTGTTTGCTGAAGCGCAGCAGGCGATGGAGGATAAGCTTGCATCCATACGGCTGTCGCAGGTAACACAGAGTATTGCGAGTAAAATTTAATCAACAAGAAGAGCTGGGCCTTCATAGGCGCAGCTCTTCTTGTCTTTTTTGCTTTGCTCAAGGGAGCAAAGCCGTTTGGCGATTAACGGATTCCGCGGGAACGGCCTCCAGAACGACCTCCGGAACGGTTGCCGCCGGAACGGTTGCCGCCAGTATGGTTGCCGCCAGTACGGTTGCCGCCGGAACGGTTACCGCGAGTGCGGTTGCCTCCAGTACGATTGCCGCCAGTACGGTTGCCACCGGTACGGTTGCCGCCAGTACGGTTGCCACCGGTACGGTTGCCGCCACTACGGTTACCACCAGAACGGTGTGAATTTTCGATGTTAGGCATATGCATTTCCCCTTTCCACTTCATAAGATAATATATGAGGCGAATCTAGTGTTTGTAACGAGACAATTGATTGTTTTATAGATTAATAGGCTCATAAAGGAATAGAGGGGAACACTGGCGAGAATAGGCTGGTAAAATTATGGAATCACCGTTATACTATAAAAAATTTATTTCATTATCCTTCAGGAGGTGCTGTAAGAAATGAGCGAAAATCCAATTTTAATTTCTTTCCCTGAATCGTTTGAAACCGAGCGCTTGCTCATTCGGGCTCCGCAGTGGGGGGACGGTGTTTTTAGCAATGAGGCGATTGGTGAAAGCCTGGACCAGTTGAAGCCGTGGATGCCATTTGCACAAACCATGCCTACTGTAGAGCAATCGGAAGCTTATGTAAGGAAGGCTAGGTTGAATTTTTTGGAGCGAACCGATTTGCCCCTGCATTTGTTTGATAAGCGGACGGGCGAATTTGTCGGCAGCAGCGGATTGCACCGATTTGACTGGGATGTGCGGAGGTTTGAAATCGGCTATTGGCTGAGAACGTCGCGTTCCGGCCAAGGTTTGATGACGGAGGCGGTAAATGGAATTACCACCTTTGCCATTCAAGAGTTGAAAGCCAGCCGAATCGAAATTCGCTGTAATGAGATGAATCACGCCAGTGCGCGGGTAGCGGAGCGGGCCGGTTTTACGCTGGAGGGCATTTTGCGAAAGTCCGCCCGTGAGCAGACAGGCGAGCTTGCTAATACTTGTGTTTATGCGAAGGTGAAAGGGTATGAATTTTAATTTATCATTGTACACGGATGTGATATAGCCGAAATGATAAAGAGGGATGTTAGTGTGGCGAGCAATGAATATACATCCTAAAAGGAATTGTTGGAAGCTATCCACTCCAATTATTTACTGCTCGACAAGGAGTTTGATGAAAGCAGCAATGGTCAAAAAGATGACAGAATACCGGACGTGGATAAAACGCCGGCTGAAATAATCGCCTCCCAGCTGGGCTGGCTTGGTCTGGTTATGGGCTGGGATAGGGCTGAGCAAGCAGGCGCCGTGTCATTATGCCATCTCCAGATCACAAATGGAACCAGCTCGGTGGCCTGTACCAATCTTTTTACGAGAGGTACAGTGCCTATTCCCTGTCTGAGCTTAGAGATTTATTCCGGAAAGAGGAGCAGCGCTGGCTGGAATGAATTGACACATTAACCGAGGACGAGCTTTTTATACAAGGCGCTCGCCAACTGGCCAGCTCCTATTTTTTGAAAACATCCAGATATTCAGGGAATTTTCATCAGTGTATCGAGATGCCGGCTAACGATGCTTTTCATCATTTCCTTGCTGAACCGCTGTGGATAGGTGACGCCATGCACGACAAGCCCGTCCACCAGGGCATGAAGCCTTGCCGTTTCGTATTCGGCATCTATATTTGCTATCGTTACGCCTTGCTGAATAAGATGCTCTAACGACCTTCTTAGGCCGTTGTATATTTCCTCATAGGTGCTGAGGCTTATCGCTCGTATCGCTTCGCTTACGGACGCCCTTCCTGCGAAGGCGAGCCAAATTAGCGCTTCTTGCATACTCACTTCCTCAAGCGGCATCAGCTCCCAGATGATCAGCTCCATATCGTGGCGAACCATTCCGGTAAAAGGCAGCGCTTGTATGCGCTCATTGACACGCTGTGAAACAAGCTGCATGGAAAAGACCAGCAGCTCGTCCTGCGAAACAAAATAATGTCTAATGGCTCCTAGCGACATGGCCATCTCATCGGCAACGCGGCGTACGGAGACGCTGTCCAGCCCTTCCCTCATAATAATGCGCCACACGGCTTCAGCGATTTTTTCTTTTCGTTTGTTGTGATCGACTATTTTTGGCATGAGTGTATTATAGCGCAGTTGTTTTTTTAATACAATTGAGCTATAATAACAACGGATTTTAAATAATACATTCGTGCTAAAAAAGGTGGAGGATACAATGGCCGTGTTTATTATTGGCTGTGAAATGGCTTTCTGGGTGTTTGTGCTCGCTGGTCTGGTTAGCCGCTATATGCTGCGCGCCCCTAAGCTGGGAGCGTTTCTGCTGTACTGCACCCCTGTCATTGATCTGGTGCTGCTTGCCGCTACAGTTATTCATCTTCGTGGCGGGGCAGAGGCGAGCTTCGTTCACGGGCTTGCTGCCATATATATCGGCTGTTCGATCGCATATGGGCATGCGATGATCCGTTGGGCAGATGCGCAGTTTGCCCATCGCTTTGCCGGAGGCCCTGCACCACAGAAGAAAGCGAAGACGGGTGAAGAGCATGCCCGCAATGAGCGGTTAGGCTGGCTTCGCCATCTCGTTGCTTGGGCTATTGGATGTGCAGTGCTGTATGGCATGATTATAATGGTTAACGAGCCGTCCCAGACAGCGGCTTTAAGGCAAGTCATGGAGTGGTGGACATGGGTGCTCGGCATCGATTTTGTGATCAGCTTTAGTTATACGATCTGGCCAAGAAAGGCTAAAGCAGCTAATGAGAAAGCCAGTTGACTAGCAAGAAGGTTAAGGGTGGACAAAAAAGAATGAGGCGAAGGCGCTTCTTCCCTTTGGAAGAGCAGCTTTGCTTCGTTCTTTTTGCTATAAGGTTATGCAGCATGCCCTATCTCCTCAAAATAGATTGGGTATAATAGATATGATCGATCTGCTCTGAGCGGATTGGGCACATAAAAGCCATAGTCGATTGTTAAAGTAAGGATCATTATGGATAGAAGAGGAACTCAAATAATGAATAAAACGTTATTGCTAGTTGAAGATGAAAGCTTGATTCGGGAAGTGATAGCCGATTATTTCAAGATGAGCGGCTGGCGCGTATTTGAGGCGGAAAATGGCAAGGAAGCGCTGCTTTGGCTGGGCACTGTGCAGCCCGATCTGATCATTCTCGACATTATGATGCCGCAATTGGATGGCTTCGAGGTATGCCGCCAAGTACGGAGTACCTTGGCTATTCCGATTATTTTATTGACGGCTAAATCAAGCGATGAAGATAAAATTATGGGGTTTGAGCTAGGGGCGGACGATTATGTAACGAAGCCCTTCAGTCCTAAGGTGCTGCTGGCGCGGGCAGCCGCCTTGATGAAACGGGTGGAGGGCAGCGTCGTGCTGCAGCCGAATATTTTAACATTTGGCGATGCGATGCTTAATTTGACCGCTCACCGCTTGGATGTAAACGGCACTGAGGTGGTGCTTGCGCCTAAAGAATACGATTTGTTATTGTTTTTAATTAAAAATAAAGGGATAGTTTTGCGCAGAGACGTCATTTTGAACCAAATTTGGGGGATGGATTTTGAAGGGGATTCCCGTGTCGTTGATTCCCATATTAAGAAGCTTCGGAGCAAGCTCGGCTTTGAGGCTCGGCATATTCGCACCGTTATTGGTACGGGCTATAAATTTGAGGAGGAGCCATGAGAAAGCGGGGAGTTACTTTTAAGCTGTTCATTATGACCGTTGTCTTTTTTCTTTGTTTTTACGGCATGGTGATCCTCTGTCAGCTGCTGCTGTTTGATCAATTTTATGAAAATCAGAAAATAAGCGGCAATGAAAAGCAGCTGGCGAAATTTGCCCAGAACTATGCCCAGACCGGCTGGAGCTCCAGCAAAACGTCCAATGAGGCTGCCCGTTTTATGCTTCAAAATAAAATCCAGCTCGCTATTTTAACGCTGGACGGCAAAGTGAGAATGGATGATCCATATCACATTACATTAAAAACGGATGATCAAAGTTTATATGTCGTTCCCTTGTCCTTGTTCTTGAATAGCTATGAAACGGAATTCCGGGCAGCCGGCATTCAGTCCGGGAATGTTGTAACGGTGGAAGGAGAGATGGAGCCTGGGACAGAAGCGATGAATCAGGTGCTGTATCCGTTAAGCATTCACAAAACGGGCCGCCCAAGTGTAGGCTACACCTCCAATGTGACGATTGGAGGCGAGTATAAGAAGGTTTCCGGCGTGGTCACTGAACTGATCCAACCTGTTTCGAGGACGTATACGACGCGGCAAGGCATTTTGCTGGATGCGATCAGCGAGTGGTTTCCACTCAGTGACGAGCGGAAGGAAAAGCTCGAAAACATGGAGGTTGTAGAGGAAAAGTGGACTCAAACATGGTCAGGTGTTCGCAATTCGATCATGATTTATCCCGTTGAGCAGCAATCGGGGGAAGTGGATTTGCTGTTTTCCGTCACCTCTCTGCAGGAAATCGGCGAAACGAATGAAGCTTTGCGTTGGTTTTACGTCTATTTAGGTGTAGGGGGATTTATCCTCATCATCATTCTATCGTTCTTTTTTTCAAAAATGGTTACCCGTCCTCTTATTTCGATGAACAATGCGGCCAAAAGAATGGTGCAGCTTGATTTCAGCGTGCATGAGCCGATACGGCAAAACGATGAGCTGGGAAGCTTATCAAGCAGCCTCCATACGCTTTCACGCAGCTTGGATACTGCATTAGGAGATCTGAAGAAGGCGAATCAGCAGCTTGTTAAAGATATTGCGGAGAAGCAAAGGATGGAACAGGCTCAGCAGGAGTTTTTCGCAAATGCTTCTCATGAGCTGAAAACGCCGCTTAGTATTGTGAAAAGCTTCAGCGAAGGGCTGCAGGATGGCGTAGGAGCCGGTAAGCAGGATCACTATTTAAAGGTGATTGTGGAGGAAGCGCAGAACATGGAAATGCTTGTGGAGGACATGCTCAATTTGGCCACGCTGCAATCCGATACGTTCAAGCTGAGAAAAAGCACATTTATGCTTAGCGAGCTGCTTGAGGATGTGACGGGAAACTATGTCCATATGCTGCAAGACAAGCAGCTTGAAGCTACCGTTATGACGAGCAATGAGCTCCCGCTGCATGCCGACGCGAGGTGGATGAAGCATGTGCTATCAAATTTCATAGGCAATGCGATTCAGCACGCACAGGAAAACAGCGACATTACAATTCAGATTGAGGGCAGAGGGAGCAGGTTGATGTTCTCTATAGAAAATGTTGGCGATACGATTCCCGAAGAAAAACTGGAGCAAATATGGCAGCGTTTTTACCGCGTCGAAAGCTCGCGCAATCGGCGAACAGGAGGCACGGGACTGGGACTCTCTATTGTGAAACGGATCTTGGAGCTCCATGAAAGCGAGTACCAGGTTGAAAATACCGAGAAAGGCGTGAAATTCACGGTCATTTTTAAAGGCTGATGCCTGCTTTTTAGTCACCCGTCAAGCTTGACTAGCTAAGCTAATAACCGCTAATATAGATAAATGAAGTCTTGTATTGAGGTGAATGACCCGCATGAAATATTCAAAAGCTACTAACTATGCTCTGCATACGATGCTGTTTCTTGTGGCGACCAGCCCGGATAAGCCGGTTGGCGTTCAGCAATTGGCAGAGAGGCAGCAAGTATCGCCTACCTATTTGTCCAAAATATTGACCAAGCTCGTTAAGGCGGGCATGATTGAATCCGCTTCAGGCGCCAATGGAGGCTACAAGCTAAAGCGCAATTGGGAACAAATATCGTTTCTGGATATTATTCATGCCATCGAAGGCACCGCCTCCTTGTTTGATTGCTCGCTGAATCATAGTTCCACTTGTTTAATTCAACAAGTGATGGTGTCGGCTGAGGGGAAGATGGAGGAGCATCTAAGAAATCAAACGATATTTGAGCTTGCTCAAAAAATGCCGGTACATTTAGCATAGACGGATGCCCATAGACTGGACGCTTGGATTAGGAGCGTTTAGGCTGTGGGTTTCTTTTTCATAACAGGGGATAGGAAAGGACGAGAGCTGATGAGAACGGATATGATGTGGATGGAGCTGGAGCTTGCCAATCAAAGGTGGCTATTGCTTGCAACCGAGCGGGGGCTGTGCCGTGTAATATTCCCGCATGAGGAGCTGGAAGGCTGGCGCAATTGGATGAACAAAGCAGCGCCTGGCAAGGAGCCGCGGGAAGATGCAGAGGCGATTAGACGGACAGGCATTGTGGAATGGCTGGAGCGTTATTTTGCCGGGGAACGCAGCTCGTTTGCTGACATACCGCTCGATTTAATCGGGACGTCCTTTCAGCAGCAAGTATGGACCGCGCTTGGCCAGGTGCCTTACGGTGAAACTCGAACCTATGGCGACATTGCGGCTGCCATCGGGCGGCCTACGGCAGTACGGGCTGTCGGTGCTGCGAATGGCGCCAACCCGATTCCGATTTTGCTGCCCTGCCACCGAATTGTTGGAGCGGACCGCAAGCTGACAGGCTTTCGCGGAGGTCTGGAGATGAAGCGCAAGCTGCTGGAGCTGGAGCGCATTGAAGGCATAGCAGACGGCGGGCATGCAAGATTTCAATTTTAGCGTGAAGCTTGGACATTCGTAGTTCGTCCAAGCTTCACGCTTTTTTTTGCTTAAGGTTCATTAGGTTATGTTGCTTTGAAAAGCTGTTACAAGCTTATTTCTCATGGTCCACCTGCGGGAATGTACGCAGCTTGTAAGTATCCATTAAATGATTAATTCTCTTAATAAGCTCTAACCGCACATGTTCAGGCTCCAGGCACTCGCATTTATTGCCAAAGCCAAGCAAATAACCATATCCAAGATCATTTTCTTTGAATGGAAAGGAAACGAGAAATTTATTTCCGTCATGAGGCTTGACGTTTTGCTCCCCGCAGTATTCCGCCATAAAGTCGTGAAGCGATTCATCAATTAGAAGTTTAATGGTAATCGTATGATTTTCGGCCATCTCGAACAGCTCTGGCCCAATTTCCCTAGGCACAAAGCTTTCATTTAATGGTTTTAGTGCTGAAATACGAGATAATTTAAATGTGCGAAAATCCTGTTTGGCCATACAATAGCCCTGTAAATACCAGTTTGAATTTTTCAGCACCAAACGGTAGGGCTCGATTTTTCTCAGCGTCCGCTTGCTGTTATGGTCAGAATATTTAAACGACAATAGCTTCTTCTCATGAATCGCATTTTTCATTTCCTCGAAGTTCGGCTTTACGTTCCGGTTGCCTAGCCAAGGCGTATGGTCAATAGAAATTTGACTTTCAAAATCCTTCATTTGCTCTTCGGAAACGAGCCCCTTTACTTTCGCAATCGTATTTAAAATTTCTTCGCTGGACATTGACGATTGAATGCTGTTAAGCCCAATTAATAAGGCTGTTATATCCGAAACGGTAAAAAGCTTTTTTTCTATTTTGTAGGCTTCCATAATGCTTATACCGCCATGGACACCCGGATAAGAAATAATGGGAATGCCGGCCCGGTTTATCGCTTCTATGTCTCGAAAAATCGTGCGAGGGGTAACTTCAAACATTTTCGCAAGGGTAGAAGTACTGACCTTATCACGCTCAAGCAGCAGCATAACGATAGATAATAATCGATCAATCTTCAAGGGATCCATCCTTCTTTTTTATTTTTTTTGCGAAAAAAACTATGACATACAGTTGTCATAATTCTATATGATAACTTTAAATATGTCGATGGACATAAACGAACAAATCCAAATTTAAAAAGGATATGGAGGTATTAAAAAATGAAGTTAATGGTAACCGGAGCAACGGGACAACTTGGATCATTGATCGTCGAATCATTGCTGCAGCTAGTTCCTGCAAATAGCTTGGCTGTAAGCGTGCGTAGTCCAAAGAAGGCGGAAGCATGGAGCGCTCTTGGGGTAGATGTCCGTTATGGGGATTTTGACAAGCCTGAATCGCTGGTCTCGGCATTTGATGGCATCGACAGGCTGTTGATTGTATCTACAGCGGATATTGCCAATCGTGTTCAGCAGCATAACACCGCTATAAAAGCTGCACAACAAGCAGGGGTTGGCTTCCTCGTTTATACGAGCTCAACGAACGCAGCAGAAAGCAAATTCATAGTGGCGTTAGACCATGGCAAGACAGAGGAGGCCATAGTGAATGCCGGAATTCCCTATTCTATTTTGCGCAACAACTGGTACTTGGAAAATGAGTCTGACATGATCAAGGCTGCAGCAAATGGAGCCCCATGGGTAACATCAGCCGGAAATGGCAAAGTCGGATGGGCCGGCTGCCGCGATTATGCAGAGGCAGCCGCCCGCGTGCTGTCTGGCGAAGGGCACGAGCATACGATTTATGAGCTGTCAGGCACGCCTCTGCAGCAGGAAGAGCTGGCGGCGATTGTCGCCGAAGTGATCCAAAACGATGTAAATGTGCAGCAAGTTGATGACGAGACCTATGGGAACGTTATGAATGCTGCTGGTGTTCCTGAACCAGTGATTCCGTTTCTTGTTGCGATTCAAAGCGGAATACGCGAAGGACTATTGGAGATGAAGAGCGACGACCTGCCCAAGCTGCTTGGCCGCAGCATGACACCGCTCCATGAAGTGATTCGCAAACTGATTTCCTAGATAAAGATAAAGTAACGTGTATTTATAAACAGGAGTGTGAGCAATTTGCAAGCAGGCATGGCAATGGGTCAACAACAAGCAAATCCAAGCATTAAATTAATTCCGATCGTCATTTCGTTGATTTTGGCCGGCTTTGTCGGAGCCTTTAACGAAACGGCGCTTAATATCGCACTAAGCAACTTCATTCAAGTGTTTCAAGTTACTGAAACGACGGTTCAGTGGCTAACAACCGGCTACTTGCTGACGCTGGGCATTTTAGTGCCTTTGTCGGGACTGCTCATGCAGTGGTTTACTACAAGGCAGCTGTTTTTAACCGCGGTCATCTTTTCTGTTATTGGTGCTGGTATTGGGGGAATGGCAGGCAGCTTCGAGGTGCTGATGACAGCCCGTATTTTTCAGGCGATCGGAACAGGACTTCTGCTCCCGCTTATGTTCAATACGGTGCTTATTATATTTCCGCCCCATAAGCGTGGCTTTGCCATGGGACTTGTGACACTCGTATTTACGGCTGCACCTGCTGTAGGTCCAACCGTCTCCGGTTTGTTGATTGCCCATTTAAGCTGGCACTGGATTTTCTGGCTATCCCTCGTTCTTATGCTAATTGCATCGCTCGTTGGGTTCATATATATGCAAAATGTATCTGCCATTACCAAACCGCGCATCGACTTGTTATCTCTTGTATTGTCGACTGCCGGGTTCGGCGGCATTGTGTTTGGCTTTGGCAATGCCGGTGAAAGTGAGGCTGGCTGGAGCAGCATGAACGTCATTGTGCCACTAGCTGTTGGTGGGCTTTCACTCGTATTGTTCGTCATTCGGCAATTGATGATGAAGCAGCCATTAATGAATTTAAGAGCATTCAAGCACCCGATGTTCGTTGTCGGTTCCTTATTAATTTTTGTATGCATGATCGTAAATCTCTCCTCCATGTTAGTATTGCCGATGCTTTTAATTCGGGTATTTGAAATGAGTACATTATCGGCGGCGATCACGCTGCTCCCGGGCGGTATTATATTGGGGGTATTTTCTCCTGTTATTGGCCGTCTGTTTGACCAATTCGGCCCTCGATGGCTCGTGATACCGGGCATCCTTTTAGCGGCGGTTACGATTTGGTTCTTCTCGGCTGTAACGGCTGTATCCACAATTGCATTTATTGTCATGCTGCATATTTGTCTCATGATCGGTGTTTTATTAGTGTGGATGCCTGCCCAGACGAATGGGATGAATCAGCTACCGCGCCATATGCATCCAGATGGAACAGCTATTATGAATACGCTCATCCAGATTGCAGGCGCGATCGGCATGGCCGTCGCGGTCAGCGTCATGGCTTCCGGCGCCAATCGCTATATGCATCATGCAGCTGGGGGAAGCGGTTCGCCATTTACGCCAGCCGCGCTTACGGCAGGCATTCAGGATGCCTTTGTATTTGTCCTCTTCGTTGCAGTAGCGGGGGCCATCGTTGGACTCTTTATAAAACGTGTAAAAGCTGCCTAGTACATTCTAGTTAAAAATGAAATAGAGACTTAATCAACGGATATCCAGCTGTAATGAGCTATCCGTTGATTTTTTTCATGAACAGATGCCGCAGGCGGGAAACGGTTATTTGAGCTTGTTACAACCTGCTTGATTCGTTTAGGAGGTTAGCAGATGGACCATTTTATACAGGTTAGCGGTGCGCGAGAAAATAATTTAAAAAACATTAGTATTCAAATTCCCCGTGATCAAATCGTCGTATTTACTGGAGTGAGCGGCTCTGGCAAATCCAGCTTGGCGTTTGATACCCTATATGCGGAGGGCCAAAAACGTTATGTAGAGTCATTATCTGCGTATGCCCGGCATTTTTTGGGACAAGTCGGCAAGCCGGATGTTGACGCCATAGAAGGGCTTTCGCCAGCCATTGCCATTCAGCAAAAAACGACCTCCAACAACCCGCGTTCTACCGTCGGGACGCTAACGAAAGTTTATGATTATTTGCGTTTGCTATGGGCCAGAGTCGGAACGCCGCATTGCCCCGTTTGCAACGATGAAATTAGCCGGCAATCTGTTGATGAAATCGTTGACCAAATTTATAGTTTGCCGCAAGGAACGAGGTTTGCAGTGCTTGCCCCTATCGTCCAAAATCAGCAAGGCGAGCACCATAAAATACTGGAGCACGCCAAGGCTAGCGGTTATGCGCGTGTCCGGGTGGACGGTTCCTTTTATCAGCTGGATGATGATATTCCGTTTCATAAAAACGAGAAGCATACGGTAGAAATTGTCGTTGATCGGCTTACGGTGAAAGCAGATGATTCACAGCGGCTGACCGATTCCCTTGAAACTGCGTTTTCGCTAGCTGGTGATATCGTCCTTATTTATCAATATGGCAGCGGGGAAGAGACTTCCTTCTCACAAAGCTACAGCTGTCCACGCTGCGAGGTGTCATTAGCCGAGTTAACGCCGCGCATGTTTTCATTCAATAACCAAGAAGGGGCATGCCGGACCTGCTCGGGGCTAGGTTTTCAAGTCAAAGCGCCCTCTTTTAAGGGAGCTGCTGCAATGCAGCAGGAGGCTGTGGATGAAACGCTTGCGCCGCCATGCCCAGATTGCCACGGAGACCGTCTTGCGCCCATGCTGCTTGCTGTCACGGTTGGCGGTATGAACATCGCTGAATTTTGCAGGTTATCTGTTGCTGCTGCCCTTGATTTTATTGCGAATTTGAGGCTGCCTGGAGCGAAGGCGGCGATTGCTGAATTGATCGTTGCGGAAATTGGTTCCCGGCTTCAGTTTATGAACAATGTAGGCTTGGAGTATTTACAGCTGTCAAGGACATCCGGCACCCTTTCCGGGGGCGAGAGCCAGCGCATTAGATTAGCTTCGCAAATCGGTTCGGGCTTAACAGGCGTATTATATATTTTAGATGAGCCCTCCATTGGCCTTCATCAACGGGACAATGCGCGACTGTTGTCGGCATTAGGGGACATGCGTGAAATGGGGAATACGCTCATTGTCGTTGAGCATGATGAAGAAACGATCAGACAGGCAGATTGGATTGTAGATATTGGTCCCGGCGCCGGGAAAAATGGCGGTTATGTTGTTGCGCAAGGAAGGCTCGACGATATTGCGAAGGAGCCAAGCTCGGTAACCGGTCAATATTTATCTCGCAAAAAACAAATTGCCGTCCCGGAATACAGGCGCAAAGGCAATGGGAAAGCTTTAACGATTATAGGAGCGGCAGAAAATAATTTGCAAGACATTGATGTTTCCATCCCACTGGGCACATTGACATGTGTGACAGGCGTTTCCGGCTCTGGAAAATCAAGCTTAATCAATGAAATCGTCTATAAAAGGCTGGCTGCGGAGCTCAACCGTGCCCACACGAGTGCGGGAAATCATCAGCAAATGCAGGGAATCGATTTTCTGGATAAAATCATTCACATTGACCAAAGCCCGATAGGGCGTACCCCGCGCTCCAACCCGGCTACGTACACTGGACTTTTTGACCAAATCAGGTCGCTATACGCCCTGACGAATGAAGCGAAAGTTCGTGGCTACGGTCCGGGAAGATTTTCGTTCAATATATCGGGGGGCCGCTGTGAGGCATGTGCCGGCGACGGAATGATGAAGCTGGAGATGCATTTTCTTCCTAGCGTATTTGTAGCCTGTGATGTATGCAAAGGGAAACGCTACAATCGTGAAACGCTGGAGGTTCACTATAAAGGTAAAAGCATTGCCGACGTTTTAGAAATGACAGCGGATGAAGCGGCCGCGTTTTTCGGCAACGTTCCTAAAATTCGCAAAAAGATCGAAGCGCTTTGCCAGGTAGGACTGGGGTATGTGCAGCTGGGGCAATCCTCCACGACGTTGTCAGGAGGGGAAGCGCAGCGAGTAAAGCTTGCAGCAGAGCTGCAGAAGCCGGCTACAGGCTCAACCCTATATGTTATGGATGAACCTACGACAGGGCTGCATGTGGCGGATGTGCATCAATTGGTTCATATTTTGCATGCGCTCGTCGATGGCGGGAATACGGTAGTTGTTATTGAGCACAATTTGGATTTGATTAAAAATGCTGATTATATTATCGATTTAGGCCCCGAAGGTGGCACACATGGCGGCAGCATCGTTTGCACAGGTACGCCAGAGGAGGTAGCCGATTGCGAAGCAAGCTATACCGGCCAATATTTGCGAGCTGAGCTGAAAGGAAACTAAACCTATGAATGTGATGGATCAACAAGTTACCCATATTAAATTTGGCAGCGGGCGTGTAGTAGGCAAGGAGGATGGGAAAATCAACGTTTTGTTTTCAAGTGAGATTGGGGAAAAATCGTTCCAATATCCCGAAGCCTTTGCTCAATTTCTGCAAATGGACAGCCCCGATCTCCAAGACTTGATTGTATCGGAATATCAATCGAAGCAAGAACAGCTGCTCAGAGAAGAGGCGGAGCAATTGGCTGTTATACTAGCCGAGCGAAAAACGCCAGAAAAACCAGTAAAGTCATCGAAGAAAAAGACTGAGTCCAAAAAGAAGCGATAAAATAGGGCAGGAGGATTATTTATGTACCAATACAAGGAGCAGTCCTATAATGAGGTTGAGTTTGATGGGCGTGATTTGCGTTATGGCGAATTATTTCGCTGTACATTTACTAAATGCACGTTTACGAACACTTCTATGGAGGAAGTAGTTACGACTAACTGTCGTTTTGTCGAATGCAGCTTTCGCGGAACATCCTTAAACGGCTCCGTTCATACGGGGACAGCCTTTGAAAATTGCAATTTCAACGATGCAAACCTATTTGTTTCCACATTCAACGCTTGCAAAATGACAGGCTCCGACTTTTCGAGTGCCCAAATGGACGGCATTACGATTGCTCAAGGAGACTGGGCTTACACGAACTTAAGGCATGCCCGATTTTCCAAACAAGATTTAAGAGGCGTTCGTTTTTTGGAGGCTGACTTTACGGATGCTAATTTGGAGAAGGCGGATTTAAGAGATGCCGATCTGACCCGAATTTCTTTAAGCAAAGCTAGACTTAAAGGAGCGGATTTAAGAGGTGCCAAGCTGGATGGGATTGATTTAAAGGGCCTTGATTTGAAAGGGGTACGTATGGATAGCGAACAGGCCGTTATTTTTTTGCGATCCTATGGAGCCATCATCAATTAATTTGAAGGAAAAGGCGAGCTTGAGAAGGGGATCAACACTACTGACAACCTGTTGTCAGTAGTGTTTTTGTATAGTTAGCTTAATAAAAGGCTGAGGAGAGAACAAACATGTCACGGAATGAAGCATATGATGCGAAGGCTATTATGAGGAAGTTAGAGCAATTGACGCAAATGGGCCATACCCAGCAGCCGGCGCAGCTTGCATTGTCCATGGAGCAGGACAGTTTAGACGTGGTAGCAAGCGATTCGCTGGAGCAACGCCGCTATTGGATAGGCGTCGTTTCGGAAGCGCATGTGCGGATCGGTGTGGAGGAGGGCGTTGCCCAGCTTTGCAACGGTAAAGAAGCTGCGCTGAAGCGGATGCGGGCGGGAGATTGGCTCATTTATTATTCGCCGCGGACGGAGATGAATGGAGGAGAATCGCTGCAGGCGTTTACCGCCATTGGGCAGATGATGGATGACCGGATTTATCCGCATCAAATGACGGAATCGTTCATTCCTTTTCGGCGGGCCGTTCGTTTTCTCCCTTGCCGGACCGTGAAAATCGCGGGTCTGTTGGACGACTTGACGTTTACCAGTGGCAAGCGCAACTGGGGCTACTGCTTTCGCTTCGGACAATTTAAAATTAGCGAGGCGGATTTTTTGAAGATTGCCATAAAAATGCTAGGGGAAAGCATAGAGGAAGAGCTGCATGCTTTACAGGTGTAAAGCGAAAGTCATATAACGCCATGTTTAGACATCCTTCTACATCGGACGACAATTTTTTACAAGGATATTATTGACAAATTTTTAAGGTCTAAGTATAATTCGAAAGGTAATTATGATACAAAAATTACAACTATTTGAAAATTAGGAGGATGATTTGTTCCATGAAAAAAAGTACGGTATCCGCAGCTCTAGCTTTTACTATGCTGCTCTCGGGGCCAGCGGTGCTGCTGCAGCCAGTTGCAACCGTTATGGCGGCAGATGCGTCGGGTACGACAGCAAGCATCTCTACTATTCTGAAGAACCAGCAAAGCGATGGTGGTTGGGAAAAAGATTATTCAGAGGATAGTGGCGAGTGGGCGAAGTCTACAATTGATAATAAGGCAACTTATTCGGAAATTCGCAGATTGGCGACCGAATATAAGAAAACGAAGGACAGCAAGTATTCGGCAGCAGCGGTCAAGGGCATTAACTTTCTGCTCAATATGCAATATGCCAATGGCGGATTTCCGCAAGTGTATCAAAGCTCCGGCTATCATAAACATATTACTTATAATGATAATGCGATGATTAATGTGCTGGTTTTGCTGGATGAGGTTGCGAACAAGAAAGGCGATTTCTCCTTTATCGACAGCACTTTGGCTAGCAAAAGCAAGCAAGCGGTAGACAAAGGAGTAGACTGCATCCTGAAAACACAGGTTACAGTCAATGGCAAATTGACGGCATGGGGACAGCAGCATGATTCCAGCACGCTGAAGCCAGCCGGAGCTAGAATCTATGAAGTGCCTTCTCTCACCGCTCAGGAGAGTGTAAACATTGTAAAATTTCTAAAAACAAGAGCATCCAATGCTAAAATCGCTGCGGCCATCAAGGGCGCTGAAGACTGGTTCAAAGCGTCGCAGATTACGGGAATCCGGGTCGAGAAAAAGAGCGGCGATGTCGTTGTCATTAACGATCCGAATGTGAAGACGCCGATCTGGGCACGTTTTTACGAAATAGGCAGCAACAAGCCGATTTTTGTAGGACGTGACGGCATAGTGAAGTACAAGCTTAGCGACATCGAGAAAGAAAGAAGAACAGGATACGCCTGGTATGGCAACTGGCCGGCTAAGTAAAGGGCAATTGTCTTGGCATAGGAATAGGAACCAGCCGCGAGATTGCGCAACTGGTTCCTATTTTACTGCTGTATCCTTTTGGTTTCGTTCCTGATATTCAGTTCAAGTCAGGGGAGCTGTTTTATAAAAAGCTCGATTTGATTCATATATTCGCTGACGGTTATTTTTCTTGGCGCAAACAGACTAATAAAAGTTGCTTTGAGCTCCGAATTTGCCGTGCTCGTTCTCAGCATCGAATGCTCTGTATTCGGGAAGACCGCGACAGTGAGCAGCGAAGGGGCCGCGTTCTCGCGGTACACCTGTTCAGTCTCTTTTACATCTACGTGAATATCGTCCTCTCCAAGCAGCAGAAGCACGGGGGAACGGAAATGAGCCAGATCGCCCGCAGCGTCGGATAAAAAGTTTTTGCTAACGAAGGCCCATCTTTCCTGTGACATCATATCGCCTTGATGCGCTGTTTTTACATATTCCTCATAAGGGGCATTGTTTTTTAACAGCGCATTGACTTGTTGCTCATAGGCTAGGCGGGCTGTAATATCGTCCTCTGAGTACCCATCCTTTTTCATTTGTTCGCGTGTATGATATTGACCCTGAGACAGCCAATTGATGGCAGGGGATACCAAAATGCTGAAAGCAAGCTGTTCTTCCCCTGCAAGCTTTGGAATGACCCATCCGGCTTGGCTGGCACCCCATACACCGATTCTTGTATGATCAATCATGGGCTGTGTTCTGGCCCAGGCTAAAGCTTGCCGCGCCTCTTCTACCCGGTCATCGATGCTCTGATCGAGCCAATTGCCGGCAGAGCCGTCAATTCCCCGCTTATTGAGCGACAAAGAAGCGTAGCCTTGGGCAGCAAGCCGCTCCCAAAGCGGCTTGTATCCGTCATTATGAGAGGCATTAATCGGGCCGTCACCATGCACGAACAATACAAGCCCAAGCTTTCCTGAAGCGTGTTTGGGCATGGCGAGTATGCCTGTTAATTGGCCTTCTGGGCTGGCAATCTGGATCGTTTGCTCTACAATGTCAAAGCTATATTGCTGCAATACATAGAAACTCGAACTGCTTATAATCAATAAAATAACGATAAGGACAATGCCCATTTTCTTTTTCATAGCTCCATTATATTTGGCCTGCATCGGCTCAATTGTGATAGGAGAAGCCTTCATAGATTCGCCTCCTGTTCGGCAGGCAAGGCTGTGTCAACTTGAATGAGCAGCTCATAATGGAGCTTGTCGTGGCTAAACAAAGATAAATAGGATTTTTCAATAAGAATTAACGGTCCCTTCGTATCATAAGCTTGTGCTGCTGCATGACCGTATAGCTGTTCAATTCGTTGATCAAGCTCCTCCTCGTCGTTTACCTGAAAATGGGCGGAAAGATAGTCTCCTGAAGACAGCACAAGGTCGCTGGGTTCGGTTGTTTCGGTGCATAGCTTAAGAGTAGATAATTGTTCATACACATAATAAATATCTGACTCGAACAAGTCCGGAACAGGGGCAGGCTGCTCAGCCAGCAGCCTAGCATGAAGCTTAGTTTGTTCCGCCTTGGCGAACCAGCACTTCAAATGAACTGATTTTTGCCACTTGATTTGATAGGGCTTGTTCTGTGTGCTAAATGCTTGCTGTTCATGCAGCACTTTGCGAATTAAAAGTTGGAGCTCCTGAAGCCTGGCAATCTCCTGATCGGTTTCGAGCAAAGACGTATGCAGCAATTGCTCATATTGCTCGGCAGAAAAGGTAGAGAAGCAGTCCTTAATAGACGAGACAGGTACACCGAACCTCCGCAGCAGCAAAATATGGGACAACCGATATATCTGATCTATTCCGTACATTCTATACTGGTTGTTATCGATATACGCAGGCTGAAGAATTCCTTTTTCTTCAAAATAACGAATTTGATGAACAGATACATGCATGAGTTTTGCGAGATTGCTAATTGTAATATCATTTTTCATTATGCCGCTCCTACTATTTTGTGGGGGAACACCGTCATTAGCTTCACTATATACCTTAGGTCAGTCCTAAGGTCAAGCCTGTGCTCCATTTATTTTCATTTGGCATATGGATGGTTAGAAAATCGCCAGCGACAGACAGCTTTCTGCATAAAAATACATTTTTTTACAAGAATATTATTGACAATTGAATCGAGGATCAGTAAACTGAAAAAGTAATTAAATATCAATAATTACAATTATTTCAAAAAGACGAAAGGGGATTTTGTTCAATGAAAAGAAGTACAGTATCCGCAGCTTTAGCTCTTAGCATGCTTCTCTCTGTTCCAGCCGTAATCATGCAACCGCTTACAATGGTGATAGCGGCAGATGCTTCGGGCACGACAGCAAGCCTCTCCGATGTTTTGAAAAACCAGCAAGCGGATGGAGGCTGGAGAAAGGATTACTCAGAAACTAGTGGCGAGTGGTCCAAGTCAACAATCGACAATAAGGCAACTTACTCGGAAATTCGCAGATTGGCGACCGAATATCAGAAAACGAAGGACAGCAAATATTCTACAGCAGCGATCAAGGGCATTAATTTTCTAATCAATATGCAATATGCGAATGGGGGATTCCCGCAAGTTTATCAAAGCTCTGGCTATCATCAACATATTACCTATAATGATAATGCAATGGTTAATGTCCTGATTTTATTGGATGAGATTGCGAATAAAAAAGAGGATTTCTCCTTTATCGACAGCACGCTTGCTGCCAAAAGCAAGCAGGCGGTAGACAGAGGAGTTGACTGCATTTTGAACACGCAAGTTACAGTTAGCGGCAAATTGACAGCATGGGGCCAGCAGCATGACACCAGCACGTTGAAGCCGGCGGGGGCAAGAATTTATGAAGTGCCGTCACTCACTGCGCAAGAGAGCGTAAACATTGTGAAGTTTTTGAAAACGAGATCGTCCACTACGAAAATCGCCGCTGCGATTAAAGGGGCTGAAGATTGGTTCAAAGCGGTACAAATTACGGGAATCCGGGTCGAGAAAACGAGCAATGATGTTGTTGTAATCAGCGGTCCGAGCGCCACTACCCCAATCTGGGCGCGGTTCTATGAGATTGGTACCAACAAGCCAATCTTTGTGGGCCGCGACGGTATAGTGAAGTACAAGCTCAGCGATATCGACCAGGAAAGAAGAACAGGCTACGCCTGGTATGGCAACTGGCCATCCAAGTAATTAGAGTAATGCTCTTTCGAAATGGCTAATGTGGAGATCTAAATTGAAAGCGCTTTCTTGTTTGTTCAATAAGCCCGGAAGACCTTGATTATAAAAGGTTTTTCCGGGCTTATTCGATTTTTCTCCTTACAAGCTGTGCCGAATTATGATATGGTCGTTGGAGGCGCGCCATTGGAGCTGCCGCTTGAGATATAAAGGATGAGGAGAAGGTTGGCTGTGAAGGAACAGAAGGAACAAAAGAATCAACAGAAACAACGCAATGAAATGCTGCAAAGTAATCGGAGCAGGTTTAGCGATCCGAAATTTGTAGCGTTAATTGCTACTTTGTGCTGCTTATTGTGGGGGAGTGCCTATCCGACTATTAAGCTGGGCTATCTCGCCTTTGACATTATGCCGGAGGACATCGCTTCAAAATATGTTTTTGCCGGCTATCGCTTTGTGCTGGCAGGGCTGGTGCTGCTCGTGTTATTCCGGGCAACGGGCAAGCAGGTGCTTTCCTTATCGAGAAACCAGCTAACAAGCTTGCTCGTTCTGGGCCTGCTGCAGACAGGTCTCCAATATATATTTTTTTATGTGGGAGTAGGCAATACAACAGGCGTCAAAGGCTCGATTATGAATGCAACGACGACCTTTTTCAGCGTCATTTTGGCCCATTACCTTTATAAAAATGACAAGCTGGGCAAAAATAAAATTTTCGGCTGCCTGCTCGGGTTTATCGGCGTTATTGTTGTGAATTTCCATACGGATTTGCTGGAGTTTTCCTTCTCCTTTAAAGGGGAGGGGTTCGTCATTGTGGCAGCCCTCATCTTCTCTATCACGGCCATTTATGCCAAAAAGCTGACAGCGACCATTGATGTTTTGCTAGTGACAGGCTACAGCTTGCTCATTGGCGGCTTGGCTCTAACCTTGCTGGGTCTTGGACTTGGGGGCCGTGTGACGCATTTTACACCGGAGTCGACAGGCAACCTTATTTATTTGGCGCTGCTGTCCTCAGCCGCGTTTTGCCTGTGGAATTTGCTGCTTAAATATAACAAAGTCGGGCAGGTGTCCGTTTATAACTTCCTTATTCCTGTGTTCGGGACCTTGCTGTCCGCGTTGTTTCTCGGTGAACAGATTATGGAGTTTAAAAATCTCGTGGCCCTGCTGTTCGTATCTTTTGGCATTTACATGGTCAATCGGACGCGGAAAGAGGCCATAGTCCCGCAAGGCTCAGAAGCCTTGCGAAGCAGTCGTTGATAGCAGCCGCTAATAGTAGTCGTTAATAGTCGATGCTTCAGCGTAAAATACGCAAATGCATCAGGAGTTAAAACCCGTCAAGAGCCTTGTAAGATCAAGGCTCTTGACGGGTTTTTTTTGATTGTTCCATTTTGAAGCCTGCTAGTCCGGGCACAATCTGTCTATTTTCATCATTGACAGTGCTCCAAATTATGGTTATGATGTACTCGAATGTTAATAGTAATCATTACTATTAAGTGGAGATAAAGCAGGAGGAGCGCTGGATCAAAAAAAATGAATTAGAGGGTAGTTATGATGAAACGAGAAATCGATTTTGTAAAGTTCAACCCCACGCAAAATATGACCATTCTTGTGAAAACCAATCATGCGGCTTCCGAGTACAAGCACATTGCTTCAAAGATGATGTCTTATGACAATGTTTATGCTGAACAAGTAGGCTTTATCAAACAGCCCAGCAAACACGGAGCTGCTGCCTATTTGCAAATGGCGGGAGGTGAGTTTTGCGGAAATGCGTGTATGGCGCTGGCTGCTTTTATTGCTTCTGAACAAGGAATCAAGCAAAGCGATTTAATGGAAATCGTATTAGAAGCGTCGGGAACCGATCAATTAGTGACATGCCAAGTGAAAAAAATACAAGAAGAGTATTTTTGCCAAGTGGCGATGCCTATGCCTCGAAAAATCGAGCAGAAGACCGTTGTGTATGAAGGCGACGATTTGAATATGGTCATTGTGCGCTATGATGATTTTTTTCATATTGTCATTGAAGTAGAGCAGTTCGACAGGGCTGAGAAGGCGAGAGCCCAATCATTAGCCAAGCTGCTCGGCATAACGTTAGGAGCCAACTTGATCGGCATATTATTGTTTAAATCTGACTCTAATGAAATGGCTCCGCTCATTTACGTTCCTCCTTTAGACAGCATGATATGGGAGCGAGGCTGCGGATCAGGGACGGCTTCACTTGGCGCCTATCTGTCATGGAAAAACAAAGGGGCTATTGCTGCGCCAGTTAAGCAGCCCGGCGGCACGATTCATGTAACGGCTGATTGCTATAAAGATGAGGTAACAAGCTTGAAAATTGAAGGATCTGTTGGAATCGTAGCACAAGGCAAAGCATTTATTTCTGTATAACGATTAATGGGTATGGAGGAGAAGGGAATGAATCAGTTAACAACATTTGAACAAAGCTTGACCTTGTTTCTAGATCGGTTTACGGATTTAGTAAAGCGATATGACGGCACGTCTCATAATAGCTCGGACCTAGAGCGGGTCATAGATGACTATTCCGCTTTCATTCTAGACGAGGGGAACAAAGCATCATGGGAAACCTTTGAGCAGCAAGCCGGTAATGAGCTTCCTCTGCTTCTCGCTGACCTAAGGAAGATGTCTTCGTTATGCGTCGCTATTATGGAAAAATATCGCGCCTTGAAGCTGCTGGATGGAGAAGTGGACAATACCGATTATTTTAAAAATATCGAGTCCTGCATTGAACAAGAATTTGGCAGCTTTCAAGTCACGGCGGATTCCACCGTATTGTTGATTGGCTCAGGCTCGTTCCCCATGACGCCATTATTTATCGCAAAGCGGACGGGCGCACAAGTAGTCGGCATTGATATCGATGAGGAAGCTATCGAGCTAGGACGAAAAGTCATACATAAATTAGGAAGCGAATTAAACATTCGGTTAGAAAAAGCGTTCATAGAGCAGCTTGATGTCATCAAGGATGTGACCCATATCATTTTCAGCTCAACCGTTTCCAATAAGTACGAGCTGCTGGAGCAATTATATGACTTAACGAACGAGCAAGTGGTCGTGGCGATGAGATACGGCGATCAACTGAAGTCCTTATTCAATTACCCTATGCAAGCGGTGAAAGAAGGAAGGTGGAGGCTGGTTGACACCATATTGCGTCCTGACCATGTGTTTGATATAGCTTTGTACAAGCGTAAACCGCTTTCGCCATCCTCTGGCGGTAAAGCTACGTTTCGCGTAGAAATATAGAGAAAGGATAAAATAAACATATACTTTCCTATATTTCAAGCGTAAACCGCTTTCGCCATCCTCTGGCGGCCAAGCTGCCGTTTCGCGATGATATAAGAGTGAAACTACTAAATTCTTAGATTTTAAAAAAAGCACAGGCTTCATCATGAATCAAAAGGAGGTTTATATGAGTGAATTCCAACGCGTGTTAATCGTAGGCACGGGGCCCGCTGCTATTCAGCTTGCCGTCACGCTAAAAAAGGATTTGAACAGCCGCATTGGCATTGTTGGCAGAAAGTCGGCCCGTTCGGAACGGTTTTTTACGGCACTTAAGCACAGCCAAAATCAAGTGAGGGTAGACGTTCAAAATAAAAAGCATCAGCCGATGGAAGGCAGCTGTATTATCGATCATGTTTATGATGGATATGGCAGCATAACGGGAGAATGGGATACGCTGATCTTTTCTGTCACAACCGATGCGTATATGGAGGTTTTGAAGCAGCTTAGTGATCAACTGCTCCAACAAGTAAGGTGCATCGTATTAATTTCGCCCACCTTCGGCTCCAACAGCTTAGTACGCCATTATATGAATACGATTTTGCCAAATGTAAATGTGGACATCATCAGCTTTTCTACCTACCTTGGCGATACACGCTGGAAGAGCGGCGAGCCAACCAATCATGTGTTGACGACAGGAGTTAAGAAAAAGGTTTTCATTGGCTCCTCGAACGATGCATCACCGAATGTAGAAAGGCTCTGTGCACTATTTGAACGATTGGGCATTAGGCTTGAAGCCATGGGCAGTCCCATAGAGGCGGAGACGAGAAACATCTCTCTCTATGTCCATCCGCCATTGTTTATGAACCCTTTTTCACTCAACGTTATATTCGGCCATTCAGCTGTAAGGAAATATGTATATAAAATGTTTCCCGAAGGACCTATTACGCAATATTTAATTCGCGATATGCTGGCCGGGTGGAAAGAGATGACGAATGTGATCGAAAAGCTGAATTTGAATGGTGTAAATCTGCTCAAGTTCATGACCGATGACAATTATCCGGTTAGATTAGAGAGCTTATCGCGTCATGATATCGATTATTTTAATCAGCTGGAGACGATTCATCAAGAGTATTTATTGTACATACGTTATACGTCGCTGTTAATCGATCCATTCTCGGAGCCGGATCAGGACGGGAAATATTTCGATTTTTCCGCCGTCCCCATTCGTCAAATCTTCGTCAACCAAGAGCAATATTGGGATATTCCGCGAATGCCCAAGGAGGATTATTATCGGATAAAAATCATTCAGGGCATTGCGAGATTCGCAGGCTCAAGCTGCCCAACCCTTGATAAATTCATTGCAGCCTATGAGCATAAAATCGAGGAAGCTGCCCAAGCGCTTAAAGGCGAAAAAATATCGGATGCCTTCGTTGTCCAAAGCTTTGAAGAAGATTTGAAGATGATTTGTAGTGAAATTAGCAGCAGTATAGGACACAGGTGATGGAGTGCGCACTTATACAGGAGGATATGACATGACAAGAAAAATCGTTGTTTTATTATCGGCATTACTCGTTTCAATTGTATTATTGGCAGGCTGCAGTGGCGGTAATGAACGTAATGCTGGAAATGTTGGAAATGCTGCAAAAAAAGAAGCAGCGGATCAAGCCAAGGTGCTGGTATACGCCACAGCAAAGGATATTAATGATATGAACCCCCATTTGTATCCCGGCTCATTGCCAGCGCAAGGGATGGTGTACGAATCATTAGTTGAAAACACGGAGGATGGTATTAAGCCATTGCTTGCCGAATCATGGAACGTGTCTGACGATGGCAAAGTATACACCTTTCATTTAAGAAAAGATGTGAAATTCCACGATGGCGAGCCATTTAACGCCGATGCGGTAAAGAAGAATATAGAAGCGGTGCAAAGCAATGCAAGCAAGCATGCCTGGATCAAGCTTTCGACGAAAATTGTGAGCGTAAGCGTACTCGATGAGTATACGTTTGAAATGGTGCTGTCCGAGCCGTATTACCCGGCATTGCTTGAATTATCAATGACTAGGCCCTATGTATTCATCTCGCCCAAAGATTTTGTTAATGGGGAAACGAAAGATGGCGTAAGCGGCCATAACGGCACGGGGCCCTATAAGTTAACCGAACATAAAACCGATCAATATGCGGCATTCAAAGCGAATGATAGCTATTGGGGCGGTGCGCCAAAGGTGAAGAGCATTACAGCGAAGGTGCTTCCGGCAGGGGAGACGACCTTTTTGGCGCTGAAAAAGGGAGAGGTCAACTTTATATTTACGGATGATCGGGGCTCAGACAGCATTGATGTGGATGCGATGAATCAGTTAATGGATTCGGGCGACTTCCAGCTTGTCAGAAGCAAAGCGATGAATACGAAGATGATCGTTGCCAACAGCAGCAAAGCGGATAATCCCGCCCTTGAAACGGCTGTTCGTGAAGCCATTTGGTATTCGATTGACAGAGAAACGATCAGCAAGCAAATTTTTAGCGGTACGGAAACAGCAGCCCATACGCTATTTTCCGCTAACGTCAATTATGCAAATGTCGAGCTAAAGCAACGCGGCTTTGATTTGGATAAAGCGAAGCAGCTACTGGAGAAAGCAGGCTGGATGCAGGAGAATGGCAGCGAGATTAGAATGAAGGACGGCAAGCCATTAGCGATGAAGCTTTATTATGACGTCAGCTCCTCCTCGCAAAAAACAGAGGCCGAGTTCATTCAAAACACAGTAAAAAAGATCGGGGTCCAGTTGGAGCTTATCGGCGAAGAATCTTCCTCCATTGCAAGCAGAAGAGCGACGGGAGACTATGATTTGCTGTTCAATCAAACATGGGGACTCGCCTACGACCCGCAAAGCACCATTTCTGCTTTTACTTCCGAGTCGGCTTATTACCACACGACAAGCGGCATCACCCAAGCGGATGAGCTGTACAAGAAAATAGATGAAGTAATGGTCACGCAAGATGAGGAAAAACGGAAATCGTTGTATGCGGATATTTTAACGATCGTTCATGATGAAGCCGTCTTTATTCCCATTACCAATGGCAGCGTTACGATTGTAGCTCCCAAAGACTTGCAGGGTATTTCATTTAAGCAAACCCAATTTGAACTGCCCTTTGAGCAAATGCATTTTGAATAGATAACCAAAACAAGGAGCTTGCTATGGTCAGCTATATTATCAAACGGTCACTCCTTTCGATTCCTTTGCTTGTTATCATATCTTTTTTAACGTTTGGCTTGAACAATCTGTCCCCGTTAGATCCGGCTGAAGTCATATTGCATGCGCAAGGCGTGCCGGCTATAACAGATGAATTAATAGCGGAAACGAAAGCAGCACTTGGGATGGATCGGCCATTTCTAATCCGCTATTTGAGCTGGTTTGTGTCATGCCTGCAGCTTGATTTCGGGAACTCGTATGTTACCGGCAAAACCGTGTGGTCCTTGCTGGCTCCCGCTTTTCTAAATACGTTAAAGCTGACGTTGGTGTCGGCGGCTGCCATTATTGCGCTGTCCATTGGATTAGGGGTAATTAGTGCCCTTAGAGAAGGGAAAATGACCGATAAATCGATCAGAGGCGTTTCCTTTTTTCTAACCTCCATGCCGCCTTATTGGCTCGCGGCGCTCATGGTGTGGTATTTTTCCGTGCAATTGGATTTGCTGCCGACAAGCGGGATGGACTCGTACGAAAGCTATATTTTACCTGTCCTTGTAATCACGATCAGTTATACAGGCATTTATTTTCGAATCGTTCGAAGCTCCATGTTAAGTAATATGAATGAAGACTACGTGCTGTATGGCAGGGCAAGCGGTTTGCCAGAGAAGAAAATAACGATGCATATATTGAGAAATTCGTTGCAGGTTGCTGTATCTGTGTTTTGTATGGCGATCCCGATTATTTTAGGCAGCACGGTCGTTGTGGAAAATATTTTTGCCTGGCCGGGGTTAGGAACGCTGAGTGTTAAAGCCATTCTTAGCAGGGATTTCCCGATCATTCAGGCGTATGTCCTTGTACTCGCCATGGCTTTTGTGCTGTTCAACACCGTTTCTGACATTATGAATGCGGCGATGAACCCTAAATTAAGGAAGGGACACTAAATGAAACGATTGCGATTTCTGTTGAAAGATAAGCTGGCCGCAGCATCTTTATCGATTCTTGTTTTGACCCTGGCTGCCGGGATATTCGCTCCTTTGTTTGCTCCGCATGATCCGGAAGAAGTGCATATGGAGCTTCGATATGCAACGTCATCGTGGGAGTATTTGTTAGGCAACGATCATCTTGGGCGCTGCATTTTATCGAGATTAATTTTTGGAATCCGTCCTAGTGTGCTTTGGGTGCTTGCTGCATTGGCCGTATCAGTCGGAATTGGATCGGTTTTAGGTTTTATAGCAGGTTATTTTAGAGGGATCATAGATGCTATTGTGATGAGAATTTGTGATGTGATGCTTTCTTTCCCTGGTTATGTCATGACGTTGGCCGTGATCGGTATTTTGGGGGTAGGCCTTGAAAATATTTTGCTCGCTTTTGTCTTGATGAAATGGGCATGGTTTGCGCGAATCATTAGAACTTCTGTGATGCAATATGCCGAATCCGACTATGTGAAGTTTTCCAAAGTGCTCGGTGTCAGCAACTTCAAAATAATAGCCAAGCATATTGTTCCAGTATCGCTTCCAGAAATTGCGGTCATTGCAAGCAGCTCCTTCGGTTCCATGATCTTGCAATTATCAGGCTTTTCATTTCTGGGCTTAGGCATTCAGGCTCCGAATGCAGAGTGGGGCATGATGTTGAATGAGGCGAGGGAAGTGATGTTTTCGAAGCCGGCGTTTATGCTCGCGCCCGGTTTAACGATTATTATAGTCGTATCGGCGATCAACTTTTTGTCAGATGCGCTTCAGATTGCTTTAGATCCTAAATTGTCGGCCGCCAAATATAAGCAGCAAGCACGGGGACTTGCTTCCATTGCTAGACTTCAAGGCAAGGAGGTGGCTTGATTTTATGGCTATTTTAGAAGTGGCGAATTTGAAAATTTGGGACAGCCAGACGGGGCAAGTCATTGTTCCGGGCAGCTCCTTTCATGTCAAGCAAGGCCGATGCCTAGCTATTGTCGGCGAAAGCGGAAGCGGGAAATCCCTCACATGCAGAGCCATCATGAGATTAAACAAGCCTGGCATCCGTCAAGCCGGGGACATTTTGTTTAACGGGGTCAATCTCAGCGAGCTTTCGGAAAAGGAAATGAGGAAAAAACGAGGCAAGCAGCTGTGTATGATTTTGCAAAATGGGATGCGTGCCTTTGATCCTTCTTGCGTGGTCGGCGTTCATTTGCGGGAAACGCTGGCCTGCCATTTCGGTTGGGGCCGCGAAGAAATAACGGCTAGAATGAAATGCGCTATGGAAAGCGTGATGCTGAAAGATCCGATCGCGGTGATGAATATGTATCCGCATCAGTTGTCCGGCGGCATGCTGCAGCGGATTATGATTGCGCTCACCCTGGTGCTAGAGCCTGCTATCGTTATCGCGGATGAGCCGACGACGGCTCTTGATACGATCTCGCAGTTCGAGGTCGTTGAACAATTTATTCAATTGCGGGAGAAAATGGGCTGCTCGATGATTTTTATTTCTCATGATTTAGGCATCGTCCGAAAAATAGCGGATGACGTTCTGGTTATGAAAGAAGGGGAAATTGTGGATCACGGGACGAGCCCGTTTATTTTCTCGGAGTCTGCGCATGCCTATACCCGATATTTAGTATCCTCGAAGCAAGCTCTGAATGATCATTTCAAGCGATTAATGGGAGGCGTTAGCCTTGCTCAGCGTTGACCATGTTCATAAATTCTATATAAAAGGCGGATTTTTCTCAAAGGAAATACAGCAGGTGCTGACAGACATTAGCTTCGAATGCGGGCAGGGTGAATGCCTGGGCATTATCGGGGAAAGCGGAAGCGGCAAATCGACATTGGGACGATTATTATTGGGGCTTGAAAAGCCTGATAGCGGAACGATTTTATTTGAGGGGAACAACGTAGAGGATCGACGAGCGAGAAGGGGACAGATTAGCGCCGTATTTCAGGACTATTCCTCCTCGATTAACCCCTTTTATACAGTAGAACAGGCACTGATGGAGCCTTTAAAACAGCAAAGAAGAGGTCGATTTGAAGCTCAGGACAAAATGGATTTGCTCCTGCAGCAGGTGGGCTTAAACCCGTCCTATCGAAAAAAATACCCGCATGAGCTATCGGGTGGGGAAGCTCAGCGCATATGCATCGCAAGAGCCGTTGCAACAGAACCCAAATGCATCGTATTTGATGAAGCGATTAGCTCTTTGGACGGCTCCGTGCAAATGCAGGTGCTTGAATTGCTAAAAAGCTTGAGGAAAATTTACAACATGGCCTACATTTTCATCACCCATGATATTCAGGCTGCCGCTTATATTTGCGATAAAGTTTTGATGATGAGAAATGGCCGAATCGAAGAAATGGTCCATATAGAACAAATAAAAGACGTCCAGTCAGCGTATGCAAGGAGATTGCTGCAGATGATTATTACCTGACGCTAGCAGCGAAGAGAGTTCCAGAGTCAGTCACAAGGAGAATAGAGGAAGGAGCAGAAGTGGTGAGAGGAGCTTTATCATGGCCTTTTGTACGATTATATATTTTGACCCTGCTGTATTTTAGTGCAAACTCCATACTTAATGTCATCATTCCCTTGAAGGGCGAATCGCTTGGCGCTACCAATACAACGATTGGTATCATTATGGGGGCGTATTTGTTTACTACGATGTTTTTTCGGCCATGGGCGGGCAAAATGATTCAAAAGTACGGCCCTATCCGTGTGCTGCGCACGATTCTTATCATAAATGGCTTTGCTTTAGTTCTATACACGTTTACAGGATTAGAGGGTTATTTTGTCGCCCGTATGCTGCAAGGTGTATGTACGGCCTTTTTCTCCATGGCTTTGCAACTGGGCATTATTGATGCACTGCCAGAAAAGGACCGTTCACAGGGGATTTCCATGTATTCCTTATGTGCTTCGATGCCGGGTATAATCGGTCCCTTATTGGCTTTAGGCATTTGGCAAGCAGGAAATATGAATCATTTCACAGTGGCTATGATCGCGATTGCTATCCTTACTGGGATTGTAGGCTATAGCGCCAAAATGGACAAACAAGCGGCCGAGGCTGAGCCTGATACGGGTCAGAAAGGGCAGGGCAGTACGATGTCCGAGTCCTTTGGCCAGTTATTCAAAAACCCGCATTTGTTCAAATGCAGCGTGCTGATGCTGATCGCTTCCCTTGTATTTGGAGCGGTGACCACCTTCATACCGCTATATGCTTCACAAATCGAAGGCGGAAATGCGGCGATTTATCTCATGCTGCAGGCGGGAGCCGTAGTAGTGGCCCGATTTACCTTACGAAAGAAAATTCCTTCGGATGGCAAATGGCATTCTGCTTTTGTCATGGTCATTATGCTGATGCTAGCTGCAGCAGCGTTATGTGTCAGTTTTTCTGCAATGGGCGGAGCCGTCTTTTTCTATGCTGGCGCAGGTTTGATGGGGATTGCTCAAGCACTGCTCTATCCAACATTAACGACGTACTTAACTTTTGTTTTGCCGCAATTGAATCGTAATGTACTAATTGGCTTATTTATTGCTACGGCGGATTTGGGCGTTTCGCTTGGCGGAGTTATTATGGGGCCGGTAGCGGATATTTTCTCTTATTCCTTTATGTATATGCTTTGCGCGATTTTAGGCGTGTCGATGATTGTTTTTTCTTATGAGCGACGTGAAATTTTTGTTAAATATAAGAAATGATAAGTACGATCCTTATAATGGGTTTATATTTCAACGCGAAACGGCAGCTTTGCCGCCAGTGGAAGGCGGCAGCCGTGTACGCTTGGAATCAAAATAAAGCAGCTGCGTAAAAGCAAGGCTTGAGCTCGTATCACGCACTCCAAGCCGCAGAAACAGGGGAGGCGATAGCCTTCCATGTCAAACATACAAGCCGCATTCTCTTTCTGCGAATACAATAACGTGTATTCCAAAACCGAAAGGGGATAATTATTTTGAAACGAAATAATTACTATAATATGAATATGGGTATGAGTATGGGTAATGTAGGCGGCATGAATGACATGAACTTTTGTCCCGATTGTCCAACGCAGACGATTTATGATCCTCCGATCGTACAATACGAGAACTACTACCACCCGCAGCTTGTGAATGTCGTTCAAAACATTGAAACGGTGAAGCAGCATCATTGTTGCCCTGTCTACCAACAGCATTTCACGCATACGGAGAAAAATGTTATGGTTTCGAGTATGAAACGCGCGAAGCGGGCTAAAGCATCTGCAAAAAAACGTTCAAAAAAATAGGCTGAATAGTAAACAAAGACCCGTAAGAACAGCCGCTTGGTGAGCCAAGCGACCGTCTTGCGGGTCTTTATTTATATAGAATTAGGCTTCTTTGACTCGGTAGGCGATAGTGAAATTTGAGGGAGATGAATAAATGAATGGAAATTAATCATAATACTCAAGTACACTTACCTATGGATTGGGGGATCAAACATGCTCGACAGCCTCGAGAGCAATTATGATTGTGCAAATGCGGGAGATGATCTGCATCAACTCAAGCAGGAGCTTGAATCGCTTCGTGAACAGCAAGCGGAAGACAAAGAAGCACAAGAAGCGATCAATCGACTTGAAAATCAAATTTCGTTCATATTGAACAAATGTGATATCAACCATTAGTCTGAATTTGTAAAAAAAATGAACGCTAGCCCGATTTAGATCGTCAACTTTGATCTAAATCGGGCTTTTTGATTTTCTAAAAAATGGTGCATGAAAAGAAAATAAAGGGACAAGTTAAAATTGAGCTTTATTAAGAAAGGATGGAATAGCGTGTGGTCTGTTATAATCTCGCACCTTCCTGATTGGAAAATTTGTGCGCAGGCTATTTTAAGCCTGATCATTGCCATTGCTCTTTATTATCTGAATACATATTTGCGGTCATTAGTTATAAATAAGAATGCTCCTATTCAAAAAGAACGAAAGAATCAACACCATGCCGCTCCTTCGAATTTGTCCGAAGATTATGAAGAAAATTTGAATGCAATTAAACAAGCCATTGGCAGTAACAGTGATGTCCATTTTCGTGAATTTCAAATAACAGAATTTCATGCTCGGGCTACGCTCGTTTTTATAGATGGGATGCAAAATGAAGAACTGATCAGTAAGCATATAATGAAAATTTTGATGGCAGATGTTAAGCAGGATATGACAGACGGGAGCCATTTAGTTAATCCATTGGAGTTCTCCTCTTATTTTCAAAATAAAGTACTGCCTGTTTGCGAAGTTTACGAAGCTGCTGAATTTCATGATTTAAAACAATCCATTTTGATGGGGTTTACAGCCTTGTTCATTGAAGGCATGCCTCAAGCGCTACTTATGGGAACATCAGGCATGAAGACCAGGGCAATCAATGAACCGAGCTCTGAGGCTTTGCTTCGTGGTCCTCGAATCGGTTTTACCGAGTTATTAAGTGAGAATACATCAATGCTGCGCAGACAAGGCTTTAGTGAAGATCTGGAAATAAATATGTACGAGGTAGGAACTCGAATTAAGAAGAAGCTGGTTATTGCTTACATGAAGGAAATTGTTAATCCAGACCTGCTTCAGGAGGTAAGAGATCGAGTTGGTAAAATCAATATGGATTTCATCGCTGAATCTGGTTATGTGGAACAGCTCATTGAAGATGATTACCTAAGCCCATTTCAGCAAGCTCAAAATACCGAACGCCCGGATCGGGTCATTAGCGGATTATTGGAAGGCAGGATAGCCATTCTATTAGATGGCACTCCTTTTGCTCTAATTGTTCCAGTAACGTTTAGCATGCTGCTGCAATCGCCTGAGGATTATTATGATCGTTGGCTGCCGGGGACCCTTTTGCGCATGCTGCGATTTTTCGCAGCGTTCTTGGCATTAATGGCACCAGCTTTATATATTTCGTTTATTTCCTTTCATCCGGGCTTAATCCCGACCGAGCTTGCCGTTACGATCATAGAAACAAGGCAGGGCGTCCCCTTTCCTTCATTAATAGAAGTGATGATTTTGGAAATATCGATCGAAATATTGCGTGAGGCGGGCATTCGATTGCCCAAGCCTATTGGACCGGCAATGGGCATTGTTGGCGGTTTGATCATTGGCGAGGCCGCGGTACAGGCAGGCATTGTCAGCCCTTTCTTAGTAATCGTAGTAGCTGTGACGGCTATTTCCTCTTTTTCGATCCCCGTATATAGCGCAGGCATTACATTACGTATTTTACGTTTCGCTGGGATGTTATGTGCAGCAGTGCTAGGGATGTTTGGAACTATATTGTTTTTTTTGATTATTTGCGGTCATTTAAGCAAGCTGAAAAGCTTTGGAGTTCCTTATGTAACACCGATCTCGCCGTTTCGCTTTAACGACTGGAAGGATTTATTTCTGCGTGCCCCGCTGCCATTTATGAATAAACGACCGGACATGATGAAGACGCAAGACAAGAAGCGAAGATAGTAACGGCTTAGAGAGGAGGCGCAGACGTGTTTATTCGCAACGATGATAAAATCACCACCACACAAACCTCGATCTTTATTACGGATTCAGTGCTGGGGGCTGGTATTTTGACCTTGCCCCGAGGTGTAATCGAAGCTGCACAAACACCGGATGTCTGGCTATCTGTGCTGCTAGGCGGCATTATCGTTATTTTAGTAACGATGATCATGGTAAAATTAAGTCAGAAATTTCCTAATGATACGGTATATCAATACTCTAAACGAATTGTAGGCTCAGTGCCTGGCGGAGTTTTAAGCATCTGCTTAATTATTTATTATATTATTATTGCTGGTTTTGAAATAAGGGTACTTGCAGAGGTAACCTTGTATTATTTGCTGGAAGGAACTCCGATTTGGGCCATTGTCATTCCCTTTATTTGGGTGGGTACCTATATTTGTTTTGGAGGGATTAATTCCATTGCACGGGTTTTTCAAATTATTTTCCCGATCAGCATTCTAATATTGGTGTTTTCATATTTCCTGAGTATCCGCTTGTTTGATATTAACAATTTGCGCCCTGTTTTGAGTGAAGGCGTCGTTCCCGTATTTAAGGGGTTGAAATCAACTGTACTTATTTTTACAGGATGTGAAGTCATTATGACTCTCGTTGCCCATATGCAGCATCCTGAGCGGGCAGTCAGAGCGACCTTCGCAGGCATAGGCGTTCCTTTTGTGCTGTATCTTATGACCGTAGTTGTCGTCATAGGAGGAATGTCTGTAGATTCGGTAATGAATAGCACATGGCCTACCATCGACCTTTTGCGAAGCTTTGAAATTACCGGGTTAATTTTTGAACGTTTTGAGTTTCCGTTTTTGGTCATCTGGATGATGCAGTTATTTTGCAATTTCACCAGCTTTTATTTTAATGCTTCGTTAGGGATCTCTCAGGTCTTTAACCTTAAAATTCACCCGGTGATATTTGGATTAATACCCGTTATATTTATCACTACGATGCTGCCTAAGCGAATAAATGAAGTGTTTAAGCTGGGAGATTCGATAGGCAAAATAGGGATCTTTTTATTTTTTCTCGTGCCTGTCTTGCTTACTGTCATATTGTTCTTTAGGAAGAAGGTTTTGAATCATCATGTATAGAGTTAAAAAATGGCTAGCTCTCCTTCTATTATCGTCGCTTATTTTCACTCTAGGCTGCTGGAGCAGTAAAGAAATTGAGGATTTAAGCGTCTATGCAGGCCTGGCTCTAGATGTAGGTGAACGGCCTAAAGTTGAACGCGATTTGGAAAGACAAGGCGCCAATTATAATAAAAAAAATCTGATTACAGCTACGATACAAATTGTGCCGATAAAATCGTTCGAACGGCAAGAAAAGTCAAAAGAGAAGCAGCTATTGAAATATTCAAATTTGCGCCTGACAGGGGATTCTGTCTTTGAAATTATGCGCCAATACTCAACAAGAAGGGAGCGTCCAGTCATCGGGCATCATCTCAAGGTCATTGTAGTATCGACAAAATTGGCACAACAGCAAAAGATGGACCAATTAATGGATTTCGTGCTGCGTGATAATGATATTCGTCCAAGCTGCCGGGTATTTTTTAGCAAGGAGAGGGCTTATGACACCTTTATTAGTAATCAACCGGAAGAAGTTCCCGCTTTTCGGATAAACTCGATGATCAATAATAGTTTTAGAACCAATAAGGTAATGAAAGAGGTCAATCTGACTCGGATTGATGGATTGATTCATTCCAAACAAAGCTTCTTGCTGCAAAATATCGTTAGTTCTAAGGGGGAGATAGAATTCTCAGGTGCAGGTATCATTAAGGGCGATTCAAGCAAATGGATTGGCGATTTGAATCAAGAAAATGTGGAAAGTTTATCCTGGATTCAAGGAACAGGCCAAGGAGGAGTAATCAAAAGTTATAATTGGAGAAATGAAATCATTACCTATGAGATTAAATCCATGAAAAGTAAAATGACTGCAAAACTACAGGGGGATGATATTTCCTTTCACGTTGCGATTGAATCAGACGGGAGATTGATTGAAAATTGGGATACGGAAGAAAATCCATCCAAGCTAACTTATTTAAAGGAAACAGAGAAGGTTTTTGAAAAAAGATTAACGACGATGATTGATCATGTGATGGAGAAAATGCAGTCGAAATACAAAGTAGACGTAGCTGGATTTGGGAAATCTCTCGCTATTAAATATCCGCATAAATGGAAAAAGGTTAAGGACAACTGGGACGAAGTGTTCAGCCAGGTTCCCGTAACCTTTGAAATAAAATTGAAGATTACTGATTTTGGTTCTTCGACGAAATAACCTTATGCCCAGTTAGGGCGTATATACAAACGATAAAAAGCGGTTCATTCATAGTGAATGAAGGTCATGAAAAAGCCTCCCTCTAATGAAGAGGGAGGTAATAATACTAATCTGGACTTAAATGATTTAGGGTGCATGATCTGCCACCATAGTAATAGGCTTTGAATAGTTACGGATAAGGTTATATTTTTTTAATGAGTATTTGTAATTCTTGTTTAATGTTCTGTTCAGAAGCAGCAGAGACATAAATTTGATGAAAGGTATCGATACATTTCCTTACTTCTTCTTCACCTCTTGCAGATAGACGAGTGTAAACACCGCGGCGATCGCCCTCACAAACATCCCGTTCAAGGCCCTTACAATTTTTTGCTTCTAGCCGGGTCACAAGTCTGGATACAGCACTTTGACTTAGCCCAACCAAATCAGGTAGGTCTTGTAGTCTCAATTTTTTATCATCTGCTAGTAATAAATGATAGAGCACATAAAACTCTTTCAAGGTTATATTATGTTTATCTTGAAATGCAATTTCGAGTTTATTATTTATTTTCATTTGAATATGCGAAAGGGATAACCAATTATCTAAAAGTTCGTTATTCATAATAAGATTCTCCTATTCTATAAAATGAAGCCCTGTGATTATCGTATGGTAAGGGGTTATACATAAATCCATTTAATCTATGATAACGTTTGTTTTGTTTCAAGTCCATTTTGTTTTAATTTGAAAAGGACATAATAAGAAATTAGGGCTCATGGAGACCGTGTAACCTGTAATAGGTAGTTTTTTAAGAGAGTTACATGATATTGACATGCAATATTTGGCGTGCAATAATATATGCGTGCGAATGCATTTATTTTTTTGTCATCGTGGCGGATCGTCGAGTGGATAGTAATGGAAATATAAATATACCCGTTTCTGTCTTGGATCTTACCCGTAAGCCCACAGGGAATAGGAGGAATGATCAATATGATTAAATTAGGTGTGCTTGACCAAGTACTTGTCCCTGAAGGCCAAACAGCCACAGAAGGACTGCAGCAATCGACTCGTCTCATACAAGCGGCGGAGGAACTAGGCTACTCCCGTTTTTGGGTGTCCGAGCATCATTCCATGCGTGCGCTTGCTTTCTCAAGTCCGGAGGTGCTGATCGCCCATTTGGCAGCTGCTACCTCCCGTATTCGGGTCGGTTCTGGCGGTATCATGCTTCCTCATTACAGTGCCTACAAAGTTGCTGAAAATTTTCGGCTGCTGGAGGCGCTTCATCCAAACCGTATCGACTTAGGTTTGGGTCGGGCACCGGGCGGCATGCCGCTTGCGACCAGAGCGCTACAACAGGATAAATTCGTTGATGTGAATAAATACCCTCAGCAGGTGCAGGATATTATCGGCTATTTGCATGGTTCAATACCTGCTGGGCATCCGTTTGAGAAGCTGCTCGCTGCACCTGCTATTTCGACGGCACCTGAAATATGGCTGCTTGGTTCCAGTGGTGAGAGTGCAAGAATAGCGGCAAGGCTGGGCACTTCTTATGCGTTCGCGGAGTTTTTCGGCACGCCTGGCGGAGAAGAGGCGATGCAGCATTATAACGAGCATTTTAAATCTAACAACGTATTAATAAATCATCCACGTTCAATAATTGCAACTATTGTGATTTGCGCTGAAACGGAAGAAGAAGCGAATCGCTTGGCGATGAGCAGCGATTTGTTATTCCTCGGTATTCAAACAGGTCTGGAGGTGCCATTTCTGCCCTCTGTGAAGACGGCAGCCGATTATCCGTATACGGAGCAGGATCGGCTTCATATTGTGCAAACCCGCCAGCGGCGGGTTATCGGTACGCCGGAACAGGTAAAGAAACAACTGCTTCAGATGGGCAAGGAATACAATGCTGGCGAGATTCTCATTAATAGCCCGATTTATGATGAGAAAGCGCGAATCCATTCCTATAGGCTCATTGCAGATGCATTTGGGATGAGCGTGCAATAGCTTGAATTTCAAAAGCATATAAAAACAGGTTCGTGAATCGCTCTAAGAGCCATTTCACGAACCTGTTAGTTGAAAATTTAATGCGGTCGAGAGGACTCGAACCTCCACGGCTGTTACACCACTAGAACCTGAATCTAGCGCGTCTGCCAATTCCGCCACGACCGCACATGCAAAATTTACATTTTTAATTTAGCATGTTGTCATGGGGGAAGTCAAGTTGGCTTTAAGAATTTGAAATTTTCAGATTAATGAACTGCGTAATCACTGGCGTGTATCCCATTACTTCGGGCTCTCATATATGTTAAACCAAATACCATGACCGTCTACGCTGCTAATGGAGTAGGTTATTCCTTCTTCTTCAACCCAATTATCCATATTGTAGTAATCAAAATCGGAATCCTCATATAAAAGAGAAATTAATATGTCCTCAACATTCGTATTAATTTTCGAAAGCGGATTAGCGGCCGCTATAGCAATGTGTATAGTATTTAGAAAATAATCTAACGTTTCAGGTGTTGCATCGATAGGGATATGGATAGTTAATCTTCCGATACTACCGTCTACTGGATTAATTATTCCGTCTAGCTTATGAGTATCCGAGAAATAATAATTATAAAATAAGCTTCCAGCGCTGCCCTTTTTAACGGTTATTTCACCTAATTGAATCGAAGGATACATCAGCAAAGCGGCCTCATTAAATGTCGCTTGCAAATCATCCAAGTCATCCCAAATTTTGAAGGTTCCTGTTTCGCCCTCCATTTCCGCTATTTGTTCGGGCAGTTCTTCTTCTTCTGCTTCATTGTCCCAATACTCTTTTTCAGACAATGGGGAGTGAGTTTCATCTTCGAAAGCGGAAGCTTCCTCTTCAAATGCTGGAGTTGCTTCTATACTTACTTCTGTATTCGCGGCATGCTCGGTCGGAAAAGTCCTCATTGGCGAGAAGTAGCCTAGCAACGTTTTGTTTATTAAATAGCCAAGTAAAATAGAGCCAATCAATAATAGGATGATCGTCCAAATAATATAAAATGATTTATGCAAAAGATCACGCTGCCTTTATGTAGAATGAGGTGGAAAAATGAAATAGAAAGAGCTTTATTTTTAGTTATAGAGGGCAAGCAGCTGTTTCCAAATATGAAATTTCTCGCCGCAGGCAGGGCAATTCGTATGTCCGGCCATATAGGGCAGCTGTGCCTTAAGCTGCTCATCCCCCAAACGCTCAGCTCGGCTGTATACATAACGAAGGCTGGATTCCTCCGAGCTTGCAGGATCAGCAGGGGTAATATTCACAGGCGCATCCTTGCCATTGAAAACGGGATCTGCCTTGTACGCGACAAGCTTCTCCCCGCTCTCATCCGGCCAAATGAATGTTTCATGCTCGCAAGAAGGGCATGAAGCGACATATTCATCACCGATGCTATGGGTTTGCAGCATATTTGCTGCGGCTCGTTCTCCGTGAAAGGCAGCATCGGCGATTGCGATATAACGTTTCTCGGAATCATCTTTATTGGGCTCGGCGTAGGCGGCAAGCTGCTCGGACATTTCACCAAGCTTATTGATAGCATCATAATAAGAAAGATAAATATCAGCCCGTGCCTTTGCATCAATAGAGGGTACTAATTGCTCAAATTCTGCAGGCATTTCCGATGTAAACTCGCAACTATTGTTTGCTTCAAATAAGCCGCAGGTCATGTAAATATCCAGCTTCACCTCCGGGTCGTTCGAGCGCAGGGCGATTTCCGCCAAATAAGGCACCGCAGCGTAAGTGCACGAATAAATCGTATTTTGATGATAAAGCTGTTCCCAGTAAAGCTCGTCCTTGACCTCTGAGCCATAATTTTGCGCTAGCTGCTGCAGCATTTCCGGTACAGCATCGGCGAAGCCATAAGGACCTTCCAGTTCCGACCAAATCAAGCTATTTAAAGCGAGCATAACGAATCGCCTCCTCATAAATGAATATCCAGCATCCTTCCTAGCTATTTTACTATGGAATTGGTGATTTTGGCGATATGTGACAAAGGAAGCAGAATAACGGCGAATTAATTTCCAGCATTCAGCATATTTTGGCGCAAGTTCACAAACAATGAAAGGGAATGAGTGATGACGCGTAGATAGCGAATGAGGAGTGTGGAAGTGTGAACGTGAAGAGAAGCTATTTATGGAAAAAGAAGGCGGTTAAACTGCTCGGACTTACGATGCTGGTTTTGTCTATGAGTAATGGGACAGGAACGGCTTCTGTTGTTGCTGCCGAGCAGCATTCGCCTGCATTGCAGCAACAACAGCAGACCCAGCAGCAAATGGTCTTGGAGACGCAGCCCGTTCCGCAAAAACCATCGAATGAAGCACAGTCTCCTGCACAGGAGCAGCGGCACCTTGCCATCGTCATTGACGATTTCGGCAATGATATGGATGGGACGGAGGAAATGCTGAAGCTCCCGATCAAGTTTACTGCGGCAGTGATGCCGTTTATGCCCTCTACGCAAAAAGATGCAGAGGAGGCGCACCGGCTTGGGCATGATGTCATTGTGCATATGCCAATGGAGCCAAATAAGGGTCTGAAAAAATGGCTCGGTCCCGGAGCCATTACGGCAGATCTAAGCGATGACGAAGTCCGCAAGCGGATCAATGCGGCCATTGACAATGTGCCGCATGCGATTGGCATGAATAATCATATGGGGTCCAAGGTGACTGCGGATGAGCGGATTATGCGTATCGTGCTTGACGTTTGCAAGCAGCGCGGGTTGTTTTTCCTCGATAGCCGGACGACCTATAAGACGGTTGTACCGAAGGTATCCAAGGAGGTTGGCGTACCGCTGCTGTCCAACGATGTTTTTCTCGATGATGTGTATACGATGCAGCATATTAGCAAGCAGATGAATGAAGTGCAAAAGCATCTTGCTACGCATGTTACCTGCGTCGTAATCGGTCATGTGGGGCCTCCAGGCAAAAAAACAGCGGCTGTTCTTAGACAGTCGATACCTGCCATGAACGCCGCTGTTTCCTTCGTCAAGCTATCGGATATGGTGCTGCAATCATTTGGTGATCAGCTTGTATTGCCGAATCCCTGAAGCGATTGCTGATGCGATATGAAGCTGCTCGCGGGGGTCGGTCAGCATCGTTCGATCATCGCTATTGCTGACAAAGCCCATTTCTACAATAACGGCTGGTTGGTATACGCGTCTAAGTAAATAAAACGGCTTGCCCTCCCTTGGAAGAAAGCGCGTACGCTGCTGGCGATTAAGCGTATCCTGAATGCAGAAAGCAAGCAGCGCGCTTTCTCCGCTGCTCTGATGCAGCACCAGCGGTCCGCGTTCCGAGCGGTCGGGTGTCGAATTGACGTGCAGGCTGACGAGCAGCTGCGTAGGAATTTCCTCGGTCAGCTGCCGTCTTTGCGACAGATCGCGCCTATGCCGGGAACCGCTAACATGCCAGCGATTATCGTCGCTAAGCGCATAATCGTCCGTGCGATTCAGCACGGCGGTAATGCCTTGGCTGTTAAGAAGCAAATAAAGCTTTTTGGCTACAGCAAGGTTAATGTCTTTTTCCACTACGCCTCCAGCTGTTGCCCCGCCATCTATGCCGCCATGTCCTGCATCAATGAGTACGACGGAAGAGGGCATGGTCCAATGCCCAGCATGCGGGGCGGATTGTTGGGAGGGGGGAGATGCTTCATCTTTTGAAGCGTTATCTTCTCCTGCTGCCATTGATGCGGAGTGGGCAGGAAGGCAGAAAAGCAGTGTAATGATCAAACATCGAAAGCAAGCAAGCACATGCCATCCTCCTTTTGAAAGGCTTTGGTCTTAGCTATATCGTGGCTCAATGGAGGATATCTCATGCATGTTTATGTTTGGAGATGACAGGGCAAACTGATATCATCAATTGTTCTGGGAAGCAACAGGCTCAAGAAGCATTTGTCTGCACAAGCGAATGTCTTAATTCTTAAGCAAAAAGGAGTGCGACACAAATGGCCAGCGGGGATGATTTAATCAAATATGTGACCGTTCAGGTTGTGGAATATATGGAGAAACCAAAAGGGGAACGCAAGCAAATGAAAGCGTCAGCGAAGGCGATTAGGGAGCCATGGCTGACGCGCTGGTTCGGCTGGGGACCTGTCAGTCTAATGATGTGGTGGCGCGGAAAAAGCGAGCGTCAGCGGTAAAAGTCGCCTAGCTCAACAAGCAGGGTGAGCGGCACATAACGCTGGCTTTCGCCCAGCTCATCTGTTTCAAGGGCAATGTAGACAGCGCCGTTATTCCAGCTGTGATAGCCCGTTGCCGACCACACATACAGCATGTCGCCATTAAACCTTGCCGCAGTATAGGTAAGGTGTTTCTTTTTGTCCAAAATGTTCAGCAGCTTTATAGAGCCTTTGGATTCAGCCTTGTCTACAGGAGCATCTGTCAGCCATTGCAGCCTCTCGTAAGGGCTGAATGAGGCATTGGATACCGCTTTGGCAATGCCTGCAGTGGCGGCCATGGGCGTTTGTACTTGAATAAGCTTAAGCTCCTGACTTGCCTCGGCGCTCCAGAGAGAAGCAGTCAGCGGGAGCGCTTCACCGCTCATGGCATCGGTAAATGCAGTGGACTTGCCGGAAATTTTCCATACGGACAGCAGTGGATGAACATATAGCGGCGTACTCGTAATGGCAGAAGGTATGAGTTCGAGCCGCTGAAGCGATTGCTGCAGCGTCGTTAAATTATATAGGTAGTCGCCAAGCCCATATTCGCCTAAAACAAACCCGCCGCTCTCCGTTGCATGGACAACGAGGTAGCCGACGGTTTTTTTGTGCTGAATAACGCTGGCCATCCAGCTGTGTGTGCCAGGGCCAAGCGCGGAAATGCTGAGCGTTGCCCCTTGCCAGCTTTTGAAAGCAGGCTGAACTGCGAGCTGCTCGGTCCAAGCTTGAACATGGGCGAGGAGGGACGATTGGCCTGCTTGTTCCTGCTCTGGCATGGCGGCAGCTTGCGGGGGCTGGAGGCTGCTTGTCCATAATAAAGCGCTTAATAATAATGCGCCGATCATTAGCTTCCGAATTTGGCTCAGCAATAAATTCACCCTTTTCTTCATGAGGCAGATCGCTAAAGTGGCGAATGCTGCCTATTATTAACTCGCAGCTTCATTATAAAAGGCAGAGCGGGAGAAGGCTGTTGGAATGTGTCAGGCATGCAGCAGCCTGTCCCGTTCTTTTTTTGCCACAATGGTGCGGATCGGGTCTGATCTTCGTCTATTCGATACCTTCCAGGTGGAAAATACCGCAGTTAATGGCGGAAGCCGTCACGCGAGGCTCATATTGCCAGCGGATTTCCGATTGGCGCTGTTCGTACTGCTCGCGTACGCTTTGCTTCAGCTCATCGTCAGCCGCATGCTCAATTAACGGCTCATAATACAGCCGGATGCGTTCCAGCTCCTCTTCCAGCCGCTCGGTTGCGGCGCCTGCCCATTCATAATCGTAGCTTCTCAGCTTGCGTTCGAGCGCCTGCTCCATAATAGACAGCGCCTTGTTAAAGGAAAGGCCGTTTTTCGCCAAATGAATGTTCGCGGGCAGGCGCGGCGTGAGCCTGAGGCGCTGAAGCCGATCATGGAACTGCTCGGTGCAATGCCCCGTTGCCAGCGAAATGCCGTAGCTGTGTATTTCCTCGCGCTTGCGGTCGCAGGCGAACTCCACGCGCATATTGATGCCGAGCCAGGCGGTGTAAGGGGTAGAGCTGTAGGGCGAGGCGGCACCACGTTCCGGTTCTTGAAAAAGAAAGACGTAGCTGCCCTTCGATTTTGCCGCACCAAACAGCTGATCCAGCTTGCGCGAGCCAAAATACATTTCCTCGCGCGGAATGCGCAGCCCCGTCTGATTGATATTGCCGTGCACGAAGCCGAGCGAGCGGCCAAGCGCAGCATCAGCTGCTGCCGCTTGGCCCGTTCCAGCAGCAGCTGGATTTGCGCTGCTATCGGCACTTTCGGCAGCGCCAGATGAAGAGACGGCTGGCGACGCCGATGCTGAACCAGCCGCGTTTCCGTGTGCGGGTGCGGCTGGGCTTGGGCTTGCTTTGGCGGAGACGCTGCCAATGCCCGAATCAGGCCTCACGCTGCTTGCTGCACCGGGAAGCGCTGCTGCACCTGCGTTTCCTTGTGCGCCCGCTACTATGTCCGCCGCTCCAACGGCGCCGCCTGGCAAGCGCTGCTGCGCGGGCAATGTCCCGGCTTGAGCGGCGTCATATTTTTCGCGGTCGGTTACGAGCAGGTAGGTCATCGTCTCGGGAGCAGCATTCGTACGGTCAACGAAGCTCCAGTAGTAGGGGCGGTTCGTCAGCTCCCGATCCGCATCAGGAGACAGTTTTACGGTGAAATGGCAGGGCGATTTCTCCAAAACCTGGCACTGCGTCGCCTCCAAATATCGCTGGACAAACTTGTGTACCTGCTTCTCATTCATGTCTAATCTCCACCGTCTGCCCGAGGGCCGTCATTTGTGACACTATTTGCGCGCTTGCCTGAAGCTCAGGGCCTTGCTGCACCTCTTCGCGAATTTGCGTAATCGAGGAGGCGAGATCGCTGATTTTCTCGCGCAGCTCCGTTTCACTGCCGCCTGATTCAAGCAGCATGCGGGCAAGCTGCTGCTCCAGCGAGCCATCCTTTTTCTCAAAACGCTCCAAAATATGATCCAGCTCGCCAATAACAAGCTCAAACATATTAATTTTTTCATGCAGCAAATGCACAATATGCTCTTCTATCGTCCCGAGGGTGCATAGGTTGTAAATTTTGACATCCTCGGTTTGTCCGAGCCGGTGGACGCGGCCAATCCGCTGCTCTACGCGCATCGGGTTCCACGGCAGATCGAAGTTGATCATATGGTGGCAAAACTGCAAGTTGATGCCTTCGCCGCCCGCCTCTGTTGCAATCAATACTTGGGCCCGCCCGCGGAACAAGTCCATCATCCAATCCTTTTTGCCGCGGTTCATCCCGCCCCTGTAAGGGACGGCAATCATGTCGTGAGAACGGAAATATTGCAGCAAATACTCCTGCGTAGCCCGATACTCGGTGAAAATAATGACTTTATCATTCATGCCTTTAACGAGCTCAAGCGCCTTCTCCGCCTTCGTATTGGCTTCAATTTTTTTGATAAACTCGACGAGCTCCCATATTTTTGCGCGGACGGGCGAATCCTCAGCCGTCTTTTTGAACATATTGACGAGAGTCAGGAAGACAGCGTCGCGGCTGCTGCAAACTTCGCGCTGGAGCGTAACCAGCGACAGCATGCTGCTCAGGTCGGGGCCGCTCTCATCGTAGCGTTCATGCACGAAGGCAGTCACGGCGTCGTAAAGCGCCTGCTCGTCAGCTGACAGCTGCAGCGGAATATTTTTCACAAAACGTTTCGTAAAAGAAATGCCGCCGTCGCCGCGGCGATTGCGGATCATAATGCTGGACAGTGCCGTTTGCAGCTGCTCCTCGTTTTTGGGAAGACGCTTGTCCACGACAAAGTTGGCGGCGAACTCGCTTTGGCGGCCGAGCTGGCCGGGCTTGAGCAGAGTGATCAAATTGTACAGCTCGTCCAAATTGTTTTGCACCGGCGTTGCGGTGAGCAGCAGGCAATATTTTTTGCGCAGTTCGGTGACGAACTGGTAGTTGGTCGTTTTTTTATTTTTGAGCTTATGCGCCTCGTCGATGATGACCATATCGTAGTCAGTGCCGAGAATGACGTCGCGATGCGGATCGCGTTTAGCTGTATCCATCGAAGCGACGACGACGTCATAATGCCACGTATGGGCTTTTTTCTGGGCAACGGCGGAAATGCCGAATTTCTGATTCAGCTCGCGCACCCATTGCAGCACAAGCGAGGCTGGCACCAGAATGAGCGTACGGCGCACGAGCCCGCGGACGATGTATTCCTTCAGCACGAGTCCAGCTTCGATCGTTTTGCCGAGTCCCACCTCATCAGCGAGAATGGCGCGTCCGCCCATTTCATGCAGCACCTTGCGCGCGGTCGAGATTTGATGGGGCATCGGCTCAAGCATCGGCAGGCTGCGCAAGCATTGCAGCTGCTCGAAGCTTTCAATTCGCTTCGCTTGCTCCGCCTCCATCGATAGCTGATATAAGGTCCAGTCGTCCCATGGCCCGTTTTTGGCGATACGGTTTTGCAGCTCGTCAAAGGTCGAACGGTCATATTGCAAATCTACGAGCGGATGAAGCTTGCGGGTGACGAGAGCAGCATCTGGAGCGGCGGAAGATCCGTGTAGCGGTTGTTTATTATCTAAAGACAAGGGAGCAGCTCCTTTCATCGTTTAAGCCAATCATCATCGTCCAATCGAACAAAATGAGTAGGTTGAAATCTTTGTTTCTAGTATGGCCCTTTCATCGCCTATTCATAAGAAAGGGCCAAAAAAAGCGTGAGGACAAGCAAAGGAAAGCGCAGGCTTTGGTCAACGGGAAAATTGGGCGTTTTTGGCTGGAAACGAAGGAGAAACACAATATGTAGTATGTTATAATGATAATTAGACACAATATATCGGATTTAGCCTAGAGTGGGACACCGTGTTAGGAGGCAAATAGGCGGGTTTTTGCAAATGCGAGGAGAGGCGGCGTTACTTATGGAGAAGAAACAAACCTTGAATGAAAATAGGAGAGGCAGCGGCAGGCTGGAGGGGCTCAGCGAGAAAATTTTTCTCGATCGTTATGCCTGGAAAAATGCTGATTCCAGCAGCGCAAAGCCTGGCGATATCGTGCTGGTGCTGACAAAAGATGATCCAAAGTTTCCGACGAAGGAAGTCGGAGAGATCGTTGCCCGTGAGGGGGACCAGGTGGAGGTGCAGCTCCGAAACGGTGAGCGTATAACGGCGGCGGTTGAGAAGCTGACGCTGACCATTGAGCAGACTCCGGACGAAATGTGGGATCGTCTGGCGAAGGCGGTGGCCGGAGTCGAAGGCAGCGAGCAGAAGCAGGCGGAATGGACGGAGCGTTTTCGCTATATTTTGGATGACTGGAAGCTCGTGCCGGGCGGCAGAATTGCAGCGGGAGCAGGTGCAAGCGAGGAGTTGACGCTGTTTAACTGTTATGTGCTGCCTTCTCCGGCAGACAGCCGCGGCGGCATCATGCAGACGTTGACGGAAATGACGGAAATTATGGCGCGCGGGGGCGGCGTTGGCATTAATTTATCGTCGCTTCGTCCGCGCCGCGCCATTGTCGCAGGAGTTAATGGCGCCTCTAGCGGAGCGGTATCATGGGGCGGGCTGTTCAGCTATACGACGGGGTTGATTGAGCAGGGCGGCAGCCGCCGCGGCGCCTTAATGCTGATGATCAACGACTGGCATCCCGATGTGCTGGATTTTATTACTGTCAAGCAGACGATGGGCCAGGTGACGAACGCGAATTTATCTGTATGCGTCAGCAACGCTTTTATGAAAGCCGTAAAGGAAGATTTAGAGTGGGAGCTCGTATTCCCCGATACGAAGGATGCACAGTACAACGAGCTTTGGACTGGAGATATGGACGCTTGGCGGGCACTCGGCAAAAAGGTGATTTTGTACAAAACAGTCCGCGCCCGCGAAATCTGGCACATGATTATTGAATCAGCGTGGAAGTCGGCAGAGCCCGGCGTCGTTTTTATGGAATATTATAATCAGATGTCGAATAGTTGGTATTTCAATCGGATTACTAGTACTAATCCATGTGGCGAACAGGGCCTGCCCGGCTGGGGCGTCTGCAATCTTTCAGCGGTCAATCTGTCGCGTTTCTATAATGAGCAGCAGCATGATGTCGACTGGGAGGAGCTGGCGAAGGTGACGCGTTGGTCGGTACGTTTCCTCGATAACGTCATTGACACCACACCGTATCATTTTCCTGAAAATGAAGCGAACCAGAAGCGCGAGCGCCGCGTCGGGCTCGGCACGATGGGGCTTGCGGAGCTGCTAATTAAGCTGCAAATCCGTTATGGCAGCGCAGAATCGCTCGATTTTCTCGATAAGCTGTACGGGTTTATGGCCCGCGAGGCGTATCTCGCTTCTACGGAAATTGCGGCGGAGAAAGGCGCTTTTGCAGCCTTTGAGGCAGATAAATTTTTGCAAAGCGGCTTTATGCGAAGCTTGACGTCGCATTATCCTGAGATTGGAGCTGCTATAGAGCAGCATGGCATTCGAAATGTAACCGTGCTGACGCAGGCGCCAACGGGCAGTACGGGAACGATGGTCGGCACCTCGACGGGCATTGAGCCGTATTTTGCTTTTGAATATTTCCGCCAAAGCAGGCTTGGCTATGACAAGCAGCTCGTTCCGATTGCCCAGCAGTGGAAGGATTCGCATCCTGGCGAGGAGCTGCCGGATTATTTTGTAGCCGCGATGGACTTGTCTGCGAAGGACCATATTCGGGTACAGGCAGCAATCCAGCGCTGGGTGGACAGCTCGATCTCGAAGACGGCGAACTGCCCGAATGACTTTACGGTGGAAGAGACGAAGGAGCTTTATGAGCTGGCGTTCGATCTTGGCTGCAAGGGCGTGACCATTTATCGCGACGGCAGCAGGGATGTGCAGGTGCTGTCGACGACGGATGAGAAGGAGAAAAAACAAGAGCAAGAAGTGGAGCCTCAGCCGTCATCTGCGGCGGATAGCGAGGATAAAGCAGCTCGATTGGATGATCGTGGTGCCGATGCTATTATGGAGGCAATCGCTTCTCCAGATGCTCCAAATGCTGAGAATGTACAGGACGCAGCAGGGCCAACAACTCCTACAGCTACAACTGCTGTTAGTCCGAAAACGCTGGACAAAGCGTACAAAAATCGCCCGCAGGTGCTGCGCGGTGCCACCTACAAAGTAAATACGCCATTCGGCATGGCGTATATTACGATCAATGATCTCTCCGGCTCGCCGGGTGAAATTTTTCTGAATGTCGGCAAAGCTGGCTCCGACGTGTTCGCCATGGCGGAAGCGCTGGGCCGGGTCTGCTCTTTATTTCTTCGTTATGGGGATCACGGTCATAAGGTGGAGCTGTTGATCAAGCACTTGAAGGGGATCGGCGGCACAGGTGCGATTGGCTTTGGCGCAAACCGCGTGGAATCGATCGCTGATGCCGTAGCGAAAGCGTTGGAGCAGCATATAGCGGCGGCTGACTTGCAGCAGGCAGAAGTTGAACAGCGGGAGGAAAGCGGGGATGCAACTGAAGCAGGTGATGCTGGCAAGGGCTTGAATAAAGGTTCATCCGCAACAGCTGCATCAAAAACAGCTGCATCAATAGTGGCAATTAACGTCATTTCAGACACAGCAAAAAGCCGCAGCAGCAGCGCAAGCTCGCTCGACCTTTGTCCTTCTTGCGGTTCAGCATCATTGATTAATATAGAAGGCTGCAAGCAGTGCAGCAATTGCGGGTACAGCCGATGTAATTAAAGATTCTTTATAGGGAAAGTCATGTTTTATTGTGATTTTTCATTTTAATTGAGAAATGTTTTATTTTAATTGAGAAATGTTTTATTTTAATTGATAGAATACTTCATTTATAGAAACAGAACAAGACAACTCTTTTCCGCAGATGGAGAAGGGTTGTTTTTGTATTTTAGTTTCAATAATCATCTTATATTTCTCCACCTTTATTAATTATTTGAAATTTCAAAGCGCTTTCATAATAGATAAAATAAATGCAAGAAGGACGTAAGTGTAGAGGGGGTTAACGGATTATTTCAATCTACTATTCCGATTATAAAGGGATTAAAGCAATAATGATGGAAAGTACAGCTTTGCGAATGACTATTTTACCAGACTGCGGCGGAAAAATTCAAAGTATTTACGATAAAAAAAGAGATCAAGAACTATTATATCAAAATGATGCAGATGTGCCGTATAAGCGTTCAAAATATGACGATTCTTACGCATCAGGAGATGTCAGTGGATTTGATGAAGTATTTCCATCCATTGAATCCTGTTATTATCCCTCTCCGCCTTGGCAAGGGACTCGGATTCCTGATCACGGGGAGGTTTGGTCACTCTCATGGGAGCAAGAGCATATTTCCGATTTTGCGATTAATTTAAGTGTCCATGGTGTCCGATTTCCTTACAAGCTGGAGAAAACGATTCAATTTGTGAATGAGAATGCCATTCGTATTTCCTATCGTGTGCATAATTTTTCGGAGTATGAAATGCCCTTTATTTGGGCTCCTCACGCCTTATGGGTATGTGATAAAGATATGCGTGTAGTGCTTCCTTCTTCTATACAAAAGGTCATGTCCACGTGCAGCATAGAGAATCGACTGGGGTTGTTTGGGACTATTCATGACTGGCCAAAGACAACGGTGAATGGGCTAGATTATGATATTAATCGCCTATATCCGAAATATGAAGGGAAATGCGAGAAGTATTATGGACTTGGTCATATACAAGAGGGCTGGTGTGCTCTACAAGGCGCTGAGTCAGGGTATACCATCGGGATGGCATACCCCATTAATGAAGTACCTTACCTAGGTGTATGGGAAGGAATAATGAACGGAAAGTATGTAACAGCTCTAGAACCATGCACCGGGGCTTTTGATTCGCTTGACACAGCCATGCAATGGAAAAGCATAAGGGCTATACAACCGAAGTCTTATTATGACTGGTATCTTACGATTACAATCGGTAACAAGCAAGGAACGATTAAAGCAATTCATGCAGATGGCATTATTGAATAGGAGTGTATAATATGCGAGGTTTATTTCAGAAAGAAGGCAATCGTTTAATATGGCAGTTCGATGCAGAGAAGCTTTGGATAGAGCCGTGGGGAGCAAATAGTTTACGCATTAGGGCTACAAGGCATTCAGAGATGCAATCGGAGTTATGGGCGCTGCTGGCACCTGTGGAAGAATCACTGTCAGCCATTCAGATTAATGAAGATTCAGCCTCCATCACAAATGGCAAAATTCGTGCAGTTGTATCGACAGCTGGAGGCAAGATTACCTTTTACAATCAGGACGATAAGGTCTTATTGGAAGAATATGTTCGCAATCGTAACGATGTCAAACAATTTTGTAGTGCATTGATGATTAATGCCCGTGAGTTTAAAGCGATTCCTGGCGGGGATTATCAGTTAAAATTAAGCTTTGAGTCCGATCCGGATGAGAAAATATTTGGTATGGGGCAATATCAGCATCCTTATCTGGATATGAAGAATTGTACCCTCGAGCTGGCTCAGAGAAACTCGCAGGCAAGTGTTCCATTTGCGTTGTCGAGCAATGGTTATGGATTTTTGTGGAATAATCCAGCAATAGGGAGAGTGACTTTCGGAAAGAATATGACAGAATGGGAGGCACTGTTAACTAAACAGGTGGATTATTGGATTACAGCAGGCGATACACCGGCTCAAATCGAAGAGGCATATGCGAGTGTAACGGGTACTGTTCCAATGATGCCGGAATATGGTCTTGGGTTTTGGCAATGCAAGCTTCGTTATCAAACGCAAGAAGAGCTGCTGGTGGTTGCCCATGAATATAAAAGGAGAGGTCTTCCAATCGATGTGATTGTCGTAGACTTCTTCCATTGGCCGAAGCAAGGGGAGTGGAAGTTTGATCTTGAATACTGGCCCGATCCAGAAGGAATGATACGAGAGCTGCGTGAATTGGATATCGAATTAATGGTTTCGATATGGCCTACAGTGGACAAGACTAGCGAGAATTACGCCGAAATGTTGCAAAAAGGTTACCTAGTCAGAACGGATCGGGGTATTCGAACTACGATGGATTTCCTTGGAGATACCGTGTTTTATGACTCGACCAATCCAGGTGCCCGCGATCATGTATGGAAGATTGCTAAAAAGAACTATTATGACAAAGGTGTACGAATCTTCTGGCTGGATGAAGCAGAGCCTGAGTATTCCGTTTATGATTTTGATAATTACCGTTATCATACCGGAACTAATATGCAGGTAGGTAATATTTATCCTTTGAATTATGCGCAAACCTTTTATGAAGGTATGCAAGCTGAGGGACAGGAAGGTATTGTGAATCTGGTTCGTTGTGCATGGGCAGGAAGCCAGCGTTATGGTGCTCTTGTATGGTCAGGTGATATCGATTCTAGCTTCACCTCTATGCATAATCAGCTAAAAGCTGGTCTTAACATGGGGATAGCTGGCATCCCTTGGTGGACGACGGATATTGGAGGATTCCATGGCGGCGATCCCAATGATCCAGATTTTCGGGAATGCCTGATTAGATGGTTCCAATATGGAGCATTTTCTCCGGTATTTCGTTTACATGGTGATCGTGAACCGGCTGGCGCACCGATTGGCATCACAGGCGGAGGCATGTGCTGGAGCGGTGCAGAGAACGAGGTCTGGAGCTACGGGGATGAGGCCTATGAAATATTCACGAAATATATGCGGATTCGAGAGACACTTCGGCCATATATTAGAGGACTTATGAAGGAGGCGAGTGAAAAAGGCACACCTGTCATGAGGCCGATGTTTTACGAGTTCCCTTCTGATATGGAAGCCTGGTCTATAGAGGATCAATATATGTTTGGACCGGATATTCTCGTTGCTCCAATTCTTGAACAAGGGGCAAGAAGCAGAAAAATTTATCTTCCTGCAGGAGCTGTATGGAAAGATGTGGGAAGCGGGAAAATTTACGAAGGCGGAAATTGGATAGAATGTAAAGCTCCAATTGAATGGATGCCACTCTTCTTCAGAGACGATGCTCATTTCCTAATTAATGCATAAAACTTGATAGCAGAAAATAATGAGCCAAAGCATCTGCAGCAACGCAGTTGCTTTGGCTACTATGCTTTTTGATAGCTGTTGTCGTATAGTGATGGAAAAGATGCATAGACACTATAATTGGAGATGAAAATGATGCTGGCATTTCGAGGAGTTAGTTTTCGAAATAAATTAATTGTTTCTTTCATGTTGGTCAGTCTCTTACCCGTTATTCTCGTACAAATCATATCATATTACGTTTCAAGTTCAGCAATGAAGAACAAAATTGATGTCCTTGTCCAAGCTAATCTATTACAGACATCCAAGAATATGGACACTTCCATTCAGGCTTACGATGATATTATTAAACAAATTATAACGAATGACGAAGTTGTTCAATTGGTAAATAATATAAATTTATCAGGTGCCAATCTAGAAATTAATAAACGGCAGCTAATTAATCTGCTGGCCAGTTATTCGTATGCAAAATCTGCTATTCGCAGTGTGTCTATCTTTACAGCGGGCGGATCGAATATTAGCTACGATCGGCAGACAGGGTCACCTTTTGATAATCTTTGGTCTAACGTGGATGATGTTAGAACTTTACCGATCTATTATCAAGCGATAGATCATTCTAAAACTTTAATTTATGAGCCAGAGAAAATAGACAACATTAATAATAATGAAAAATACGGTTTCCATATGGCTCATAAGCTAATCGACTATAACAGCTTAAATCTGAGTGGAATCGGCGTTGTAGTCATTACCATATATGAATCTGTACTTGCCCAAGCGATTAATCTGACAGAGGTCAGTTCAGAGACTTCTGCTGCTATTGAAAACCGGAATTATTTGGTTAACAAGCAGGGGATTATCGTATCGTCACCGGATAAAGCTGCTATTGGTAATCCGGTTCTTAATGTGACTACCAGTTCCACCATTGAGAATGAGTTTGAAAACGCTAAGAGTGGACTGATCATTTATAACCTCATTGATGAAAATGAATTGTTCAATGAAATGTATGTTATGAGGAGACTGAGCATCTTTATTGGCGTGTTAGCCGTGTTCATTACCGTCATTCTAATCTATTATTTTTCAGGTCGTCTTTCCTCGTCCATTCGCAATATTCTTAGAGGGATGCGGACTGCCCAACAAGGTATATTAGATGTCCAAGTAGATAGCAACCAATCGAAGGATGAAATTTCACATATAGCCTTTGGATTTAATAAATTAATGCAAAGAATTAACGAGTCAATGCTTGAAACGAAAGAAGCGGTTGATAAGCAAAAGGAAGCGGAGATTCGAGCTCTAGAAGCTCAAATCAACCCGCATTTTTTGTATAACACACTTGATTCGATCAACTGGTTAGCCATTGAAAAAGAAGAGCATCAAATTAGCGAAATGCTAAAGGGATTGGCGAAAATTCTTCGCTATAGTATTAAAGACAGTAATAAATTGGTGACCATTCGTGAGGAGCTTCAATGGATGGATCAATATATTTATCTGCAGCAATATAGATTTCGTTCATCCTTTCGTTGTGTAACGCAATGTCCGGAAGAAGCAATGTCATACCCTATCCCCAAATTGCTAATACAGCCCATCATTGAGAATGCCATTATTCACGGGTTTGAAGGACGCAAGCAGGGGGGGCTTCTCGAAATTACGATTTCAATTACGGAATATAAGTATATCACCGTAGCAATAACGGATAATGGCACTGGTATGGACACTGCGGCATTGGATTCTTTGCAAACGGATTCAAAGGGAATCGGTTTGCAAAATGTAATGAATCGTCTTGAGATTTATTACGCAAATCATGCCATGTTCCACGTGGACAGTATCAAAGGCGAAGGAACAACAGTCACCATTCAAATACCGAATTGGAACTTGAGGGAGGACGTAAAATGAAGATCATTGTGGTAGAAGATGAAGCTAACTCGAGGGAAGGCATTGTTCGCCTGATTGAAAAAATAAGTCCGACCTATAAAATCGTTGCAGAAGCCGAAAATGGGCAAGAAGGATACGAATGTATAGATCGTATGCGACCGGATCTGGTCATTACGGATATTAAAATGCCCGTCATGTCGGGTATCGAGATGCTCGATAAACTAAAGGTGAAGGGGCATACGCATAAAACCATTGTTCTGACCGGGTTCTCAGAGTTTGAATATGCCAAAAAGGCATTGCAATTAGGTGTCGTCGATTATTTGGAAAAACCGATCACAGCCAGTGATATTAGATCTTCATTATTGAAAATCGAGCAAGAGCTACTCGATCAACAATTGCTGGGACTGCCTAATCTCCCCTTAGTTGATCAAGCGGAATATTTAATTGTTAAAACTCTTACGCATGACGATGTGGATCCCTATCTTGTATGCCGATATTTGGAGCGAACCATCTCGATTAATCCTAATCGTTCTTTTCAAATCATTCAATGGTATGCCGGTTCTAGCTTTCTGGAGGTTTCTGCAGAAATTAAGAGCACATTGAAAGAGAAGCTGTCCCTTTGGAATACAGCAAGCTGGCTTTTGTTTGTTAACGCCCCAGATCAATCCGTTAATTTGTTAATTGAACAAAATGACTTATTAATAGAACAATTACTTGCTTCGATCAAGATGGAATCGCAAGTCACTATCAGCATGGTACAGATTGGGCACCTAATTGATCTGCGAGACGGTTATAGAAAGTTACGGCACAATCGAAAATGGTCAATCATAGATACCGATATCGCGGTTTATAGTGAAAACGAGATTGAAAGACTGAAAAGAAAGCCTTTTCATTATCCCGAGCAGTTGGATAATCGGATCAAATCGGCCATCACCGATTCTAATCGTGAGTTGCTGCAGCAAGTTTTCAGGGATTGGAATCATTATTGTTACTCCGCTCTATATCATCCACAGCAAATCATTGATGCGACTGTTCGGTTTATTTCTACTTTGTTGAGCCTACTCGCTGCTGAATACGGTGATGAGGTTGCTTTTAAAAGGCAGAATGAATGGCTTGATAGGATACAGAGCGTACAGATGAAATCGGAATTTATTCATGCACTTTTGTCCATAGAAGATCAAACAGCAGCTCTCTTTAAAAAAGATAAGGTGTACAGTTTAAGTGTGAATAAAGCGTTGCAGCTCATTCATGGCCGATACATGGAAGGAATTACATTAGATGAGATTGCTTCGCTGCTTCGAATAACACCTGAGTATTTAAGTACGCTTTTCAACAAGGAAGTTGGGAAAAGTTACTCCACATACATGAAAGAAATGCGAATCAATCTGGCGAAACAATTGCTGATCCATTCAGAGATGAAGGTATTCGAGATTGCGCAACAAATCGGTTATCCGGATGCTAAGTATTTCTCTCGTGTATTTAGGGATAGTATGGGGATTTCTCCTGTCGAATATCAGCGAATAAATAAGAAATAAGGTTCAAATGTAGTTTATATAAGTCCACCATTATTAGTTATTTAAAATTTTCGAAACGCTTTCAAAATTCTACAATAAGAGTGTAGTTAATCACATAACGAATTGTTCAAGGGGGAAGAAATGTGAGAAAGAAGACGTTCGGAGCAATGGGTCTTACAATGGTTCTTGCAACATCGGTTCTGCTTGGCGGGTGCGGCAACAACAATGAAATAACTAGTAACACAAGCAATCAACAAGCTACGCCTTCGGCAGCGGCTTCAGGCGAGAAATCGTCTGCCGAAACGAAAAAGATGACTTTGTGGTTCTATTTCGAAGGTAAAGAACGTTTTGATAAAATTAAAACGCTTACAGATGGTTTTAATAAGGAACATCCTGAAGTTGTCATTGATCCTGTATATGTTCCATTTGCAGATTTCAAAAAACGGCTGTCTATTGGATTGGCATCTTCTGATCTTCCAGACTTGGTGATTATTGATAACCCTGATACGGCAGCATATTCTGCAATGGGATTATTTGCGGATATCACAGATCGACTTGCAGATTGGTCGGACAAGGATCAATTCTTCCCGGGTCCTTGGAGCTCGACGGTTTATGATGGCAAACAATACGGCATTCCGCTTGGAAGCAATAACCTTGCACTGTTTTATAATGAGAAGCTGTTGGCAGATGCAGGTGTCACGCCTCCTCAAACATGGGACGAACTCAAGGTGGCTGCGAAAACCCTTACTAAGGGCGATGTAACCGGATTTGGGATTAGTGCACCAGCCAATGAAGAGGGTACATTCCAATTTCTCCCGTGGTTGTTGTCAGCAGGTGCAAGCTTTAATAATGTTAATACTCCTGAAGGCAAAAATGCTTATAGCTTTTTGGCTGACCTTGTTAAAGATGGATCTATGAGTAAAGAAGTCATTAACTGGACGCAATCCGATCTGATGAAGAAGTTTGCAACAGGTAAAGTTGCGATGATGATTAATGGTCCTTGGCAGTTGCCCGAATTAAAGACTACAGCTCCTGATTTGAAATTTGGACTTGCATTGGTTCCAAAAGATAAGGAGTTCGCATCCGTATTAGGTGGAGAAAATCTTGGCGTTGTTAAAGGTGACAACGAGGCAGAGGCAATTGAATTCATCAAATACGTAGCTTCACCAGAAGTAATGAAGCCGTTCGATGAAAGCTTTGGCTACTTCCCGCCCCGTAAAGATGTCGCTGCAGATCCATATTGGTCGGAGAACGAGCAGCTCAAAGTGTTTACGGAAAATATGAACTATGCTCAGCCGCGTGGTCCTCATCCTAAATGGCCGGAAATCTCCAATGCACTGTCGGAAGCGTTGAACGAATCGTTGACGCTGCATGGATCCATTGATGAGATTACTCAGAAGGTTCAAGAGAAGATCGATAAGATTTTAGGGAAATAAAAATTCACGAATAAACCATTTAACAACGGAGTACATGTATGTACTTCATGTACTCCGATTTATAACCGGAAGGTGTAATGAACGATGGCAATGTCCAAAGAACGAATAGCGGGATATCTATTCGTACTCCCCGCCCTAATCTATATGTTGTTTTTTGTTGGCTATCCAATCATTGATAATGTTCGCTTGAGTTTTATTGATGTCAACGTAATGAATATCGCATCAGGCGACCAACCTTTCGTTGGATGGGATAATTATCGTGAAGTATTTCAAGAAGGTATTCTTGGCAAATCATTAATAAATACATTGATCTACACATTAGGCAGTATTATCATTCAATTTATTATCGGATTGGGACTGGCTTTGTTATTCTCGCTTCCCTTCCGGTTGGCGCCGCGTTTAAGAGGACTTGTTATGATAAGCTGGTTGCTGCCAGCTACGATTACAGCAATGATGTTTAAGTTCATGTTTAGCTCAGATGGTATAGCTAATGCACTTTTGATGCAATTGCACGTTATCAATCATCCGATTGATTGGCTTGTTAATTCAGTCACAGCGATGATTGTTCTTATATTGGCAAACAGTTGGATTGGTATTCCCTTCAACATGATCTTGCTGACAACGGGTCTTACGACAATTCCTCGCGATATCTATGAAAGTGCTGCCATTGATGGAGCTAACGTTTTCCAGAGATTTTACAAAATTACACTACCACTGCTCAAGGCTGCAATCATGTCGTTGCTTGTATTAGGTTTCATCTATACGTTTAAGGTTTTCGAATTGGTTCTTATTACGACCCACGGTGGACCAGTAAATGCAACACAAATGATGTCGACGTATGCCTACAAGCTTTCATTCGACGAATTTAAATATAGTCAAGGTGCAGCAGTATCCAATGTTATGTTCTTGGTCCTTCTTATCGTTGGCATTCTTTATCTTCGAATTGTAAATAAGGAGGAACGTTCGTGAAGAGCACCGGCCAAGCAACCTTAACTCTGCCAGCGAAGCCTAAAGCAAATAGAACACCAAGGTCGAGGAGATGGCTGGTGCCTGTCCTCAGTATGGTAATCGTTGCTTTTTTCCTGTTCCCAGTCTACTGGCTAATCATAACTTCACTCAAAACAGAAGCTGAAATTTTCCAGACACACCCTAGTTGGTTTCCAGAACATATTCAATTTGATTCTTATTTAGATCAATTGTCTGGATCCTCTTATGATCTGTTTAAAGGATTTAGAAACAGTGGGATAATTGCTAGTGGTGCACTCTGTATTTCTACTCTACTAGCTATTCCTGCTTCATATGGACTTGCCCGATTTAGATTCCCAGGAAGGTATTTATTCTTGCTCCTGTTTCTGGTTACGCAGATGCTACCGGCCTCGCTGCTATTAACGCCATTGTTTATCCTATTCAAGCATATGGGACTTTTAGGAGCAAGCTATTGGAGCACCATATTGGCCAATGCAACCGCAGGTATTCCTTTCTCGATCGTGACTCTACGCACCTATTTTGTAACTTTGCCTAAAGAGCTTGAAGAGTCGGCTAAAATTGACGGGTGTAATATTTTCACAACCTTCTATCGTATTATGCTTCCTATTGCGATACCTGGCGTAGTTGTGGCAATGGTATTCTCCTTCTTGTTTGCATGGGGAGATCTGGCTTACGGCATGACATTTATTAGTAAGGAAAGCATGCGGCCGATTACGGCTGGCATCTATACCTTCTTAGGATTCCAGAGCACTTCTTGGAACAACACTATGGCATTTGGTACAGTCAGCATCTTACCTGTAGTGCTTATCTTCCTTTTTGTACAAAGGTATATTGTAAGTGGATTGACCAATGGTGCAGTAAAAGGATAGTTCACAAAAAGCCTAGATCTGATATTAATCGGTCTAGGCTTTTTGTTTGTAAGAGTACAGAAATTACCTTATATAAGTCCAATGATCTTAGATTATTGGGATAATAAAGCGCTTTCTTTAGTGCTACAATCAAAACTGAATTAAGAAAGCATTAGAGTACCGAAGGAGGGCCGTTTTTTTTCATTATGGTAAGAGTCTATTAGACAGGAGAGAGCGCAGAATTATGAAAAAATTAAGATCAACCTTATCTACACTTATGGTCATGTCGATGCTTCTTGTGATGCTGCCAACCCATGTGGTATTTGCGGCAGCTTCAAGAACAGCAGTACCGCCTGTTGATGCAGCAGCAAGTGCAGTACTCGTAGAAGGTGAGAATGGCGTATTTGTGAATAATGCAGGTGACGCTACAGATCATGCATACTCTGGTACTGGTTTCGGAGTGCTCGATGGTGGAAATGCATCTAAAATAACGTACACGGTATCGGCAGCAACCGCAGGTCAGTATAAACTTGCTTTCAACTATATCGCTGGACCAGTCAACGGTTGGAACAATGACCGATCTATCAATGTTTACGTCAATGGCGAGAAATCAACGGTTACCTTCCCCGGGACTAGCTCATGGGACGACTGGCAATACTTTAATACGGATGCAGAGCTGAAGCCCGGAACAAATTCAATTGCCATTGAAACGAACGGTGCAGGAAATGGGATATGTATCGACTATTTTTATTACTGGATGGATGGAGCTCCAACAACAATAACTTCAGTCCAATTTTCCAGCCAGTCCCTTTCGGTTAGTGTAGGCGGGAAGCAGACTGCTGAAGTACAAGCAACTTATGATAATGGAGTTACCAATGCGTTAACTTCGGGTATTGTTTACTCATCTGAAAATGAAAGCGTAGCCAAAGTGGACGCGAATACTGGCGAGATAATTGGAGTGGCTGAAGGGACAACGATTGTAACGGCCCAATACAGTACTTTACAGACAACAATTGAGGTTGTTGTATCCGCAGAAATAACCATGCCTACGAAAGCTCACCCTAATGCTGTTGTTTATCAAGCTGAAGATGCCAGCCTGTCAGGTGGAGCGCGATTTGATAAAGGGCATACGGGCTATACTGGTACCGGATTTGTAGGGGGATACGATAATAGCAGCACGGCAACGACGACATTTACGATTCATGTTCCCACAGACGGAGAGTATTTTGTTGCGCTAAGATACAGCGCGGGAGAAGTTGGCGGATGGCCAAATGATCGAACGGTAGGGCTTTCCGTGAACGGAGGCGCAAATTCCAATGTGAGTTTCAAAGGGACAGATTCCACTTGGAACACATGGGATGAAAAGATTATAAAGGTTCCTTTGCATACTGGTGAAAACACGGTCTCTTTCAAATGCCTTACAAATAATGACAATTCCGATGCGATTAATCTTGACAAATTGTCTGTATGGGCATATAGCGCAAATCCTACGATTGATACCATTATGTTCGAATCCAATAATTATACGGTAAGTGAAAATAGCACGATCCAAACCATTATTTTGCAGGTGGATTCTAACGGCGTACAGTTCCCTAATCATCAAGCAATTACTTACAGTTCTTCAAATTCCGCAGTGGCAGCAATCGATGCTACTGGTGTTATTACGGGTGAAAAAGTCGGGGAAGCAACGATTACAGCTGAAAGCGGTGGCCATTCTACTACTGTAACCGTAACCGTTAAAGCCAATCCTACCGTAACCGTTGATTTTGACTCAGAGGAACGGGAAGCCGATCCAAGTATGTTCGGTTATATTCTTACTCCGAATTATGATGTGCCTGACAGCAGATTAACATTGCTTGGCCCACTACTTAGCAGGGAAACGATCCCAGCGCAGAACTTCCAAGCCATTGGTGATTTGGACGGATCCTATTATCCCTATGAAAGCAGCATTCTTCAGAGAAGTTTAGAATCATATAAACGCGTAGCACCGCTGGGACACAAGTGGTATTTCCTACTTGGCATGAATCCATCATGGGCAACTGGCAGTGGTGGTCCAATTGATACTTTTGAGAATAAACCGATTAAGACAGAGCTTCAGCAAGAACGCTTTAAGCAATATGTAAAAGATGTCCTTCAATACTACAAAGACAACAGAGTTACTCCTGATTTTGCCGACCTGACCAATGAATACTGGACGGGAACGGAAGAAACATTCAAAGGAAATTGGGAAGCCGTCAGAGAGGTATTTTCAGAGTATATTCCTATTGTTGGTCCAGGAGCGGTAGGTTTTGATGGCATTCCTGATTTCTATATTCCTTACGTGAGCGATAATAATCTGAGTTTAGAAGGGCCTTCCTGGCATGCTTACTGGACAAGTGACACATATGCCCCTCTTAGTGTCATGCAGAACTGGAAAGATAAAGTGGCGGCGTACCAATCTCAATATCCTGAAGCGAACGGCAAATATATTATTTGGGAAGAAAATAATGCAGGTTCCAAGGCATCTGATGATTGGACAAGAAGTATGGCTAATGTCATTCGCACAGGAATTACGCAAAATATTAAAGGCACAATGGAAGCAGGCAACGCCAACGGGATGAGTGATTTGCTTACGACTAATGTCAATGAGGAAAATCCTGCGGCAAGAAGAGAAATATGGTGGGTTTACTATATGTTCTCTCAAATGTCGGGGAAATACGTAAGCGTTTCCACGGACTATACAGAAGATTTCACGGCTGCTGCCAGCAAAGATAAAGAGGAATCAAAAGTTATTTTCGTTAAAAACAATACATCAGGTTCAGTAAATCTAGACATGAGTAACCAGCCGTATAGCGGTCAGCCTATCCAAGTGGATTTATATAAAATTACCTCCTCAGAAACGAACGGCTTAGAGTATCAATACAGCATTACACCCCAGTCCAAAGAGGATTTGTATATAACAATCAATGATGTTGCCGCAAACGAGTCCTGGATGGCTGTAATTAAGAAACTAGATGCTCCACCAAGCTTCTTCTTCCCTATAACACCGGATGATGGTGAAGTGGCGATCACCCTTCCTACTCTGACATGGTCGACTTCACAGGGAGCAGAGAGCTATACGGTCTCCGTATCGGCAAACCAAGATATGACGAATCCGGTTATTGAGCAATCTGGAATTACGGGAACAAGTTACACGGTGGAATCGCCTCTAAGCATTGGTCAAAAGTACTACTGGAGTGCTACAGCCGAGAATGAGAAAGGAAGTACAGCTGTCTCCTATGACACGAAGTATGCCTTCATTGTTGGTGAACATGCAGATGTACCGGGTCAGTTTGGTCCATATATGCCATCCGTAGGCGCGCCAAATGAATCGATTACACCTGAATTCACCTGGTCCTCGGCGTACCATGCAACATCTTACCGGGTGGTTGTTTCAAAGAATGAGAATTTATCCAATCCTGTCATTAATCAATCGGGGATTACGAATGTGCGAGGCACCGGGATGTTCGGTCCAAATTCACAAGGTTACTATCAGCCTGAAACGGGATTGGATTACGATACGACCTACTATTGGGCCGTTTTTGCTGCCAATGCTAGCGGAGAGCGTCCAATGAACGGTCCTGTTCACACCTTTACAACAAAAGCACCTGGAAACTCTCCAACTAGCTTTAATTTGACAGAGCCGGCAAACGGTGCGGAGGACGTGTCCACGCGCGCGGTATTCTCGTGGCAGCCATCGAAAAATGCGTTCTTCTATAAGTTTGAAGTATCGCCAAATGCGGATATGTCTAATCCCGTTATCGTAAGAGACCGGATGATCTATAACAGGTATACGACGGAGCCGAATGTGTTGCTTCCAAACATGGCTTATTATTGGAGAGTAACGGCGTATACAAAGGATCTAGTGTACTCCTCAGAAGCAACGAGTGGTGTTATTTCCTTTAAAACGGAAGCAGTGCCAAGCTCCCCACTATTGTATGCGGAAAGGGAGAATAGAGGGAAAGTAGAGCTTCGTTTCCAACCTTCTATTGGAGCTGCTTCATATAAGATTAAGTACGGAACAAAATCAGGACAATATGACAGAACCATCTCTAACGTAACGGGAAGCCCATACGAAGTAGCAGGATTGCCAAATGGAACCTATTATTTTGCAGTGGTTGCAGAGAACGCAAGTGGCGAGAGCTCGATTTGGAATGAGCGAAGCGTAACGTTAACAAGCTCAAATGCAGAAGCAGTAACTGGTGTGACATTGAATAAGAGCGCAATGAATCTGACAGTAGGGACTGTTGGAAATCTTACCGCAACCGTGCTGCCAGCAAATGCTGCCAACAAGCAAGTAACATGGATATCAAGCAATACAAGTGTTGCAACGGTAGATAGTAGCGGGAAAGTAACGGCCATTACACCGGGAACAGCTACCGTAACGGTGAAAACAGCAGTTGGAGGTAAAACGGCACAAGCCGCTGTAACCGTGACAAGCGATAGTGGAAGCGGTAATGGCAATAACAATGGTGGAACAGGTACAGGCAATGGGAACAACGGGAATAGCACTGATAATAATGGCGGAAACAACAATGGGACCGAACCGGGCTCCTCTGTATTTACCGATCTGAGCGGCTATGCTTGGGCAGAGGAAGCGATTCGAGCATTGGCACAACACGGAATCATTAAGGGGACCTCCGAGACAACGTTTGAGCCAGGACAAGGCGTGACGAGAGCTGAGTTCGTTACACTGATAGTTCGCGCTTTAAAATTAAAGGCAACCGTAACGGACAACTTTGATGACGTGTCAAAAGATGCGTATTACTATGAGGCTTTGGGCATTGCCAAACAACTAGGGATGACGCTTGGATCCGGGGCAAATGAGTTCCAGCCAAACCACAAGATCTCCAGGCAAGATATGATGGTACTCGTTTCGCGTGCTTTAAAAATTGCAGGCATAGAGACGAGAAATGGAAATGAGTCTGATTTGAATGGATACTCCGATAAGGGGAATATCGCATCCTATGCGGCAGAAGCAGTAGCAGCATTGGTAAGCGAGGGAATCGTCAAGGGAAGTGGAAGCGGGAAAATTAATCCGCAAGGCAGCACAACAAGAGCGGAAGCGGCAGTTATTCTTTATCGTGTTTTAACGACGTTTAATCGACTCTAACTGAAAAATTTAGTACGAAGAGGAGTCACCTGTTTTTAATGGAGGCTCCTTAGTTCTTGTTTTTTACTAATTAACATAAAAGGAGATGAGATTGTGAATAGGCCTTATAGAAGATTTATGTTTTCAATTTTCTCGATAGTTTTGTTCGCTCAAGTCTTTGTTTCTAATACACCTACTTATGGGTGGCAGGGTATGCCTCCTATATCAAAGCTTCATGTCAGCGGAAATAAATTGGTTAATAGTAACGGTGAACCTGTAATTTTAAGTGGATGGTTTCAACCAACGGCAGGTTATTTCACTTACGGTAGCAGTAATTACTATTTAAATTTAAATGATAATAATGTCCATTATTCTGTGCTGGCTTATCTTAAGGACGTGACAGACACATTGACGAACACCTCACCCAAGTATGGAAACAGTTATGGTTGGTATACAAATTTTGTTCGCCTTTGCATAGACACGGACTATTTAGGTGACGTCGCAGCGGGTACCTATAACTTTGCCGGTTTACAGGCAGCAACACAGGACATCGTAATCCCATTTATTAATTATGCGAGAACAAAAGGAGTATATGTAGCAATCGATTTTAATCTAACATTCGATAATGGACATAGTACAACAAGTGAGAACTTAGCAAAATTTAAAGAAATATGGGGTTATCTTGCTTCCCAAACCGGTATTAAAAGTGCAGACAATGTGATGTTCGAACTCATTAATGAGCCTATTCAATCGTATGCAAACGGACATTGGGGAGGAGATTACAATAACACATCAGATCCAGACTTTGTGGATCATTGGAACGTTTTAAAGGATTTCCAGAATGAAATCATTGCTACCATTCGAAATACAGGTGCGGATAACGTCATTTGGGCAGCTGGTCTCGGTTATGATGAGTTTTATAATGAAACCGTCAATTATCCCATTACGGATCCTCTTAACAATTATGGGTATGCGGTTCACTGGTACCCCGCTTACGGAGGAGCGTTTGATGATCGGGCTAAGCTGCAGGCTATATGGAATCAAAACATAGCCGTTAGTGCTTCAGCGTATCCCATCCTTATTTCGGAAACAGCATGGTGGAAGAAGCTCTCTGGGGACGATGAGTACTGGGGGTTGTTTAATGGATCTTCTGAAGGATTTGGAAAAAATACAAAAGCCATTTTCACTGCCGCCGGTAATGTAAATATGGTTGGTGGTACTAGTGGTGACTTGTTCGAACCTGGTCCAAGAAGCTCGAATGGTGATCCTACTGGGGGATTAAAGTGGGATGGAAATGCAGCAAGAGATGGAATGTCGAGGTTCATCTTTGAATGGTTTTATGAGCGTGCGCAGTCATACCCAATTAATGGAATATCAAACGGCATAGTATCTGGAGAGACTTACAAGATTGTTTCCAGAAGTTCAGGAAAGGTCATAGACATTCCTTGGGGGCAAGATGTTAATGGAGTACAACTGCAGCAATGGAGCGATCTTGGCGGTAAAGCTCAGCAGTGGATCGTAACTAATATGGGCGGCGGAAATTACATGATTAAAAGTGCTTCAGCAACAAATAAGGTGATCGAGGTCCGTAACAGCACAAATTATGATTGGGAAAAAATACAGCTAATGACCGACAATGGGACCTCAGCCCAGCGCTTTAAAATTAACACACTTGGTAATGGATATTGGAGCATTATTAATACAAAAAGTAATAAAGCAATTGATCTCTTTGCTGGTTCACTTGACGATAGTGCACAACTCATACAATACGGATACTTGGGGAATACGAGTCAGCAATGGAAGTTTGTAAGAGTGAATTGAAATAAATCTCATTATTAGAATTTCTGAAGATTAATCAGAGCGCTAAGAATAAATAAATGACATCGGGTTGTGCTCACAATGTAAAAAATTCGACAATATAGGGAAGGAGAAGGAGGATCTGATCTTGATCAATGGGGCTTATTAAAGCGATTGAAATTTTCCAGACTGGTAAGGGGACGAAGCTCACGACATTAGCAGCCCGTTGTATTGAAAACGAAATTCTTATGCATTTGCGTTCCTTAAAGAAGACCTGCAAGGATATATCCTTGCATGATTCAAAGTTGGCAATGAGATGATATTGATCCACAACCTCGGCACGGAGGCCGACAGTGTATGCGGGCGATTTGATAACGTTGGTGTAGAAAATATTATGAATCGACTAGGTGCGGGAATCGACTCTGGAATTGGATTTATATAATACTTTTCAACACAATATGCGTCGCCCATAGGTTTAATTACAATAGCGAGTGACGGGAGTAACCTCGTAGTACGGTGAATATATAACTTATGGTGATATAGCAAAGATAATTGCTTTTAATACGAATAAAGAAAGCACGTCAAGTCAGGCAGTAGGCGGTGCAGTCGGTCATAATCCAATTTCGATTATGCGTTTTGAATTTTAACAAGTGTATATTATGCATAAATTCTGTATATTTCTAAAATGCGCTTTTTCTCAATTAAAATGAAAAATCACATTAATAAAGAGAGTCGGGTTATATACGGTTTTCATTTAAGCCGTATATTTCCATGATTCTTTTTAATTTGGGGTCAAGCTGTGATACGGGATCATGTACCTGACGGGGGTGTCTGGATTGGCACAGTGTGCTTAACGTTGGTACCTCTGCTAATCATGGGCATCCTTCACCCGATTATTTATGGTGACTAGTGAAGTGGACGGTGATATTAAACATGCGTATGCTAGGTTTTCCCTCCTTCTTGGCGGAGGTACCCCCTTGTTTTTCGCATGGATGAAGATATTTCTAAAACCACTTCAGACGAGTTACGCGGCAGACCAGATATCTAGCATGGTCGCAATAACGAACTCTGCAATTTCTGAACGATTGTCTCAGACACAAGACAGAGGTATGATTACAATGAAGATGCCAGAATAGGCTTCTTTGGTGATTGCATCGATTCCAACGGTTTTTATGTATCCGTTTGCAAAGAGATTTTTTATTAAAGGCGTAATTCTGAGTTCTGTCCAAGGACAAGGGGAGCCAAGAACAAGATGGGGGTCACATGGAAAATACGAAAGAGCCATTTTACGGCTATTTATTTGCACACTTTATCGGTGAACAAGAGGACGGGGAGCAGATCTATTTCGCCTTGAGCCAAGATGGGCTTCATTGGCAGGATCTACATCAAAATCAACCCGTCTTGCGCTCAACAATCGGCGAAAAGGGAGTTCGAGATCCATATTTGCTTCGTAGCAACGACGGCAACAAATTCTATTTAATGGCTACTGATCTTAGTATCTATCATCGCGGCGGTTGGCAAGAGTCTCAAGCAACGGTTACTGGAAGCCACTCCCTCATAATTTGGGAGTCGTCCGATCTGATAAATTGGTCTGAGCCTCGAATGGTTGAGGTCGCTCCAAAGGAAACGGGCTGTGCCTGGGCGCCGGAAGCGATCTATGATGAAGAGGAAGATGATTACCTGGTTTTCTGGGCTTCCAGCATAGTGGCCAGTAACGGCAAGGAAAAGGGCTTGCACATCTACGCCAGCAAAACACGGGATTTTCGAACCTTTACACCGTCTGAGCTGTACATCACTCGAGGTGAACATCGTACGATTATCGACACCACGATTATGAAAGCAGGCGGTATGTATTATCGAGCTTCGGGCGATGGGCAAATCACGATTGAATCCAGCGAGCGCCTTATGGGGGAGTGGAAAATTATTTCGACACTTGAGTCATTAGGGTTGGGGTTAACTGGAAAGGATGTGGAAGGTCCAGAGTTTTTCAAGTTTAACGGCGAAGAGAAGTGGGGGCTTCTGGTTGATCAGTATGGAACGAATCGCGGCTACTTGCCACTCGTCACAACGAATATCGGCGATACAACCGGAAAATGCTGGCGTAAGCCGGCGGCAGATGAATATTCTTTTGGTCGTTTAAAGAAACGTCACGGAACGGTGATGCCGGTCACTAAGAGTGAGTACGATGCTATCCTGGCTAAGTGGGGATGACGAAAAAAATAGTGGTAGCTTATATGATAAAAAAGATTGCAATTGGGGACAGCCTATGCCGTATGGACAGGAATAGGAGCATCGGGAGGAGCTATTTTTCGGTATGATCTTTTATGGTGAACCAAGAAATATTCGGACAATTGTGTTTATAGTCAGAGTGCTTGGATCGGCAAAATATCACTTTAGCTCCTGCAATACTATGAAATTAGCACTGTAGTCACACGTGTGGGTTGAAGCTTGCTCCATCACAAATTTGGTAAATTTATGGTATATTAGCTATGAACCTGCTAAAAAAGCTGTTTTGACCCTAGAGAAAAGGATAGTGGGGATCGAAGCTTGAATACCGAAAATCCAAGAGGATGGTGTGAATCGGTGGAAGATAGTGCGAGAGATCAGCATAGATTGAACGCGGTCATAGCGTTTGCAGACAATGTGCTTAAGGAGGGACGGGACTGCTATCGGTCCGAGCCTAGTCCTCTATTTGCGGACGGAATCAATGTAAGGACAAAGGAGCATATCAAATGGCGGTTTCCCGGAGGTTCTGAGGCGGTGTTATCCAACCTTGCGAGCCAGCAAAATCTTTTTCGCACCTTTGCAGCCCTGACGTTTCTTACAGGAGATGAGCAATATAAACAGGCCGGCAAGGCAGCCATTCAGTACCATTTTGACCATCTTCAAAGCGAGTGCGGCCTCATGCAGTGGGGAGGGCACCGATTTATTGATTTAAAAACGCTAAATATTTCCGGGGCAATAGAAAAAAGCGGAATGGTGCATGAGCTGAAAAACCATTTTCCCTATTATGAATTCATGTATGAGGTTAATCCTGCAGCAACCGTCAAATATATAAGAGCGTTATGGAATGCGCATGTATTCAACTGGAATACTTTAGAAATTAGCCGCCATGGCAGCTATGGCTTGAAGAGCAGCAGGCTTTGGGCAAGTCCGTTTCAAGAAGCCGAGCCTTTCTCAGAGGTTAAGGGACTATCCTTTCTGAATGCGGGCAATGACCTGATCTACGCTTCGGGCATGCTGTACAAGCTCGCTGGCGAGAAGGGCGCACTGCTGTGGCTGAAAAGGCTCGCACGCCAGTATAACAAGGCGAGAAATCCAATCACTGGACTTGGCGCCTATCAGTTCAACCAGGCTAAGAAAGTCCAGCATACGGAGGATGACAGCAATACGCTCTCCGGATTCGGGGATCGGGCGAAGCGGCAATTTGGTCCCGAGTTTGGCGAGGCGGCGCTGGAAGGGAAAATGCTGCTGGAGGAGCAGGCCAATACCGTCTATTATGAAAATCCCATTATGCAGCTTCAGCTTGCAAGTGAGCTTGGGGAAGTCGTGAAGGAGCTTGCACAATGGTCAAGACAAGGTCTATCTGCTTTGTTGAAATACGGCTATGTTTCCGAATCAAACAGCTTTAGGCCGATGCTTACGGATGGCACGGATTTATCTGGCTACGAGCTTAAACGGGACGGTTATTATGGGAAAAAATCCTCTGTCCTATGCCCATTCCCTGCATCCAGCAAATTTTTACTCGCCTATGTAAGGACATTTATACATACGGGTGATGAAAGCCTGTGGGAAGCGGCAAGAAGCATGGCTAAAGGGAATAATCTTGGCGATATAGGCCGTGAGCCTGGAGTGGACGCCGATATGGATTTCAGGTCGCCATGTGATGATCCAAGAGCTCTTTATGCGATGCTTGATGTATATTTAACATTCGGACATCCGAAATACTTGGAGATGGCTAGAAAAATAGGAGACAATATCATAGCGAAAAAATTTCATTTCGGCTATTTTCTCCCTGCCCGAAACAGCAAGTATGCGAATTTCGATACAGCCGAACCGCTCGCCCTTCTAGCGCTGCAGGCTGCTATTGAGGGAAAGCAGCACGGTGTCCCAGCATTCATAGACGGTAAAGGTTTTTTTCATGCCAATATGGAAGCTGGCGATGGCTCCGTCAAATCGTGGAAGTCCCCTCAGCTGTACAAGGAAACGATCTGAGTCTATTCCTCGACCAATTCTATAATGCCCATATTATTTTTGAATAAGAATACGACTCTCTTATTGCCGATAGCCGGAGCTGCCAAAGCCTCGGCTATGACTAGATAGCCCAGCTTCTTCAATTGCTCGGTCTTCTCCAAGAGGTTCGCCGTTTCATAACAGAAATGGTAGGGTGTGCTGCCAACCTTTTTCAAAATATTTTTAACCGGAGAATTGTCATTCAGCGGACAGACCAGCTCTACCAAATAGCTGCCATTTTTAATAAATTGAATTAAAATATTCCGTTGATCGTCATGGCATTTTTCGCCATCTGCCTCGTACCCAAGCGCGATAAACTCCTGTAAAGCTTTATCTAAATCCTCTACGACATACCCTATGTGATGTACCTTCATATCATTCAACTCCTAATAAAGTTTAGCTGCTCTATTCCACACATTTCATCACATGCTGCGGCTTATAAGCTCATCGCCCACTTCACAAATATAATATAATCCTCTGCTGTCAAATAAACAAGATAATTGGCATACTCGACAAAAAAAGGGAATTCGTTGACAACGATTCGACGATAGTCTACGATAAAATTGACTTTGTTGTAAAAATTTATAAACTCCCAGATGTAGCGGCTTAAAGCTAGAGAAGGCTGTAAAAATGCTATCCTAAATCTAAGCAAGGGGAGAAGTTTCGTGAATATGATCAGTCGTGATTTAAATCTCGTATTTTCGGCAACGTTTACCGCAGAACCCGTCAGAAGATCACTCGTTTTTTGGTTGGACAAGCTCGGAATAAACACTGCCATTCAATATGAGAATCAGGTTTTCAAGCAGCTGCTAGATCCTTATAGCGCTATGCGCCAAAACAACGGGATCAACGTTATTCTCATTCGTTTTGATGATTGGTTCAGGGTGGAGGACGGCTTGGAAACGGAGATCAGGAAGGATGCTTTAATACAATCCAAGCTTGACCGTAACATCGTTGATCTGCTGAATGCATTGAAAACATCAGTAGAGAGCACATCAGCCATTCATATTGTGTGTATTTGCCCTCCTTCGCCATTGATGGAATGGAGCTCCGAGACAGCTTGTGATTATAAGGAAATAGAGGGCCGACTATATCAAGGGCTTCAAGGACTGAACGGCATTTTACCGGTGGCTTCTTCTGACATTTTGGATCTCTATCCCGTAGCGGATTATTATGATTTTCATTCAGATAAAATGGGACATATTCCATACAAACAAATTTTCTTTGATGCGTTAGGTACGGTCATTGCCAGAAAAATCTATTCGGCTGTGAGCCTGCCTTATAAAGTAATCGTGCTGGATTGCGACCAGACGCTGTGGAAGGGCATTTGCGGGGAAGACGGCGTTGAAGGGATAGCGGTGGACCCTTATCGGAAGCAGCTGCAGGCATTTATGCTGGAGCAGCAGCGCTTAGGGATGCTTCTATGTCTTTGCAGCAAAAACAATGAAAGCGATGTCATAGAGGCGCTGAGCCGGCCTGATATGCTGATCAAACCCGAACACATTGCGGCTTCGAGAATCAACTGGGAGCGCAAATCGGATAATTTGGAAGCATTGGCTAAAGAGCTGAATCTGGGCCTCGACAGCTTCATCTTTATCGACGACAACCCTGTCGAATGTATGGAGGTTAAAGCGCGGTGTCCCCAAGTTCTGACGTTATGCTTGCCTGAAAAGGACGAGGACATTCCGCTTTACTTAAGCAACGTTTGGGCATTTGACCGTATAAACACGACTGCGGCAGACGAAAGCCGTACGGAACAGGTTAAACAAAATACGGAGCGGAATAAGTTCCAGCAGGAAATGCTGTCCTACGAAGCGTTTATAAGCGGGTTGGAGCTGAACGTAAGCATTGCCCCATTGGTTGATGAGGAGCTGGCAAGAGCCGCTCAGTTGACTCAAAGGGTGAATCAATTTAATTTCACTACAATCAGGCATTCGGAAGCCGAGCTCAGAAAACGGTGCAGCGAAGACCATGTAAGCTGCTTCACGGTAACCGCAAGTGATAGATTTGGAGACTATGGAATGGTCGGCTTGGCCGTTTGCCGCAAGCAGGGTTCAAAGCTTAGGGTGGACAGCTTCCTTCTTAGCTGTAGAGCTCTAGGCAAAGGGATAGAATATATGATGCTTGCTAGACTTGGCGAATGGGCGGCGGACAATGGTCTGGGTGAAGTGGAGGTCATTTTTGTTCCAACCTCCAAAAACCAGCCAGCTGGTCAATTTTTAAGCTTAATCGGAGAACAGGACGTCACGGCTTCGACTGATCACCAAGTATATGCGTTCACGGCGGAGTTTGCCAGAACCATAAACTTTGCGTCCTACCTGGAAAAAGCCGACCACTACCGCGAGGAGGTACATGCAGCTGCGGAGCAAACGGCGAGCGGGGCGGATACGGCTATTTTAGATGTGCTGGATGATATTGGTCGGCACTTGAATACTTCTAGAAGCATCCACGCGAAAGTAGAAGCGGCCTCGCAGGGCAAGACTGGCGAACGGGCAGAATACGTAGCTCCAAGGAATGAATTTGAGAAAAGAATATTAACCATTTGGGAAGATGTTTTAGTCATTGAGCAAATCGGAGTAATGGATAATTTGTTTGAGGTTGGCGGCGAATCGATCAAAGCGATTCAGATTTTGTCCCGAATTCGGGAGGAATTTGAAGTGGATTTGCCGATGACGGTGCTGTTCGAAGGGTCGCTTACGATTGCCGGACTTGCCGAGGCGGTCGAAACGAGCTTGCTCAGCAGCTTTGATGAGGACGCCATTGCTGAACAATTAGCGGCCTTGGAAAACCTGACAGAAGAAGAAATCGAGCTGCTGCTTCGGGAAGAGAGCGAGTGAGGCAAAGATGAAGCTTTTACTAGCTCAAAATGCATCCTATTACCCTGCACTTGGCGGAGCCAATAAGTCCAATCGAACGCTGATGGAAGCGTTAAGCCGCTTAGGGCACGATTGCCGCGTCGTTTCTACAGCTTTGGTCAATAGTGCCTCAGAACAAGACCAGCGGGGTGTTGACGAGCTTGAGGTTATAGCCTCGAGCCCCGAAGTTTCCGTTTTCAACCTTAAAGGTGTCGCTATTCATGCTGTGAAAGTACGAGCAGCGATGGACAGCGCAAGGTTGAGGGATTATTTGATTCGGCAAATGAACGAATTTGCGCCCGACAGAATTTTAATTTCGACAGAGGACGTTGGGCATTTACTGCTGGAGGCCGCCGTGAACTATGCGGCTTCCAGAGTCGTGTACCTTGCCAGGACAACCCTTTATTTGCCCTTTGGGCCGGATTGTTTTTTGGAGGGGCCTGATAAAACAGAGCTGCTGCGGAAAGCGGCTGCCATTGTTGTCGTTGGCGATTATTTGAAGGACTATATGTGGCAATGGGCCAAGCTCAAAGCAGAGGTGCTGCCCATTTCTTTGTTTGGCGATGGTCCTTTTCCCGACTTTGGAAATTTCGATAAAGGCTATATTGCGATGGTTAATCCGTGTGCCTACAAGGGGATTTCCATTTTTCTGGAGCTGGCGCGTGCGTTTCCTAACGATGCATTTGCGGCCATACCGACCTGGGGTACAACCTCCGATGATATGAAAGCGCTAATGGAGCTCAAAAATGTTCGGATATTTGATCCAGTAGACGATATGAACAAGCTTTTCTGCCAAACCCGCGTTATGCTCGTACCGTCGCTGTGGGCTGAGGCCAAATCAAGAACGATCGTAGAAGCTATGCTGCGAGGCATCCCTGTTTTGGCAAGTGACGTCGGAGGAAATCCAGAAGCCAAGCTGGGAGTGGAGTATGTGCTTCCGGTAAATCCGATTAAGGGCTATAAGCAAGCCGTTGATGAGCGAAGCCTGCCCGTATCGGACATTCCGAAGCAGCATATACAGCCTTGGCAAGAAGCATTGGAGCGTTTATTGCATGAAAGGGAGCACTATGAGGATATATCTCGGCGCTCCAGAGAGGCGGCGCTGGATTACATCGAAAATCGGGGAGGCAGCAGGCAGGTTGAAGCGTATTTGCTGAATTTGCAAGTCGGAGCGGAAAATACGCAGCAGCCAGAGCTCGTCCCTGCCTTCAAAGAGAATGCCGTTGCCCAAATGACCGACAAGCTTACTCCTGCGCAGAAGGCGCTGCTCGCCTTAAGGTTAAATAAAAAAAATCAAAGCCGGGGTAATGACCATGAGTAAAGGATTGGAGAACGAAGCGCTTGCTGATAAATGGAGTGGCCTTTCGGACAAACAGAAGGCATTGCTCGCTCTGAGGATGAAAAAACAAAGTACAGAGCAGCCGGCGCCAAGCTTGAAGATAACCCGGCTGGAGAGGAACGGCGAAGACCGTTTTATCGCCTCCTATGCGCAAAAGCGCTTCTGGTTTCTTGACATGTGGCATACGAACAAGGCCGCCTATAATACCCATCTCGTTTCCAAGCTGATGGGCAGGGTGGACGTGAAGGCGCTCCAGCAAACCTTTGACGCGATTATGGACAGGCATGAGATTTTGCAAATGGTTTACCAAAATCATGAGGATGAGGTTTATTGCTGCCGTCACCCCAAGCCGGTTATGACGATTGCTGAGAAATCCGTGAAGGCCTTCACCAGAACGAAGCTGGAGGGGGAAATCGAGGACTTTGTCCACGATGAGGTCCATAACCCTTTTGACTTGGCCAACGATTTGCCTATACGGGTAACTTTGCTGTCTGCCTCAAAAAAGGAGCATTATCTCATTATCGTCGTTCACCACATCGTGTCGGATATGTGGTCCCTCCGTGTCATGAACAAGGAAATTGAAGTGCTGTACAATGCCTATGCTGCTGGGCAGCAGCCGGAGCTTCCAGAGCTTCCCGTACAATATATGGATTATGCCGTATGGCAAAGGAATCTATTAGAGGGAAAAGTAACAGAAAGACAGGTTCAATACTGGAAGGAGACACTCGCAGGAGCGCCTCCGTGTCTGCCATTGACGACGGATTTTCCCCGTCCAGATGTTCAAACCTATAATGGGAAAGTTCATAAATTTATTATTCCAGAGGGAATAGCGGACAAAATCCATACGCTTGCAAGTGCGGAAGCGATAACCCCTTTTGTTTTTTCATTAACGGCTTTTGCTATCCTGCTTAATCGCTATACGCAGGCTGATGATATTGTTATTGGCTCGCCGATTGCGGGGCGTACCCATAAAGAAGTGGAAGGCCTAATGGGCTTGTTCATCAATACCCTTGCGATTAGAATTCAATTGTCTGGCAATCCCCGAATGAGGGAGCTGCTGCAAACCGTCAAAAAAACGGTTATGGGTGCAGTCGCAAACCAGGAGCTTCCGTTTGAAAAGCTGGTGGAGGAATTGCAGCTTGAGCGTGATTTGAGCTATTCCCCGGTTTTTCAGGCGATGTTTAATTATCAAAGCATGGAGAAAACCGTTCTTCAGCTGAGTGAGCTGGAAGTCCGTCCTTTTTTGCGCAGCAACAATACGACCAAGTTTGATTTGAATCTTGCCGTCAAATACATTGAAGGCGAAATGACCTGCTTCTTGACCTACAACACCGATCTATTCCTTCCTGAAACGATACAGCGCATGGCCGGCCATTACATGGAGATTGTTTCCTCTATGGCTGACAGCTTAAGCTTAAAGGCTCATGAACTTGAGACGCTTACCCCACTTGAAAAACAAACGCTGCTCTCAGAATGGAGCTTTTCCGAATACAAAAATCATCCTGATGTTCCGTATGTTCACAAGCTCTTTGAGGAGCAGGTGCTGATAAGCCCAGATGCGATAGCGGCAGCTTGCCAGGGCAGATCCTACACTTACGAGGAGCTCAATCAAAGAGCCAACAAGCTTGCCCGCTATTTATCCGCGAAAGGAGTTGGCGCTGAGAAACGAGTCGCCTTGTTTGCGGAGCGTTCACTGGAAACCGTAGTAGGCATTCTGGGCATTTTGAAAGCAGGCGGAGCTTACGTTCCACTCGATCCGCTGTTTCCCGTTGACCGCATCAAGTACATACTGGACGATGCCTCTATTGATATTATCGTTGCAGAGGAGCATTTAACGGTTTCTTTAGGCGATGCAGCAACTGCTGAATGGGTTTATCTTGATGCCGATTGGCCTGCAATTGCTGGGCAAAGCGGCGACAATATGGCGGTGCCGCTGCAGCCTGCCAATCTGTTTTACATCATCTATACATCTGGCTCTACAGGCAAGCCAAAAGGGGTTGCGGTCGAGCATGGGAATTTTCTCAATTACTATTTTGGCGTGATGCAGCGGCTGGATGTGGAGCCCGGGCTTAAATACGCGATTGCTTCCACCTTTGCGGCTGACCTCGCCACCATTAACGTTTGGGCTGCTTTAAATACGGGCGGGCAGCTTCATATATTGACCTATGACCAATCCGTTGACTCGCAGCAATATGCCAAATATTTCAGGGAACACGGAATCGATGTCATCAAAATGGTGCCAAGCCATTTCAAGGCGCTGCGGGAGCGGGCGAACCTTCACGATATCATTCCTAATAAACGGCTTATTCTTGCTGGCGAGCCCTCCTATTGGGACATGATTGATGACATCAGGGCAGCGAAGCCTGAAACGCAGATCCAGATCCATTACGGGCCGACTGAAACGACGGTGTCCATGCTGACCTATACCGTAACCGACAAAAGGCCCGTGCAGCATACATCGGTTTTGCCGCTGGGCCGTCCGCTGGCGAATGTATCCATCTATGTGCTGGATGAACATTTGCAGCTCGCGCCTATAGGAGTTCCCGGCGAGCTATTCATTGGCGGACCTGGTGTTGCCAGAGCATATTTAGGCAGGCCGGAGTTAACCGCTGAAAAGTTTATTCCGAATCGATTTGACGCGCAGAAGGGCGGACGCCTTTACCGGACTGGAGACATTGTGCGTTATTTGGAAAACGGCCATATTGAGTTTTTGAGCAGGGCTGACGAGCAGGTGAAAATCAGGGGATTCCGAATTGAGCTAGGAGAAATTCAATCCTCGCTGCTCGAATACCCCGGCATCAAGGATGCTTTTGTGACCGTCCGTGAAGAGGCCAGCGGCGACAAAAGGATCGTTGCCTATTATGTGCAGGACGGCTCACAGCCGGTTAGCCTATCCGCATTGCGGAACAGTCTGAAGGAAAAGCTTCCAGGCTACATGATTCCTGCCGTACTTATGGAACTGGATAAAATGCCCTTGAACGCTAACGGCAAGGTGGAACGCAGCGCTCTGCCTGCTCCGAATGCCGTAGAAGCAGCTTCGGAAAGCGACTATGAAGCGCCGCGGGACGAATTGGAAGCGAGAATGGCCGCTGTATGGTCCGAGGTTTTGAACGTCGAGAAAATAGGAATTAACGATGATTTCTTTAGTCTGGGAGGGGATTCCTTCAAGGCGGTCCAGGTCGTTCGGGGAATCGATCATGCGCTGAGCATTATTGATCTGTTCAAATATCCGACGATTGGGGAACTGTCTGCTATCGTTTCTCGGGGCAGTACGGACAGCGGGGATGTTCTCCACCGTCTTTCGAGAGACAAGGACGCCTCCGAGGAGGTGGCCATCGTATGTATTCCGTTTGCCGGGGGGAGCGCGATTTCCTATCAGCCGCTAGCGGATGCGCTGGCGGATCAATACGCACTGTACGCGGTTCAAGTTCCTGGGCATGACTTCAGCAAAAAAGATGAAGCTCTTGAGCCCTTGGAAGAAGTTGCAAGGCGCTGTGTGCAGGAAATAAAGGACAAAGTGGCAGCACCCTCCATCGTTGTCTACGGGCATTGTCTTGGAGGCGCTCTAGCTATTGAAATAGCTAGACTGCTGGAGCAAGAGAATATGAGCCTTGCTGGTGTCGTGATGGGAGGGAATTTTCCTGTATCGCAGCTGCCGGGCAAGCTGTTCAAGCTCTGGAACAAGCTTTTGCCACGGGACCGCCGTATTTCAAACCGTGCCTATATGGATATGCTCCGTTCTTTGGGCGGCTTCAGCGAGACGCTCTCAGGGGAAGAGCGGGATTTTATTATCCGCAGCCTCAGGCATGACCGTCGTGAAAGCGAACGGTATTACTCGGATCGGTATGCCGCTGCTGAGCCCGCGAAATTAAAGGCGCCGCTGCTTTGCATTGTCGGCGAGCGGGACAGGACGACCGAGTTTTACGAGGAGCAGTATAAGGACTGGGAGTTTTTCAGCAGCCATGTGGATATCGACCTGATCCCGAATGCGGGACATTATTTTTTCAAGCACCAGTCCCATGCCGTAGCGGATAGCATTGGAGCCGGCCTGAAAGCGTGGCAGCAGCAGAAGGAGAACCAGGAGAACGGAGGGGACCAGGACAACCATAACCCAAATACCCGGGAAACGGCATCATCGCCGGAAGTGCTGACGAATTTGCGAACGCTTTTCATTTTTGTATTTGGTCAGTTTATTTCGATGATGGGCTCCAGCTTGACAGGTTTTGCGATGGGCTTATGGGTTTACAGCCATTCAGGCGCGATTATGGATTTTGCCGCAACGCTGGTGTTCCATCGCCTGCCCGGGATACTAATGCTTCCTTTCGCGGGTACTCTAGCGGACAAGCAGGATCGCAGGCTGATTCTCATTTGGAGCAATGTTTGCTCCGCGCTGGTCACGATTATGATTGCTTTGTTCTTTTACAGCAACTCGCTGCAGACCTGGCATATTTATGTCGCGGTGGCGGCTATATCGATCGCCAATGCCTTTCAGCGTCCGGCCTACTTGGCGGCAGTTGCCCAAATTGCGCCAAAGCGCTATCTCGGCCAAGCCAATGGAATTGTGCAGCTGGCTACCTCTTCAAGTGAGGTGCTGGCACCGCTGCTTGGGGGCGTTCTCGTATTGACTTTTGAGCTGCCGGGCATTCTTTTCATCGACTTCCTATCCTTTCTGTTTGCGATATCGACTTTGCTCTTTATTCGATTTCCAAATTCCTTATTCCGCAAAATTGAAGAGCCCTTTTGGGCCCAAATGGCCGGAGGCTGGAATTTTATAAGGAAGCGCAAAAGCTTCGTGGCATTGATTTTGTTTTTTATGGTTTCCAATTTGATGCTGGGCATGGCCAACGTCCTTATTACTCCGCTCGTATTAACCTTTGGCTCTACCGTTGTACTCGGAATGGTGACCTCGGCCATCGGCATAGGGGGACTGGCAGGCGGAATCGCTATGGGTTTATGGGGCGGTACCCGCAGAAGGGCGGAGGGCATGATTGGTTTTAGCTTGCTAATCGGCCTTTCCTACATCGTAATGGGGCTAACGCCGATCGTTGGGCTGGTTATGGCGGGCGTATTCGCTTACGGTGTTTCCCTGTCGATGACAAATGCCCACTGGCAGACGCTGATCCAATCCAAGGTGCGGGCCGAGCTGCTGGCGAGGGTTTTTTCGATCAATCAGCTGTTCGCTTTGCCTACCATTCCGCTGGGCTACTATATTGGCGGCCTGCTGTCGGACAACATTTTCAAGCCGCTGTTTGTCGATCATCCGGAGCTTGTGAATCGCCTGGGCTGGCTCGTAGGCACGGGACCGACACGGGGAATCGGCCTGCTGTTTATTTTAATCGGCTTGTTTATGGCGGCCTGGAGCTTCCTCGGACTAAGGTATAATCCGCTCCGGTATATGGACGATATTTTGCCCGATGCCATTCCGGGGCCGCTGTTTATAAGGGATAAGGATCGCATCCAGCAGGAGGAAGATCGGGAACTGGAGCGGATAAATAAACAGCTGGCGAGTAAGAAAGTTTTTAGCAGGGGGAAGAGCTATGATATTTAATGTAATGACTGTATTGAACAGTGATTATTTTGACTTTGGAAAGCTGTTTGTCAATTCCTTTTATGACAATGTCGATTTAAGCCGGATTCATAAGCTGTACGTTTACGATACGGGACTATCCGAGGACGATAAAAAATATTTGTCTGTTTTTCCGCAGATGGAAATTGTATCAACCGAGCTGAACACGAAGCATGTGCTGCTTCACGATGAGGACTGGCGCAAAAATGTATACTCCAAAACCGCTTTTCTGCTGCAGGTCATTGAAAAGGATTCGCTGCCAACCGTCATGATCGATTCCGATTGCCTGTTCCTTGCCGATTTCACCCGTTTAATACCGGAAGACGTTGATTTCGTCGCCTGCCGCCGCGAAGAGCAGGAAGCCTTTTGTGAATATATCGCCTCTTTCTTTGTGATCAATTCCATCGCCAAGGCTCCTGCATTCATACGGGAATGGCGCGAGGAAATGTATTACGGGACGGAAAACCATAAGGAAAGCCCGGCATTGTCGCGTTTAATCAATAAGGGCAGCTATCAGGTCTATGCAATTAAGGAAGATTTGGTATCCTACACCGGTATAGAATTGACGGCAGATGTAACCATTGCCCATATGAAGTCGACAAGAGGGCTGCGGACGGTCGAGCAGAGAGTTAGCCAGCCCCATTTGAAAGCTTATAAGGACAAGTATTTGACGAAAATTCCTCTCGCTGCCGTTGGGGAAGCGTTCGAAGCGATGTTTCGGGAAACGGCTGCGGAGGCGGCGCCCGAGCAAGGTGCCGGGAAGGAGCGCGTCTCTGCTTTGGACAGCATTTCGCCCGAGAAAAGAGCGCTGCTGCTAAAACGGCTGAAGAAGGGCTGATTGCCTATATTTACGATATACGTTGCCTTCACAAAAAGAGGGAGTGTAGGAAATGGACCATTTGGAACAGCGGTTAAAGCTTAAATATCCCCATCTTAAAAATCAGGTAAAAACGATTAAATCGCCGCTTCGCTTTTGTCCCTTCGGGGCTCATGTCGATCATCAAGCCGGGCTGGTAGCCGGGATGACGCTGGATATTTCTGTGGATATGGTTTATGTTCAGAATGAAGAAGAATATATAAGAGTGCAAAGCTTGGATTTCCCCGACGAGGAATATTTTCATCTGGATCAGGTTCCGGCGATGGTGCCGGGATTTTGGGGCAATTATTTAAGGGGAGCCGTCCTGGCTTTAAGAAAGCAAAATATTTTAAAGTACGGCATTTGCGCATTGGTTAGAGGCAAGCATCCGATTGGCGGCTTGAGCTCTTCAGCAGCGGTAACTACCGCCTATTTGCTGGCCCTTTGCGACGTGAACGGAATCAAACTCCCTTCGCTTGAGCTCATTAACTACAGCCACTGGGTGGAGAATCATTTTATTGGGCTAAACAATGGCATACTGGACCAGTCGATCAATATTTTAAGCCGCGAAGGCTATTTGACCGTAATGGATACGAAAACCAAAAGCTATGAATTAATCGAAAGGCCGCAAGCGATGCCGGAATTTGAAGTTGTTATTGTTTATTCCGGTGTGAGCAAAGCCTTAATCGGAACCGACTATAACAACCGTGTAGATGAATGCAAAGTGGCCGCATGGCTCCTGCACGAGATGGCCGGGTTGCCGATGAAAAATCTGAAAGGGACCCAGCTCCGAGATATTGAGCATGAGGTTTACCGGGAGCATAAGTCAGGCTTGCAAGGCAGATTTCAAAAGCGGGCGGAGCATTTTTTCACCGAGAATGAACGTGTAAGGCAAGGCGCCGAGGCGTGGAAACAGGGGGACCTGCAAAAATTCGGCAGCCTGATGCTTGAATCAGGGGAAAGCTCCATTCATAATTATGATTGCGGCTGTCCCGAGCTGATTAGCATTTTCCGTATCCTTAAGCATACAGAAGGCGTATATGGAGCCAGATTCAGCGGAGCGGGCTATAGAGGCTGCTGCATTGGGCTCGTAGATCCCGCATATAAGGAGCAGATCAAAGCCGCCATTGATGCACAATATCCAAAGCAGCATCCAGCGTATAAGGATTTATATCAGGTAAGCTTCAGCAAAACCGATGATGGCGCGCGAATTATATAACAGGGGTTAGAAGCGAGGGAAATACGAATGAAGGCCATTATTTTAGCGGCGGGTTACGCAACTCGCCTGTATCCTTTGACCAGGGACTTTCCAAAGCCTCTTCTGGAGGTTGGAGGGAAAGCAATCATGGATCATATTATGGAGAAGATTGAAAGAGTTAGCTTGATTGACGAGATTTTTATTGTGACTAACCATCGTTTTTATGGGCACTTTGTTCATTGGGAGAGCCAATCAGACTATTCCAAGCCGATTAAAGTCATTGATGATCTGACGACAAGCAATGAGGACCGTTTAGGGGCTATTGCCGACTTGCAGTTTGTTCTGGAACAGGAAAAGCTGGACGATGATGTTCTAGTTATGGCGGGCGACAATTTGTTCGACTTTGAACTAACCGAAATGGTTCATTTCTATCAAAGCTCAGGGACAGATACGATTGCAGCCCATGAGATGGATGATATCGATTTTCTGAGGCGCACAGGTGTCATACAAACCGATGGCAATGGAAAAGTCATAGCTTTTGAGGAAAAGCCCGAACAGCCCAAATCCAATTTGGCATGTCCGCCGTTTTATATTTACGGGCAGTCCACACTGCCATTAATCAAGCAATATTTGGCGGAGGGCAGCAACGCTGATGCACCGGGCCATTTTGTGCCTTGGCTGATTCGGCATAAAGAGGTTCATGCCTACAAGTTTGAAGGGAAGCGCTTTGATATCGGGACATTGGAGAGCTATCAAGAGGCTAGAGCGTTATTCGCGAGGCAAAATTAGTAGATAAAATAGCTAGGGTGTGAATGCAAGCCGCAGTCGCCCTGCCACTCCTTATTTGGAGGACTGAGGTTCCGCTATTCTGGCTGTTGAGCCAATTCCAGGCCGTGAGGTGAGCGGACAGGAAATCCGTTATAACCCTCATTATCCCGTCAAAATGGCTATTGGCGGCACATTAGCGGCTCCTGAGTCCGCGTCCTGCGCCTTAACCCGTGATTCCGTTGGAATAGCGGTTGCTGTGTCCGCCAAGTCTAGCTTTGTGTAGGTAGAAACAATAAAATCCCCAGCTCCTCCAATCCGTGAAAAAGGAGGAGCTGGGGATTTATTAGGTTGTGAGCAATAGGTTCTTAATGCAGCGTCTGCAAAGCAGCCGGCGTAAACGGAATTAATTCATCTTGCCGTCCGTCGCGGACTTTATCGGACCAGGCAGGATCGACGAGCAGGGCACGGCCGACAGCTACGAGATCAAATTCGCCTGCATCCAGGCGTGAGGCCAAATCATCCACATTGGCATTTTCTGCTCCTTTGCCTTCGGTGAAGAGGCTCATGAAGTCGCCGTCCAAACCTACGGAGCCAACAGTAATCGTTGGTTTGCCGGTAAGCTTTTTCGTCCAGCCTGCAAAGTTTAGGTCCGAGCCTGCAAATTCCGGCTCCCAGAAGCGGCGGGTTGAGCAGTGGAAAATATCTACGCCAGCTTCAACAAGCGGAGCAAGAAACTGTCCCAATTCCTCAGGAGTGCTCGCAAGCTTCGCTGTGTACTCGGACGATTTCCATTGCGACAGGCGGATAATAATCGGGAAATCAGGACCTACAGCTTGGCGGCAAGCTTCAATAATCTCGACCGCAAACCGTGTTCTGGACAGCATGTCGCCACCATAACGATCCGTCCGTTTATTCGTTTTCTCCCAGAAAAATTGGTCGATCAAATAGCCATGTGCGCCATGAAGCTCAATGCCGTCAAAGCCAATCCGTTTTGCATCAGCAGCAGCTTGCGCGTAAGCTGCAACAAGGCCTTTAATTTCGGCTTCGGTCAAAGGCTCATTAACAACCTCGCCCTCGGCGGTAACACCTGAAGGACCAATCGGCAGTGCTTCCGGGTTCGGATGGGAGCCGACCTTGCGGGTTGTGCCAACATGCCAAATTTGCGGAACGATTTTGCCGCCAGCTTGGTGAACGGCTTCAACGACTTTTGCCCAGCCATTTAATGCAGCTTCGCCATGAAAGTTGGGAATGTTTGGATTATCAGTGGCAGCCGGATGGTTAATCAGCGTACCTTCTGTCACAATTAAGCCAACGCCGTTTTCGGCGCGGCGTCTATAGTAGGCAACTACATCTTCGCCCGGAACGCCATTTGGAGAAAAACCGCGGGTCATTGGTGCCATTACAATACGGTTAGGCAGTGTAAGCGGACCTGCTGTGAAAGGCTTGAACAACGATTGAATTGAGCTCATGAATAAAATACCTCCTAATTGAATAAAAAATCTATAATTCTATAAAAATAGATATAAAAGCATGAAATGAGCAGGATTAAGCAAGGTTACAGCTCATCCTGAATCATTTCTTTGAAAAACTGAATGTTAGCTTCATTACGCCTGTAATAGGTGTGCTGCCCGATCCGTTTCGACTCTAGCAAGCCTGCTTTATGCATTTTCACTAAATAGCCGGATATAACGGATTGCGCAAGTCCCGTTTTTTCTGCAAACGAACCGACACATACGCCTCCAGCAAACTGACACGCATCGGTTAGATGGCATTGAGGCCCAAAATGCTCCTCAGGCGTTTTCAGCCATTTTAAAATATGGTACCGTTTCTCGTTAGACACAGCTTTAAGTATTGACAAAGTATCCATGAGGCTTAGTATATCTATTTTTATAGAAATGTCAAATTGTTATTTGGACGATGGTTTTCATGAGCAAAATATACATGGGATGCTATAATAACAACAAAGTTGTCCAACCGAATGGTTATTTTATGAACTAGAAAACAGGAGGTATTCATTTGACTGAGGAAAAATATCCGGAACATTATTTTGAGCATTATATCGCTTGTGCAGGTACTTCTCATGTCAGCCTGGATCAGGAAGGATTTCGGGAGCTTGCTCAAACCTATCTTCATATTGAGGGAATCGAAGCCTTGCGGGAGCTAGTGCAAGAAATTCATGCTATTGCTGAAAATAACGATTGGAGCTTTTTTGCAGATCATTCAACGCCAATCGTTGAACCGCCGATGAAAATTGCCCAATTAAAGCTGCTGGCTCAAGAAGCGATAGCACTCGCTGCTTCTCAAGAGTAGTTGCTTGAAGCATTGCATGCTGCAAGCAAGTGGTTAAACCTCTCTTTTCATAAAAAGGCTCCAGCCTCATGAATGATAAGCTGGAGCCTTTTTATGCCTATTAGAGCCTAGTAACCTAGTAAAGCAATAGCATGGGTTTTAGCGCTTATTCCGTAATCGGGAACCAGCCTGGCGCGTGGGTAATGGCTCCCCATAAGCCATTCGGGATGACGAGGCGCTCCTGATCCTGCTTGGACAGCGTAGTCACAATATTCTGCTCATTGCCTTGCTTGATTTTCTCCGTCCAATCCGGGTCCATAATGAGCTCGCGGCCAAGAGCGATAAACGGCACGCCGGAGTTTTTCGCCTCAAGCGCTTCTTCTGCGGTTGTGATGCTGCCGACACCGATGAACGGAATGTGCTCGCTGTATTTTTCGACGAACCAAGCCATCCGGCTTTGCGAATCCTGCTCGCCTCTGCGCGGCTTCGACCAGAAATCTTGAAGCGACACATGCAAATAATCCAGCTTCATCTCGATTAGAGCGTTAACCAGATGGTACGAATGCTCCATCGTTAATCCTTCTTCTTCCGGCTCCTCCGGCGAGAAGCGATAGCCTACAAGAAACGGCTGCGGCGCCATAGCGGCTGCTTTCTTAACAGCTTCAACGACGTAGAGCGGGAACGCCATACGTTTATGAACAGAGCCGCCCCAGTCGTCGGTACGCACATTGGAAGCCGGGGAATAAAATTGCTGCAGCAGGTAGCCGTTGGCACCGTGAATTTCAACGCCGTCAAAACCAGCCTCAATCGCACGGCGTGTCGCTTCGCCAAAGTCGGCGATAATCGACTTGATTTCCTCCTCGGTCAGCTCGCGTGGCACAATTCCGCCCTCCTGCTGGGCAATGCTGCTGGCACTCACCAAATCATCATTGGGCACTAGGCCAGGGAAGCATGATCTTCCGCCATGGAAAATTTGCAAAATCGCTTTCGCACCTTGGCTTTTAATAGCATCGGCCAGACGCTTGAGGCTTGGAATCATAGCATCGGTATCCGCGCCAAATTCGCCGGGAAAGCCTTTGCCGTTGCGGCTCACGTAGACGCACGCTGTAATGACAATACCGGGCCCAGCACTGCGGCGGCTGTAGTAGGCAAGCTCTTCATCAGGCACGGTGCCGTCCGGATTGGACGAGCAGGTTGTCATGGGCGCCATGACAATTCGATTATGCACGGACATGCCGCTTGCGAAAGTGAATGGTTCAAATAAAGGCTGAAATTGTGGTTTCATCAGTAGTTCCCTCCAGTTACGAAATGCTATGTGCTTTATTTTATATCAGATAATTACGAAAGGAAAGTGGAGTGGAAAGGTTGCTTAAATGAAAGGGCTGGTATATAATCAACCAGATTTGCAAACAACTGAAAAATTGTGGGAATAAGGTGCAACAGCTGCGGCTGGAGCTTAAAAGGGAAGTTCGGTGCAAAACCGACGCGGTCCCGCCACTGTTACGGATTAGCTGAAGCTACAAGGCCACTGATTTCGCTTAGCGGGATTGGGAAGGCAGCTTCCAGCACAATTTCCGGTAGCCAGGAGACCTGCCTGTTCTGACAACACTGCTGTAACCTACGGAGGATAGGGAAGTGTTAGCGCGCATGCTTATTTGCTATGATGAAAAATAACAATAACAGGCAGCTCTATCTTTCCTATAACTGGAGGTAGAGCTGTCTTTTTTTTGCGGATTATTGCAGGAAGATGATTTTGCTAGAGGGAGAGGAAATAGAGAAAATGAAACGTACACAAATGGCAAAAAACAAAAAAACAATAGGTATTTTATTTAGCCTATGCTTGCTGCTGGCGCTAATGGGGTGCAGTGGTGCTAACGGTTCCAATGAATCAGGCAGCAATAATAAGCTGTCGCAGCAGTCTGCATCTCCGTCCGCCTCTACAGCAGCTGCTTCTGAAGAAATCGTGCTGGCTGCGCCGCGGGATTTGGCACCGGGCCCGCAGGATGCTTATTACACGAGCACCATTCTGTATGTATGGGAGCCGTTGATTTCCGCTTCCGAGGATGGCAAGCCTGCTCCAAAGCTGGCGGAGGCGTGGGAAATGTCTGCTGATGCCAAGGAATGGACCTTCATGCTGCGCAAAGGCGTCACCTTCCATGATGGCGCGCCATTCAACGCGGACGCGGTGCTTGCAAATTTTGCCCGTTACAAGCAAGTGAGCCCGAAAAGCTCGCCGTTCTATACGCTCGACATCAACCATTCATACCCAAGCCTTCAGGAAGTCGTGAAGGTTGATGATAGCACGATTAAGCTTGTTTTCGACAATCCGCAGCCGACGCTGCTGTATTCGATGATCAACTTCTCAAGCCCGATGTACAGCCCGAATAATTTTGACGAAAATGGCGACTTTAACGGCCTGCCGCAAGGGACAGGCCCTTTCAAGCTTGTGCAGCATGAGAAGGATCAATTTTCGCTGTTAGAGGCTTACGATGGTTATTATGGCGAAAAAGCAAAAGCCCAAAAAATCCGCGTCCGCGTCATACCGGACCCTGATACAAGGCTTGCTGCCCTGAAATCTGGGGAGATTTTGGGCGTTATGGATTTGGGCGCAATTCCTCCTGCCCTTGCCGAGGAGCTGCTGAAGGATGAACGCTTTGCTGTATCGACGGCAAAATCGACGATTTCCCATTACCTGCATCCGAACGGTGCCAAAGCGCCATTCAATGATGTGAAAATGCGTCAGGCGCTGAGCCTGATGATTGACCGCGAGCAGCTGGTGAAGGAGCTCTATTTGGGCTATCCGACCGCTACGGCGAACATTTTGAATGCAACATCGCCTTTTTACAAAGACATTCCAGTCGTCCATGATTCAGAAAAGGCAATCGCCCTGGCGCATGAAGTGCTTGGCGACAGCAGGCAGGCGGTTACGCTAATTGTGCCTACCTATGGGCTCGATCGTTATCCGTATAAAGCGCAAGCCGAGCTGCTCCAGGCTGTGCTTCAAGAGCTGCAGCTGGACGTGACGATTCAAATACTGGATGGTGCGGCTTACAAGGAAGCACAGGCACAAGGAAACTTCGATCTGGCACTGGCCATACAGGGGCTGCCGAATGGCGATCCATATTCGATTTTGAACAATTATATGGCGAGCGAAGGCTCAAGCAATATCAGTTATACGCTTGGTTACAGCAATGACCGTGTGGATGAGCTGTTGAAGCAGGTGAAGACGACGCTGGATATGGATGACCGCGGTGCGATTTATAACGAGCTGCAGGACATTGCAGCCGAGGAATTGCCGACGATTCCGCTGTTTAATGATGCGAGCTTAATTGCGTACAGCAAAGAAATTACCGGATATGGGGCACTTGTCTATGGTACAACGCTGCCGCAGCTGGAGCGGGTGCAATAAGATGGCCTATTTCATTCGGAGGTTGGCGGCGGCGGTTCCCGTCCTGATTGGCATTACGTTTATAGCCTTTGCCTTAAGCGTCGCCTCTCCGGGTGACCCGGCTGTCGAGCTGCTCAGCATGAACGGCTTCAGCCAGCCGACAGCAGAGCAAATGGCTTTGAAAAGAGAAGAGATGGGGCTGAATGATCCGCTGCTCATTCAGTATGGCCATTGGTTATCAAAGGCGCTGCAAGGTGATCTTGGCACGTCTTATATGACGAAGGAATCGGTTAGCGGCGAGCTGCTGCGCCGCCTGCCAGCAACATTAAGCCTATCTTTGTTAGCTGTTCTGTTTGCCGTCCTGCTTGGAGTGCCATCCGGCATGCTCATGGCGATCCGGCGCAATCGGCTATTCGATCATATCGGCAGGGCGCTTGCGCTGATTTTGGTTTCGATTCCTGGATTTTGGCTGGCGATCATGCTCATTGCCTTATGGTCGGAGAAGCTGCAGCTGCTCCCAACTAGCGGCTATGGCACCTGGAAGCATCTGCTTATGCCAGCGGCGGTGCTTGCTTCCGGTACAGGCGCCATATTGATGCGGCTGACGCGTGCGGCGCTACTGGAGGAGCTGAATAAAGATTATATGCTGACAGCCCGGGCGAAGGGGCTGCGTGAGAGCTTTATTGTGCTTCGACATGCGCTTCGCAATGCTTGTATTCCGTTGCTCACGGTTATCGGCAGTTATTTTGGAGCGATTGTTGGCGGCTCCGTCATCGTGGAAGTTATATTTGCAGTGCCGGGCATCGGGCGCTTTGCAATGGACGGTATTTTTCGCAGAGATTATCCGGTCATTCAGGGTTATGTCGTATTTACCGGTCTCATCTACGTCCTGTTTAATTTGGCAACGGATTTATGTTATGGGCTTGCCCATCCGCAAATTAGGCTGGGAGGGAAGCTGCGATGAAGATGTCCTATAGGGTAGCCGCGGGTCTGCTTGCCTTCGTTCTGCTTGTCAGCTTGCTGGCACCGCTGCTTGCTCCTTATGGCCCGAATCAGATAAATATGGCAGAAAGGCTTGCGCCGTTATCCTCCGCACACTGGCTAGGGACGGACACACTGGGAAGGGATGTGCTGAGCCGCATTTTGTATGGCGGAAGGGTGTCGATCTTGCTCGCGGCCGCTGTTACGCTCGCTACAATGCTCGTCGGCCTGCTGCTGGGCACCATTAGCGGTTATGCTGGCGGTTGGATTGATGAAGCCATTCAAATTGTCGTGAGCATTTTTCAGGGGCTGCCGGGTCTTGCCCTTATGCTGGCCATTGCAGGTACGCTCGGTCCTGGGGTGAAAAGCCTGTTTATCGCGCTGCTCTTCACCTCATGGGCGGATTTCTCCCGGGTCGTGCGCGGCGAGGTTATGAAAATTCGCGAAGAAAGCTACGTGGAAGGCATCCGTGCTTTAGGAGCGGGCCATGCGTATATTATCGCCAGGCATATGCTGCCCAATTTGTTAGGACCGCTCATCGTGCTGTTCACCATTCGAATTGGGCGAGTTATTTTATCTATCGCCTCGCTTAGCTTTCTCGGTCTAGGCTTGCAGCCGCCAGCGGCAGATTGGGGAGTGATGGTGAATGATGCCCGGCCGTATTTTCGCAGCTATCCGCATCTGATGATCGCTCCCGGACTTTGTATAGCCGCTGTATCGCTATGTATCAACTGGCTGGGTGACGGCCTTCGGGATAAGCTGGATACACGGACGGAGAAAGAGCATTCACTGCTGTAGGAGGAATGAAATTGAGCGAAACGCTTATCGTAATCAAGCAGCTTAATGCATCCTTTCAGACAAGGGAAGGGCTGGTTCAGGCAGTAGATGGGGCCTCGCTTGAGCTGAAGCGTGGCCGCATTTTTGGACTGATTGGCGAGACCGGAAGCGGCAAGTCGGTGCTAGGCCTGTCGCTGGTGAGGCTGCTTCCCGCACAGGCTTCCGTCAGTGGAAGCATTCTGTATAAAGGCATGGATTTGCTAAAGCTGAGCCCAAAAGAAATGAGGCAAATACGGGGGAGGGAAATCGCCCTCATCCCGCAAAATCCGGCAAGCTCGCTCAATCCGGTGATGACGCTCGGCAGTCAGCTGCGCGAGGCGATTCGCGCTTATGCAGGCAGAGCGGGGAACAAGCAGCTTAACGCACAGGCTGCTGGTCTATTGCATGCCATGCATATGCCGGATGCCGAGCAGCAGCTGCGGCGTTATCCCTTTCAGCTGAGCGGTGGAATGAAACAGCGAGTGCTGGCGGCAATGGGGCTTGCCGGGAGCCCGTCTTTGCTTATTGCCGATGAGCCGACGAAAGGGCTTGATGCTTTAATCCGTGTCCAGGTGACGGACATGCTGGCCAATATAACGAGGCGCACAGGTGCGGCGCTGCTGCTCATTACGCATGATCTGGATGCAGCGCGGGCGCTTTGCGATGAAGTGGGCGTCATGTATGCTGGTCAAATCATTGAGCAGGGACCAGCGAAGGAGCTGTTTGCACAGCCGATGCATCCCTATACGCGCGGCTTAATCGCATCCATGCCGAGCAGAGGAATGATACCGATAGCTGGAACAGCGCCAAGCTTGACGGATAAGCTTGCTGGCTGCAAGTTTTATGAGCGCTGCAGTTTTGCGATGCCGCGCTGCAAAGCCGAGCGGCCTGGCTTATACAAGGCAGCTCACACCAACATAACGAATAAGGCAGTTGACCAAGTAGGCGGCAATGCTGAGGGCCAGCATGCGGCAGCCCCGCATACAACCGCCCTGCATGCAGCCGTCCCGCAAGCAGTCTCCCAGCACAAAGCGAGGTGCTTCCTGTATGCTTGAAATCATTGAGCTGCACAAACGGTATCGCAGCAGCTGGCTAACAGGCAAAGGTCATCAGGCGGTGGAGCCAACATCCTTTCATATCGCTGAAGGCGAGTCGCTGGGGCTAGTTGGGGAAAGCGGCAGCGGTAAATCAACGCTTGCGCGGCTGCTGCTAAAGCTGATTTCGGCTGATGGCGGCCGTATTATATATAGAGGAACCGATATAAGCGGGTATTCCATGAAGCAGATGAGGCCGCTGCGCCGGGAGCTGCAAATCATGTTTCAGCATCCGCACTCCGCGCTTAATCCCCGGCAGACACTGCTGGAAAGCCTGCTTGAGCCAGTACTGCTGCATAGACTCATGAATAAGGCAGCAGCCAGGGAGAAGGCACTTGAACTAATGGAGGTTGTCGGGCTGCGGGCAGAGGTGCTGACGCGGTATCCCCATCAGGTAAGCGGCGGGCAAATTCAGCGAATCGTCATTGCGCGGGCCTTGATGCTGGAGCCGAAGTTTCTCGTGCTGGACGAGCCGGCATCGATGCTTGACGTTTCGGTGCAGGCGCAGGTTGCCCAACTGCTCCAGCGCATTCGCAAGGAATATGGGCTGACTTATTTGTTTATTTCGCATGATTTGGCGCTGGTGAGGCATATGTGCGACCGAATTGCGGTTATGAAAGAGGGACGTATCGTTGAGCTTAATGAGAGCGAGTGTATCATGGAGCGCCCGCAGCATCCTTATACGCAGCAGCTGGTGAATGCTTTTCAAGCTTTCTCGCAGTGATGACCATAGCCCTCATGCTAATCAATCGTTCAACTTATATATAGACTTTGCATAAGGAAAGGAGCGTGTGCGGGATGAAGGAATGGTACAGCGAAGCTGGCTTGACGCCAGCAGCCTACTGGACGCTCGCTTGGGAGCAGGCAGCCCAAAGCGATTCCCGCGTCGGCAATGATGCCGAGGAGGAAAGCTACTGGCAGCAGCATGCGCCTGTTTATGATGAACGCAATCCGCTTGCTCCGTATACGGCGGAGCTGATGGGCACCGTTATAGCAAGCTTGCGGAGCGGGGATGAACTTCTTGAAGTAGGCCCGGGAACGGGCGGATTTACGCAGCTGCTTGCTCCATATGTGGGCAAGCTTACTGTTGTGGAGCCTTCGGCGGCGATGTATGAAATACTGGCAAGAAGCTGGGAGCAGTCTGGTTTGGCGCAAGCTGTGCCGGAGGCGATACATGCGAAGTGGGAAGAGTCTTCGGGGCTGGCTTGCGATGTGCTGTTCAGCGCCAATGCTTTTTACCGGATACGCGATATGAAGGAGAGCCTTGCCCAGATGAATCTTACTGCGAGGAGGCGCGTCTATCTCGTGCAGTCGATCGGGCTGCCTTTTGCCCATCCGCTGCGGGTTATGTATGGCGGAAAGCAGCTGGAACGCAGCCGCGCACAGGTGCTTTGCGATATTTTGCAGGAAATGGAAATCGCCCATCAAATGGACACGTTCGCTGTGCAGCGCAAAAGCGGGGCGATTCATGATGTTGCCCTGATTTCCTGGGATACGTAGCGTACCAGACATTGCATACTATACCATAGAGTTCAAGTTGAAGAAGCAGCAGCATGTGAGCGAATATCGCTAGCATCTGCTGCTTTTTTTAAAATATAAGAAGTGATAAGCTGAACCCTTATAATGGGCTTATATTTCACCACGAAACGTTAGCTTTGCTGCCAGAGGATGGCGAAAGCCGTTTACGCTAGTACGAAAGCATCTATTCCGTTTTGCACCCGGGTACTTGTCGATTTCTTGCAACTCAGAGTATAGTAATAACTTATAATGCATGTGCAGGCTCCTCAAGTGCTGCGCAAGGAGGGAGCCTGCTATTGAAGCTGCAACGGCTGTACGACCAATACGTCAGAAATAATCTGTTTATGAAAATGATTTTGCTGTTTGTTTTGATTACGACGGGGACGATTGTCACCTTCGCCTATTTTATGTATGATTTTATGTCGCAATCGATCGTCCGCAATGAGCTGGAAAACCAGAAAAAAGCGATGGACAGCGTAAACAGCTATATGACCCGCAAATATGATTCTGTCCAGTCGATGATGGTGGATGTATACCGCAATGAGCCGCTGTCGCTGAACTTATCTTATTTTTTGCAAAATCCCTTCGATGACTATATGAAATTCAGGCTCGACCAAAATATCGATGAGACGAGTACAAGTTTGCCGAAAGGGCTCGACTATTTTGATAATAAGCTGGAAGACGACCCGGATATCGAAAATTTGCTGCTGTATAGCTCCAATCGGCAGTTTTTATATGTGTATAAGAAAAATCATGTCACGAAGCTGATTTCGTCCAACGCCTCGCGCTCCTATATTCCCGATGCGATGGCACAGGAAGACACCCGTGTGTCCGTTCCAAATATTTGGGTGCGGCGCGCCATTGAGCAAAGTGATCCCGAGCTGTATGCCTTTCGGCTCCCGATTAATGACAAGCAGACGCTGAAGGGGCTAGGCCAATTGCTCGTCTACTATAAATCGGATCAAATTAGGCAGGCGCTGAAAAATTATGAGGGCCAGCTAAAAGGCTACATTGTTGTACTGAACCCGGCTGGGGAAGTGCTGTTTGATTCCTCGGATACGTACTATGGAAAAATATATCCCTATATGGATAAGCTGGACACGCTCTATGGAACGGCGATGCTGGAGCAGGAGTCTTATGTCACGACGCTGACGCAAAATCAGGCGGGTTTTATCGTCGTCGGTGTCGCGCCGAAGGCCGAGGTCGCGGCAGCGGCCCACGGGCTGAAGCAGATGATTATGCTGATCAGCGCGCTTTGCATTGCCGTCGTACTGCTGGTGCCGACGCTAGCCGTCGTCAATTTTGCCAAACGGACGAATAAAATTATTCGCTTCATGCGCAAGGTGGAAAGCGGCGAGCTTACCGCGCGTATCCAGGATGACCGGGGCGATGAGCTGGGGCAAATTTCGCGCAGCTTCAATGATATGCTCGATGAGCTGAGCCGCCATATCGACACGGTGTACAAGGCGGAAATCAAGCAAAAGCATACGGAGCTTGCGGCTTTGCAGGCGCGGGTCAATCCGCATTTTCTATATAATACGCTGGAGGTTATTCGCATGCGGGCCGTCTCGCAAGGGGCGAAGGATGTGGGAGAGATGATTTACAGCTTGTCGGTGCTGTTCAAGAGCTTTGTGCAGCCGAAGGGAAGCAACACCTTAAAGGATGAGCTGGAAACGGCGCGCCTTTATTTGGAGCTGTTTCGCATTCGCTATAAAGACAGGCTTTCCTTTGCGATCAGCTGCGAGGAGGGGCTCGGCGACAAACAGGTGATGCGGATGGCGCTCCAGCCGCTTATTGAAAATTATGTCGTACATGGCCTGCGGCCGCGCAGCATGGATAATGAAGTTCAATTGGAGGTGCGGCGCAAGGAGGAGCGCATTTGGGTGACGATTGCCGATAACGGCAGCGGCATCAGCAGCAAGCGCCTGGAAGAAATCAGGCAAAGTCTGGCGCTGCCAGAGGAAGCCGGAGGCGGCTCTTTCGGGCTTAGAAGCGTGCATGAGCGGCTGCAATTGCTCTACGGAAGCGAATACGGGCTCGATATCGACAGCAAAGAAGGGGAGGGGACGACGGTCACGCTGTCCTTTCCCTATGACAAGGAGGCAGAGCATGTATAGAGTATTCATTGTGGATGATGAACCGTTCATTATTGATGGGCTATATGACATTATTGACTGGTCGGCCTTCGGCCTGGAAATCGTCGGCAGCGCGGAAAATGGCCAGGAGGCACTGGCGGCTTTAATGGATCTGCCCGCAGACATCTTGCTGACAGATATTTCAATGCCGACGATGGATGGCCTCGCCCTCATTCGGGAAGCGCGTAAATTTCGCCCGGATCTTAAAGTTATTATTTTAAGCGGCTATAATGAATTCGATTATATAAAAGAGGGTCTCAAGCTTGGCGTTGAAAATTATTTGCTCAAGCCGATTAATCTCGACGAGCTGCAGGAAACGCTCGCCGGCACGATTGACAAGCTGAATGCAAGCAAGGCGGATCGGTTGTTCAGCGAATACGATATTCGTATATTGCGCGATAATATATTGTATCGCTGGTTGACGGGACGCATTGCGCCCAGTGAGCTGCAGGAGAGAATGGAATTATTGCAGCTCAGTCTTGACCGGCCCTATGTGGTAACCGCTGTAGTGCGGACGGACGAGACGGCCTCGCCAGCGTATGAAGCGGCTGAGCGATTGGCTGTGCAAGACCCATCGATGCTGCCGTTTGTCGATATCGATGGCGACTTGGTCATCGTATTTATGCTCGATGAGCCAGAGACGGGCAAGCGCGAGGCGATAGAGAAGCTGCGCGGCATGCAGCCGAAGCTGGCACATAGCGCCATGCGCCTCTCCATCGGCAGCGCTGAACCGATGGGGGAAGAAGCACCGCGCAGCTATGCGAATGCGAAGAAAGCGCAGGAATATTTTCTGCTATATGATGACCCTGAAATATTGGATTACGATTTGCTTGTGCAGGCAGGGCCGCCGGGGACGGCGAATGAGGCCGCTGCACCGCTCGATTGGCCAACCTTTGCGAAGCTGATTAAGGGAAGGGATGTAGAGAAGCTGCATGAGGCCATTGAGGCCGAATTCGAGCGCTGCCACGCCAGGGAGGGCATTACCCCTGCTTTTATGCAAAGCATGGCGATTGAGCTGATGATCCGCTTCAAGATGGAGCTCAAGGAAATCAAGCAAGCCGATCAGCCGGAGCTTTATGAGGCGGGCTTCACGAAAATTATGCAGCTTCCTTCGATTGACGGACTGATGGCGGTTGTGAAGGAAGCGGCGACTTTGACGGTGGAATCGCTGCTGAAGGATGTGAAAAGCCCGGTCATTCAACTGGTGCTGAGCGAGGTGCATGAGCATTACGCCCAGCCGTTGTCGCTTAAGCTGCTGAGCCAGCAATATAATATTCATCCGGTTTACCTCGGACATCTGTTCCAGAAGGAAACGAATGAAACGTTCACCGAATATATTAATAAATACCGTATTGGCAAAGCCCAGCAGCTGCTGAAGGAGACGCAGCTCAAGGTGCAGGAAATTGCAGCAACCGTCGGTTATTGGGAGACAGGCTATTTCTACAAACAATTTAAGAAATACGTCGGAATTTCCCCGACGGAATACAAAGGACTACTCTAATCGCTGGATGGAGTAGTTTTTTTCTTTAATTTGTACATCATACCTTTAGTTTGTGGTCTATATGAAAATAGCCGCATCCGTTAATTTAAAACATAGAGTACAGAACATAGTTTGGGGAGGAAACATAATGAGTAACAAGAGAAAAAGATTTATGCCGCTGCTTGCCTTGCTGATGGTTGCATCGCTTGTGCTTGGCGCTTGCGGAAGTAAAAACGAAAGCAGCGGTGAAGAGGGAACAGCTGAAAAGCCGGTTGAACTCATCTGGTACACCATTGGCACGCCGCAAAAAGATGTAGATAAAGTTATGGCCGAGGTGAGCAAATACACGGCTGAGAAAATTGGCGTTACGATTAAAATGAATATGGTGGACTGGGGCGATTACGCTCAGAAGCTGCAAGTCATGACAGCGTCCGGCGATCCGGTTGACATTATGTTCACAGCGTCATGGGCATTTGATTATGTGCAAAATGCGAGAAAAGGCGCTTTCCTGCAAATCGACGATTTGCTGAAGGAGAAAGGCCAAGGCATCGTTAGCGCATTGGACCCGGCTTTCCTGGAAGGCTCGAAGGTGGATGGCCACAATTACGGCATCCCTGCCAATAAAGAATTGCCAGCACAGGAAGTATGGCGCTTCAATAAACAGCTGCTCGACAAGTACAAGCTGGACATGTCCGGCGTGTACACGCTGGAAAGCCTGGAGCCGCTGCTGAAAACGATTAAAGAAAATGAACCAGACGTATACGCGCTTGCGGTAGATAAGAACCAAATGCCGTATGTGAAGTATGACTACATTATTGAGAAGCTGCCAATGGCGGTTGCACTGGACACGACAGATTACAAAATCGTAAACGTGCTCGACACGCCAGAGATGAAGCAAATTCTCGGCACGATGCACAAATATTACAAAGCAGGCTACATTCCGACGGAAGCCGCAACGATGGATTCCATGACGGATGCGCAAACGACGGGCAAATGGTTTGCAGACCGTGCCACTTCGCAGCCATTCGCGGACAATCTATGGTCGGCAAGCTACGGCTACCCGGTTGTATCGACGCCAGCGAGCGATGCGCTCATTTACAACTGGTCGGTTATGGGCTCGATGCAAGCTATTTCGGCTAACTCGGCTTACCCAGAAAAAGCGATGGAGTTCCTAAACCTGCTTAATACGGACCCTGTCCTGCGCAATATGATCGATTCCGGTATTGAAGGCGTGCATTACAAAAAAGTAAGCGACACCGTCATGGACAATTTGGACGAGTCGAAAAACTACGATATGCCAACCTTCTCGCTCGGCAATCTGATGATTACGTATTTGAATACGACAGATCCGACGAACAAATGGGAAGAGTTCAAGAAATTTAATGATGCGGGTACAGTAGCCCCGCTGCTTGGCTTCAACTTTGATACATCGAAAGTGACAACCGAAATTGCTTCCGTACAAAACGTAAAAGAAGAGTACTGGGCAGCTCTAATGACCGGTACGGTTGACCCTGAAGTTTATTTGCCGCGTGCCAATGAGAAGTTTAAAGCGGCAGGCCTGGATAAAATTATTGAGGAAGCGCAGCGCCAGCTTGATGAGTGGAGAGCCGCGAACGGCAAGTAAAGCGGAAGGCGTGGGGCGAATGGATCGTATTCGCTTCATGCCTTCTCTCATTAATCCGACTGCGAAGAGGTGAAGAAAGTGGGAGCTATAGGACGTTTTTTCAAGGATATGAACAAAAATACCGCTATGCTGCTAATGGTGCTTCCAGCTACAGCCTGGTTTATTCTATTTTCCTACCTGCCGATGGCGGGCATGATTATTGCCTTCAAGGAATACCGCTACAGCCGTAACGGCTTTCTGTCCAGCATTATCGAGAGCAAATGGGTCGGCTTTCAAAACTTCAAGTTTCTGTTTAGCACGAATGACGCCTATATCATTACCCGCAATACGGTGCTGTACAATGTCGTGTTTATTGTGCTGGGCCTTGTCATTGCGGTAGCGATGGCGATTATGCTTGCCGAAATTACGAACAAGCGGCTCGCCAAGCTTTATCAAACGGGCATGTTTTTGCCTTATTTTCTATCGTGGGTTATCGTAGGCTACTTCGTCTACAGCTTTCTGAGCTTGGACAGAGGGGTGTTCAACCAAATCGCCGAGATGCTGGGCATGGACCCGGTAAACTGGTATTCGAGCCCGGGTTATTGGCCGGTTATGATTGTCGTCGTCTTCCTATGGAAATCGGTCGGCTATAACAGCGTCATCTATTTGGCCGCTATTATGGGGATCGACAAGTCGCTTTATGAAGCGGCGATGATTGACGGGGCCAACAAATGGCAGCAAATTCGCAATGTGACGCTTCCGATGCTGATGCCGCTTATGACGATTCTGACGCTGCTGGCGATCGGGAAAATTTTCTATGCCGATTTTGGCCTCTTTTTCCAAGTGCCGCGCGATTCGGGTACGCTCTACAGCGTGACGAACGTTATTGACACTTATGTTTACCGCGGGCTTAAATCGACGGGAGAAATTGGCATGACGACGGCTGCCGGCTTGTACCAGTCGATTATCGGCTTCATTCTTGTTATTACATCCAATGGCATTGTACGCAAGTTCAATAAAGACAACGCATTGTTTTAGGATGGACGTCAGCAACCTTGCTTAACAAATTTTCTCGGAACAGAAGTCCAAAACAAAAGGGGGAAACGGCTGTGTCTGTTGGAACGATTAAGAGCCGTGATTTTCATAAGCTCTCGCCAGCGTGGAATTTTATTTTTCATGCCGTGGCCGGTATTTTTGCCTTGTTATGCGTATTTCCTTTCCTGTTCGTGACGATTATTTCCTTCACGGATGAGGCGACGCTGGCAAGCAATGGCTATCAGATTATTCCGGAGAAATGGAGTGTGGAAGCTTACCGCTATTTATTCAAGGCAGGCGACCAACTGCTCCGCTCCTATGGCGTGACGATTACGATTACAATTGTAGGCACGATTATCGGTGTCGTATGCTCAGCATTGTTTGCCTATGCGATATCACGGCGCAACTTTAAATATCGCAACTTTTTCGCCTTCTTTGCCTTCTTCACGATGCTGTTTAATGGCGGTCTTGTACCTACTTATATCGTCATGACGCAGCTGCTGGGGCTGAAGGATTCCTTGTGGGCACTCATTTTGCCGCTTGCGGTCAATGCCTTTTATATTATGATTTTGCGGACATTTTTCTCGACGATGGTGCCGGATGCGATTATTGAATCAGGCAAAATCGACGGCGCGGGCGAGTTCGGCATCTTCTTCCGCCTTGTTCTGCCATTATCGCTGCCAGGTCTTGCGACCATTGGCCTGTTCTGTACACTAGGCTATTGGAATGACTGGTTTAATGCGCTCTTGTACATTGATTCGCCAAATTTGGTGCCGCTGCAATCGATGCTAATGCGGATTGAGAACAGCATGCAGTTTATTATGAAAAACTCACAAAATGCGTCGCTAAGCGTAGGCGTCCTGCAATCGATGCCGCAGGATACATCGCGGATGGCGATGGTTGTGCTGGCAACCGGACCGATCGTATTCGCTTACCCGTTCTTCCAACGTTATTTCATTCAAGGTTTGACGGTAGGCGCTGTTAAGGAATAAATAATAGTCAAAGGAGCTACACCCACCATGGAACAATTCAGATTGCCAAAAATCCCGCTGCCAGAGCTTGCTCTGCCGCAAGCGGTTCAAGAGGTATTGCAAGAAGCCGAGCAGAAGCTGGCGCACCGCCCGAAGCTGCTTCAGCTGTTCAAAAACTGCTTTCCTAACACACTGGAAACGACGACGAAAAAAATGGATGATGGCACAACCTTCATCATTACGGGAGATATTCCCGCGATGTGGCTGCGCGACTCGGTCGAGCAGGTCATTCATTATGTGCCGCTGGCGAAAAATGATGTGGAGCTGCAGCGTATCATTAGCGGCTTGATCAAGCGCCATATGGCCAATATTCAGATTGATCCTTATGCGAATGCCTTTAATGAGTCGGCCAATGACTGGCATTGGAATACGACGGATGAGACGGACATGTCGCCTTGGGTATGGGAGCGCAAGTTCGAGCTGGATTCGATCTGCTTCTCGATGCGCCTAGCTTATGCGTATTGGAAAGAGACAGAGCTGACCGATATTTTTGACTCGGGCTTTAAGGCAGCGATGCGCCGCATTGTGGAGCTGTGGAAAACCGAGCAGCGCCACTTCGAGCTTTCCCCTTACCGTTTTGTAAGGGACAATGGCATTCCTACCGATTCGCTGCGCAATAGCGGAATGGGCATGCCGGTCAATTATACCGGAATGATCTGGTCGGGCTTCCGCCCAAGCGACGACGCTTGCGACTTCCACTACAACATTCCGGCGAACATGTTTGCGGTTGTAACGCTGCGGCAGATGAGAGAGATGGCCGAGTGGGTATTCCGCGATATGGACTTTGTGAAGGAGCTTAAGCAGCTTGAAGATGATGTCGAGCATGGCATTCAGCTGTATGGCATTTACCGTCACCCGGAGTTTGGCCCTATTTATGCTTATGAGACGGACGGATTCGGCAACTATTGCCTGATGGATGACGCTGGAACGCCGGGCTTGCTCTCGATTACTTATTTGGGCTACACGACCGCTGATGATCCAATTTACCAAAACACGCGCAAATTCGCGCTGAGCAAAGAAAATCCTTTTTATTATGAAGGGAAAATCGCCAAAGGCATCGGAAGCCCGCATACGCCGCCAGGCTATATTTGGCATATGGCGCTTTCGATGCAGGGTATTACTGCGGATAACGACGAGGAAAAGCTGGCCATGATTGCCATGCTGGAAGCAACTGATGCCGATACCGGCTTTATGCATGAAGGCTTCCATTCGGACGATCCAGCCATATTCACGCGGAAATGGTTCGCTTGGTCGAACAGCTTGTTCTCGCAGCTCGTTTATCGGGCGATGAAGGATGGACTGCTATGAGCAAGCGCCATGCCATCATTTTTTATGATTCGTCCTTCCCGATAGCCTTGGAACCTTCTGCCCAGTTAGATGGTCTGCTCGCAGGAGCAGGCCGCGTTGTCCGGGCAGACGAGCTTGCGGAAGCGCTTGGTACTGCGGAAGAAGGCTGCTTCATTAATATGCACGCCCCTTATTTTCCAAAACAAGCATGGAGCGCGATTATCGGCTATTTGCGGCGCGGCGGCAGCTTGATCAGCTTGGGCGGCGCGCCGTTCAAGCGCCCCGTTCGCCGCGGCGAGGCAGGCGAGTGGCTGGTAGAGTCGGAGCAGACAGCCTATCACCGCGAGCTTCATATTCATGAAATGCTGCCAGTGGCCGCTGCTCCGATAGCTGCGCTTGCAGCCGCGGAGGATCTTCCTCTGCTGGCAGGCAGGGAAGCGCTGTTTAGTGTGACGCCAACCTGGAATCTGGTGCCGCATGTGACAAAAAGCAGCGATTTGCCGCATCAAATGGGCTCTGCCGGGCCGATGGACGCGCATATTTATCCGCTGCTGAAAGGCATTTCCGCCACAGGGCGCGAGGTAGCAGCGCCTGTGGTGCTGTGGGAGAATACGAAGGGAGCATTCGCTGGCGCACGCTGGCTGTTCGTTAACCAGCCGCTGACGAATGCGTTCTGGCAGGAAGGCGGAGCAGCCGAGCTGGGCCGTTGGGCCGCTTTTTGTGCCGCTGGCGTAACAGAGCTGTGGCTGAAGCCGAACTATGCTTCCTTCGAGCCTGGCGAGCGGGCGATGCTGACGCTGCAGGTGCAGCAGCTTCGCCGCGAGCTTGAGTGCGGCGAGGTTTCGGCATTTGAGGAGACAAAGCTCCAGCCAGCTGATAATGAGGCTGCTCCAAGGCAGCAAGCGGCTAGTGTTGGACAGGCTGACTTGTACCCAGCCGCGGAGTGGGATTTTGCTATAACGGTCGAGCATGAAAACTCGCAGCAGAAATGGGCATACCGCTTGCAGCAGAGGGCAGGCAAGCAGCAGCAGATATTAAGGCTGCCCGTGCCGCTTGAGCTGCAAAGCGGCTACTATAGGGTTGTGTGCCGAGCAGAATCGACTTTGGGCGAGGTGCGGATTTTGCGCCAAGGCTTCTGGGGCTTTGACCAGGAGCTGCTTGCTCAGGGAAGCCCGGTGACGAGCGGACGGGATTATTTTCAGAAGGATGGGCGTCCGCTGCCTGTAGTCGGCATGACGTATATGACGTCGGACGTGGCGCGGAAATTTCTGTTTCTGCCGAATGCTTCAGTATGGGACCGCGACATGGCGCAAATGCGCAAAGCGGGCATCAACTGGATTCGCACGGGCATTTGGACCGCGTACCGCAATGTGATGCAGGTGGATGGGCATGCGTCAGAAGAGGCGCTGCGTTCGATTGATGCTTTTCTGCTGACGGCAAAACGTCATGGCTTGCAGGTAACCTTTACCTTCTTCTCCTTTACGCCGGAAACGTGGGAAGGGTTAAACCCTTATCTCGATCCGCGCAGCGTCGAGGCGCAGAAGCGCTTCGTGCGCGCGATCGTTTCCCGCCACAAGCAGACGATGAATGTCGACTGGGATTTGATCAATGAGCCATCGATGTTTGATCCGCCGCGCATTTTCTCGAATGGACCTCGTTCAGCGCGCGACCCTTTTGAACAGAAGGCCTATACCGCTTGGCTGAAAAAGCGCCATGGATCGCTTGCACAGCTTCAAGAGCTGTGGAATATGTCCCCGGAGCAGCTGCCTAGCTATGAAGCGGCTGTACCGCCAGAGCCGGAAGAAATCAACTTCGATGTGCAGGATATGCACCAAGGGAAAAATGGCACGCGCTGGCTCGATTATGTGCTGTTCTCGATGGACATGCACAATCGCTGGGCGAAGCAATTGTATGAGGCGATTAAAGACGAATGTCCGAACCATATGGTAACGGTCGGCCAGGATGAGGCGCTTGGCGCACAGCGTCCTTCGCCCTTTTTCTACGAGGAAGCCGCTGATTATACGACAGTCCACTCCTGGTGGCTCAACGACAATCTCGTGTGGGACAGCTTGTTTGCCAAAACAGCAAACAAACCAAATGTCGTTCAGGAAACCGGCATTATGTATGTGGAGACGCCAGATGGCAGAGCGAAGCGTTCGGAAGCTGAGCTTCACAGCCTGCTGGAGCGCAAATATGCGTATGCTTTTGCGACAGGCGGAGCTGGGGCAGTGCAGTGGATTTGGAATACGAACTTCTATATGGACAATGCCAATGAATCGCATATCGGCGCGCTGCGAGCAGATGGAACGGAAAAGCCGGAAGCGGATGTATCGTATGATTTTGGCAGCTTTATGGAGCAAATTCGGGACTTATTCGAGGATCGCCAGCTGGAGAATACGGCGGTATTGTTCCCGTATTCCAACGATTTCTCCAATCGCAAGCTGGCGTTTGATGCGACAACGCGCGCGACGCGGGTACTGGCTTATGAGCTAAATACGCCATTCCGCGGCGCATCGGAATATCATCTGCAGGAGCTGGAGGCGAATCCGCCGAAGCTGCTCATTGTGCCGAGTGCGCATAACTTAGATGATGCGGCATTTGGTCGCCTTATTGCACTTGTAGAGCGAGCGGGCGTTACGTTATTATGGATGGGACCAATAAGCTTGGACGCTTACTGGAAAGCGAGCGATCGCTGCTCTGGGCTGCTTGGCAGGGCGGAGCTGCGCAATGTGCAGCGCGAGGAACAGCTGCGCATTGGCGAAGCCACTTTCCCTGTTTCATATGGCAATCGCCGGATAGCCGAAGTATGGAAAGAGGTTCCGATTAGCAGTGCTGCTTCGAGTGAAGCGGCTGCCGTTGATGCTTCCGCTGTTCATCGAGCAGCGAATGATGGCGACCAACTGGTTGAGCTGACCGTAGGCAAGGGACGCCTGTTATGGAGCCCGCTGCCGCTGGAGCTGAACGAGCGTACGGAGCCGATTAAGGAGCTGTATCGCTATGCGCTTGACTCGGCAGGCTGCGAGCAGGAGCTGAATTGGCTGCAAGGCGGCCAGTTGCCTGGCGTTTATGGGCGCAAGCTTACATTTAAGAGCGGCGCGCTATTCGTATTCGTATCCGAATCCGGATTCGACGCGAGAATTGAAGTGCAAGACCCGGCGACGGAGGGGCGGTACGCTTTTTCACTGGAAAAGGAACGCTCTGTGCTGTTCGCAACGGATGCAAGCGGCAAGCTGCTCGCCGTCTATCGCCCGCATCAAGTAGAGGTAGCGGTTACGCTGCCCGATCAACATGAAGAAAGAAGAGGTGCGCAGTAATGGCTTCTAAAAGAAAGGCCCACATTATTTCCCACACACATTGGGATCGCGAATGGTATTTGCCGTATGAGAAGCATCATGTGCTCCTCGTTAAACTGATGGATACGCTGCTTCATACGCTGGATACGGACCCCGATTTCAAAAGCTTTTATTTGGACGGCCAGACGATCATTCTCGAAGATTATTTGCAGGTTCGCCCGGAAAATCGGGAACGCCTTGAAAAATATATTAAAGAAGGACGTATTCCGATCGGCCCTTGGTACATTTTGCAGGATGCCTTCCTGACGAGCAGCGAAGCGAATTTGCGCAATTTGCAGCTCGGCCATCAGGATGCGAGCCGTTACGGCATCATTGCGAAGGTCGGCTATTTCCCGGATACCTTCGGCAACATCGGCCAGGCGCCGCAAATTTTGCGTCAAGCAGGCATTGATAATGCGGTATTTGGCAGAGGCGTGAAGCCGACGGGCTTTAACAATACAGTAGCGGATACGGGCTATGAGTCCTCATTCTCCGAGCTGCAATGGGAAGGTCCTGACGGCTCGCGCGTGTTGGGTATTCTTTTTGCCAACTGGTATTGCAACGGCATGGAGGTTCCGGTAGACGAGCAAGAGGCGAAGATCTATTGGGACAAAAAGCTGGAGGAAGCCGAGAAATATGCGGCTACTGGCGAGCTGCTGTTCATGAACGGCTGTGATCATCAGCCTATTCAGCAGGATCTGTCTGCGGCGCTGGCGACAGCAAGAAAGCTGTATCCGGATACGGATTTTATCCACTCCAACTTTGAGGATTATTTGGCAGCGGTAAACAGCGGACTTGACCGCGAGCTTTCGGTCGTGAAGGGCGAGCTGCGCAGCCAACGTACGGATGGCTGGTCTACGCTTGTGAACACGGCTTCGGCTCGTGTTTATTTGAAGCAAATGAATCAGCTTGGCCAAGCGATGCTCGAAAAGGTAGCGGAGCCGCTTGCGACGATTGCGCACAAGCTTGGACAGGAATACCCGCATCATTTGTTTACGTATGCGTGGAAAACACTAATGCAAAACCATCCGCATGACAGCATTTGCGGCTGCAGTGTGGATGAGGTTCACCGCGAGATGGTTACTCGTTTTGACAAGAGCCGCCATGTCGCTGAAACAATCGTTACCGATAGCACGCAGGCGATTGCCGAAGCGGTGGATACATCGGTATTTGCTTCGTATGGCGAAGCTGCGCTGCCGTTCGTTGTTTATAACACGACAGGCTGGGCTCGCAGCGGCGTTGTTGAAATCGAGCTTGATGTCGAGCGTCTGTACTTCCGCGAAGGCTTGCCGCTTCCAGAAGTCAATCGCCGGATGAATGCCGTCGATGTTACTGGAAGAGTGCTTGTCGATCATAACGGCGAAGCGGTTGCTTGCTCTGTGGAGGATTTGGGGCTGCAATTTGGGTACGACTTGCCGGATGACAAGTTCCGCCAGCCTTATATGTGCCGCCGAGTTAAGCTGACGTTTGATGCGGTGAACGTGCCAGCGCTTGGACTGTCGTCTTATGCATGGGTTCGCAATGGCGCTGGAGAAGCTGCAGCACCAGCAGGCGAAGCGGCTGCGGTTGCAGCGGCTCAGCGTGCGGATTCGGTCGTGCTGGAAAATGAATGGCTGCATGTCGCCATCGGTGAAGATGGCTCGTTCGATTTGACGGACAAGCAGAGCGGTCTAGTGTATCGCGGTCTTGGCGTGTATGAGAACACAGGCGATATCGGCAATGAATATATGTACAAGCAGCCGGATGGCGAGCAGGCGATTACGACGCAAGGCGTGAAAGCAGCGATTCGTCTGGTGGAGCAAAGCGCTTACCGTACTGCTTATGAAATCGTGCATGAATGGGCGGTTCCGGCTTCTGCCGATGAAACGTTTGAGATCGAGAAGCAGGAGGCTGTTTATTACCCTGAGCGCAAAGCACAGCGTGTTGCGGACATGGTACCGTTGACGATTAAGACGGTTATTGCGCTTTCCAGCAGCTCCAGAAGCCTAGACTTACAAGCTTCGTTCAATAATCAGGCGAAGGATCATCGCGTGCGCGTATTGTTCCCGACGGATGTAGAGACAGCGGTTCATCATGTGGATTCGATTTTTGAAGTAGCTGTGCGTGACAATGAGCCTTCGGCCGAGTGGGAAAATCCGAGCAATACGCAGCATCAGCAAGCTTTTGTTGATGTGAGCGGCGAGCAGGGCGGCCTTGTTGTAGCGAACCTTGGCTTGAATGAATACGAAGTGCTGCGCGATGGCCGCAATACGATTGCCGTTACGCTGCTTCGTTCAGTTTCCGAGCTTGGCGACTGGGGCGTATTCCCGACACCAGAAGCCCAGTGTCTGGGCGAGCAAAGCTTCCGTTTGTCGATCATTCCGCATAACGGCGATGGCGCTTCATCAGGCGCTTATGCGCAGGCTTATCAGTTCCAAGTGCCTTGGACGGCGAGCCAGACAGCGGTTCATGCAGGCGTGCTTGCACCAGTTGGGGGCTTGCTTGCTTGGGAAGGCGACAGCATTGCGTTCTCCTCGCTGAAAGTAAGCCAGCAGTCTGGTGATGCTGTGCTTCGCTGGTTTAATATGAAGCAGCAGGTAGCAGAGCTTAGCTTGTCGGATGCAGGCTTTGGCGGCGGCAACGCTGATGCGTTCAAGCAGCTTTATAAGAGCGACGTGTTGGAGCGTGCTGGAGAAGCAATCGAAGTGAGCGCGGAGCAGGGTGCAGCCTTGGCGGTTGGTCCTTGTGAGATTGTGACGGTTGGGTTTAAGCTGTAACAAATCAGAAAGTATGATTCAAAAAGATTAGAAGGAAGGCCCTTATTGCCTGTAGTGTTGAGGCATAAGGGCCTTTTTGTGCTTTTTTGAGAGAACTATTAGTTTAGCTGAAACTTTACGAAAAAGAATGAGATAGGTGAAAAGGAGTGGGGATAGCAGATTACGTTCATAAGGAATATTTTAATGATGTGACAAAAAGCGACAAACAATTGAAGATTTGTGACTTATAATCTAGGGATAAAGAGTAAATTTTGTCGTTAGTTGTAACAAGCTGGGTGTAATTAGGCCGAATTCACTACCTTTAACTTTAACAGGTTGAGAAGGCTAAGGCGGTGTCGGGCTGATTACCTCCTAATAACTATAAATTATTTGGAGGTTTTGAGTTTTTAAAATATTGTTTAAGGGGCGTTTTTATGGATAACACAAAGTTTTTTAATTTTAAATTTGTAAATAGAAAATTAGAACAAGAAAAACTAAAATCTTTTTATAATCATGAATTATCCTCAAATGTAATGTGGCTTTCTGGACCTAGCGGAGTTGGAAAATCCTATTTAATTGAACATACTTTAAAGCAAGTATCGAATCAAAAAATAATTCGGCTGGATCTATCTAGTGCAGACCAAAATATTAACTGTCTTAAACAATTATTAAGTTTACTCCAAGATAGCACAAAGCTGTCCTTTAAGGATTTTATCAAAAATAATTATACTTCCGTCCTTGATATTACAAAAAATGTTATTAGTATATTGTTTAAAACAAAAGGAATAGACGTAGATATAGATGGTTTGTTGAATTTTGTTTTTGATAAAACTGCTGCATTTGTTGAAAACGAAAAACAAAAACATCAATCAGGATTTATAGTAATACAAAATTATATAAATCATATCCTCTCTGAAGGAAACATGATTATATACATAGATAACTTTACGAATTGTGATAGTAAGTCATTAGAAATTATCTCAGAATTGCTTGGTTCATACATAGGTAATTCTGGGATTTGCTTCCTGCTCACGACAACTAACGAAAAATTCAATGAAAGAACTGATATTTCCAAAATACTAATTGAAAAAATTAAACTTGAACATTTAAAAATAAATCCGTTCTCTAATCAAGAATATTTTAATGAGATACTACTTCATATTTTTGATTTAAATCATACTGATGATGAAGATCTATCCGCTCTTTTTTCAGCATGTGAAGGTTCACCGGAAAAATTACGGTCAACACTACGCAATTTATATTATCATGATGGCATTACAGGGTCCGTAGAGAAAAATAATGCAAGAATTGTGGCTGATAAATTCAAAGAAATTATATCAAAGAAAACTACATTTCTTGATGTAGATAAGCTATCAGAAGTAGAAAAAATGATCTTAAGAGGGATTCTTGGGTTTGGAAAAATAATTAATACTAACGTGTTAGAGGAAATTACACGTTTTCTGAACGAAAAACTGTTTAAAATGAGTGAAATAACACATATAGATTTTTTGATGTCTTTAGAAAAATTAAGCAATACTAAAATTATAAATATTTCAATCGAAAATAATGTTAAAAAAGTTAGAATAGAACATGATTTAATTTATCGAACATTGATAATGCGATTAGAGAGTCCTATTTACCAACCGCTAGTAAATTTCTATTTATATAACTTCTTAGAAATGAATGTTGTATTTTTGAAGGAAAATAATTTATCGAATGACGATATTAGCTATCTAATTGCATGGCATGCATTTAGGGGCGAAGTAAGCAATTGGGAGGAGATAAATCTTAAGTATGGTTTAAGCAGGTTTCAAAATAACCAGTTTAACGATGCTATATTAATATTTGACAGACTAAAAGCTCATTTTAGAAACTTTACGAATGAGAACTTACTTGAAATAGCTACTTGTTATTATGAAAATGGTAAATATGCTGATGCAAAAGATATTTTTAATTTCATAGATGCAGAATCTCTGGAAACAAAACTTCGTTACAATTATTATTATTTTTATGGAAAAACTGAAAACATGCTGATGAATAAACAAGTAGCAATTAATTATTTTCAGCAAGCTTTAAATAATGCTGAAGGGGAACAAGAAAAGGAAATCATGTCACTAAACATGAAGCAACTAGCATTACTAGAGACGCCCAATGGTCGGGAAGGCGCTTTGAAAATATTTAATGACATAGCATTAAACTTAACGGAAGAGCGTATGCAGAGTAGAGCAACTGGTTATTTATTAAGAACATGTATAAACTTCTATAGCGGCAATAAAGCTATTGATTTTTTAGAGGCTGCTGAGAAGATTGCTGAACTTAATCAAGATAGCGTTGAGAAAGCATTTATACAAAACAATAAGGGATTTGAATGGTTCAAACAAAACAAATCTACGGAAGCTTGTGATGCTTTTAACAATTCAATTGAGCTGCTTTCGCCAATCAAAATTCATGAAATATCCTACCCGTTAAACAATCTTGCTGTTTGCTCAATGGTAAAAGGGAAATATGCTGAAGCAATTAAGTATTTGAATAAAGCAAAATTCTGGAACAATTCAAAGTACGCCGAGTTGACTATAAAAACTCATTTAGCTGTTTGTTACAGCCAAGAGAAAGAATATGAAAAGGCTGGTACAGAGATCGATAAGCTCTATGAAATAATCAAATCAGGAAATGTCATAGATTCTACTATTATAAGAAAGATATGCATAAACTTAGCGATTATAAATAAACAGTTAGGCAAAATTGATTTGGCTAAGGAATGTATTGAAATGGGTTACGCATATGCGCAAAACACGTCTACAGCTTATAGAGCAAATCAACTCATTAAAGAATTGTCCCCCCACTTTGCTGGTATAAACACTACCAGTGAAACTGGGGGTACATATTGTCTAGAAGCTATTTTTGAACCTTGGTTTATTACATTTACACATGATTAAAGTTTTTAGAACCTGCTTAAAACTGATTCTATATAATACTGTAAGACATCTTTAAAGGAAATGTTTCTTTTACTGCAAATAAAACCAACTTCACTGCTTGTACTAATTCTTGGAACTGAATTAATTTCTAGGAAGTATATATCACCTGAATTTGTAACACGATAATCAATTCTACAAATATCTCTAGCACCAATATGTGCAGCAATTTTTTCAGACGTTAATTGAATTTTTGTGATTTGTTCAGAAGAAAATACTTCCTCTCCAATTAAGCGTGTGGACAGCTTATTAGCTTTTTCATATATACCAAAAACTTCTCTATAATTAATAAGTCCCTGATGTGTTTGAATGACAATAACTTCATTTAATTTGATATCATCTTTATTACCTATAACTAGATTAGTAACGTCATATCCTGCAATATATTCTTCTATAAGAATCTCTTCAAATTCTGCTAACAAATTTTCGATTTGCAAGTGCGCTTCCTCAATAGTATCGCAAACACTTTTTAAAGTGATGCCTAGAGAGGAACCTTCTGTATTGGGTTTTACTATAATCGGAAATTTCAAGCGATTAAAAAGCTCAGTCTTCAATTGGGTATGTTTATTTATGAGAAGACCAGCTGGTATAAGGACATTAAGATCATTTAATGCAAGCTTCGAGTAATGTTTATTGTTCATAAGGGCTGCTACAAAGGGAGGAGAACCACTATATTTTACTTTTAGGATCTCACACAACATGGGTACCTGAACTCGACTGTAGGATTGATTGAGTCCATCAGAAAGATTGATAAATATTTTATCTTCATAACGATTATTGTTTTGACTAGCTTTTAGTAGTTCAGGAACTCCGCCGAAAATATTACAAGGGTACCCTATCTCATTAATGGCATCTAGAATTTCAAGGACACTGTCTTTTTTTGGATGATCATTAAAAACTTCTACACAATCAACGAATTTTGAAGGAAATGATTCTCTAAAATCACAAACTAGTTCGATTTGAAACACAACAAAACCTCCAAATAATTTATAGTTATTAGGAGGTTTTTTCTCAGATTTCAAGGCTGTTTCTTGGGTTATATTTAGTTAGCACTTGTTTTTTTCGTTCGATTGAAACTTCGGTGTAGATTTCGGTAGTGCTGACGCTGGAATGGCCGAGTATTTCTTGGACGGAACGCAAATCGGCGCCGTTATTGAGCAAGTGAGTGGCAAACGTATGGCGCAAGTAATGAGGTGTTGCTCTTTCGTTGATTTTCGCTATATCCCGGTACTTATAAAAAATATCTTCAATAGCATAAATGGATAAAGCGTTGCCGTATTTGTTAATGAAAAAAGCTTTTGCTTTTGGCTCCAGATGTGATCGAAGCGAAAGCCAGCGCTCCAGCTTATGAATCACCTCATGGCTAGCGATGTAGAGCAGGCGTTCTTTTCGACCTTTGCCGTAAATCAGCAGCGTTTGCTCTTGAAGATTAAGATCCTCAAGCTGAATGCCAACTAACTCGCCAATGCGTATTCCTGTGGCAAATAGGAGCTCTATAATGGCGGAATTGCGACTGCTCATAATTTTGCGATAATTTGTGCGCGGATGCAGCATTTCTTTTTCTGTCGTCTGTAGTAAGGTAGTCACATCTGCTATCGTTAACGTTTTGGGAATCCGCTTTGATAGCTTAAAGCTGGATTTGCCAATGGCACTAGGTAATTCAAAGGCAACGCCTTGTGTAGCCAAATATTTGATAAAAGCTTTTATGGAAAAATGCTTACGTTTAATGCTCGTTTCTTTCATTTGCTTAGCCTGCAACGATTGGAAATACGAATTGACATGCTGGGGTTCAATATCGCCTTGAGCGGTATCGCTAATCCATTTAATGAGGTCGCTTAAATCATAATAATAAGCTTTTATCGTTTTGTCGGTTAAATTGCGTTCCATCTTGATTTGCTGTAAATAAGATTGTGCATAGGCAGATAGATCGGTAACGTTCAAAGTTGCATTCCTCCGCTAGTTGTCGATTTTGCTATTGTAACACCCCGCATAGCGTTCTGTCGTTTAGCCTTAGGAATGTATTACTTAAAGCAGATATTTAGCAGTGCATATAGAATAGATTCCTCATGAAAAAAGGTATTGCCCCAGAAGCTTTCACTAGGGAAATACCTTATTTGTATATTAATTTAATGATGAAAGGGAACCCTTATCAAGAATCAGCACAGGTTGACGATCGACGATCGATAAGGTAGACAAAAAAGAGAATAGCTCTGACTTTGGGGCAGCATGGATAGGAGATGCCCTCGCTTTTGGCGGACTGACGTTCCGCTAATGAAGCGTTTTTCCCCATTTTGGCAGGTGAGCGGACTGGAAATCGCTTATTTCCTCAATCATCGCGATAAAAAGGCGATTCGGGAGCCCTTAGCGGATTCTGTGTCCGCCAGCCTCTCCAATAACGACATTTGAAGGAAATAACGGCTCCTGTGGCCGCCGAAGTTCAGTAGCCACCGTCCAGAGCCGCCACCTTTTAGCCAATATGCTATTAAAATCGAAGCTGATCAGTTTAGCATAAACCCCTCACGCATTCCTGTCGCCCCTCGTTTGCGATGTTCGAAGGTTAACTCTAAAACTAAAAGCCTACCCCGCAGTAAACCTGCCCCCAGAGCGGCTATTCGCCTGCTCTTTAATGAGGTCAGCCGTAAGCTGCCCTGACAGCGTAACCATTGGCACGCCGCCGCCGGGATGAGTGGAGCCGCCGACGAAATACAAGTTGTCCAGCAGCTCGCTTTTGCTCGGAATTTTGAAGCCGCCGTTCAGCTTGCGGTCGGTGACAACGCCATAGATCGAACCGCCGTTAGCGCCATAGAGCTGCTCCAAGTCATTTGGCGTAAAGCTGTATTCGAACGTTATGTGCGAGCGCAGGTCGTCCAGTCCCATTCGCTCCAGCTTATCCAGCACAAGCTCGCGGTACGTTTCTTTGTAAATTTCCCAGTCCTCGCCGGGCTTAAGCGGGGGAACGTGGGTCAGCACGAATAAATTTTGCTGGCCTGCTGGCGCCTGCGTTGCGTCGGAAATGCTGGACACCCCAATATAGACGGTCGGATCAGGCGAAGGGATGCCGGAGACGAACACATCCTGAAACTCCCGTTCTGGATTGCGCGAGAACAGGAAGTTGTGATGGCGCAGCTGTTCATAGGTTTTGTCGATGCCAAGCAGCAGCACGAGGCCGGATACGGTTGGGGCATATTTTCTCATGCCGCTTGTCTCTGCGGCAGCGCCCGGATGATGGCTGAGCAGCTTGCGATGGGTCGGAATCGCCTCCAAATTGGAGACGACGAGATCGGCGGCAAGCACCGTGCCATCTGCAAGGGTAACGCCCGTTGCCGCCTTGCCCAGCGTATTGATTGCTGCGACAGGCGTATTCGTCCGCACCTCCACGCCAAGCTCTCCCAGCAGCTTCAGCATGCCCAGCGCAATATTGTACATGCCGCCCTTGACGTAATAAATGCCGAGTCCAAGCTGCACATGGATGAGCTGAGATAGCACGGCTGGGGCTGCATAAGGCGATGAACCAATATACATAATGAAAAAATCAAACAGCTGGCGCAAGCGCTTGTCTTTGAAAAAACGGCTCGTGCTCTGATGCATCGTGCGAAGCGGGTCCATCGCCAGCAGTTCCTTCATGCTATGCTGCCCCCGCAAGTCCTGCAGGCCGCTGAGGCTTTTGCCATAAACGCTCTTCATGCTGAGCTCATACATTTGCTGGCAGTATTGCAAATAGGCCAGAAAGCCCTTGGCATCCTCTCGCGATACGCTGCTAAGCTGCTCCAGCATCATCGGCAGATCGCCAGTCACGTCAAGCTGCGATCCATCCTCGAAAAAAGTCCGCCACTGCGGCTCTACCCGTTCCAGCGTCATATAGTCCTCCAAACGTCTGCCCGCACTAGCAAACAGCTGCTCCAGCACCCAGGGCATCGTCAAAATCGACGGTCCCGTATCAAAGGAAAAGCCTTTGCCCGAGCGGATATTCAGCTTGCCTCCTGCACGTTCCTGCTGTTCCAGGACGGTGACATGATTGCCGTCAACGGTTAGCCTGATGGCAGCGGATAGGCCGCCTAAGCCTCCGCCAATAACTACGATTTTTTTACTCATCGCTCGTTTCCGCCTCCCTGTTTACTAAAGCCAAATGGATATTTTTAAAAACTTGGTTATATAAACGAAAAAGATGTTTTATAATATACCGTAAGGTTAATTAATAGTTAGCTAGCTTCAAATCTAGCAGTAACATTCCTGTATGTCCTGTATTTAAGGTGTTGCCCATTATTGGCGAATTAAAACCTGCTAGGATCATTTTGCCAATCATATAAAGGCGGCCCTTGCTGTGGGGGGATTGAATGATGAAAGAAATGTTTGCTGCCCGCGCAGCGGCTCCGGGCTGGAGGGCGCTTCCTGTGCGGGATAGAATGCAGCCTATCCGCTTTGTGCGGCAGCTGCTCGTTCGTGATTTGGACGAGTGGATTGCGCTGCTTGGCCAAGAGGCAGGCAAGACCCCGATGGATGCACTGACGACGGATTTGCTGACGGTCATTCAAGCTATTGCTTATTATGAAAAAAATACGGCCAAGCTGCTGCGCTCCCGACGCGTTCGCACCCCGCTGTGGCTCGCAGGCTCCTCCTCGCACATTGCATATGAGCCTTGCGGCGTGGCGGCTATCATTGCCCCATGGAATTTCCCGCTTCAATTGACGCTCATTCCGGCACTCGCGGCAGCCGCTGTAGGGAATACAGTGCTGCTCAAGCCATCGGAGAAGCTGCCGCTGTTAAGCAAGCGCATTGCGGCCCTTATCGAGGAGGCTGCATTTCCGCCAGGCGTCCTGCAACTGGTTGAAGGCGGGCAGGCGGAAGCGGAGCGCTTAATTGATGCGCGGCCTGACAAGCTGTGGTTTACCGGAAGCGAAGCGGCCGGGCGAAGTGTGCTGGCGCGAGCAGGGGCGCAGCTCATTCCTTGCGTGCTGGAGCTTGGCGGCAAGGACCCGATGATCGTATGCGCCGATGCCCACATCGAGAGAGCCGCTCGCGCAGCTGTATGGGGTGCTTTTTTGCACAGCGGGCAAGTATGTATTAGCGTGGAGCGGGTTTACGTTCATGAAAGCATTTATGCAGCCTTTCTGGCCGCGGTCGTCGCATATACGCGGGAGCTAAGGCAGGCCGAAGGCGGTTCTTGGTCCGAGATTGGAGCATTAGCAACGGAAGAAGGCTGGCATAAAGTGAAACGGCTGCTGGACGATGCTGTAGCCAAAGGCGCCAGCATTGCGGCAGGAGGGCTGCCGCCCGGAGCGGAGCCGCCGCTGTTTCCGCCGACCGTACTCACCGGAGTGACGGAGGAGATGCAGCTTATGCAGGAGGAAATTTTCGGCCCGCTGCTGCCGATTATGGCCTTTCAGTCAGAGGATGAGGTAATCCGGCTGGCGAATGCTTCGCCTTACGGGCTTAGCGCAAGCATTTTTACGGCTAATCGAAAAAAAGGGCTAGCGCTCGCAGCCCGGCTGGAGACGGGAAGCTGCTCGATTAATGACGTTGTAAGGCATATTGGCAACATGCATTTGCCCTTTGGCGGGGTGAAGGCGAGCGGCTTCGGCCGTGCGCATGGCGAAGAAGGGCTGCTTGCCTTTTGCCGCTCAAAGTCGGTTATGGTCAATGCTGGGCGCAGCAGTTCGCAAATCAATTGGTTTCCTTACCGGGAGCAGGCATTTAGCGGCCTCAAGCAGGCGATTGGCTATATGTACGGGAGAAGGAGGGGGAGGCGATGAGTCTCTCGATCATTTGGGCTGTTTTCGGCTGGCTGTGCGGCCTGCTGCTGCAAAATCGGGTAAGCCGGCTGCCGGATTGGTTTATTCATGAGGGGGATGAATGGAATGGGGCAGATGATGCGAATGGAGCTGGCATGAAAAATAGCGCTGTTCCGATCTCCATTTCTGTCATTATTCCGGCCCGCAATGAAGCCGCTAATATCGGCAAGCTGCTGCACGACTTGAACCATCAGATGCTAAGTCATGCAGAAGTGATCGTTGTCGATGACGGCTCGGAGGATGCAACGGCAAGCCTTGCTGCCGCGAATGGCGCCCTCGTCATTCGGGCGGAGGAGATGCCAGACGGCTGGATCGGCAAAAGCTGGGCTTGCTGGACGGGAGCCAAAACAGCGCAAGGCGAGCTGCTTGTTTTTCTGGATGCGGATGTGGAACTGGAAAAGGATGCTTTACAACTGCTGGCCGCCAGCCAGAAGGAGGCTGGCGGACTCGTATCGGTGCAGCCTTACCACCGAATGGAGCGTGCTTATGAGCAGCTGTCTGCTTTCTTTAATCTGATTGTCATCGCTTCGGTTGGCGACGGCGACAGCCGGGCGGGAGCGTTTGGGCCTTGCCTCATATGCCGCCGGGATGACTATTTCCGCATCGGCGGGCATGAGGCGGTACGCGGCAAAGTGTTGGAGCATTTCGAGCTGGGGCGAGCCTTTAGCTCTGATCAAATGCCGGTGTCCAATTTTATGGGCTGCGAAAAAATTTCCTTTAGAATGTACCCGGATGGCCTGGGCAGCATGTTCCGCGGCTGGAGCAAAAGCTTCGCAGCAGGCGCTGCATCGACCGCGCCCTTCGTAGCCTGCGCTGTATCGCTGTGGCTGGCGGGGGCCGTATCGGCTGTAATTCTTATGCTCTCTTCACTGAAGGGGCAGGGCGAAGCGGATTACTGGCTGCTGGGGACAGGTGCCGCCAGCTATGCGGCGTACAGCTTGCAGCTTGCGCTATGGCTGCGCAAAACGGGGAGTTTTAAGGGCTGGACGGCACTGCTGTACCCGCTGCCGCTTAGTTTGTTTATGTTATTTTTCGCTTATTCGCTGTTCTCGACCTTCATTAGGAGGAAGGTTTCTTGGAAAGGGCGAGTCGTTTCCATAGGCAGCCGGGAACGAGGCAAGCTATGAGCGCGCAGGCATTGCCGTCGCTGGCTGTGCTCGCTATGAATATTGGCGGCTGGCTGCTCGTCCATCTCGGCGTCTCCTATTTGCATACGAGCTTGCCACAGCGCTGGTTTGCAGGACTAGGATCAGGAGCAGGCACAGCAGCAGGAGCAGGAGCAGGAGCAGGAGCAGGCGGGACCGTGCGCAAAGCGGAGCGCAGCAAGGAGAAGCAGCACTTCGGCAGAGGAGCAGAGCCGAAGCAGCGTGATAAAAGCGGCGAGGAGCGTTTCTACGAGCAGGTGCTCTTCATCCGCTCCTGGAAGGACAGCGTGCCGGATGGCAGCTTTTTGTTCCGCAGGGGATTCCAGAAGAAAAGGCTTGCTAAGCGAGGCCAAGCCTATTACCAGGAGTACATGGTGGAAACGCTTAGAGGCGAATGGACGCACTGGCTGTCCATCGTGCCCGCGCCGTTATTTTTCATCTGGAACGAGCCTTTGTATGGCTATTTAATGGTAGGCTACGCGCTGGCGGCCAATTTGCCGTTTATAGCGATTTTGCGTTATAACCGGCTGCGGCTCAGGCGCATTTGCGGATCGAGCCGTCTATGACGGGCATTTATAGAAAGCTGATTCTAGCATGGGAAGGAAGAGACTATAAATGAAGACAAGGCATGTTGCTGTTGTAGGCGCCGGACCGGGAGGGCTTGCTGCTGCTATGCTGCTGGCAGGTCGCGGCTATAAAGTTACGGTGCTGGAGAAGCAGCCTTACATTGGGGGCCGAACTTCGCTGCTGCAGGTGGGGGATTTCAAGTTTGACCGCGGCCCGACTTTTTTTATGATGCCTCATTTGCTGGAGGAGTTGTTTACGGCAGTGAACCGAAAGCTTGCGGATTACGTGGAACTGCTTGAGCTGGACCCGCTGTACCGGTTGAAGTTTGGTGATTCGGCATTTGAGCCCTCACGCAATATGGAGCAGACACATGCGGAAATTGAACGGCTGTTTCCCGGTGACGGAGCTGGCTATAGGCGGTTTATGCGCGATGAGGAGCTCAAGTTTGGCCGCGTGTCCCCGCTGCTGCAGCGTCCTTTCAGCAAGCCGCGCGACTATATGGCCCGCGATGTGCTTGCTGCGCTGCCCAGCCTGCATGCGACGGATACGGTGTATAACCGGTTATCCAAATATTTTAAGGATGAGCGGCTTAAATACGCCTTTACCTTCCAAGCGAAATATTTAGGGATGTCGCCATGGGAATGTCCGGGCACCTTCACGATTTTATCCTATATGGAGCATAAATATGGGTTGTTTCATCCGGTAGGCGGCTTGAACCGGCTTTGCGAGGCGATGGGCGAGGTGATTCGGGAGTATGGCGGCGTTATCTCGACTGGAACGGGCGTCAAGCGTGTGCTGACGAAGGGCGGGAAGGCAAACGGCGTATGGCTGGATAATGGCGAGAAGATAGCTGCTGATCATGTGATTTTGAATGCGGATTTTGCTACGGCAATGAACGAGCTGTTTGAGCCGGGGGAGCTGAGGAAATATACGCCGCAGAAGCTTGCCAAGAAAAAGTATTCCTGCTCAACGTATATGCTCTACCTTGGCATCAATAAAGAAATCCATATGCCTCATCATACGGTGCTGTTTGCCGGCGATTATAAAACGAATGTCAATGAAATGATGGCGCAGAAGAGGCTTTCCGCAGATCCGTCGATCTATGTCCATAATCCCGGCATTCATGACCGGACGCTCGCACCGAAGGGCAAAACAGCTCTGTACGCTCTCATGCCTGTGCCGAATATGACTAGCGGCATCGACTGGCAGGAGCAGGGCGCGCGCATACGGGAAAAAATGCTGCAGCGCATGGAGCAGGAGCCGGAAATGCGCGGCCTTTCCCGGCATATTGAAACCGAAGCGATGATTACGCCAGAGGATTGGCAGCAGGGCCATGGCGTTTATGAGGGGGCCACATTTAATTTGGCGCATTCCTTTAATCAAATGATGATGCTGCGTCCGCATAACCGCTTCGAGGAATATGGCAACTGCTGGCTCGTTGGGGGCGGTACGCATCCCGGCAGCGGGCTGCCGACGATTTTTGAATCCGCGCGAATCAGCACCAGGCTGCTTATGGAGCAGGATCGGCTGAAGGAGGGGGCTATATGAACAAGGTTGCTATTGCAGGCGGTGGAATCGGCGGCCTTATTGCGGCGCTGCTGCTCAGTCGCCAAGGCAAGATTGTAACGATCTATGAGCGGATGAACCGCCTCGGAGGCAGGCTCGCTTTCGAGCAAAATGGGACATACCGTGTCGATCAAGGGCCAACGATTGTGTTGCTGCCGGAAATGCTGCTCGACATTTTGGCCGAGGCGGGTATTGACCGCTCGCGGGTCCCGCTCGTGCGCTGTGATCCGATGTACCGCATCCATTATGCGGATGGCACTGTGCTGCATAAATGGAGCGATAGAGAGCGCATGCTGGAGGAGCTTGGACGGTTATCCCCGGGCGAGCAGGAAGGTTTTATTCGCTATATGGCCGAGATGAAGCGTTCCTTCGTTCAGGGGAAAAAAGCTTTTCTGGAGCGGCCGTTTTTGCGCAAACGCGATTTTTTCACCGTGCGCAATATTGCTCTGCTGGCCAAGCTGCGGGCTTACAAAAGCGTGCGCTCCCTCGCTGCCGAATATTTTAAGGATAAGCGGCTGCACGATGCTTTCTCGCTGCAAACGCTGTACATCGGGGGCGCGCCGTTCGAGGCGCCGGGATTGTATTCGCTGCTGCCGTATGCCGAGCATGAGTTTGGCGTCTGGTGCTTGAAGGGAGGTTATGCAAGCCTCATTCCGCTGCTGGAGGAGGAGCTTGCGCGCCAAGGCGTTACTGTGAAAAAGAAGGCGGCCGTAAAAGAGCTTCTTATTAGCGATGGACGCTGCTATGGCGTACGGACTGCCGAAGGGGAGACGAGCTATGATGCGGTTGTCTTCAATGGCGAATTTCCCTCTATTGCTGGCGTATTGCCGGTGGGAGAGGCGGCCCGACCGAAAAATAAAAGGAAGGACTACAAGCCTTCATCCGGCTGCGTGCTCATCTATTTGGGTTTGAACAAGCAGTGGCCGGAAGCGGTGGCCCATCAGTTTTTTCTGCCGCCTTCGCTGGAGAAGGGGCTTGGAGAAATTTTCAAGGAAAATCGGCTGCCGGATGATCCGTCTTTTTATATTTTTTATCCGACCGCCTTCGATGATACCGCTGCGCCAGCGGGGGAGAGCGCGATGTATGTGCTGATTCCATCGCCAGCCGCCCCGCATGTTGATTGGGAGCAGGAAACGCCTAAGCTGGTCGAGCAGGTGCTCCGCGAAGCGGAGCGGCGCGGTTTTCCTGGGCTGCGGGAAGCGATTCGCTGGCAGCAGGTCCGCACGCCTGCAGATGCCGAGGCTGACGGCTTGTACAAGGGAGGCAGCTTCGGTATTGCGCCGACGCTGCTTCAGTCCGCCGTCTTCCGTCCGCAAATTGTGCCGTATGGCATCGAAGGACTCTATGCCGCAGGTGCTTCGGTTCATCCCGGCGGCGGCGTGCCTATTGTTATGCAGGGCGCAAGGCTGCTCGCCCAGCATTTATCTGCCGCCGTGGCCGTTCAAGCAGCAACAGCAAAACCCGCCATGATTCAGGAGGTGCCGGATGGAAGCAGCATTTAGCCTAAATCAATGCGAGGCGATGATTCGCAAAGGTTCATCCAGCTTTTATAAGGCGTTTGGATTTTTGCCAAGCCCGCGGAAAGAAGCGGTTTACGTCATTTATGCCTTTTGCCGGATGATAGACAACGCAGTCGATGAGCCGGAGCAGTCTCCGTACACGATAGACGAGCTGGAGGAGCAGTTTACCCATTTGGAGCAGGCGGACGGGCATTTCATATGGCCGGCGCTGCGCTGGCTGTTTCATCATTTTTCGGTCAGCAAGCAGCCGTTTTTCCGCCAAATGGAAGGACAGCGCCGCGATCTGGTGCTGACGCATTACGAGACGATGGAGCAGCTTGAGGAATACTGCTACTTGGTGGCGGGTACGGTTGGCGAAATGCTGCTGCCCGTCCTGCACAACCATCCTGACGAGCAAATTGTAGAGGCTGGCATTTATTTGGGCAAGGCGATGCAAATCGTCAACATCGTGCGCGATGTCGGCGAGGATCAAGGCCTGGGCCGCCGCTATTTGCCGCTTGAACTGCTGCAGCAGCATGGCTACAGCGAGCAAAGCTTCGAGGCTGGCGTCATTGACGATCATTTCCGGTCGCTTATTCATGCGCTGGAGCGCCAAGCGAAGGATTGGTTTCTCAAAGGGTTGGCGAATATAAGCAGCTATCCGCCAGCAAGCGCGTTTGCGGTAGAACTTGCGGCTGGTTTTTACGGGGCTATTTTGGATCAGGTGATCGCTAACCGTTATGAGGTGTTTGCGAAGCGGGCGGTCGTTGGGCCGCTGGCGAAGCTGAAAATATACAAATCGATCAAAGAAAAATATATGGCGGACGTTGTGCTGGAGAGCGGGGCTGTATCATTATGATGCGAAAGCTGTTTCTATTCTGGTATGCGGTTGGCATCCTTCTTATGCTGACGATCGGCGTTCCGGCGCCACTGGCCTTCTCGAACGGCTTGTTTCTCGTCTTTTATGCGATGTATGCGGTCAGCTTGGAGCAAGGCTTGCGGGAACGAACTTACTGGGGCTGGGGGCGCATCGCCTTGGTTGGACTCTCGACGTTCGGCGTAGAATGGCTGAGCGTCACAACAGGGTGGCCGTTTGGCGAATACAGCTATACGCCGGTGCTCGGTTTTCTGCTTGGCAGCGTGCCTGTAACGATTGCCTGCGCTTGGGTAGGCGTGTTTCTGAACGGCATGCTGCTGGCAAGGGGCAGTAATCGCTGGCTGCGGGCGCTGCAAATCGGTCTGTTCACCGTCACGCTGGATCTGGTGCTCGATCCTGTTTCTTATGCGAGGGGCTACTGGCTGTGGGAAGGAGACGGTGCTTATTTTGGCATTCCAGCGACGAATTTCATTAGCTGGTTTATGATCTCAGCGGCGCTTTCCCTGCTGTTTCCAGCTCGCGAGACGACATATGCCGTGCGCCGGGAAGCGGCTCGACTGGGCCAGCTCATGCTGCTCATGTTCGGGGTGCTTGGCATGAAGGAAGGGCTGTATGTGCCGATGCTCATAGCCGCAGCTGCATCAGCTGTGCTGGAAGGAGCCGTGATTCGTTATCATTACATCGCAAAAGAGCAGGTGGTTTGAGGCGGTATTTTCCCGCTACAATAAACACTATTTGCTGAAACGACATTTTCATGCCGTATCGATGCGAGGGGAGCTGGACCAAGTTCCGGCCGATCGTCCTTTGCTGCTCATTATGAATCACAGCTGCTGGTGGGACGGGCTGCTCGTCTACCATATGATTCGGAGCGAGTCGCAGCGGCGCCATTATATGATGATGGATGAGCGGCAGATGAAGCGATATGCTTTTTTTCGCCGCATTGGCGCTTTTTCGGTCAATAAGGAAAATTTGCGGGAGATGGCGGCCTCGCTGCGTTATGCGGCAGGGCTCCTGCGCAGCGGCGGGGCGGTCTGGCTGTTTCCGCAAGGCGATATTTTTCATTTGGAAAGCCGTCCGCTGCAATTTCAGACGGGAATCGGCTATTTGCTGGAGCGCTGCCCGGACGCTGCTGTGCTGCCAGTCAGCTTGTATTATACGATGGGGCTGCATCAGAAGGCGTCTGCGACCTTCTCTATTGGCAGCAGGATCGAGGACGACTGGCGCGCTTTGGGGCGCAAGGAAGCGGCCATGCTGCTCGAACGCAAGCTGGAGGAGCAGCTGGACGAGCACCGGTTGGCCGTTATTGCCGGTGCAGACGGCGAGCGGGATGGCTTCCGGCCGCTGCTGGCAACCGGACGCTCGGTCAATGAGACGTTCGACCAGATGAAGGGGAGGGCGGCGAGATGGAAATCTTTTTTTGGACGATAGCGGCCATTCTGGTGCTGCAGCTGCTGTTCGTGCTCTGGAATTTGCGCCAGCTGCCGCAGCTTGGCGGCACAGGGGCAGGCAGGCTTTGGCTTGATGGAGCCGATGGGGCAGCACTTGATTCGCCGCCAAGGCTGTCTGTGCTCATTCCGGCGCGCAATGAAGCGGAGCGAATTGCGGCCTGCGTGCAGGCCGTGCTGGCAGCGGAGCCCTCGCCGCTGCTTGAGGTGCTTGTGCTGGATGATCAGTCCGCCGACGGCACGGCTGACGTGGCGATGCTGGCCGCGCAAGGAGATGCGCGGCTGCGCGTACTGCGGGGAGCGGACTTGCCAGACGGCTGGCTGGGCAAGTCGCATGCTTGCCAGCAGCTGGCGCAGGAGGCGCGCGGCGAATGGCTGCTGTTTCTGGACGCGGATGCGACGCTGCGGCCAGGAGCGCTGGCTGCCGCGCTGGACACGGCGCTGCGTCAAGGGAAGGGGCTGATAACGGGCTTCCCCCATCAGCAGACGGGCTCTTGGCTGGAGCGGCTCATCGTGCCGCTCATGAACTTCACCATCGCCTGCCATTTGCCGATCCGGCTGGTACGCCGCTCTGCCGACGCCAAATTCGTGGCGGCGCATGGCGCTTTTCTGCTGATCCATGCCGGCAGCTATGCGGCGATTGGCGGACACCAGAGCTTCAAATCCAAGCTGCTCGATGACATGGAGCTGGCGCGAGCGGTGAAGCGGGCGGGCCTGCCGATGACGCTCGCCGACGTATCGCAGCAGGTGAGCATGCGCATGTATACGGATGCAGCAGGTGTATGGAACGGCTACAAGAAAAATATTTTTGCCGGGACAGGTCGCCAAATAGGCCTGCTCGCGGCACTTGGTTTATTTTATGCGCTCGTTTATTTGCTGCCGCCTGTTATGTTCATCGCAGCTTTGCTTGCTTATGCAGCTTTTCCGGCGGGGGAGCTGGCAAACACGCTTGCCGCCTGTTTGCTTCCGGCGGCGATAGGCTGGCTGCTCGCCATCATCATTAAAGGAGCAATTGATCATCGCGGACGCTTGCCGTTATGGCATGCTTTGTTGCTGCCGGCTGGCATTGTTATGCTTATGGGCATTGCGGCGGCATCGTGGCGTGCGGCTGCTAGCGGAGAAGGATACATATGGAAAGGCAGGCGTTACCTATGAAGCGGGTTGTCATCATTGGCGGCGGCATCGGCGGCTTATCCGCAGCAGCGCGCCTTGCGCATGCAGGTTATGCGGTCACCGTGCTGGAGCAGCAGGAGAAAGTAGGAGGCAAGCTCCAGCGCATTCAGCTGGGGGAATACCGCTTCGACCGGGGACCAAGCACGATTACGATGACGCATGCTTTTCGTAAAGTGTTTGCTTCTGTAGGCCGCGACATCGAGGACTATATCGATTTTTATCGGCTGGAGCATGGGACGCGCAATTGCTTTGCAGATGGCTCGGTCGTGGATTTATCCGCTGATCCGGCTGAGATGGAGGAGCAAATTGCCCGTTACAGCCCGGAGGATGCCCGGCGGTATCGGGCGTTTATGAACGAGGCCGCGGCGTTGTATGGGCAGGCGGAGCGTCATTTTATGAACAAAATGCTGGTTTCCTGGAAAGATAAGCTAAGTCCTGCGCTAGCTGCGGCATTCATCCGCATTCGCCCGCTGACAAAGCTGTCCGTGCTGCTGCGCCGCTATTTTAGCCATCCCAACACACTGGCCTTGTTTGGACGTTATGCGACCTATGTCGGATCTGCGCCTGATCGGGCGCCAGCAATCTTCGCGATGCTGCCGCATGTCGAGACAGAGCTTGGCGTTTTTGGTGTTCGAGGCGGCACCTACAGCATCGTTGAAGGGCTGCGCCAGCTTGCGGAGGAAATGGGGGCGGAAATACGCACCTCGTTGCGTGTGCAGCGGATTGCTGCAAAAGGCGGCGGCGTAAGCGGAGTAGAGACGGAATGCGGTTTTGTGCCAGCCGATCTGGTGCTCGCGAACGGAGATGTGCTGTCCGTATGCCGCGATTTGCTCGGCGAGCAGCTGCGGCCTGCCATGACGAATCGCCATATTTCAACTTACGAGCCTTCTCTGTCCGGCTTTGTCATTCTTGCAGGCATTCGCAGACGTTACGATAAGCTGCGGCATCATACTGTATTTTATCCGGAAAGGTATGGGGAGGAATTTTCGGCGATTTTCGCGCGCCGCGAGGCTCCTGCCGATCCTGCGATTTATGTATGCTGCTCCGCCTATTCGGAACAGGAACTGGCGCCGGAAGGGGGCAGCAACCTGTTTATTTTGGCGAATGCCCCGTATACGTCGGGCGCTTGGAGCTGGGAGAGGGAGGCGGAGCGCTATCAGGGCCGTCTATTGAAGCAGCTGGCTGCCTATGGCTTGGAGGGACTGGACCGGGAAGCGGAGCAGCTTGCTTCGTATACACCGGAGGATTTGGAGCGGGATACGTCGGCATTTCGCGGCGCGATCTATGGCATTTCCTCGAACTCAGCAAAGCAGACATTTTTGCGGCCGTCCAATCGTGCGGATTTGCGCGGACTATGGTTTGCGGGCGGAACGACCCATCCCGGCGGGGGAACGCCGATGGTTGCTCTGTCGGGGCTGCTCACCGCAGAGGCGATGATTCGGCAGCATCATTCATGAATCTATTGGGCAAAAGAAAAGCCGCGCTTAGCGGGGGCAGCAAAACTTCCAGCTAAGCGCGGCTTTTCTTAAATGAAAAAAATAAAAAACCCTTCTAAGTTAGAGGGCCTGCTTGAAACAACTTATGAAATATCGGGACGACACGATTTGAACATGCGACCCCCTGGTCCCAAACCAGGTGCTCTACCAAGCTGAGCTACGTCCCGGGAAAAAAATGGTGCCGTCGAGAGGACTTGAACCCCCAACCTACTGATTACAAGTCAGTTGCTCTACCAATTGAGCTACAACGGCGCGGTTATGTATCGGACACAAGATGTATTATGCCACAGAACTTTAGGAGGATGCAATACCTTTTTTAAATTTTTTTGAAAAAAATTCGGGCAGCGGTCAAATGCCCGAATTGGCCTATTTTTTAACTTTAAAATGAACGACTGCGCTGTACAGCATTTTCCCGCGATCGGGATGAAACACGGCATGATGACTAATCGCATGAACTTGTAATAGCAGTGCTTTATTCGCTTCAATTTGCTGGTCAATGTGCTTTTCCAGCGTTCGTAAGTCAAAAGCCTCAAAAAATTCGATTTTATCCTCAATTAAATCCAGTCGAAAATCCATCTTGTCCCCCCTAAAATCTCTTTAATAGCTAGCATTCGCTAATATTATAACGTTGTTAGGCACTAGTTTCAAAGTATCATGTCAGATAATCTCGCTTTTTATAATTTACAAAAAGGTTTTCCTAAATTATACTTTAAAAGTGTCGAAATAAATAGAAAATTACATACTGAAAAAGGCAAACTTATTGAAAAATAAGGGCGCAAAGTTATGGGCCTAAGGTATTGAACTATGGCAGCCAAACCACCGGTACAGGACTATAGGCTGATTCAGCTGTTCAATTCGTGGCGGTGATTGGATAGCTTTTGTTTTTTCAGTGTAATAGGAGAGATGGAGAGAAAATGATGATTAACCGATTGAGAGAGGCAAAATGGTTAAAATGGACATCAAGGATTTCTGATTTCTTGAAGAAACAAAAGGTTACAACGAAGCTGTTGTTTATCACTTCATTAATCACCTTGTTCAACGTCGTCGCTGGCGGGTGGATTTTTATGCAAAATGCTTCGGTTAGAAGTGCAGTGAAAGCTTCCAATGAGCTTCAGGAGGCCAAAAAAGAATATCAAGGGATATCGGATTCGATGCTGCGCACGCTGCTTTCGATGATTGATGCCGTAGAAAACGGCAGCACCGGCGACGATGGAATCAACTTGGCACTTAAGTCGATGCCCGAGCGGGTAGAAAAATTGAAGGTTACACTAGCGTACCTGGATGAAAAATATCCTCATGGGGATAACGGCACCGCCTATTCGAACCAAGGCAATGTGTTTGGCCTTGCACTGGAGCAGCTTAATAAAGAAAACGGCAATCACAGCCTGCTCACCATTGAAGACCGCTCCGCCAAGGTCAAACAGCTTGTCAGTACATATACGATTGTTCTTAGCTTTGCGAATGAAACAGTAGAAAATTGGCTGGAAGTAGATACGGTCGCTACACAGGAGACATTAAATAAAAGTATCGCAGCTGCAAATACGATCATTATCATCAATATTGTTTTGCTGGCAGTACTGCCGTTCCTCATGTCGTATTCATTAAGCCGGAACGTAAAAAAAGGCATCGTTGGTTTAACGAAGCGTATTGCCGCGTATCAGAATAACGATTTCACCTATGATGAGAAGCTGGATCGCCAAGATGAATTTGGTCAAATTGACCGCTCGCTGGCGCAAATGGGTAGTGCGCTTCGTGACACCCTTCGTTCGACTATGGATGTAAGCACGGTTGTTCTGCAAGCCTCGCGCAATATGGGCGATATGATTGTTCGCAATCAGAACGCTTCCGAGCAGGTGAAGGAGGAGATCGGAAACGGCAAAACGATTTTGATGACCCAGTATGATGATGCAACTTCGATCTCGGCCGTAACGGAGCAAATATCGGCAAGCTCGCAGCAAATTGCGGCTTCAACCGAATATATTAATCGCGATATGAAAGAAATGAGAGAGTCATCGCGCACTGGCTCCACCGATATGAAGGGCGTTGTGCAGATGGTGAATCAGACGGTGCAGCAATTTGCCCGTGTTACCGAGTCCTTCGACCGAATCAATGAACGCTACAATAATGTAACGAAGTTTTTGGGCGGCATTCAGGATTTGAACACACAGACGAATTTATTGTCGCTGAATGCTTCGATTGAATCGGCGCGTGCAGGCGAGCATGGCAGAGGCTTTGCTGTAGTAGCGGAGGAAATTCGCAAGCTGTCGAGCCAGACGGATATCATTTCCAAAGATATTACGAAGGAGCTTAAGCTTATTCAGAACGATTTTGCAGACAGCAGCCAAAGCTTGAGCAGCTTCTCGGAAGTGATTGAAACGACGAAGCAGGCATCGGTGACAGCTAGCGAAATGTTTAATGGTCTGGAAAACCAAAGCAGCGTATTGTCCGAGCAAATGGGCGAAATTTCGGTCGGCATTGATGAAATTACAAAAGGCATTACCGATATTGTTGGCTCAGTTGACAAGCTGCTGCAAACCTCCTCCGAGGTAAATGGCAAAATGGAGCAGATGAGCGGTATGTCCGAAGATCAGTTCGAGGTATCGATCCAGCTTCAAGAGCTGGCTGAGAAACTGCAGGGTTCTTCCACTAATTTGCGCGAAAAAGCGGCTGTATTCAAGGTGTAAGCTAGCCTTTAGAGCGGCTTGGAAAAGGGAATAGCAACAATGGCATAGCTGCTTTCAGCGCCCGTGGGCGATTGGAGGCAGCCTTTTTTTATCCAGCTCTTTACAACAACAGAATGTTAGTGTACTATTTAAATATGACACTAACACATTAACACGGAGGTGACTTATGCCGATTGAATTTGACAACAACCAGCCGATCTACATCCAGATCATGAACTATATTAAACAGCAAATTATTAGCGGGAAGCTTAATCCCGGCGATAAAATCGATTCGGTGCGCGAGCTTGCAGTGGAGCTGCAAATCAATCCGAATACGATCCAGCGTACTTTTCAGGAGCTGGAGCGTGAAGGCATCGTCGAAACAAGACGGGGACTTGGAAGATATGTAACGAGCGAGGAGGCGGCGATAGTGAGCATTAAGAAAGAAATGGCAGCTGACTTGCTCGGACGTTTCATTCAGGGGATGCGCGATTTGGGCTTTAAGAAGGATGACATTGTAGCGATTGTTACGGAAGCGGTTAGCAAGGAAGAGCACAAATAGGCGGGGGGAGAATAAACGAATGAAGAAGATTGTTGAACTGCAAGGCGTAACGAAAACTTACGGATCGAGAAAAGCGCTGCATAATATTAATTTAAACCTGGAAGCTGGCAAAATAATAGGTCTGCTAGGCAGCAATGGCAGCGGCAAGAGTACACTCATGAAGCTGGCGGCAGGACTCATTCAGCCAACCTCAGGAAGCGTTCGAATTTGCGGAGAGCCGATTGGCATCGGGACGAAGGCCGTTACGTCCTTTATGCCGGATCAGCCGGTAACCGAGTCGTGGATGCGGGTGAAGGATGCCCTTCGTTTTTTCAGTGACTTTTATAAGGACTTCGATCAGGAGAAAGCGGGAAGCATGCTCGATTTTTTGAAGCTGGATCGCAATGATCGCATTAGTTCCTTATCCAAAGGGATGAATGAGCGGCTGCAGCTCACGCTGGCGATGTCGCGCCAAGCTAAGCTTTATTTGCTCGATGAGCCGATAGGCGGTGTTGATCCCGTCGCGCGGGGCAAAATTTTGGACGCCATCGTTAAGTTTTATAATGAAGACAGCTGCGTGCTTATCTCGACGCATTTAATTACCGACATTGAACGGGTTTTCGATGAAGTCATTTTTATTCAAAACGGTGAAGTTTCACTGCGTCAGGATGTGGAGAGCATACGCTCCAAGCATGGCAAAAGTGTAGATGAACTATTCAGGGAGGTATTTTCAGAATGATAAACTTATTGAAATATGACTGGAAACGCAATGCGAATTTAATTATGGGCTCGGCTGCTGCGCTTATTATTTTGGAGGGAGCACTTTCCTTTTTTAGTGCAGCTCGCAATTGGCAGCCTGCATTGTCGCTTACATTAATGTTCATGGGTTATTTATTCGTTGCCCTCATGTTGATCATATTTTCCTCAAAGACGTACTCCCACAACCTCAAATCGTACGGTCGCCGCTTATTGCCGCTGGCCACGTGGAAAACAATCGCTTCGCCGCTTCTGCTGCAATTCGTATTATCGGCTGCGCTGAGTGGGCTCGTGCTGCTTCATGTCGGGCTGTTTAAATGGCTGTCTCCAAGCGCCTCGCTGGATGCAGTGGGTCCGCCTAATTTCGAGACGGGCGTCCTGTTTTTTATTTTAATATTTTGGATGCTCCTATTTTTGATGCTGATGGTCTATTTTTCGATAACAGTAGGGCATCTATTTAATAAAAAGCTTTTTCCATGGGTGGCAATAGCGGTGTTCGTTCTGATGCAATTTGTCATTAGCTATGCGGAAAAATTTTTGTTTAACGATGATTTATTCGGCACGATGGCCTCAGAGCCTAGCTCTTCAAGCTTGTCTTTCTTTATGTCTCCAACAGGCGATATTTCGATTGGAAACTGGGGCGTTATGGCGTTTGAAATCGCGATCGGTGCTATTCTTGTGAGCATTATGCTGTACTTGCTGAACAAAAAGCTGGATGCTTAGAGGAAGGTGCGGCGAAGCCTGCTAGCCAAAGGTTGACAAACCTGCCAATAGCGCGTGACAATGTTCGTGTATAACTTTGAAGATAGAAGGGACAACGAACTCATGACGCTAATGGAAAAATTCAAGCTGGCTGCCGCAGGCTATGACGCCTCCGCCGTCCAGTCCATCGTAATTGAACCGCTGCTTATTGAACGTGGAGCCACTCAGCAGGTCGCACCTTATTTGGTACAAAAGGGCTATCGCAACGTTTTAATCGTGTCCGACAGCATCACATATGAAATAGCTGGAAAACAATTGGAAGCGGCAATTGCTGCGCAAGATATTGCGGTTAAGGCAACGCTCATTAAGCCTAACCAACAGGGAGACGTCATTGCGGACGAAGTATCCATAGTGCAGCTGCTGCTTGATATTCAGCATTACGCTGCGGAAGTAGTCATAGCGGCTGGCTCTGGCACGCTTCATGATATTACGCGTTATGCTGCTTATACGGCGGGCATACCGTTTGTATCCGTGCCGACCGCTCCGTCCGTAGACGGCTTCAATTCCAAGGGAGCACCGATTATTATTCGGGGTGAAAAGATTACGATCGCCGCGATTGGCCCAGACGCGATTTTTGCCGATCTCGATGTGCTGACGCAGGCTCCTGTCGCCATGGTCGCCGCTGGCTTTGGCGATATGCTTGGCAAATATACGTCCCTGTTCGATTGGTCCTACGGCTCGCTTGCGGGAGAGGAAGCTTATTCGGATATCGTAGCGACGATTACGCGTGATGCTTTAATGCAGTGTGTGGAAAATGTAGAGCTGATTGCCTCGCGCAGCGAAGAGGGCATTCGCGCGCTGATCAGCGCTTTGATCGAATCGGGCCTTGCGATGCTGCTGTTCGGGCAATCCCATTCGGCTTCGGGCGCAGAGCATCATTTGTCCCATTACTGGGAAATGGAATATATTCGCCTCGGCAACCGCCAGCTGCTGCATGGAGCGAAGGTTGGCGTCGCATGTGCGGAAATTTCGGGGCTGTATCATCGCTTGGCGGATGGGCAGGTGCCTGCCATTAGCGGAACAGAGCATGCGGAACGCATCAGCCAGCTGATCGCAGAAATTCCGAATGAGGACACCATTCGCGGCTGGCTGAAGCAAGTTGGTGGGCCATCGACCACGGATGAGCTAGGTGTGAGCGACGAGCTGCTGGCCCGCAGCTTGAGTGAGGCGCATTTAGTGCGGCCTAATCGTTACACGCTGCTGAGAGCGTATAACGAAGGGGCGGGAAAGTAATATTTTTATAGATAGAGAATAGAGTTGGGTCGTGGTGCGAATGTGAAGCTCCCATAAGAAGCCTAGGAGATTCGCACCTCGAAATTTGTTGAATCATACATAAAATGAGTAAATTCTTTAAAAGTTAATCATTTTCTGCTGACGTTATAATATTATTTTCGTGTGATTTAGATAAATGAATGCCGTAATGGCACTTATTTATCTATTTTTCGCCTTCGTACTCTGTGTGGGTGCGTGGATTGAAACCAATCTTTGATAAAGTCCAACATTTGAAATTGTTGTGGAACTCTATATGAGTGTGTGGAAGGAAACAAGGGGAAGGCAGAAGTTGATGCGGCAGACCGAGGCCGTACTTTAAAAGAGCACTATTTTGAAGAGTAGGGAGTCTACGAACTAAGTGCAGTTCCATATTTAAGAACGCAAGAAGCCTTGGAATATAAGGCTTTTTTTTGTTTTTGTAACACGACTAGCAGCCGAAATTTGCATCTCAAATAGATGACACTTTCTTATTAAATTAATAGCTAGCTGGAGGGGGGATTTTGGGCAATAAGCCACACTGGTTTCGAATGATGGCGCTTTGTTGGGGCGTTGGAGCTATTGCATGGTTTGTTATACCAGGGAGAGTATGCAAACGATAATGGAGTGTTAGAAACTTGGCGGACACAGAAACCGCTATTTAACCGGATAACGGTTAATTGAGAATTAGGCGGACACAGGAGCCGCTAATGCTCCGCCACTCGCCATTTTGACGCGATTATGAGGGCAATAGCGGTTCTCCTGTCCGCTTACGGGCTGAAATCGTATAAAAGGCTAAAACAGCGGAACCTCAGTCCTTAGAAAAAGGAAACAGTTCCCATGTGCTTCGTCTGAGACATAATCGATTCCTTCTGTCCCAGCCTAGCCGGACGTATTCGCCGCTCACTTCATAACCATCAGCAACAAATGAATCGCCGCAATCATTCCCATTGGATAAATAAAGGATCGGGAGAACGTGTTTTTGAAGCCATTGCGGGGATGCTTTTCAAAAAAGAGATGTAGAATGGCATGGATAATAAAAAATATATCCAGCACCCAAAACGTAACCGTCTGATAATCGCTGAAAAGCAGAGCGAGTATAACCGTATACATCGGAAGATGGATAAAGGTGAACACCTTATAGGCTTTCGAATCCTCCATATCCTTAAGAAAGATAAACAATCTCCATTCAGAATGGCGGATCGCATCCATTTCGTGCAACAGAAATAAACATAAATTGAACAAAAATAGCACAAGTAAAAAATCCGGCATAGGCAGCCCCCTACAATTTGATAACAGTACGGTATTCCAGATACTACAGCTTTATTTTATGTAAAAAATAAAAATTCCGCCTTCCATATACGTATAAATGACGACAACGTTGCAAAATAACCATTTTGAGGTATGTACAATCATTAGCGGAACTCCTAATCTCATGAATAGGCGGGCAGTCCTATGCCATTCGCCGCACATATTTTCTCAGAGGGTTGACGCTTTCCGCGCTCCGCTATATGGTTAGAGCAGAGCATTAAAGAGAGTATATAGAGAGAAGAGGGCTGCGGCGTGCTATTTGTCCTAATTGCCTTATGGGGAATCGCTTCTATTTTGATGCTGTCCGACCCACGCTCGGTTGTGAGCAGGCGGCTCAGCGGGGTACCTTTTACGGGCGGAGCCGGCGCGATGTCGGTCGTGCTGGATGAGCGAATTATTCCTTATGTGAGCCAGCATTATATGAACGAAACGGCAGATCAGCTGCTGTATATGCTGCAAGCATTTTGTTCGCTGCTGTCCTACTACGGTTTGCCATACACCTTCCTATTGTTTGCGCTGGCTTATCGCCCTATCGACCGACTGCAGCCTTATGAGCGTATTTTGCCGCTGCTGCTGTTTATTCCGATTGCGGCCTGCCTGCTGTTTACACCGGGTTATAATGAAACGTATCCGATTACATTTTCGGTAGTCGTCTGGTGGGCAATGCCTTATGTAGCGGTCGGAGCGGTTAATATTTTACTTAAAAATCCAGGCTATTTGGCCCAGGCGAGACGCCACTGGATCGTATGCACATCTGTGCTGACACCGGTGCTGTTTAGCGCCACGATGAATTATGTATTGCCAAGCCTCGGTTTCCTGCGGATGTGGGTGTACAATACATGGTTCGTAGGCATAGGAGCACTCGTATTTGTCATAGGCTTGTTCACCTACGGCTTTCTTGGGGTACGTGTATTTATCGACCGTCGCCGCCTTGATTCGACATTGCGGGCAGTTACATCGGGTACAGCTATTCTCAACCATGCGATCAAAAATGATGTCGGCAAAATGCGGCTCTTCGGCGAGAAGATGCGCGCATACGCGGCATCCACGAACCAGGAGGAGCTGCTTGCCGATGCGGAGACCGTGCTGCGGACGACGCGGCACATCCAGGAAATGATTGGCCGTGTCCATCACGGCACCGAGGATTTGGCGCTTAAGCCTACGCGGGAAGACCTTGGCGAGCTGCTGCTCATGACGCTTGAGCCGTATAAGCTGATCGCTGAAGGCGTTCGTTTCTCAAGCAGCCTGCCGGAGGGCTGGAGCTGTATGATTGATCGTGCGCAAGTTACCGAGGCACTTGGCAACTTAATCTCAAACGCCATTGAAGCAATGGACGGCAAAGGCACGCTGAGCCTTATAATGAAAGAGACGAAACGGGATATAATGATCGAGGTGCGCGATACGGGGCCGGGTATGGATCGTACGCAGACAGCCAAAGCGTTTGAGCCTTTTTATACGACCAAACGCGGGGGCAGTACAAACTTCGGGCTTGGACTGCCGTATGCGTATCATGTGATGCGCAAGCATGGCGGCTCTTTGCATATTCAGAGCAGGCTGGGAGCAGGCACGCTCGTATCGATGATATTCAAGAAAAAGGCGATTCAGGCGCAGTATACTGCGGGAGCAAGCCCGAATTACGAGCACAAAACGGCAGAGGGATAAAGAGAATTAGAAACAGAAATAGATACAGAAATAGAAAGAGACAGAGATATAAAGAGAGATAAGGCTGAGAGAAGGGGAACATGCCGATGGATAACATACAAGTGTGGATCGTAGAGGACGACAAGGACTGGCTGCGCGGACTGAAAGCTTTTTTGGCAGCCCAGCCGAACATTGAAGTCGTATTTACCTCGGATAATCCGCAGGAAGTGCGGGAAGCGCTTGCTGGAGAGCGCCAAGCGCCAGATGTTGTACTCATGGATATTATGCTCGGTGACGAGCCGGCGGGCATTGAGCTGGCGGAGGCGACGGCGATGTCGACGGGCGCGAGGGTCATTATGCTGACGTCGATGGAGGAGAAGGAGCTGATTTTGCAAGCTTTTCAGGTGGGAGCGATCGATTACCAGATCAAATCCGACTTTGAAGCGCTGCCAGCGGCGATTGCGGCGGCGGCGAAGCGCCAGTCCCCGATCAGCGCGGCGGCGGCGGAGCAGATGCGCGAGGAATTCCGCAGGCTGAAGCAGCTGGAACGGGATTTTGAAGTGAAGAAGGTTCGCGATCTGATTACGCCTGCGGAGCTGCAATTGCTGGAGCTTGTCGATCAAGGCTATTCGCAGTCGCAGATGGCCGATAAGCTGTTCGTTTCCATTCGAACGGTCAAAAACCACATTAACCATATACTCAAGAAGCTGCAGCTGGGCGGTTCGAAAGAGGCTGCGCAGCAGGTGAAAGCACTTGGCCTATTAGAAAAAGAAAATAAGGATGGAAATGGTACCACGTAAATTTGGTACTATTTTTTTTGCCCTATTTTTCTAAAATAGAACTAAGACCAAGTCATAAAAATGCAGCTAAACGGAGGTACAACCAATGAATATATGGATTCGCAAACAATGGACTTTGCTGCTCGGCGTGTTATTTGTCCTGTCAGCATTCATCACTTTGTTCAAATATACGGTGGAGCAGGGCTGGGTAACGAATGCGATGAAAATCGGGCTGGGACTGCTGAGCGGTGCAGGCTTTGCCGCAGCAGGGTTTTCGCTGATTAAGCGGGAAAAATGGCCGCTCGTCGGCGAGCTTTTAATCGGACTAGGCGCCTGCCTGCTATATACGACGGCCGCTTTTGCCGGTGTCTATTATGAAATGTGGGACTCGATGACGGTGCTGCTGGGCATGACGGCTGTTACTGCGGCGCTTACGGTTTATGCTTACCGCTTTGAATCGCGTCTGCTCATAAACATTGCTTTGACGGGCGGCCTGCTGTCGCCGCTGCTGATGCGTCCGGAAACGGATCAAGTATTTACTTTATTTTTGTATATGCTCGTGCTCAATTCCGCTTTTTTCTGGCTCAGCACGGTGAAGAGCTGGAATGAGCTCAGACTGACATCGTTTATCGGAAGCTGGATCATGTATATCGTCTACTTTTTTACCTTCGATCCCGTGGTGGAGGGTGTATGGAATTTGCCGCTGCGCTACGCGCTTGCTGCATTCCTATTTTATCAGATCGGCTTCCTGCTTGCCTCGCGGGCCAATAAACAAAGCTTTGACGGGATGAACATGTATGCGGGTCTGTCCAATGGCGTTATTTTTGGCTTCTGGTCGCTGCTGCTCATTCATGGTGAATTGCATTATGCTTATCCGCTGGCGTTTATCGGCTTTGTGCTGCTGCTTGCCAGCTGGTTTATCCACTATCATGTGAAGCGCATGGAGCCGGCTTCGGCTACGTATGGTTCTGCTGGTGTGCTGCTGATGCTGCTTGCGCTTAATCAGGTCGGCAGCGGTCTCGCGGTCAAACCGATCTTCAATGTATTTCTATGGTCGGCGGTGGCCGCGCTGCTTGTCTTAGTGGGCAAAAGATTTCGCTGGCAAGCTTTGAATCTGGCCTCGCTCATTATATGGTTTACGACGGTATGTTATTGGTACGTCATTACATGGTTTACACCGCGCGGCGAATGGTTCGGCGTCTTCATTCCGTTTCTGAACTGGGGGGCAATGGCGTGGCTGGCGCTCGCCGCATTGGGCTTCTATTATTCGACGAGGCAGAAGTTTGCGTCACTGGGCGATGCAGGCAATCGCGTGATGGGGAATATGTATGCGTTGTGCTCGCATCTAATCATTGGCGGCTTGTTGACCGTCCAAATGATTCGGTTGTTTCAGGAGCATCTTTACGATCTTCCAAGCTTCTATGTGCAGCTCAGCCTGTCGGCTTCATGGGGCGTATATGCTTTGCTGCTCGTATTGTGGGGCGTTAATCGCGGGCAATCGGTGTTCCGCTGGTTCGGTTTCTCGGTTTTGGGACTGACGGCGATTAAAGCGATTTTCTTCGACCTGAACGGCCAGGAAAGCTTATACAAGGTGCTGGTGCTGCTATTGCTCGGAGGAATCTCCTTCCTCATCGCTTGGATCAATGGCAAATGGAATAAAGTGAGAGAGCTTGGCGAGCAGTCTTGGGAGCAGCATGGTACAGATACGGATATGAAGAAAGATAAGGTGTAAATTTCGGCTAATGAAAGAGGAACAATTGGGGAATGAATAAAGCGGTGCGAAAGGCTTATTTTGATAAAAAGCCAGCGGAAAAGCTTGACAAAATGAGAAGTAATATATTATTGTTACTTACGTAAAGTAATTAATATTACTTTGGTGTGCATCTAATCAAGCATTGAACTAAACCATTTAACTGGAGGTATTTGATTATGTCACAAAGCTTTTTGGAATCTGTGCAAGCCAGACGTACTTACTACGGAATTAGCAAAGAATCCGTTGTTTCTGATGAGAAAATCGTAGAATTGGTTAACGAAGCCGTTAAGCATTCACCTTCATCCTTTAACTCTCAAAGTGCTAGAGCAGTTGTCCTGCTCGGCGAAAATCATGATAAATTGTGGAGCATTGTGCTCGAAGCACTTCGCGCAATCGTTCCTGCTGATCAATTCGCTTCGACAGAAGGCAGAATTGCTTCTTTCAATAATGGCTACGGCACGATTTTGTTCTTCGAGGATCACAATGTGGTTGCAGGCTTGCAGCAGCAATTCCCTTCGTATGCCGACAACTTCCCGCTTTGGTCGCACCAATCCTCGGGCATGCTGCAATTTGTAGTATGGAATCTGCTGGAAGAGGCAGGCTTCGGCGCTTCCCTGCAGCATTACAACCCGCTTATCGACGAAAAAGTAAAAGCGACATTTGGCCTGCCAGAATCATGGGGCCTGATTGCCCAAATGCCTTTCGGCAAGCCGACAGCAGAGCCAGGCGAAAAAACATTCCAGCCGCTTGAAGAACGCGTTAAAGTATTCAAATAAGCTTTAATATAGTACGGATAAGCAATAAATCGTTTAAATAGAACCGACCAACCTTCGAAGCAGCTTCGGAGGTTGTTTTTTTGTGTTGTTTTTTACTCCTCGAACCGAATAAACTTCCGTATTTTACGATTTGCTGGCGAATAGGGGTAAAAACATGTACAATAAAAACCGATACATCATTATAGAGCTTTTTTAGACCAGCAGAGCCAAGCGATTTGGTTCAAGGAGGAAATTATGAGTATCGATCCGCGCATTATGAAGCAAATGATCAAGACGCAGCTTGCTCCTAATCTTGACTTTAAGACAGTAGCGAACCCGCTAGGCACGAATAAGGACAAAAGTGTAACTTCGTTGTTCGACATGCTGCTGTCCCAATATATGCATGAAGCTTCGAACGGCTCAAGTGAAGGCACGGATGTATCCGCTCAAGCGTCCGAGGCGCTGGCGCAGCTTGCCAGCTTGAATAACGCTTATCAGGCTGAGGGCGAGACGTTTGCAGCTGGCTCCACCGACTATGATGCGATGATTGCCCAGGCTGCAGCCCAATATGGCGTAGATCCCGCCTTGATCCGCGGCGTCATTCGCACAGAGTCCGGCTTCCAGCCAGATGTCGTTTCCGGCGCAGGAGCCAAAGGGCTCATGCAGCTGATGGACGGCACGGCACGCGGCCTTGGCGTGACAGATTCGTTAAATCCGCAGCAAAATATCGATGGCGGAACCCGTTATTTATCCTTTCTGCTTCGCAAGTACAATGGCAATGAGCAAGTAGCTCTAGCCGCGTACAATGCCGGTCCGGGCCGTATCGACCGCCTCGGTATTACGACAGACAGCGAGCTGATGGCGAATTTGGACAAGCTTCCTGAGGAAACGCAGCGCTATATTGTGAAAGTACAAGCAGCGCGTTATTAAGGAACTGCGAGGAAATTAGAACCGCTTTTGTTGGCAACATCTCCACGGTTTTGGGAGTTTTGTCAACAAATTAGCGGTACTTTATTCCGTCGCAGGCTGTAAAAGCACTTCTTTTAGATCACGAATGGCAACTAAGCTTGCCGTCGCTGATCTTTTTATTTTTTCTAGTAGGAAAGGAACGTTTGGCTCATGTTATATTTCGATCATTGCGCATCTTCGCCGCCTTACGAGGAGGTTATTGATACGCTGGCTGAGGTGATGAAGGCGCATTATGCGAATCCATCATCGATTCACCATGCCGGCGCAGATGCAGATAAGCTCATTTCCCGCTCGCGTTCGCTGCTTGGCGAGCTGTTCGCTGTGAAGGCTGAGGAGTGGCTGTTCACCTCTGGCGGCACGGAGAGCAACAATCTCGCGATTAAAGGAGCGGCAAAGCAGTACCAAAGCCGGGGAAAGCATCTGATTACGACCCAAATGGAGCATGCCTCCGTCTACGATACGTTTAAGCAGCTCGAGCAGGAAGGCTACGAGGTTACTTATTTGCCCGTTGACGAGAAGGGGCAGGTAGTGCTGGAAGCGCTGCGATTGGCTTTGCGGGACGACACCATTCTCGTCAGCATTATGCATGTGAATAATGAAGTTGGCAGCGTGCAGCCGCTCGCAGATATTGGCAAGCTGCTTCAAGGGTACCCGCGCACGCTGCTGCATGTGGACGCCGTGCAAAGCATCGGCAAGCTGCCGATTGATGTGCAAGGCTGGGGCATTGATCTGCTTAGCGGCTCTGCGCATAAGCTGCGCGGGCCTAAAGGGATCGGCTATTTGTACGTCCGAGAGGGCGTAACCTTGACGCCGCTGCTTACCGGCGGCTCGCAGGAGCATGGCATGCGGGCAGGAACGCAAAATGTGCCCGGCATCGTGGCATCGGCCAAGGCGCTGCGCATGGCGATGCAGTCGGCACCGGAGCGGCGCGAGCGGATGTATCGCCTGCGCCAGCAATTGACGGATTTCATTGAGGCTGCGCCGGAGCTGGTATTGAATGGCGGGGCGCCGGAAAGCATGGCGCCGCATATTGTCCATTTTTCCTATCCAGGCATGAAGCCGGAGGTTGTCGTTCATATGCTGGAGCAGCATGGCATTATCGCTTCTACGAAGTCGGCTTGCTCCTCGCGCGACAATAAGCCAAGCCGGGTGCTGCTTGCAATGGGACTGGGGCAGGAACGGGCAGCCAGCGGCGTGAGAATTAGTCTGGGCGACGAGCATACGGAGCAGCATATTTTGCAGCTGTGCGAAATGCTGCGCCTTACAATAAGCAAGCTTAAGCCGCTTGAAAGGAGCGCAAGGTAAAGTGATGTATGATAAAATTATTATTCGCTACGGTGATCTGGCAATGAAGGGACGCAATCGCGGAATGTTTGAGAAGCGGATGCTCCAGCAGCTTCAGTTGCGATTGAAGGATTTTTCCGCGCTGACGTATTCAAAAATGTTCGGTCGGCTTTATATTAATTTGAATGGGGAAAATTACTCGCTTATCGCTGAGAAGGTCAAGGACGTTTTCGGTATTTCTACCTTTAGTCCCGTCGTAAGCGTTCAACCGGAGCTGGAGGAAATTCGGGCGGCAGCGCTTGCGCTAATGAAGGCGATCCCGCAGGAGCCCGCTACCTTTAAAGTGAGCGCAAAGCGCGCATGGAAGAAGTTCCCGCATACGTCGCAGGAGATGAATCATTTGGTTGGGGCCCACGTCCTGCGTGCGATGGACAACTTAAAGGTTGATGTGCGAAGGCCCGAGGTGGAGCTGAAGGTCGATATTCAGGAGGAAGCGGCTTATATTTTCAACGAGGTTGTTGACGGCCCCGGCGGCTTCCCGTTCGGCACGAATGGCAAGGCGATGCTGCTGTTGTCTGGCGGCATTGACAGTCCAGTAGCGGGATGGATGGCGATGCGCAAAGGGCTGGAGCTGGAAGCGGTCCATTTCCACAGCTACCCGTTTACGAGCGAGAAGGCGAAGGAGAAAGTGATCGAGCTTGCGAGAAGGTTATCCTATTACAGCGGCGCTCCGCTGAGGCTGCATCTGGTGCCTTTTACGGAAGTTCAGACGACGCTTGCCCAGTCGGGACAGGACCCGCTTATTATTACGCTGATGCGCCGGGCGATGCTTCGCATTACGGAGAGCCTTGCCGAGAAGAACGGAGCTCATGGAATCGTGACGGGCGAAAGCCTGGGCCAGGTAGCGAGCCAAACGCTCGTCAGCATGGATGTCATTGGACGTGCGACTGTGCTGCCGCTGCTGAAGCCGCTTGTTATGATGGATAAACAGGAAATTATTAATGAAGCGGAGCGTTTGGGCACGTTTGCGACGTCGATTTTGCCATATGAGGATTGCTGTACGCTGTTTTTGCCGAAATCCCCAAGCATTAAACCGAATTTGCGGTTTGTAGAAAAGGTGGAAGGCTACCTGAATCAGCAAAAAAATCTGGAGCAGCTGTTGGATGAGGCCGTTCAGCAAACAGAGGTGCTGCTGCTGACGCCGGAAGATCCTGAGCCGGAAGCAAGTGCCGGTGAAGACCGCTGGTTCTAAAAAGCAACGATTAACGGCTTGCTGTAAGCCGCTTTAAGACATAGGCCGACTTGCCATGTGAAATGGTGGGCGGCCTTTTTTTTTCGTAAAAGTGAAGAGAGGGCAGTACCCTGCACTATCCTTTCCGGCATATTCGCCCCAGCTTGGACATACAGGTGGTAGTATAGGGGGCGAGTACTATGGACAGCTTTTTCATATTTATACAAATCATTCTGATTAATCTTCTGCTAAGCGGCGATAATGCTATTGTAATCGCAATGGCGAGCAAGCATCTGCCGGAGCATCAGCGCAAACGGGCGATCTGGTGGGGGACAACGGCTGCTGTTGTCCTGCGCTGCGTGCTGACGCTGGCGGCAATTTCCTTGCTTCAGACGCCGTTCTTGCAGGCGATTGGCGCCGTGCTGCTGTTTTATATTGCTGTCAAATTGCTGGCCGATGCGGGCGAGTCCGGCGGAGGAGGCGCGGCCTCTCATAAGGTGAAGCGGGCAACATCGCTGCCTGCTGCGATATGGACGATTGTGACGGCTGATTTTGTAATGAGCCTGGATAATGTGCTGGCGATAGCCGCTGTGGCCAAAGGGCAGACGCTGCTGCTGCTGCTCGGCATTGCACTAAGCATTCCGATGATTATTTGGGGCAGCCAAATCCTGACGAAGCTGTTGCAAAAATTCCCTTCACTTATATATATTGGAGCGGGCTTGCTCGGCTTTGCGGCGGGCGGCATGCTTGTCCATGACCCGGGCATGCATCGTCTGCTGTTCAGCAGTTCAGCAACCGCAATTGAAGCGATTCCGCTGCTCAGCATCCCGTTCGTCATTATTATCGGCATCCTGATGCGCCGATCGGCGCTGGCCTAAGCTTCCATCCCTGTCGATAGGCAGCAATGAAGCGTGCTAGAATCAGGCTTCGAGCGGCTAATAGAAGCGGTTTGCTAATTTTTTTTTCATGTTGCACTTGTTGCACTGGTATTTTTACTTCACTTCCTTTAAACTAGTAAAGATAAAAACTGTCGTCTTTCGTCAGGATATGCGTAAGGCGTTGTAAGGAGCGGAAGCGCGGATGCCTAACAACAAATATTCCGCTGGAATTATTGTGCTGCTGGCTGGTATCGTAATATTGCTTGGCAAACTGGGTGTGTTCAGCTTTTTGGGATCCAATTTTTGGCCGCTTCTCGTTCTTATTCCGGGAATTCTGCTGCATGTGCTGTATTTCGGCAGGTTGTTTCCGGCAGTTGTGCTTATTCCAGGAGGCATGCTGATCGTTTATTCGATTTTGTTCGTGCTTTGTATCATGTTCGGATGGGATACGCTCAAATATGTTTGGCCGCTGTTTATAACGGGTGTAGCGGTTGGGCTGTACGAGTACCACTTGTTCGGCGCATCCCGCGAACGCGTTTTTTTTAACGCCTCCGCCATTCTCGCTGTTACATCGGCTGTACTGCTGATTTTGGCGCTCGTTTGGAGCTGGGGGATATATGCGATTGCTATTATCCTGATTGCGGCCGGAGCATGGATGATGATGGGGAAACGATCCCGCTGGTAGACGGCAAGCAATCGGTTAGGATTATACAAAATTAGACAAATGGAGTGGATTATTAGTTATGCAAGCAAGAGAGAACATTCGGAACATCGCGATTATCGCGCACGTTGACCACGGCAAAACAACATTGGTTGACAAACTGCTTCAGCAATCAGGAACTTTCCGTGAGAACGAAGCGGTTCAGGAGCGTGCGATGGATTCCAACGATCTAGAGCGTGAGCGCGGCATTACCATTTTGGCGAAAAACACTGCGATTACGTACAAGGATTATTTGATCAACATCGTTGATACACCAGGACATGCTGACTTTGGCGGCGAGGTTGAACGTATTATGAAAATGGTTGACGGCGTATTGCTCGTCGTTGATGCTTTCGAAGGCTGCATGCCGCAAACGAAATTCGTATTGCGCAAAGCATTGGAATCGAACCTGAAGCCAATCGTAGTATTGAACAAAATTGACCGTCCTAATGCTCGTCCATCAGAAGTTGTGGATGAGGTGCTTGACCTGTTCATCGAGCTGGGTGCAAGTGATGAGCAACTGGAGTTTAATGTCGTTTATGCTTCCGCATTGATGGGTACTTCCAGCCTTGACCCTGACAAACAAGATGAGAACATGGAAGCGATGTATGAAACGATCATCAACCATATTCCTTCGCCAACAGAAAATGTAGAGGAGCCGCTGCAATATTTGGTGACGCTGCTTGACTATAATGAATACTTGGGTCGTATTGCGGTTGGCCGTGTAAACCGTGGTATCGTTCGCCAAGGACAAACCGTTGCCGTTATGACGCGTGATGGCGGCAAGAAGCAGGCTAGAATCGAGAAGCTGTTCGGCTTCCAAGGTCTGAAACGGATTGAAATCGAAGAAGCAGGCGCTGGCGACATTGTAGCGATTGCAGGTATTAAAGATATTAACATCGGCGAGACGATTGCTGATCCAGCAAATCCGGAAGCATTGCCGGTTCTGAAAATTGACGAGCCGACGCTGCAAATGACGTTCCTTGTCAACAACAGTCCTTTTGCTGGCCGCGAAGGCAAATGGGTTACTTCCCGTAAACTCCGTGAGCGTCTGTTCAAAGAGCTTGAGACGGATGTTGCTTTGCGCGTAGATGAAACCGATAGCCCGGATGCTTTTATCGTATCGGGACGCGGTGAGCTTCACTTGACGATTCTGATTGAGAACATGCGTCGTGAAGGCTTTGAGCTGCAAGTATCGAAACCGGAAGTAATCGTTAAGGAAATTGACGGCGTGAAGCAAGAGCCTTACGAGGGTCTGATCATTGACGTGCCGGAAGAAAGCATGGGCGCGGTTATGGAGAGCCTTGGCTCCCGTAAAGCTGAAATGGTCAACATGGTGAACAACGGCACAGGCCAAGTTCGCTTGGAGTTCATTATCCCAGCTCGCGGCTTGATCGGCTACCGTACTTCTTTCCTTACGCTTACACGCGGCTACGGCATTATGAACCATGCGTTTGACAGCTATGGTCCGCTTGCTGGTGCTGGCGTTGGTGGACGTCACCAAGGCGTGCTGGTCGCTACTGAGAACGGCGTAACGACTTTCTACGGCATGATGGGCGTGGAGGATCGTGGTATTCAGTTCCTGGAGCCAGGTACAGAAATTTACGAAGGCATGATCGTTGGCGAGCATACGCGTGACAACGACATCGTCGTTAACATTTGTAAAGAAAAGCAATTGACGAATATTCGTTCCGCTGGTAAAGATGATACGGTTAAGCTTAAAACACCTCGTCTGTTCTCCCTGGAGAGCGCGCTTGAGTATTTGAACGATGACGAATATTGCGAAATTACGCCGAAGACGATTCGCCTTCGCAAAAAGATCTTGAACAAAAGCGAGCGCGAGCGTGCAGAAAAACAACGCAAAACATCACAAGCTGGCGTTTAAGGCGCTAGCCGCCTGATTGGAGGTTTAACGGCATGCAGCAATGGTTTAGTGATCATTGGGTCGTTTCTTATTTGCTCATTTTAGGATTCACGATCTATATTTTCAATACCGTGTTTCGGGCGAATAATGCGAAGCTGCCAATTCTAAAGGAAGTACTGGTTTACATTTTGATCGTATTCGGTTCTTTCGTACTTTGGATTTTACAGGTGGATTCGCTGCCGATTATTCAATGTATGGGAATTGCTGTATTAATGATGCTTATGCTTCGCGGTCGCCAGCTGTATGACAAGCTGCAAAGTAAACGGGCAGGCAAGCACGCTGTAAAGGAATCAGACTCCGGAAGTAACGGCATATGAGACGTTAGCGTGTTCTTAAGATCGGATCTGCCTTCTGCAGCAGCGATATCCGCGAGAATTCGTGGGTATCGCTGCTTCTTTGCGTAAATGAGGACAGAAACGAAATCCAAAGGATTTGAAGGTGGTTGCTATGAGCGAAGGCTCTAAAGGATTACCCCCTAGAACGGCTGCAAGCAGGCCGGGCGGGGCCAAGAAAACAGCTCCAAAGCCTAAGAAGAAAAAGAAAAAAGGCAGCGTTTGGATTAAAATTATGTTTGCTGTGCTTTCCGTTCTTATTTTAATTATGCTATATGTCGGTTATCTCGCTTACGTGGCTACCAATGCGGTTGATACGATTGGAACGGCGAACAATATTGTCGTGCCGGAAGAAGAATCTGTTAAGAAAAAGCCTACAGGCATGGTGCTGCTTGGTATTGACTCGCGTGAAAAAGGCGGCGGTTTAAATACCGACGTGATGCTGGTCGCTATTTTTAATCCAAATACAAAATCAGCCTCCGTCATCTCGATTCCACGGGATTCGGTGCTGCAGGTAGATGGTTATCGCGAGCGGAAGGCGAATGCGAATTACAGCACTTTTTTCAACAATGCCCGTTCTGAGAAAAATATGGACAAAGAAACGGCAGAGAAGGAAGCAAAAAAGGAAATTCGCGAAATGCTGTCCAAATATTTTGGCGTTGATTTGAAGTATACCGGTATTATTAACTTTAAAGGCTTCACCGATGTTGTTGATGCGCTTGATGGCGTTGAGGTGAATGTAGAGATGGACATGCGTTACCGGGATACAGCCGATGGCACTAACATTAATTTGAGCAAGGGCCAGCAGGTGCTGGATGGGAAAAATGCCCTCGATTATGTGCGCTATCGCAAATCGAATCAGGGAACAGCCGAATCCAGCGACTTCGACCGCAATCGTCGGGAAATGGAAGTCATTGGGGCGATTTTTGATAAAATGAAATCGTTTGAGGGCGTTACGAAATACGATAAGGTCATCGGCGCAGTCGGCAGCAATTTGACGCTCGATATGCCTCCGTCTGAAATTAAAAATATGCTCAGTACATATTTGGGTATGGGCAGCTCCGATATTACGTTCCAAGCGTTAAACGGAACGTGGAAGAGCCCATATGTATATGTTGATTCCACATCGCTTGAGGAGGCGCGTGCGGTACTTCAGGCAAAAATGGCTGAATAACCATAGACGCTGGATTCAATAATGGCTATAATAGGAGCTAAGGATACCGAATGCTATTCCTGTTAGAAGGAGGTCATGCTGATGACCGTATTCTTAGCCGCCAATTTCGAGCAACTCATCGAAGCTGATTGCATGCCTCGTTTTAAACGTGGTTTTGCTGGTGTGGCTATGACGGCAGAAGCTTGTCCAAACGTCATTTCGGTTATCTGTACTTCTCGTGAACAAGTATGTACGCCTATAAGAAAGCCTGACGATCATAGGGTCGTCAGGCTTTCTGTGCGTTTGCGCTAGCGGTTAATGCTTGTCCACATGCGTTGCGTGTTTTTGGATTTGCTTCTCATGGAGCTGATGCTCCTGCTCCTGCATGCGAGACTGGGTGTGCGATTGCGTCTGTGGCAGCTCCGGCTGATGAGGCGTCACATTGCGTGGGATTTGCGGCACGATACGGCCGATAATATCAGCCATTTCTTCAGCGAAGCCCTTGATCGGCTTTCCGCGCCGAATATCGGCTCCCATTTCCTTCAGGCGCTGTGAGACGTCCATATCGGCTGTCACGACAGCGTCCATTCCGTAAGGATCTTTATGGAAAGCTTCGGCCACGGAATATTTAATCGTACCGACTCGAGCGCGATCCAGCTTGCTGTCGACATCAATGCCGACAACGGCTGTTTTACCGAGGACGACGCAATGCGCGTTGCTTACGCCGCGGACGCCTTTTGCAAGCTTTTCAAGATGATCAGCAACTTCCTTATTCGATTTCAATGGTTTAACGGATTTTTCCGCAAGCTGCTGCGCCCTTACAGCGCCATTCGCATGATTTTTCTGTGGAGAGGGTGATGCCATTTCGTTTCGCTTGACGGTGCTGCAACCAGCCGCAATAACAGCGATTGCGATCAAAACCAATAACCGTTTATACACGTGAGCCACCTCGTCTTTCTTGTTGCAGATCGTTATTCAGAACCTAGTGTACCCGCAGTATAGTATGGCTATGTATAGGCCTTTCAATTGAATGTCCACGCCGGGAGGGTTTTTCATGAAAAAAATATTCGTGCTCGATACAAATGTACTGCTTCATGATCCGCAAGCGATCTTCGCCTTTGGCGATAATGAAGTAATCATTCCCGCGGTGGTATTGGAAGAGATTGACTCCAAGAAAAGATTGGCAGACGAGCTTGGCCGCAACGCCCGCTCTATCTCGCGTACGCTCGATAAAATGCGTGAGCAAGGACGGCTTCACGAAGGTATTCCGCTGCCTGGCGGCGGCGTTCTCAAGGTAGAATTAAATCACCGCAGCTTCGTGCGGGTGCAGGAAATGTTTGGCGAGATGTCTAATGACAACCGAATATTGGCGGTTGCACTGAACTATCACTTGGAGCAATTGGATCGTCAGGAAATAAGCTCTGTCGTGCTGGTGAGCAAGGATGTACTCGTTCGCATTAAAGCCGATGTGCTCGGCCTGATGGCAGAAGATTATATGTCTGACCGCATTGTAGCCCCTTCTGACGTATACGCCGGGTATGTGACGTTGTTCGTTCATCCTTCGATTATCGACGAGTTTTATTCGTACCGGTTTTTGACGGTGAAAAATTTGCAGCTTGGCAGCAGGCTGAATCCGAATGAATTCGTTATTTTGCGAGATGAAATGGGCACCTCCAAGTCCGCGCTGCTCAAAGTGTCGCAGGATGGGGTTAAGCTGGAGCCGCTGTTCCTCAGCAATGATCCGGTATGGGGCATTACGGCCCGCAACGCGCAGCAGCGCATGGCGCTGGAATTGCTGCTTAACGATGAAATTCCGCTTGTCACCTTAACGGGTAAAGCTGGCACAGGCAAAACATTGCTTGCTCTGGCTTCGGGCCTGCTCAAGGTAGAAGATGAGCATAAATACAAAAAACTGTTAATTGCCCGTCCGGTCGTTCCAATGGGCAAAGATATCGGGTATTTGCCAGGGGAGAAGGAGGAGAAGCTGCGGCCTTGGATGCAGCCGATCTACGACAATCTGGAATATTTATTCGATACGAAAAAATCCGGAGATATTGAGAAAATATTGATGGGTCTTGGCAGCATTCAAGTAGAAGCGCTGACCTACATTCGTGGGCGCTCTATTCCGGGCCAATTTATCATTATTGATGAGGCTCAGAACTTGACCAAGCATGAGGTGAAGACAATTGTATCGCGTGTAGGCGAAGGCAGTAAAATCGTCCTTATGGGCGACCCAGAGCAAATTGACCATCCGTATTTGGATGCGACCAGCAATGGCTTAACGCATATTGTGGAGCATTTCAAAAACGAAGGCATTAGCGGCCATATGACGCTGGAGAAGGGCGAACGCTCCAAGCTGGCCCAACTGGCAGCGGATTTGCTTTAAGCTCTGCCTCTCGGGCTTATTTCTTAGGTCTAGCTCTCAAGTTTAGGTTTCAATCCTCAAGATATATGCCTGGGATTTTAGATTTTCATGGTTCTGCAATAGTGGACTGCGACGAAATGAGCGCAGTCCTTTTCTCTGCGCATTCCCATTTGGTGAAAATGGCAATAGCGATCGAAAGCCAAACCTTTCAGGCAGCGCCGTTCCTTTTTCACCAATACGCCGCTCTCTACTAATTTGGACAATACTTGCATTAATTGCTATGATATAAAATGTGCCCAGATGAAAGTGGAAGGGAAGGGTTGCTGTGTCGATCAGGAAATATGCTACAATGACAGCGGTTTTGGCTTTATTCATTATTATTTTTCTTCTATTAAACTTTAGCGACAGGACCCTTAACCGGGCTGAAAATTTAAATAGAGATACGAATGCCGAGCCAGCGGGCGGAGAAGAGCAGGCAGATCAATCGCAGATACTAAATGTAACCGTTTCCATGGATGAGGATGAATTTTCAAAGCTTAAGGAAGCGACAAATAGCTATCAAATGAAGCATGCGAATACAAAGGTCAAGCTGACAAATATGGTGGATGAAGGCGACGGCTATGCCCAGTGGAAAAAAGCACTGGAGCTTGGAGCAGCGCCGGATGTTATGCTCATGGACAGCGAATGGGTGCGCGAGTTTGCGGTGCGCGGCTTGCTCAATCCCGTCGATGTGCCCAGCACCTCTGATACAATGGCTGAGCGTCCTGCAAGGCTGCTTGACCCGCTGAGGTGGAACAGCTATTTGTGGGGCATCCCTGTTGATGCAGACCCTTATGTGACGGTGTGGAACAAGGCTTTGCTCGCTGAAGCGGGCTTGTCGAAGCCCCCAGCGGATTGGGATGCTTTTGGCAATCTGCTTCATAAGCTGGAAAGTGGAGGCCAAGAGTGGCAGGCGCTTTATGTAGAGCCTCATAATGTCGCCTCCTTGCTTGTGTGGCTGGATGAATGGACAGCAGAGGGAGAAGAAGCTGGAGCGGCATATTTGCATTTTGACAGCAAGGCTGTGCAGGAACAGCTAAAACGTCTGGAGTCGATAGCTGGACGAATTACCTCATCAGCTCTGGCAGACTATAGCTTGTCTACAGGCACACAAATGGTGGAGCAGCATATTGCCGCTGCCAGCCTTCCTTGGTCCGTTTACAGCAAGCTATCTGCGAAGGAGCAAAGCAAGCTGCTGCTGGATAAAGGCGCGATTCATGACGTATGGCTTGGAAGCAGGAGCTATGTCGTGGCCGGATCGAGCAAAGTGAAGGAAGAAGCTTTTACGTGGATTAAAGAAATGGTGGAAATTTCCGGGCAGCAGCAAAGCTATGCGACAACGGGGAAGCTGCCGGCCAAAAATTCCTTGTATACAGGGTCCGATAATATTCAGGAGAGCGGTACAGCGGGTGCCGGAAGTCCGCCGCAGTGGTGGCTTAAGGTGCTGAACGGCGAGCCTTCCGCTCAGCCGACTGATCCCGATTGGCATGAGCGCTGGATGCATGCGCAGCAGCTATGGCAGCAATATATAGAAGGCGAAATCCCAATGAAAGCATTCGTACAAGCTATAGGGACATCCCTATAGCTTGACTTGTAACGTGACGATTAACTCGCCGTCTTTAATTTCCACTTCAGTTGCTTGCAGGAAGGAGATAATGAGGGAGGGATAGAAGCCAAGGTCAAACTGCTTCTCCAGCTCCTGCTTAGTCGTGTCAGGCAACGATAGACCATTGAATAGAAGCTCGTCTACATGAAAAATAATGCCATTGCGCGGCTCTTGTTCAACCGTATAGTGGCCGGTCACGCTTAATTCCAGCGCATCCCGCTTGCCATAGGCGGTCAAGGAGCCATCTTTAAAGGAGAAGGAAAATTGCTTGAAGCGCTCATCTTGTTCCCGCAGAAAGGCATTCAGGGCATCTTCGGGAATGCGAATCGTATACGTTAGGCCACTCGTTTCCAAATATTTCTTATTGTTTTGCAGCCATTCCGGCAGCTTCTGCATCGCTTTCGCTAAGGCGCTAAAGTGCTGCTTGACTTCATAAAGGCCAATCGACTCCCAGTACTTGGTCAATTCCTCCATCATAAGCCGCAGCTTGTCGGCATCCGAACGCCCGGCAAGTCCACCTTCTATTTGCTCCTGCAGCGCAAGTACTCGGGCACGCTGTTCTTTCAGCCGCTGCTCGATGGAGGCGAGCTCTTGCTGCTTCTTGCCAAGCTGCTCGATCCCTTTCGCGAGCTTGGCATATTCCTCCTTGTACAGCTTCATCACATCGCGGTCATGTGCGAAGATCAAATCGGCATATTCCATAACCATTAAAAAATCCGACAATGATCGTGACGATAACAGCGCAGTCAGCCATATATCCCGATCCCCCATATAATAAGCACGCAGTACTTTACCGGCTTGCTCGCGCTTGTAAGCGATTTGTTGCTCCTGTTCTTCCAGCGTTTGCTTGGCGCTTGCTGTCTCTTTGGTCAAGTCGGCCTGCTGCACTTGAACGCGCTTGATTTCATTATCAATTTCGACGACGGACAGGCTTTTTTCCAGCAGCAGCCGAGTTTCCTCGCTATTAGAGGTCGCGGGCTCGGCAAATGCAGGCATCACGCACCACAGGGACAGCATGCTGGCTATCAGCGCAAGCAGCGCGAACCGTGTAGGAAAGCTTTGAAATGCCACTCTCGGCCTCCTCTCTTCTTGGTCATTATATGCGGCGAATTATTCTATTATATCTTACATTTGGAAAAGCATGAACAGGACTATAGGGCAATTATCGCGGTATTTTACACGTAAACAGGCTATTTTGCGCATTAAAAAACGGCGGACCCCAGAGGATCACGCCGTTTTTTCCGATATGCAAGCGGACATTAAAAAGGATTGCCCATTTGGAACACGGTCCAATATGTAAAGCCTCCAAATGCGATAATCATGTAGCCCCAGAACATAACGATGTACGTTTTTTCTGTAAAGTTCAAATAGCCTAAAAATACGAAAGCTACTGCTTGGGCGAAAAACAATAATGCAAATTCTGTCATATGTCCAGCAAACGCCATAAGGCCAATGACAAGGGTCCAGAAACCCAAAACCCGATACATACGTGCCATATCTGTATATCCCCCTTTCGCTTTAGACACGATTTTCTACAGATTATTATAACGTTTGTACAAATAGGTGTAAACCTGCTATTTCAAAATATAAGCATTTATAAGTTTACTCCTATGAATACGCTTAAATTTCTCGGAGTGAAACGCGCCGCCAGAGGACAGCTTTCAGCCGTTTCACCTTGAATGCTAAGCATTTATAAGTTTCATCCTTATATCCGCTTAGAATTCTAGGACAAAGCTCTTCGCTCGTACCAGAAGGATGACGAAGTCGTTTTTGCTTGGCTAAGGACAACATTTTTGCGAAGAAAGCGTGCTTTCTGCATAAGTTTGTACCAGAAACAGGCCGAATATGTATGAGCGCTTAAAAAAATGGTTATACAATTTAGTATCCAATAGATTCTATGAACTCTACCAAGGGCATAGATATAAGGTAAGCGTCTTTACGTTAGGAGGTTTTGGTTGCATGACAGCAGTCAGACAAGATGCGTGGAGTCCAGACGATGATTTAATTCTCGCCGAAGTGACCCTGCGCCATATTAGAGAAGGCAGTACCCAGCTTGGAGCTTTCGAAGAGGTGGGGGAGCGGATTGGCCGCACGTCCGCAGCATGTGGATTCCGCTGGAACAGCTGTGTCCGCAAGCGTTATGAAGAGGCAATCCAAATTGCCAAGCAACAGCGGCAGAAACGCAATTATTTGAAAAAACAAGCGATAGCGGCAACCCCGCAAGTATCTTCGCTGTCTGCTTATGAGGCGACAGACGAGAGAGGTTTCAAGGCGGAAGCGCAATCAACGGAAGAATTGCTTTCCATTGATTCGGTCATTCGCTTCCTGCGTCAAATCAAGACAACGTACCATGATGTAGGACGTCAGCTCAAGTCGTTCGAGAAAGAGCTGAGAGAGAAGGAAGAGGAGCTTGGCCGCTTGCGGGGCGAAAATGAAAGATTGTCTCGTGAGGTAAACAACGCTCAAAGCGATTACCACACCGTTAATGATGATTACAAAACGTTGATTCAAATTATGGACCGCGCCAGACGGCTTGCCGTGCTGACGAATGATGAGGAAGCGAAGCCGCGCTTCAAGATGGATGCCAATGGCAACCTGGAGAGAATTGAATAGAATCGATAACAGCCCGCCGGATGATTCGGCGGGCTGTTGGCGTCTTTATAGGATAGGCGTATAATGGAAGAAAGCGTATGAAAGCAGGAGGTAGAGGGAATGCATATCGCCATAGTAGGCGGAGGAGCGCTGGGACTGCTTCATGCAGCGAAGCTGGCCTCTGCGCAAGCCAAGGTTACGGTATGGACGCGCACAGAGCAGCAGTCCGTTCTACTGGCGGAAGAAGGCATTCGCTTGCTGGAGCTTGACGAAGCGGGCGGAGCCGGGGAAACGTCACCGCAGCCTGCAAAGGTAGCAAGGGTACATAGCAGAAGCTTAAATGCGGCAGCAACTGAAGCAAAGGCTGACTGCGCGGGGCAGCAGCAGGCGCCAGATTGGATCATCGTCACCGTCAAGCAGGCGGATTTGACGAGAGAGCTGCTTCGCGACATAAGGAAGCTCGCTGGGGCTGCTGCTGCCGTTCTTTTTTTACAAAATGGCATCGGACATCTGGAGCTGGCAGCGGAGGAGCTTCCGGAGCTGCCTTTATTTATTGGGGTTACGACCGAAGGGGCGCTGCGCCAAGATGAACGAACGGTCCGGCATACCGGCAGGGGGCAGCTTTCGCTTGGCCCAGCGCCATTAAATAGACAAGCAGCGGGCAAAAAGGATGAAAATCAACAATTAATGTTGCAAAATACGTTGCAATTGGCAGGATTTACGGTGTTGCTGTCGAAGACAATGAACAATCGAGTTTATGAGAAGCTCCTCATTAATGCGATCATTAATCCGCTTACAGCTATATTTGATGTGACGAACGGCGAGCTGCCTCAGCATTCGGCAAGGCTGCGGCTCATGCGAGCTTTATATGAGGAAACAAATAAGATATTACGAGCGGCAGGCGGTGCGGAGCTTGAAGAGGGCGCTTGGGAGAGAGTGCTTGCTGTCTGCGCGGCTACTTCAGCCAATGTTTCATCGATGCTTAGCGATGTGCGGGCGGGCCGTCCAACTGAAGTGCAATGGATTAATGGCGGCGTTTCCAGCCTTGCGAGACGTGTGGGCATGGAATCGCCGCTGAACGATGCCATGAGCGAAATGGTTCGTCATTTGCAGGATGATCGGCGATAGGGAGGCGATACAGATGGGGATAATATGGGAGAGCATCAAGCATTTTTATGCCTATATGGCGGTTATTCCGGTAATACCTTTTCTCCTGATTTATTTTGGCTACGGCGCAATTATACAAGACCGCAAAAAAGCTTTTCGTCTGGCAATGGATGTGACGACTGCGCTGCTGATCGGCTGCGTGGCTGTACTGCTTGATTCCTTGTTCAATAATTCTTTTGGATTATATGGCATTTTATTGTTTATGCTGATTGGCGGCGGCTTGCTGGGCAACGCCCAGTTCCGCAAACGCGGCAGCGTCAATGTGAAAAGAATATTCCGCGCCGTATGGCGGCTTGGATTTTTCACGATGAGCATGCTTTATCTGCTGCTTATGTTTATTGCCATCGGGCAATCTATATTTTCGATCTAATGGCGGATTGCAACAGACTGCAAACTGCTTCAAAGCAGGCCTTTTTGCAAAGGGCCTGTTTTTCTTTTTGACGCGCGCCCTACATCTTGTGTACAATCAATTTGTCTGTTACAGGCAGAATCATAAGCATTTAAGCTTAAATATATGGTTTCAATTAGGAGGTAGGGGTGGCTTATGTCTACCGAAACTTATTCATTGCCAAGCACCCAGCCGCTCACGGATGCCTATGTGAACCTGACGGACTCAAGGGTTGAGTCCTTGTTTGGCTATCATCCGGGTCGCAAGGGCGATTGGGAGCTGCGTGCCAAGCGGCTTGCAGAATCGGCGGGCGCAAGGGCGGAAGCGGCGTCAGTCGCTGCTGTGCTGCGTGATTACAATAGCAAATGGAACGCTGCGCCCGAGGCGCTGGCTGCCATTGATGCGATTGCGGAAGGTGCGCCGGTTATCGTTGGCGGCCAGCAGGCTGGACTATGGTCTGGACCTCTTCTCGTTATACATAAAGCCGTATCGATTATCGGCGCAGCCCGCCATGCCGAGCAGCTGCTTGGGAGAAAGGTCGCTGCCGTATTCTGGATTGCTGGAGAGGATCATGACTGGGACGAAGCGAACCATGCCTATGTGCTAACCGCTGACCAAGGGCTGCGCAAGCTTGCGGCTGCCCGTCCGGAAGGGGCAAGAACATCAGTTAGCCGGACGGCTATTGATGCTAATACGTGGGCTGAGCTGCTGGCCGAGCTGGAACAGGCGCTGCCTCATTCCGATTTTAAGCCGGAAATTCTTCAGCAGCTGGGGCAAATTACGGAGCAGGCGCAATCGTTATCGGAAATGTTTGCCGGTGTAATCAGCTGCTTGCTGAGCAAGCAAGGCCTAGTTATTATGGATGCCGATGATCCGCAGCTGCGCAAGCTGGAGGCGCCAATGTTCGAGAAGCTGATTACGCACAACGATGAGCTGGAGCAGGCGTATACAGCTGCGGCCAACCAGGTGAAGGAGCTTGGCTATCCGCTGCAGGTTGATGTAACGCCTGGCAGTGCCAATCTGTTTGTTTTCCAAACAAATAAAGGGCAGGAGCGGACGCTGCTTTATAAGCAGGAAGGAAGCTTCCAAAGCCGCAAGGGCGATTATTCGCTAACGAAGGAACAATTGCTGGACATGGCGCGGCAGCAGCCGGAGCAGCTCAGCAACAATGTGCTGACACGCCCGCTGATGCAGGATTATTTGTTCCCGGTGCTTGGAACGGTGCTGGGCGGTGCGGAAATTGCTTATTGGGCAATTACCGGAGAAGCTTTCCGCAAGCTGGATATGGAAATGCCGCTTGTATTGCCGCGTATATCCTTTACGCTTGTTGAAGGTACAGTGGCCAAGCATATGAGCAAATATGAACTGACGCTGGAGGATGTGGCGGTGCGCTTCGAGGAGCGCAAGCAGCAGTGGCTGGCGGAGCAGGACCAGCTGTCCATTGACGAGAAGTTTGCCGCAGCGAAGCAGGCGTTTGAGGATTTGTATGCGCCGCTGCTTGACTTAGCTGCTTCGGTACAACCGGGCCTTGCCAAGCTTGGCGATACGAATCGTCAGAAAATCATCGAGCAAATAACGTTTCTTGAGACGCGCACAAAGGATGCCCATGAGAAGCAATACGAGGCGGCTATTCGCCAGCTGGACCGCATTGCGCTGTCCTTGTGGCCAAGCGGCAAACCGCAGGAGCGGGTGCTGAATATGATCGCTTATTGGAACCGTTACGGAACCTCGTGGCTCGACAAGCTGCTGGAAGCTCCTTTTTCCCCGCTGGGCGGTCATCAAATCATTTATTTATAAACTTAAATTTGGAGGATGAATTTATTTATGAGCACAATTGACAAAAGCATTATTCGCGACATTAAGCTTGCCCCGGAAGGACATTTGAAAATTGATTGGGTTAGCGCCCATATGCCTGTGCTTTCCAGCATTCGCGAGCAATTTGAGAAGGAACAGCCTTTCAAAGGCTTGAAAGTATCGATTGCGCTGCATTTGGAAGCGAAAACGGCTTATTTGGCTAAAGTGGTAAAGGCTGGCGGAGCGGAAGTTACAATTGCGGGCAGCAATCCGCTGTCCACGCAGGATGACATTTGTGCGGCGCTCGTAGAAGACGGCATTACCGTGTTTGCAAAGCATAATCCTAGCCCGGAAGAGTACAATGAGCTCATTATTAAAGCGATCGAATCGAAGCCGGACCTTATTATTGACGACGGCGGCGAGCTGATTACGCTATTGCACAAAGACCGCCCGGATTTGCGTGAAAATCTTCGTGGCGGCGCGGAAGAAACGACGACGGGCATCATTCGTCTGAAAGCGATGGAGAAGGATGGCACGCTGCAGCTTCCGATGGTTGCGGTTAATGATGCCTACTGCAAATATTTGTTCGACAACCGTTATGGTACAGGCCAATCGGTATTTGACTCGCTCAACAAAACGACGAACCTCGTTATTGCCGGCAAAACCGTCGTAGTCGTAGGCTACGGCTGGTGCGGCAAAGGCGTAGCGATGCGCGCCAAAGGCCTTGGCGCCAAAGTAGTTGTCACTGAAGTGGACGCGATTCGTGCCGTGGAAGCGCATATGGACGGCTTCACCGTGCTGCCGATGATGGAAGCGGTCAAGCTGGGCGATGTATTCATTACGGTAACAGGCAACCGCGACAACATTCGCGGCGAGCATTACAAGGTGATGAAAGGCGGCGCGATTTTGGCGAACGCTGGACACTTTGATGTGGAATTCAACATTCCTGAGCTTAAGGCGCTTTCTACCAATGTGCGCACCGTTCGCAACAATATTGAGGAATACCAGTTGGAAGATGGCAGAAGCATCTATGTCATTGCCAAAGGACGCCTTGTCAACTTGGCAGCTGGCGATGGCCACCCGGCAGAAATTATGGATACGACGTTTGCGCTTCAAGCGCTGTCGCTTCGCTATGTGAATGAGCAATATAAAGCGCTGGGCAAAAAAGTGGTTAATTTGCCGTATGAGCTGGACGAAAGCGTAGCGCGCATCAAGCTGGAATCGCTGGGCATCAGCATCGATACGCTGACAGCAGAGCAAATTGCTTATCAGGATAGCTGGAACGTTTAATCCTACCCCGATGTTGTATAGCAACAGATAAACTGAGAAACAGCCGCTTCTGCCGCTTAAATGCGGTGGCAGCGGCTGTTTTTGTTTCCAATAGAGCAACCTTTTGTCAAAGTTTACGTCTAGGACGGTAACTAGGGCAAAGGGGGCCATTTTATGACAGAAATAGAGAAAACAAAATGGAGAATGAAAGAGAGCACAAATGAAAGCGGCTTAAGTAAAAAATTTATTTTACTGCCGGCATTGCTCATGCTGGCTTTTATGCTGCTGCTTTCGGCCTGCTCGTCTGCAAACAGCGATTATGCATCCGAGGGGGAAATGGGCAGAGCCCAGACCTCTAGCGAGAAGCTTGAGGAGCAGAGCAGCAGTTCAAGCAAGAGTGATGGTGCAGCTGCTGCTACAGAAGCGAGCGGTGCTTTAGACAATAAAGCGTTGACGACCGCACCCGCAGACAGTCCCATCGACAGCATGACGATAGGAGGAGAAGCTTTTAACCAAAAGCTGATCTATACGGCGACAATGACGATGGAGGTTGCCGACTATGAGGCGGCGGCCCAGCAGCTGCGTAATGCCATCCATCAAGCTGGCGGGTACATTCTTGCTTTTCAGGATGGGCAGTATGGCAATGAGAAGGGGGCGAACTATACGATCAAGGTGCCGGCTCAAGGATTTATGCCATTTGTGGAGCGGCTGGAGGGGATCGAGAACAAGCATCTGGAGCGCGAGCTGAAAGGAACCGATGTGACGGAGGAATACGTCGATCTGGAAGCGAGGCTGAAGGCGAAGCAGGTGGTGGAGCAAAGGCTGCTTGCTTTCATGGATAAGGCGGAAAAAGCGGATGATTTGGTCAAATTTTCGCAGCAGCTTGCCAAGGTTCAGGAGGAAATTGAACAGATCAAAGGGCGCACCCGCTATTTGGACAAAAATGTAGCTTTCTCAACGATTGAGCTGAGGCTGTATCAGCCGATTGATGGGTCAGTGAAGACGGATAAGGAAGAGAAATCGCTAGGCGGAAAAATGCTGTCATCCTTCAAAGCAAGCTACGAAGGAACATGGAACGTCCTTCAAGGGCTGCTCGTTTTCCTCGCAGGAGCGCTTCCCGCACTCGTTATTCCTGCAATCATCGGGCTGGTCATATGGTGGTTTGTACGTCGCTCCCGCGCCAAAACATCGCCTGCAAAGCCAGAGCCAGAGCAGCAATAGCGCACATTTAGCTCGCTTTCCGTGCTATAAACGAAAGGTAAGATGAAAATTTATTCATAAGGCCAAACATTTTAACAAAATCCTGCTCCTATGAGCAGGATTTTATTGTTGTATGGCGAATTACACTATGTTATGTGGGGGAAAGTGGAGCGAAGTGGGGAATAAGGGAGAGAGGGTGGAGGCGATCTTATGTTCATGGGCGAATATCAACACAGCGTTGATGACAAAGGTCGGCTTATCGTACCAGCCAAATTCCGTGATTCACTAGGCGCTTCCTTTATTGCCACCCGCGGTCTCGACAACTGCTTGTTTGTTTATCCTATGAGCGAATGGACAGTGCTTGAGCAGAAGCTCAAATCGCTTCCGCTCATGAAGGCAGATGCAAGGGCGTTCACCCGGTTCTTTTTCTCCGGGGCAACCGAATGCGAGCTGGATAAACAGGGAAGGGTAAACTTGCCGGGACATCTTAGAGAATATGCGAAAATTGACAAGGATTGTATGGTTCTGGGGGTTTCAAGCAGGGTAGAAATATGGAGCAAGGCAGTTTGGGACGGCTACTATGCAGAGTCCGAGCAAACCTTTAATGAAATTGCCGAGAAGCTGGTCGACTTTGACTTCAACTTTTAAACGGGCGATTTCGAAAACTTGCTGATATTGGAACAAATCGACCAAGACTAGACAACAAGAACGGGAGGGCAATTGCGTGTTTCAGCATGTAACAGTACTTATGGAGGAAGCGGTTGACGGCCTGGCCATTAAGCCGGACGGCATTTACGTCGATTGCACGCTCGGCGGGGCGGGACACAGTGAACGCATTGCGTCGAGTTTGGGCGAGGGAGGACGGTTAATCGCTTTTGATCAGGATGATATTGCGCTGAACCACGCAAAGATCAGGCTTGCACCGTATTTGGATAAAGTAACGCTTGTAAAAAGCAATTTTCGTTATTTGGAACAAATGCTGCTCACTTGCGATGTGCCAGTTGTGGACGGCGTACCTCAGGTAGATGGCATCCTGTTTGACCTTGGCGTATCAAGCCCTCAGCTCGATGAGGCAGAGCGCGGCTTTAGCTATAATCATGACGCGCCGCTTGATATGCGGATGGATCAAGGCGGGGCAATGACCGCTCATGAAATTGTCAACACATGGGACGAACGTGAAATCTCGCGGATTCTGTCCCATTATGGCGAGGAGAAGTTTGCCAGATCCATCGCCAGGACGATTATCAAAACAAGGGAAAGCAAGACGATTGAAACGACAGGAGAGCTTGTCGAGCTAATTAAGCTGTCCATTCCTGCTGCGGCAAGACGCACTGGCGGACATCCTGCAAAGCGTACGTTCCAGGCGCTGCGGATTGCCGTTAATGATGAGCTGCGCGCGGAGGAAGAAGCTTTGGAGCAGGCGATTCGCTGCCTGAATCCGGGCGGCCGGGCGGCCGTCATTACGTTTCATTCCCTGGAGGATCGAATCTGCAAGCAACTATTTGCGAGCCTTTTAGAAAAATGCACTTGTCCGCCGGATTTCCCTAAATGTGTGTGCGGCGGCACAGGAAAGCTTCGGTTAGTGAACCGCAAGCCCATTGTTCCGAGTGAGCAGGAGCTGGAGACTAATCCACGCGCTCGTTCGGCCAAGCTGCGAATCGCAGAAAAATTGTGAGACCTGAGGAGGTTCTGGAGTGGCCTATACGAATGGGAATTTGGCTCTGCAGCCTAAGAAAAAACCGGAGCAGAAGCCAGCAATTAAGCAAAACAAACGGGTGGTTGTAAAAAGAAAAACGATAACGATGCAGGAAAAGCTATTGTATTTGTTTACAGTAATCGCATGCGTGCTTGTTGCAGGCGTTATTATTTTCAGGTATGCCGAAATTTATAAAATGAGCGTAGAAATAAAACACGTGACCAGTGAATATGAAGCGGTGAACGTGGAGCTGAAAGAGCTGAAGAAGCAGGTTGAAATGCTGAGCGATCCGGAGTTTATTCGGAAAATGGCGGAAAGCCAGGGGATGGTCAACAATTATCAGCCAGGCATAACTGTAAATACAGGCAAAGAGGAATCGGCTACTGCAATGGGTGAGTAGGGAGGACGTATGGTAAAACGAATCAGGATGCGCACATTGTTTTTTGGAGGGGTAATTACCCTCCTTTTTCTTATTCTAATTGGTAGAATTTTCTGGGTGCAGGTAGTTGATAGAGACACTTGGTATAACATGGCAAAACAACGCTGGGCGGATACAGAAACTTTAGTCGCGAACAGGGGGACCATTACGGATCGCAATGGCAATGTGCTGGCAATGGATGCACTTGCCTATAATGTAGCAGTTAATCCGAAGCAGATTGATAGTTTGGGCATTGCCGATAAGGTCGTAGAAGGGCTAAATGCGATTTTGAACAAGCCGCAGGATGAGCTGCGCAAAATCATAACCGCCCAAAACGATAAAGGCGAATATTACGCGCAGCGCGAAATTCGCGACGGCGGCTGGAATATCGACAAATCGGTAGCCGATAAAATCAAGGAACTGCGGGATGAGCTAAAGAAAGAAAAGAAGGTAAGTGACGTTGGCATTTATTTATATGATGATCAAAAACGCTATTATCCTCGCAATGCAATGGCATCCCAACTGATAGGCTACGTGGACAAGGATGGTAAAGCGCTCGCGGGCATTGAATCCTTTTTCAATGACAAGCTCGAGGGCACGAATGGTGAAATCAAGTATGAGAAGGATGGCAAGCGTGTTCAGCTCGCAGAAGGCGACGTTGTTTACGAGCCAGTCGTAGACGGGCAGGATATTACGCTGACTCTCGATAACGAAATTCAGCATTATGTAGAGGACGCTATCAAGGAAGTGGCGAATAAATATCAGCCCAAAAGCATAACGGCGATTGCGGCTGACCCCAATACGATGGAAATTCTCGCCATGGCGAATTATCCGACCTTTAATCCGAATACGTATTGGGATACGAACTTTGAAAATGCATACAACCACGCCATCAAGTCCTTGTACGAGCCGGGTTCAACGTTCAAAATTGTAACGCTGGCGGCTGCGGTTGAAGAAGGGCTGTTCGAACCGAATGCGACCTTTCAATCCGGCAGCATTAATGTGCCAGGTAGTCCCGTTCGTGATTCCAACCGGATAGGCTGGGGGAAAATCTCTTATTTGGATGGCCTGAAGCATTCCAGTAACGTCGCTTTCGTTAAATTAGGCTGGCAAATGCTCGGCGGCGAGAAGCTGGTTGATTACATTAATCGCTTTGGATTTGGGCAGCCGACAGGCATTCAACTGGGCAATGAATCAAAGGGTGTTATCAATATTAATTTGAGTATTCCCAGTGATATAGCGCGGGCATCGTTTGGACAAGGTCCCGTATCTGTAACGCCGATTCAACAAATCGCTGCAGTCGCTGCAGTGGCAAACGGCGGCAATTTAATGCAGCCGCAAATTATTAAGCAAATTTACAACCCGAACACGAATACGACCGAGAAGTTTGAGCCGAAGGTTGTGCGCAAGGTCATTTCCGAGGATACGTCGAAAAAGGTCGGCGAATATTTGGAGCAGGTCGTATCCGACCAAGTAAACGGAACTGGGAAAAACGCCTACATTGAGGGCTACCGTGTAGCAGGCAAGACCGGTACGGCGCAAAAAATTATTAATGGGAAATATTCCAAAAATAAATATGTCGTTTCGTTTATCGGCTACGCGCCGGTTGAAAATCCGAAGGTCGTCGTCTATATTGTCGTCGATGAGCCTAATGATCCGCTCGCGGGCGGAGGCAAGGTTGCAGCACCAGCCTTCAAGGAAATCGTCTACAAAACATTGCGCCATATGGGCGTCATGCCGGATAACGCGACAGTGGAATCGTCGACCGATAAAAAGACGCCAACCGTTCAACTGCCGGATGTCACCGAAATGAACTTGTCTCAAGCGCAAGAGGAGCTTAAAGCGCGCAATGTGATGTTTGAGGTCGTGGGCACCGGGACGACAGTAGTCAAGCAGGTTCCGGCAGCAGGGGAAAATATTGTGGGGACCCAGCGTGTTTATCTCGTTACGGAACAGCAGGACAAGCTGACCATTCCCGACATGACAGGGCTGTCGCTGCGTGATGCGCTGGAGGTTGCTTCACTGATGGATGTGCAGCTGCTGGCAGAAGGGGAAGGCTTTATCATTTCCCAGAAGGAAGAGAAGCAGGGGGACAAGCGGATTTTGCGCGTACAGCTTTCACCTCCAACAGGAGCCGAGGGGGCTGTCACAGCAGAGGAAGCATTGGCAAATGCACAGAACGAGGCTGGAGCGGAAGCAGAGGCTGGCACAGAAGCAGAGACTGGCACAGAAGCAGAGGCCGGCACAGAAGAATAGGCCGCCTCAGGCAGCTCCATGTAGGATGATGTAGAGGATACAGGAGAAATTCAGGAGCAATAGCAGAACTAGCAAGGTCTTGTATGGACTGGCACGGACTAGCAAGGATAGTATAGAGGACACGCCAGGGGCTTGTTCTATCTCCTCCGCCGCATGAATAGGCTGGGAATGAGCGTCAGTGTACGCTCTGCCTTAAGCAAAGGGCGGAGGAGGAGCAAGCGATGAAAGTATCAAATGTGACGGTGCGCCGTCGATTGTTTATGGTGCTTATTTTTGGGGTAATTGCATTTGCCGCTTTAGGTGTGCGGCTAGGGTATGTTCAGCTTTGGAAGGGCAGCGAGCTGACGGCCAAGGCGGAAAATTCATGGCGCAGGGATATTCCCTATATGGCGAAGCGGGGAGAAATTTGGGACCGCAATGGCGTCAAGCTGGCTTACAATGTAACCTCGCCTACCATTTGGGCGATTCCTGCGCAAATTAAAGACAAGCGGGCGACGGCTGATGCGCTCGCGCCGCTGCTGGATATGACGGCAGATGAGCTGTATGGCAAAATCAATACGAAAAAATCAATGCTCGTCCAGCTTCGTCCCGGCGGCCGCAAAATGACGCCGGAGAAGGCGCAGCAGGTGCGGGAGCTCTCGCTTCCTGGCATTGTAGCTGCCGAGGACAATAAACGCTTTTATCCCTTTGGCAGCTTGGCAGCGCATGTGCTCGGCTTTACAGGCATAGACAACCAAGGTCTGACGGGTGTGGAAGCCAAGTATAATGACGAGCTTAGCGGCATTCAAGGGAATGTCTCTTTTCTGTCGGATGCGCGCGGCAGGCAGATGCCGAATTCCTCGGATACGTATGTGGAGCCGAAGGAAGGGCTGACGATGCAGCTGACGATCGACAAGCAGATTCAAGCGATTATGGAGCGAGAGCTGGACCAAGCGATGGCACAGCACCAGCCCGACCAAATTATGGCGATTGCGATGAATCCAAAAAATGGCGAAATATTAGGGATGGCGAGCCGCCCGACCTATGAGCCGGATAAGTACAAGGAAGTCGCGTCCGAGGTGTATAATCGGAATTTGCCGATTTGGATGACCTATGAGCCGGGTTCAACGTTTAAAATTATTACGCTCGCCGCAGCTATCGAAGAAAAGAAGGTCAACCTGAACAATGAGCGTTTCTATGATCCGGGTGCAATTGAAGTTGGAGGCGCAAGGCTTCGCTGCTGGAAGAAGGGCGGCCATGGTAGCCAAACTTTTCTGGAAGTTGTTGAGAACTCCTGCAACCCGGGCTTTGTGACGCTTGGGCAGCGGCTGGGCAAAGATAAGCTGTTCGAATATATTAAAAATTTTGGCTTTGGCACAAAAACAGGCATTGATATCGGCGGCGAGGAAAACGGCATTATGTTTAAGCTGAGCCGTGTCGGGCCGGTGGAGCTGGCGACGACCGCTTTCGGCCAAGGGGTTTCGGTTACGCCCATTCAGCAAATTACCGCTGTCTCAGCTGCTATTAATGGCGGTACGCTGTACAAGCCGCATGTGGTGAAGGGCTGGATAAATCCGGACACCGGGGAGACGGTGGAAACCGTAGAGCCGGAGGCGGTGCGAACGGTTATTTCTGAGGAGACGTCGAAGGCGGTACGGGAGGCGCTGGAAAGTGTCGTAGCAAAAGGAACCGGGAGAAATGCGTTTATAGATGGCTACCGCGTAGGCGGCAAGACCGGTACGGCGCAAAAGGTCGTAGGTGGCAAATATTCGCCAAACGAGCATATCGTTTCCTTTATCGGCTTTGCCCCAGCGGATGATCCGGAAATCGTCATTTACGTAGCGGTCGACAACCCGCAAGGGATCCAGTTCGGGGGCCTCGTTGCGGCGCCGATCGTGCGCAATATGATGGAGGACGCCTTGACGGTGCTGCAGGTGCCGCAAAGGGAGAAGCAGATTGGCAAAGTATATAAATACGGCGAGACGCCAATTGTCGCTGTCCCTAATCTGATCGGCAAGTCGGTGTCCGATATTTATGAGGATTTGAACATGAACTTCAACCTCAGCTCGGCAGGGACGGGGCAGACGGTTATTCGCCAAGCGCCTGTTGCTGGCACGCGGGTGGATCGCGGCTCTACGATACGCATCTATTTAGGCGACGAGGATGATATATCTCATACGCATTGACTATACTGGTAGACATAATAAATAATAATGAAGGACATCATGCTCGGTTTGGCAGCAAGGCTTCATGTTTGCCGAGTAATGGGAGGAGAAGATAAGCGTATGAAATTAAGCGAATTGGCAAGCCGATTAATCACTTCCAAGCTAATTGGCAGCGGTGATATAGAGATTACAGCTATTGAGACGGATTCCCGCGCAGCACAGGCGGGCAGCTTGTTTATTTGTTTGCCTGGCCATACGGTGGATGGGCATGATTTTGCTCCGCAAGCGGCGGAGCGCGGGGCGTCTGCCTTTGTAGTCGAGCGCGAGCTGCCGCATATTGCGGCTCCGCAGCTCGTGGTAGGCAGCAGCCGCCATGCGATGGCGGTGCTTGCGGACTATTTTTACAAGCAGCCGAGCAGCTCCTTGTATTTGATTGGGGTTACCGGCACGAATGGAAAGACGACGACGACGTATTTAATTGAGCAAATTTTGAATGATCAGCATAAGCCGGCAGGCGTTATCGGTACAGTGGAGCGGCGTTATGCGGGAAAAACCGAGCCGATGTCAGGCACGACGCCAGAAGCGCTGCAGCTTCAGCGTTATTTGGCAGAAATGCGTGATGCTGGCACGCAATATTGCGCGCTGGAAGTTTCCTCCCATGCGCTGGAGCAGGGCCGGGTGAAGGGCTGCCGCTTCCGTACGGCGATTTTCACGAACCTGACGCAGGATCACCTGGATTATCATGGCACGATGGAGCGTTATGCTGAAGCGAAGGGGCTGTTCTTCTCACGGCTTGGCAATGTGTATGCAAGTGAAGAGGCGGAGCGCTCCTATGCGGTGCTCAATGCGGATGATCCAGCTTCGGAGATGTTTGCAAAAATGACAGCTGCGGATACGATTTTGTATGGAATTGATCATGACGCGGATGTCCGCGCCTCTCATATTCAAATTACGGCGCAAGGGACGTCTTTCCATGTCGACACCTTCGCGGGCAGCGCGGATATTACGCTCAAGATGGTCGGCAAGTTTAATGTGTATAATGCGCTTGCGGCCATGAGTGCGGCTTTGATTGAAGGAATAGCGCTTGAGCAAATCAAGGCGAGCCTGGAAAAAATGGCCGGTGTGCCGGGGCGCGTGGAATCGGTAAGCGTTGGGCAAAACTTTGCCGTTATCGTTGACTATGCCCATACGCCGGATGGGCTTGACAACGTGCTGAGCGCGGTCAAGGAGCTCGCACCGCCTCGCATCATTTGCGTATTTGGCTGCGGCGGCGACCGCGACCGGACGAAGCGTCCGATTATGGGAGCCATTGCTGCCAAATACAGCGATTATACAATTATTACCTCGGATAATCCTCGTACGGAGAACCCTGAGCTCATTTTGCTGGACGTAGAGGCGGGGCTTTTGAAGGACGGTGTGGACAAGAGCCGCTATGAGCTGCTCGTTGATCGTCATGCCGCTATTGAAAAAGCGGTTGAAATGGCAAGCCCTGGCGATGTAGTATTGATTGCGGGGAAAGGTCATGAAACCTATCAAATTATCGGAGGCGTTACGCATCCGTTTGATGACCGACTAGTTGCGAAAGAAGCGATAAGGGGATTATTACATTGATTAGACGTACGCTGGAACAAATAGGCGGCATGTGCAAGGCGGAGTGGAATCCGGCTGCTTCCGCTGTTGCCATCACAGGCGCAGGAACCGATTCTCGTAAAATTACAGCGGGGCAGCTGTTCGTGCCGCTGGTGGGAGATAAATTCGACGGGCATGACTATGTGGCCCAGGCGCTTAAGGATGGAGCTGCGGCTGCATTGTGGCAGCGCGGCCATGCTGTTCCGCCGGAGCTTGCTGACGCTCCTCTGCTTCAGGTCGATGATACGCTTGCAGCGCTTCAAGCGCTTGCGAGTGCTTATCGCACCGAGCTTGCAGGGCTGCGCGTTGTGGGCATTACGGGCAGCAATGGTAAAACGACAACGAAGGATATGGTTGCCGCAGTACTCGGCACCTCGCTTCGCGTGCACAAAACGGCAGGCAACCTGAACAATCATATCGGGCTGCCGCTGATGGTGCTGGAGCTGGATGAGCAGACGGAGGTAGCGGTACTGGAGATGGGCATGAGCGGCTTTGGCGAAATTGAGCTGCTGACGCATATTGCTAAGCCGGATGTTGCCATCATTACGAATATAGGCGATGCGCATATGCTGCAATTGGGCTCGCGCGAAGGCATCGCGAAAGCGAAGCTGGAAATCGTGTCCGGCTTGCAGCCCGGCGGGCTGCTGCTGTATAACGGCGATGAGCCGCTGCTCGCCTCCGGTCTTGGCCATACCGCTCTTCCTGCTGGTGCAAGATTGGAAGCTTTTGGCCTGATGGACGGAAATCGGTGGACGGCTGCGAATATGGATATAGACGCGGTATCAGCAGCCTTCGAACTGAAAGGCGGAAGCGCTGGCGCACAAGCTAATGCAGCGGAACCCGAAGCGGAAGTCTATTCCATTCCCGTGCCGGGCAAGCATAATGTCAGCAATGCGCTGGCAGCTATTGCAATTGGCTATCATTTTGGCATCACTGGGGAGCGGATTCGCCAGGGATTGTCCAGCCTGCAGCTGACAGGCATGCGGATTCAGCCGGTGAAAGCCTTTAATGGCGCCATGATATTGAATGATGCGTACAACGCGAATCCGACTGCGGTAAGGGTGGCCATCGATTTGCTGGAGAGCGTAAGCGGCTTCCGCAAAAAATGGATCGTGCTTGGCGACATGCTTGAGCTAGGACCCGATGAGGAGCAGCTTCACTATGACACAGGCGCTTTCATTACGCCGGCGAAAGCGGGTGCCGTGCTAACTTGCGGACAGCTGTCGCGTCACACGTCGCTTGGCGTGAAGAGCAGCTTCGGCGCTGCGGCTGATGCTGCGGACATTATTCATTTTGAAGAGAAGGAAAAGCTGGCGGAGTGGCTCAAACAGCAGCTGCAGCCTGCGGATATTGTGCTGGTCAAAGGCTCGCGCGGTATGCGTATGGAACAGATTGTCCAAGCTTTAGAGGTGGGGTGAGAGCATGGACATGATGATTATTTTATTCACATTAGGCGTTTCTTTTTTGCTCGCGGCTCTGCTTGGGCCGATTTGTATTCCCTTGCTGAAACGGATGAAGTTTGGCCAGCAAATTCGGACGGACGGACCACAAAGCCATTTGAAAAAAAGCGGCACGCCAACGATGGGCGGCATCATTATTATGCTGGCGCTGCTCATAGCCTTTTTAAATTTTGCCGATAAGACGGCGGATTTCTGGGTGCTGCTTACCGCCTCGCTAGGCTTCGGCCTCGTAGGGTTTCTCGACGATTACATCAAAATCGTCTTCAAGCGCTCGCTCGGCCTGACCGCGCGCCAGAAGCTGTTCGGACAGCTGCTGTTCTCAGTTATCGTCTGCGCTTTGCTGTACCAGATGCACCATAGCACAGAAATCATCGTTCCTGGCACGTCCTGGAGCTTCGATATGGGATGGTTTTATTACCCGTTTGTCGTCATTATTTTGTTCGCTGCCAGCAATTCGGTTAATTTCACCGATGGGCTGGATGGGCTGCTCGCTGGTACAAGCGCGATTGCCTTTGGCGCCTTTACCATTGTAGCGCTGCAAGTGTCGGCTTATGGCTCTGCTATTTTCTCGGCCGCGATGATTGGAGCCGTGCTCGGCTTCCTGATCTACAACGCCTATCCTGCCAAAGTATTTATGGGGGATACCGGCTCGCTTGGCATCGGCGGGGGCATTGCGGCCGTAGCGATTTTGACGAAAATGGAGCTGCTGCTCATTTTGATTGGCGGTATTTTCGTACTCGAAATGCTGTCGGTCATTTTGCAGGTTGGTTCCTTCAAGCTGCGCGGCAAACGGATATTCAAAATGAGTCCGATTCATCATCATTTTGAATTGTCCGGCTGGTCCGAGTGGCGCGTCGTATCCACGTTTTGGGCGGTTGGCCTCGTGTTTGCGCTGCTGTCGCTGCTGCTGATTCGCGTATTTTAAAATTGCTGCACACAAGCAAAACCGACTTCGTCGTCCTTCTAGGGCGTGCGAAGAGCCTTGCCCTAGAATTCTAAGCGGAGGATATAAGGATTAAACTTATAAATGCTTAGAATTCAAGGTGAAACGGCTTTCGCCGTCCTTTGGCGGCAAAGCTGCCGTTTCGCGTAGAAATATAGAGAGAGGATGGCAAAATCATATCCTTTCCTATATTTTTCAAAATTATTAGGATCGCAGCTGGAGCCTCAAGCAACGTCCCGATCCCATGGTGGATCGTGGCATTGCGAGTCTCATGCTGCTGGCCTTTACAAGGAGCTGTCATTTTATGGATCATCCGGCATCATACCGGGGCCGCCGCGTTGTGGTGCTTGGCCTGGCAAGAAGCGGGGTAAGCGTCGCAAAGGTGTTTCATTCCTATGGGGCGGAGGTAATAGTAAACGATAAAAAAGAGCAAGACCAATGTCCCGAAGCGGATGAGTTAATCGCTTTGGGCATTTCTGTGCTTTGCGGTTCACATCCAGACGACCTCATTTCGGCTGATACAGCGCTGCTTGTGAAAAATCCGGGTATCCCTTATTCAACTCCGCCCATTGTGCAAGCCGAAGCAGCAGGCGTTGAAATTGTGACCGAGGTGGAAGTGGCCTATTGGCTTTCGCCGGCACCGATTATTGGCATTACAGGCTCGAATGGCAAAACGACAACGACAACCTGGATCGGCGAGCTGCTGGAGGCGGCAGGTAAAAATCCCATTGTGGCTGGCAATATTGGCCGCCCGTTATGCGAAGCAGCAGTAGAGGCGACAGAAGACAACTGGCTTGTTGCCGAGCTGAGCAGCTTTCAGCTTAAAGGGACAAACGGTTTCCGTCCCCGCATCGCCCTGCTGCTCAATCTAGTAGAGACGCATCTGGATTATCATGGCGGCATGGAAGATTACATACTTTCGAAGGCAAAGCTGTTTGCCAACCAGACGGCGGAAGATACGGCTGTGCTGAATTGGGATGATCCGGTTTGCCGGCAGCTCGCTGATCAGCTGAAAGCGACCATTATGCCCTTCTCGCTTTATGAGAAGCTAAGCTATGGGCTAGCAATTGAGCCTCCATATGTTAAGAGCGCTGCAAACGCTTCTCCCGCGGAAAATGAAGCTGCTGACGTACGCCATATCGTATGGCGCACGCAGGATGGGACGGAAACGAAGCTGCTTGAAGTGGGCGAACTGGGCCTCCCAGGGCGCCACAATGCGGCAAACGCGCTTGCAGCCATTGCAGCATGCCTAGCGGCCGGTGCATTGCCAGAGCAGCTTGCCGAGACGCTGCGGAGCTTTAAAGGTGTAGAGCACAGGCTGGAGTATGCAGGCGAAGTGAAAGGGGTCAAGTACTACAACGATTCCAAGGCAACGAATCCGACGGCGACTATAATGTCCGTTGGATCGTTGACTGCGCCAATCGTACTTATTGCTGGGGGCCTTGATCGCGGCTCGGATTACATGGAGCTGCTGCCGCTGTTCCGCGATCGGCTCAAAGGGCTTGTGGCGCTAGGCGAGACGCGCGGCAAGCTTGGACATGTTGCGGAGCTGGCAGGTTTAGCGGGCGTTCGTTTGGTCGAACCTGAAGACAGCGCCGAAGCGACTTTGCGCGAAGCCGTGCGGCAGGCAGCCGCGCTGGCAGCGCCGGGCGACATCGTATTGCTGTCGCCTGCCTGCGCCAGCTGGGATATGTTTACATCCTATGAGCAGCGCGGGCGCATTTTTAAAGATTCGGCGCATACCTTGTAAGTAGGGGGCTTGTCCCTACTTTTACATGCAAAGAGGTGTACGCTATGGCCAAAGCCAGGTCTGCCCCGGACGTATGGATGATCGTCTCTATTGCGCTCATTCTGGCTATCGGAATCATTATGGTATACAGCGCGAGCGCAGTGCTCGCTTTTCATGAATTCGGAGACCGCTATTATTACGTCAAGCGCCAGCTGCTGTTTGCCGGTCTCGGCGCCTGTGCGCTCATCTTCACGATGAATATGAATTATCTCGTATGGCGCAAATGGGCAAAAATCGCCTTGATCATCTGCTTCGTGCTGCTTATCATCGTACTGATCCCCGGCGTGGGCGTCGTGCGCGGCGGTGCGCGAAGCTGGCTCGGCATTAGCTCGTTCGGCATTCAGCCTTCCGAATTCATGAAGCTGGCGATGATTTTATTTTTGGCAAAATGGCTTTCCGAGAAGCAGCAGACGATTACGCTGTTCGTCAAGGGGCTGCTGCCTCCGCTCGGGATGGCGCTGCTCGCCTTCGGCCTTATTATGCTGCAGCCCGACTTGGGCTCCGGTGCGGTCATGGTCGCGGCATCGCTGCTGTTGATCTTTACCGCAGGCGCCCAGCTCAAGCATTTGGGCTTGCTCGCGCTAGCAGGCATGGCAGGGCTTGTCGGCCTTATACTGGCCGCTCCCTACCGGCTGCAGCGCATCTCGGGCTTCCTAGATCCGTGGGCGGATCCGCTCGGCTCAGGCTATCAAATTATTCAATCGCTATATGCGATTGGACCAGGAGGGCTGGTCGGGCTTGGTCTAGGCATGAGCAGGCAGAAGTTCAGCTATTTGCCGGAGCCGCAAACGGACTTTATTTTCTCCATCGTTGCAGAGGAGCTTGGTTTTATCGGAGGGTCGGCACTTATTGTGCTGTTTATGATTGTGGTTTGGCGCGGCATTCGAACGGCGATTTACGCGCCTGATACGTTCGGCAGCTTGCTCGCAGTTGGCATCACGAGCATTATCGGCGTTCAGGTGCTTATCAACATCGGTGTCGTTATCGGCATGATGCCTGTTACGGGCATTACGCTGCCGCTTGTCAGCTATGGCGGTTCATCGCTTACGCTTCTGCTCACATCGCTGGGCATTTTACTTAATATTTCACGTTATTCAAGGTGAAGGAACAACTAGGCTAGCGAAGCTTGCTCCGCACAATAAGCGGGCTTAACAGTGGGCGCTATAGGCATTTGTAACACTACCCGGGCATGAGGCATAGGATACTCTTATAAATCGTGACCATCGCCGAGTGAGCCTGTTCTTCACCTTGAAGCAGAAGGAGGTTAGACAGCATGGAACATGTAGCTGAGCTGTTGGAGAATGCAAAAATTGGTAAAGTATTCGTTAATGAACGGCTGGAAAATCATACTACTTGGAAAATTGGCGGTCCTGCCGATATTCTTATTATACCGGATGGACAGGAGCAAATAATGTCAGCTGTCCGGCTGCTTCATGAAAACGGCATACCATGGACCCATTTGGGACGCGGCTCCAATATGCTGGTGAGCGACAAAGGCATTCGCGGCGTTGTAATTAAGCCGCGGGGCGGACTGGATTATGTGCGCTTCGACGGGAACACCGTTCATGCCGGAGCGGCTTATTCCTTCATTAAACTGTCTGTGATGTCCAGCAAGGAAGGACTGACGGGCTTGGAATTTGCCGGGGGCATTCCGGGAACGGTAGGCGGGGCCGTCTATATGAATGCCGGTGCGCATGGATCGGATGTGTCGCGTATTTTCAAATCAGCTGAGATTGTGCTGGAAAATGGTGAATTGGTAACCTACGGACCCGAGGATATGCAATTTTCTTACCGACACTCCGTGCTCCATGAGCGCAAAGGGCTCGTGCTTTCAGCGACCTTCGAGCTTACGCCTGGAGACCGTCAGGAAATTGCTGCAACGCTGGCCTCTTACAAGGAAAGGCGGCTGCGCACGCAACCGCTGCAGCTGGCATGTGCGGGCAGCGTCTTCCGCAATCCGCCAGGCGATTATGCTGCCAGATTGATCGAGGAGGCGGGGCTTAAAGGCTTCCGTGTAGGTGCAGCCGAAGTATCCGTGCTGCATGCCAATTTTATCGTCAACACCGGGCAAGCGACAGCTGAAGATGTGCTTACCCTCATGGCTCATATTCAAGGCGTCATTGTAGATCGATATGGGATCAGCTTGGTGCCGGAAGTGCTGGTGGTGGGTGAGCGGTAATTCGGAGGTGAGACATTGGACAAATTGGTGATTGAAGGCGGGAAACCACTCTCAGGAACCATTGTTATCCAAGGAGCGAAAAATGCCGCTTTGCCAATATTGGCAGCCAGCTTGTTGGCTGAAGGCGAAACGACGCTGGAACATGTGCCGAAGCTGCTGGATATCGACGTCATGCTCAGCATACTGCGGGAACTCGGATGCCATGCGGAGCATGAGGGCGATACGGTACAGCTGAATACGGAAAGCATGCACCTAACCCATGTGCCGGAAAAGTTAATGGGGCAGATGCGCTCGTCCATCTTTCTAATGGGGCCGCTTCTTGCGAGATTTGGTGAAGTGCAGGTGTATCAGCCTGGCGGCTGCGCAATTGGGCAGCGCAAAATTGATTTGCATCTGGAGGGACTTCGGGCGCTCGGTGCCGAAATTGAAGAAGCGGGCAATCGCATTATTTGCCGGGCAGACCGTCTCAAAGGAGCTGATATCCATCTAAGCTTCCCTAGTGTCGGAGCGACGGAAAATATTATGATGGCTGCGGTGCTTGCTGAAGGGCGAACGATGATTACGAATGCTGCTCGCGAGCCGGAAATTCAAGATTTGCAGCGGTTTCTCAATGCGATGGGCGCCGAGATGATCGGGGCGGGTACGGATACGATTACGATCAATGGCGTGAACTCGCTTTCTCCATGTGCGTACAAGGTCATTCCTGATCGAATTGTAACCGGCACCTTAATGGTTGCCGCGGCTGCTACGCGCGGTCAAATTACTCTTCTGAATACATGCCCCTCCCACTTGTCTTCCTTAATACACGTGCTTCGCAGGTCAGGTATTCAAATCACTACCCACGATGATATAATAAAAGTCAGCTGTGCATCCCGCCCCAAAGCCATTGAACGAATTGTTACTTCTCCATACCCTGCTTTTCCAACCGACCTGCAATCTCAAGTGATGGTGCTGCTGGCGCTTGCAGACGGAACGAGCATTATGAAGGAGACGATTTTCGAAGGCAGGCTGAGGCATGTTGACGAACTATCGCGAATGGGTGCGGATATACGGGTTGATATGAATGCGGCTTTTATCCGGGGCGTTCCCCGTCTTTATGGAGCGACGGTGGAAGCAACGGATTTGCGGGCAGGAGCAGCGCTTGTAATCGCGGGCCTCGCTGCGCAAGGAAAGACGGTAGTGGAGCAAATTCATCATATTGATCGGGGCTATGATCGCATTGAAACGATGTTAAGCAAACTGGGAGCAAGGATTTCTCGCAATTCTCCTGTTCCTCATGTTCCTAATAACTAGTGTATGCGAACAAGCGCCTGAATAGAAACTCCCGGCTCCTGCTATTTGGGAACCGGATGTTTTTGGGGAAAGAAGGGACAAGTTATGAGCGCGCCGATGCCAGTGCTGAAAAAACCGGTTGGCAAACGAAAAGGCAATCGCAAGCTGCTTAGCGTGCTTGTGCTGCTGTTTGTCATTTTGCTGTCCGTGCTATTTTTTAATTCTTCTATTAGCAAAATTTCGGAGATTCATATTGAGGGCACTGCCTATACGACGACTGCAGAAATTGGACAGGCTGCCGCCATATCGGTGGGTGACGCTTTTTTCGGCACAACGTCAGCAACGATTGAGCAAGCGGTTAAAGCGATTCCAACTATTAACAAGGTTACTGTCGACAAAGCTTTCCCTGGGAAGGTAACGATTACGGTAGAGGAATATCCGGTAGTCGCCTTTGAGCTGTTAAGCGATGGCAATTTGACAGCATTGCTTGCGAACGGGTCAGAGCTTCCAGCTGCTAATGAGGAGCTATTGGTCAATAAGCCTGTATTGTCTGGCTGGAAGCAGGGGGATGAATATCGCGTAGAGCTAGCGGAGCAGCTTGGCAAAATCCCGGCGAAGCAGCTGTCTGATTTATCCGAAATTATGCCATATCCATCGAAGGCGTATCCTGACCGCATCAAAATTTACACGCGCACGAAATTCGAGGTAGTAACGGCTATTTCCCTGCTGAGCGAGAAAATTGAAACGATGAATGCGGTCATTGAAACGCAGGAGCCTGGGAAAATCACCCTGCTGCTCGCCGATACGTATGATTCCTTTATTAAGACAGATCCAGAAAATGAAGAGGGCAGTTGAAAAACAGACTACTCATTTTAAGAAAACAGTGATAAAATTTTATAGGCGGACTTTTAAAAAAGAAAGCAAAACGACGTGCATGGCGCTTAAACACCATATGAGTATTTTTTAAAATATAAGAAAGGATATGATTTCTCCATCCTTTCTCTATATTTCCCGGAATGAAACGCGCCGCGCCGCTAAAGGATCGCGACAGCCGTTTCACCTTGATGAAATTAAAATTCATATAGAGTTAGAAAAATAGTGCCTAAAAAAGAGGGATACTATTAACTGCGTTGAATATGTAAAAAGGCGTTTTGTGATTAAACTGATACAAGCTGTATAATTTATAAGTTGAAACGGAGGTGCCGCGGGGTGAGCAGCAACGACATCATCGTCAGTTTAGACATCGGTACATCCAAAGTTCGTGCTATTATTGGCGAAGTGAATAACGGAGCCATTAATATTATTGGAGTTGGATCTGCCGACTCAGAGGGTATTCGCAAAGGAGCTATTGTAGATATCGACCAGACCGTTCAGTCTATTCGTAATGCAATTGAGCATGCGGAACGAATGGTAGGTATTCAAATATCAGACGTCTATGTAGGGATTCAAGGCAATCATATTGCTTTGCAAACCAATCATGGCGTAGTTGCCGTATCCAATGAGGACCGTGAAATTGGCGAGGAAGATATTGAAAGAGTTGTGCAGGCTGCGAAAGTAGTAGCTTTGCCGCCTGAACGCGAGATTATTAATTTAGTGCCTAAGCAATATTTGGTAGACGGACTGGAAGGCATATCCGATCCTCGGGGGATGATCGGCGTGCGTCTGGAAGTGGAAGCCACCATTGTAACAGGTGCTAAGACAGCGATACATAATTTGATGCGATGTGTGGAGAAAGCAGGACTACGCATTTCCGGCGTCATCTTGATGTCATTGGCATCCGGCGTCATATCGCTGACGAAAGACGAGAAAACGATGGGTACTGTATTAGCGGATATCGGAGCAGGGTCCTGCACGATTACGATTTTCGAGCAGGGCGGACTTGCGGCGACTTCTACGCTTCCTATCGGCGGAGAGTACGTAACGAACGATATCGCTTACGGCTTGCGTACCCAAAGTGATCAAGCGGAGAAAATCAAGCTGAAATATGGCTGTTCCTACATTGGCGATGCTGCGGAAGATGTGAAGTTCAAAGTACTCCGTATGGGAAGCAATGTTGAGAAGGAATTTTCTCAAGTCGATTTGGCGAGCATTATCGAGCCTCGGATGCAGGAGATTTTCAGCCTGATCAAGCAAGAGGTTCGTCGTCTTGGTTATCATGACAAGGTCAGCAGCTATGTGCTGACTGGAGGAGCAGTGACAATGCCGGGCACATTGGCACTTGCTCAAGCAGAGCTTGAATCCACCGTGCGCGTGGCACTTCCGGATTATATCGGCGTGCGCGACCCCGCTTACAGCAGCGGTGTGGGAATGATTCAATACGTATCGAAATATATGGGAGTGCGCGGAACAACCAGCACAGTGAAAAAAGCCGCAAGCAGCCGCAAAACGGGTTCCACCGCTTCATCCAAACCCGGTATGTTCGAACGGATAAAAAATATGTTTAACGAATTTATTTGATCGGGGGAAATTGATGATGTTGGAATTCGACATGGAATTGGAGCAGCTCGCTCAAATAAAAGTAATCGGCGTCGGCGGCGGCGGCAGCAATGCGGTTAACCGAATGATTGAAAATGGGGTAAAAGGTGTTGACTTCATTACCGTCAATACGGATGCTCAGGCGCTGCATTTGGCGAAATCCGAGCACAAGCTGCAAATCGGCGATAAGCTGACACGCGGACTTGGCGCGGGCGCTAACCCGGAAGTGGGGAAGAAAGCGGCTGAGGAATCCCGTGATCTGGCACTCAACCAGCTGAAAGGCTCGGACATGGTATTCGTTACCGCAGGTATGGGAGGCGGTACAGGAACAGGTGCTGCGCCTGTTATTGCTGAAATCGCAAGAGAATGCGGAGCGCTGACTGTAGGCGTTGTAACCCGTCCATTCACCTTCGAAGGCCGCAAGCGTGCCGCACAAGCGGAAATGGGCATTGAAGCGCTTAAAGAAAAAGTAGATACACTGATCGTTATCCCAAATGACCGTCTACTTGAGATTGTCGACAAGAAGACGCCTATGCTGGAAGCGTTCCGTGAAGCGGATAACGTGCTTCGCCAAGCGGTGCAAGGTATTTCCGATTTGATCCAAGTACCTGGTCTTATCAACCTTGACTTCGCAGACGTTAAGACGATTATGACAGAGCGCGGCTCTGCGCTGATGGGAATCGGCGAAGCCAGCGGTGAGAACCGTGCAGCAGAAGCAGCGAAAAAAGCGATTATGAGCCCGCTGCTGGAAACGTCTATTGATGGCGCACGCGGCGTTATTATGAACATTACAGGCGGCAGCAACTTGAGCTTGTATGAAGTTAATGAAGCAGCTGAAATTGTTATTTCCGCCTCCGATCCGGAAGTGAATATGATTTTTGGCGCCATCATTGACGATAATTTGAAAGATGAAATCAAAGTAACCGTCATTGCGACTGGCTTTGAGCACAAGGGCGCTCCGGCTGCTAGACGCTCGCCGCAGCAGCAAGGAGAATCAGAGACTCGCCAGCCGGCAAGTCCGACCTCCGCGCCTGCTTCGACATCGTCTGTCAAGCCTTTTGGCGCAAGCACCTCGAGCGACCAGCTTGAGATTCCAGCCTTTTTGCGCAACCGTCCACGCAGCGATCGCTAGATGGCCGTTTATCTATTATAAGAAAGTCCGCTTTTCCCCATATTATTTTGGGGAAGCGGGCTTTTTTTGCGTTTCCTATGCCTAGAAGGAGCCAGGCATAAACACTTTTGCCGCTGTCAAACGACCGCTTGTCCTGCCGTTTTTTATTTGCTCGCTCGACAAAAAAAGATGGCTCACCCCGTCATGATTAGACAGACTTTGAAATAGGATTTTAATATACTAGTCTCAATCGTTCTCACCGGCGCTATGAAGCAAGCTTGGCGGACGGAATTCGCGGGAAGGTGACGATTGTGGCTGTATATGTCGATGTCATGTTTGTGCGGGAGCTGCTGGTCGACGGTGGGCTGCTGCTGACGACAGCATGGGCGAGGAACATTCGTGCCAAGCCATGGCGGGTGCTCGCCGCTGCAAGTGTAGGAGCCAGCTACGTCGTGCTTATGCTGTTTCCGATGCTGTCCGTCCTGTTTACTTTAGTAGTCAAGCTAGGCATCTCGATGCTGATGCTGTGGATTGCTTTTGGTTATGGGTCGATTCAGCATTTTCTTCGCACGACGGCAGCCTTTTATGCCGTGAATTTTGTGGCGGCAGGAGCGATCATCGGCATTTATTATTTGCTGATGCAGGGCTCGGGAGAAGTATGGAGAACGATTGCCTTTGTCGATGGAAGCATGCATGTTGAACTGAAAATGAGCCTTATTTATTTATTTGCAGCGTTTTGTATCGGGCTGTATATATACCGCACCGTGTTGACGCAGCGTCGTGAAAGGGAGTTGGTGCAAACTCATCTTGCCGATGTAAGTATTCATATTGAAAATCAGGAATTTCGCTGCATCGGATTGATTGATACGGGCAATCAGCTCTATGATCCGTTGTCACGAACTCCGGTAATGGTCGTTGAAGCCGCTCTTTGGCAAAATGAATTGCCACCTTCATGGCTGCAAAGCATTCGTGAGGCCGAGGTGGATCGTCTGGTAGCAGGCATGGGCGAAGAAGTGTTTATTTGGCAGCATCGATTGCGCCTCATTCCTTACCGCGGCGTCAACCGCGGCTCGCAATTTATGCTGGCCCTAAAGCCGGATTTTGTCCGAATTGAGCGGGATGGCTGCAGTTATGTAGCGAAAAAAGTGTTGATTGGGCTCGATGGCGGCAAGCTGACAGCAGACAGCTCGTATCAGGCGATTATTCATCCGGCACTTGTGCAGACCCCGCAAGCGGATGTGAAACAGGAGACTGAAAAAACTACGATTATCGGGGAGGGATAGGCCGGATGCTCGTCAAGTGGAAATTGGTTCTGCAGTTATATTATTATCGGACTTTATTTTTATTCGGACTAAAAAGCGAAGAGATTTATTATATTGGTGGAAGCGAGGCGCTGCCGCCTCCCTTGACTCGGGAAGAAGAAGAATATTTGCTGGGCAAGCTGCCTTCTGGCGATACGGCTATCCGGGCGATGCTCATAGAGCGCAACCTGCGGCTTGTCGTATACATTGCCCGCAAATTCGAAAATACAGGCATTCACATTGAGGATTTGGTGTCGATCGGCGCCATTGGCTTAATTAAAGCGGTCAACACGTTTGATCCTGAGAAAAAAATCAAGCTGGCCACCTATGCATCGCGCTGTATCGAAAATGAAATTCTCATGTATTTGCGCCGCAACAATAAAACGCGCACCGAGGTCTCTTTTGACGAGCCGCTGAATATTGATTGGGATGGCAATGAGCTGCTGCTGTCGGATGTGCTCGGAACGGAAAACGATACGATTTACCGCAACATTGAGGAGCAGGTCGATCGCAAGCTGCTGCATAAGGCGCTCGACAAGCTGACGGAGCGTGAACGCATCATTATGGAGCTGCGATTCGGGCTGGCGGACGGGGAAGAGAAAACACAGAAGGACGTTGCCGATCTGCTCGGTATCTCTCAATCTTACATTTCGCGTTTGGAAAAACGCATAATTAAGCGGCTGCGCAAGGAGTTCAACAAAATGGTATAAAAGGGCAATCCATAGACTTGCAAAGCGGAGGGCAAAGCAGGAATATTTCGGGCGTCCGAGGAGATAATGAACATTAATGTTTCTCCTTGGGAGGTAATCACGTTGGCACGAAATAAAGTCGAGATCTGTGGAGTGGATACCGCAAAACTGCCTGTCCTGACAAATGTTGAAATGCGGGAGCTGTTCACCGCTTTGCAAACCCGCAATGAGTGGGCAGCCAGAGAGAAATTGGTTAATGGCAACTTGAGGCTTGTGCTCAGTGTCATTCAACGGTTTAACAATAGGGGAGAGTTTGTAGACGACTTATTCCAGGTCGGCTGCATTGGACTTATGAAGGCGATAGATAATTTTGATCTTGGCCAGAACGTCAAATTTTCCACCTATGCTGTCCCGATGATTATTGGGGAAATCCGCCGTTATTTGCGCGACAATAACCCGATTAGAGTTTCTCGTAGCTTGCGGGATATCGCTTATAAAGCGCTGCAAGCCAGAGACAGCTTGACGAATCAAAATTCGCGCGAGCCGACGATTTTTGAAATTTCCGAAATGCTGAATGTTCCAAAAGAAGATGTGGTGTTCGCGCTTGATGCGATTCAGGACCCGGTATCGTTGTTTGAGCCGATTTACCATGACGGCGGCGATCCGATTTATGTCATGGATCAAATTAGCGACGACAAAAACAAAGACGTGTCGTGGATCGAGGAAATCGCGCTCCGCGAAGCGATGCATAAACTGAATAATCGGGAAAAAATGATTTTGTCGATGCGGTTTTTCGAAGGCAAGACGCAAATGGAGGTTGCCGATGAAATCGGCATCTCGCAGGCTCAAGTATCACGCCTAGAAAAGTCGGCGATCCAGCAAATGCAGAAGTATGTCAAGACGTAGACGCTCAAGACAAAGATGACGAGCTGCGTGGAAGGTTTGGCTTTCACGCAGCTCGCCCTATGGGAAGCAGGCCGGACATTAATGTCCGGTCTTTTTAATGCTTTTATGCCCGCCGGATGCTGCTAAACGTAGTTATTTTGCGAAAGAGGACATTTTGGGCGCGTCTTACATATACTGATATAAAAGAGAGCACGGCTAGGCGAAGCAGGGCAGTACAGCATGCCCGGTCATAAAAATGGTTATTCATCCCGCTGGAAAAGTGGTGAGCAGACGATGAAGATATCTGATTTTCAGACGAAGGATGTCATTAATATTGTGGATGGCAAGAAGCTTGGGCATATTACCGATTTGGAGCTGGATTTGAGGCAGGGACGCATCGATTCCATCGTCATTCCGCAGTATAGCCGCTTTATGGGGCTGTTTGGCGGGCCAGGCGGCGAGGTCGTCATTCCTTGGCGCAACATTGTGAAAATCGGGGCGGATGTAGTGCTCGTACGCATGGATGAAACGAAGCAGCGTCTAGAGGAAGAGGATTTGCACGCAAGAGGATAACAGGGTAAACTGCATAAAGAGGTGATGACCCGAATGGAAGCTTTTAAGTGGAATCATTCAGCGAAGAATCCTTCGCTTTTTTTGTTGTCTAATTGGTTGGATGAAAATAATCAGCTGACAGCCGGATTTACCGGCCGCGATGGCGGTGTAAGCGCCGCGCCTTGGGCGACGCTGAATATGGGGCTCCATGTCGGCGATGCAGATCGCGACGTTATTCGCAACCGCCAGCAGGTTGCTGATGCGGTCGGCTTTCCCTTCGAGGCGTGGACCTGCGCGGAGCAGGTGCATGGCGCTGATGTATATAAAGTAACCGAGCAGGACGCTGGGCGGGGCAGGAAGTCCCGCAGCGATGCGATTGCGGATACCGATGCCCTGATGACGGATGTGCCGGGCATTTTGCTCGCATCTTTTTATGCGGATTGCGTGCCGCTTTATTTTTATGATCCGGAGCATCAGGCGGTAGCGCTTGCCCATGCAGGCTGGAAAGGGACCGTCGCGCAGATTGCTAAAGCGACGCTAGAGGCGATGGCCGCGCAATATGGCACTAGAGCGGACAATGTGCGTGCCGCTATCGGCCCAGCGATTGGCGGCTGCTGTTATGAGGTTGACCAAACGGTCATCAGCAAGGTGCTTCCTTTGCTCGAATCTTTCGAGCTGAGCGGCGAAGAAGCGCGTAATTCGCTAATAAAGCTGCTGCCAAATGGCAAGGCGATGGTCGACTTGAAAGAAATTAACCGTCAGATTATGATAAAAGCAGGAATTATGCCGATCCATATCGAATTAACACAGTGGTGTACTGGCTGTCGTCAGGATCTGTTTTTCTCCCACCGGATGGAGGGCGGCAAAACAGGACGAATGGCCAGCTGGATTGGGATTGCGAAGAGGTGACGAAATTGGATAGCTCATTAACAGAGCGGATAGCAGAAGTACAGCGCCGGATCGATGCAGCGTGCGAGAGAAGCGGTCGTAAGCCGGAGGATGTGAACGTTATTGCGGTGACTAAATATGTATCGCTCGCTACAGCTGTTCAGGCGTTTGAAGAGGGGCTGCGCCATTTAGGCGAAAACCGCTTTCAGGACGCGCTGCCCAAGTGGGAAGCCATTAGCGGCGATGCAGCCGAAGGAGGCGATGGACAAGCCATCTGGCATTTCATCGGTTCGCTGCAGACGAATAAGGTTAAAGATGTCATAGGGAAGTTTACATACATTCACTCGCTGGACCGCTTGTCGCTTGCACAGGCGATCGAGAAGCGAGCAGCGCAGCTTGGCGTGCAGGTGCCCTGTATGATTCAGGTTAATGTATCGGGCGAAGACTCCAAGCATGGCCTTGAACCGGAGCAGCTGCCGGAGCTTTTGGAAGCGATTAAAGGCTTTCAGTATGTACAGCCGGTAGGCTTGATGACGATGGCGCCTTATGAGGCTGAAGCTGAGCAGACCCGGCCTGTGTTCCGCGCTTTGCGGGAGCTGAGGGATAAGATGAATAGGGAAGTGGCTTTGAATGCTCCGCTGACGGAACTTTCCATGGGCATGTCGAATGACTTTGAGGTCGCGATTGAAGAAGGCGCAACGTGGATTAGATTAGGAACGATACTAGTTGGAAAAGAGGGATGACGAATGGGCGTTATGAATAAGTTTATGAATTTTCTTGGTTTGCAGGAGGAAGAAGAGATCATTGAACGGGAAAGAAGCGCGCAGCCGGAGGAGCCAGACCATGAAATTGAAACCTCTCCGTTCGAAGCACGTAAAAATACAAAGGGCAACAACATCGTAAGCATACATTCGCAGAAAAATGTACGAGTTATCTTAAGCGAGCCGCGCTCCTATGATGAGGCGCAGGATATTGCCGATCATCTGCGTTCGCGCCGTGCCGTCATTGTAAACCTGCAGCGTGTGCGTACCGACTTGGCGCTTCGCATTGTTGATTTCCTCAGCGGTACAGTGTACGCTTTGGGTGGCAATATATCGAAGCTCGGCCCGAACATTTTCCTATGTACGCCGGATTCGGTTGAAATTCAAGGGTCGATTACGGAAATGATGGCAGAGGACAATGAATACTCCAAAATGAGGTGACCACCGATTGTTTAGTAGTGTATCAGGGCTCATTATGAACCTTCAAAGTATTTACAGCTTTATGATTATTGGTTATGTGTTAATGTCGTGGTTGCCCAATGCGCGCGAAAGCTTTATTGGCGTATTTTTAGGCAAGCTGGTTGAGCCGTACTTAGGCATTTTCCGCCGTTTCATTCCACCGATTGGCGGCATGATTGATATTTCCCCAATCGTAGCGATTTTTGCGCTTCGTTTTGTGGCAATGGGGCTCATTGCGGTAGTAGGCTTTATACTGCCGGGCTAGATTTCAAAAGTTAGGAAGGGAATTTCAATGAAATTACCTATATATGACCATTTCCACCCGGACGAGAAGCCATTCGTTGACCGGGCGTGGGAATGGGTGGAGCGGTCCGCACAGCAGCATGAGCTGAAGCGGACCGATTTTTTGGACCCGAGACAGGCTCAGATCGTTCAAAGCCTCGTCAATCGCCATCCGGATGTGGAGCTGCGGCTTGATGGCGGCTACCCTGAGGCAGAGCGCTGCCGGGCCATTATTGGGCCGGATTACCGCGATCTGGATCAGGAGCTTGCCGCAATTGCTGTGCTGGAGGTACAGGTCAGCGGCCCGGGCGGGACAAGCCAGCAGCTCGATCATGGCGATTACCTTGGCGCCCTGCTGGGTCTGGGCATCAAGCGTGACCGGGTAGGGGACATTCATGTCCATGAAACTTTCGCTCACATTATGATGACGGAAGACATTGCGGATTATTTGAACGTTCACTTAAGGCAGGTGCACCGGGCGAGCGTATTGACCGAAATCATTCCACTGTCTTCCTTGTCGCCAGTCGTGCCAGAGCTGCAGGAAATGAGCTTTACAGTAGCCTCGATGCGAGTGGACGGCATTGCGAGCGATGTGCACCGGATTAGCCGTACAAAAATTGTAGATCCCATTCGCGCCGGCAGATGCCGGGTGAACTGGAAAACGGTGGAGGACCCGTCCGAGCAGCTGCGCGAAGGCGATGTCGTATCTATAAAAGGGTTGGGCCGATTTAAAGTTATGGAGGCGGATGGCGTGACGAAGAAAGGCAGAATTCGGCTGAAGGTGGGCAAATTTATTTAGCCCTATTGCAGGATTTTGCTGGCGGTTGTCGAATCCTTTCCACAGCAAATGTTTTCCGGTATGGAAATAAGTCGAGGAGGTGCGCCGATGCCGTTAACGCCATTGGACATACATAATAAGGAATTTGGTCGCCGGTTGCGCGGCTATGACGAGGATGAGGTCAATGAATTTCTTGACCAGGTCATTAAAGATTATGAAACGATAATCCGCGAAAATAAGGAGCTGCAGAACCAGATCCTTAATATGCAGGAGAAGCTGAACCACTTCTCGAACATCGAAGAGACGCTGAGCAAGACGATTATCGTCGCACAAGAGGCGGCTGACGAGGTTCGAAACAATGCGAAGAAGGAAGCGCAGCTGATCATCAAGGAAGCGGAGAAAAATGCGGATCGCATTATTAATGACTCGCTGAGCAAGTCGCGCAAAGTATCGGTTGAGGTTGAGGAGCTGAAGAAGCAGGCATCGATCTTCCGTGCACGGTTCCGGACGCTTGTAGAAGCGCAGCTGGAACTGCTGAGCCAGGACGATTGGAGAACGCTTGATCCAGGCCAGCATCCTGAGCTGGAACAGCTTTCCCGAGGTTAATCCGCACAAAGCGAATTGACAACGGGGCGACGATACGCTATAAATAGGATTAATGATTGTTCAGATGTGAAACTTCGTTGACGAGAACGAGTATGTATCGTGGCTTGATCCCCAGAGAGTCGTTGCTTTGCTGCAAGACGACGTTCAAGCAGTTACAGAATATCATCTCCGAGAAGCGGCGCCGAAACTTTGCCTGACCAGCTGCGATTTACGGCTGTAAGGTAGAAGGAGTAAGGGCTGACGGTCCGTCCTCCGTTACAAGGACCGTGGATGCTAAGGCATTCACGCCAAAGGTGCCGTCTTTTTGGCTGCTTATGCAGCTACGTTGACGGAACAAGGGTGGTAACGCGAGCAAGCCTCGTCCCTTCTACAGGGGCGGGGCTTTATTTTTTTGAAAATATAAGCCTATATAAGCTTCACCCTTATAAAGGGCTTATAATTGTCGGGAGGAATTTGAAGATGCAACGTGTAGACGTAAAGGAAAAAGCAAGAACGCGCGAGCTTCGCGTATTAAAGCAGTGGGCGGATAACGATACGTTCAAAAAGTCGATTGAAAACCGCGAAGGCAAGCCGAATTTCGTATTTTATGAAGGTCCTCCGACCGCTAACGGCGCGCCGCATATCGGCCACGTGCTGGGCCGCGTCATTAAAGATTTTATTTGCCGCTACAAAACGATGTCCGGCTACCGCGTTGTTCGCAAAGCGGGCTGGGATACGCATGGCCTTCCTGTAGAGCTTGGCGTTGAGAAGCAGCTCGGCATTTCCGGCAAGCAGGAGATCGAAAATTACGGCGTAGAAGCTTTTATCAAAAAATGCAAGGACAGCGTCTTTGAATATGAGAAGCAGTGGCGCGAGCTGACCGAGGGCATCGCTTATTGGACAGATCTTGACAACCCGTACATTACGCTTAAAAACGAATATATCGAAAGTGTATGGCATATTCTCTCGACGATTCATAGCAAGGGCTTGCTGTATCGCGGCCACCGCGTCAGCCCATATTGCCCGTGCTGCCAAACGACACTGAGCTCCCATGAGGTTGCTCAAGGGTATGAGGACGTTAAGGATTTGAGTGCAACGGTCAAGTTTAAGCTTGTGGACACTGGCGAATCCGTGCTGGCGTGGACGACTACGCCTTGGACGCTGCCGGCAAACGTGGCGCTTGCTGTTCATCCGGAGCTTGAATACGTTCGAGTAGCAAGCAAGGGCGAAGTATTTATCGTCGCTAAAAACCTGGTAGAGAGCGTATTTAAAGAGGAGCACGAGGTGCTGTCCTCGCTTAAAGGCTCCGAGCTGGTTGGCCAAAGCTATGAGCCGCCATTCCGTTACGTTGCCATAGAAAATGCTCATAAAGTCATCGCTGGCGATTTCGTAAGCGATACGAGCGGTACGGGTATCGTACACATTGCGCCGGCGCATGGTGAGGATGACTATAGAGTGGCGCGCCAAAACGGCATCAGCATGCTGAGCGTCGTGAACAATGCAGGCCGTTACGTCGATGAAGTGACCGACCTTGCTGGACGCTTCGTCAAAGATTGCGATGTCGACATTGTGAAAATGCTTAGCGAGCGCGGCCTGCTGTTCTCTAAGGAGCGTTACGAGCACAGCTATCCGTTCTGCTGGCGTTGTAAATCGCCGCTCTTGTATTATGCGACAGAAAGCTGGTTCATTGAGACGACTGCCGTTAAAGATCAGCTGATCGCGAACAACAATGGAGTAGACTGGTACCCAGGCCATATCCGCGATGGACGCTTTGGCAAATTCCTTGAGGATTTGGTGGATTGGAACATCAGCCGCAACCGCTATTGGGGAACGCCGCTGAACGTATGGATTTGCGAAGCGACGGGCAAGCAATATTCGCCTGGCAGCATTGCCGATCTGCGCGAGCGTGCGGTTGGCGACGTGCCGGAGGACATTGAGCTGCATAAGCCTTACGTCGATGAAATCAAGCTGAAATCGCCGTTTGCCGAAGGCGCAATTATGACGCGTACGCCAGAAGTGATCGATGTATGGTTCGACAGCGGCTCGATGCCGTTTGCGCAGCATCATGTTCCTTTTGAAAATAACGATCGTTTCGCGGAGCAGTATCCGGCGGATATGATTTGCGAAGGCATCGATCAGACGCGCGGCTGGTTCTACAGCCTGCTTGCGGTATCGACGTTATACAACGGCAAGGCGCCGTATAAGGCGGTTATTTCGACCGGACATATTTTGGATGAGAATGGTCAGAAAATGTCCAAATCCAAAGGCAATGTTATTGATCCTTGGGAAATTATCAACGAGTACGGCACGGATGCATTCCGTTGGGCGCTGCTTGCGGATAGCGCACCTTGGAACAGCAAACGTTTCTCGCGTTCGATTGTCGGCGAAGCAAAATCGAAGGTCATCGACACGATTGTCAATACGCATGCCTTCTATGCGCTGTATGCAACGATCGATGGCTTCGATCACAAAACACACGAAGAGCGTCATTCCGCGAATAAGCTGGATCGCTGGATCGTATCGCGTCTGAACAGCCTGATCAAGACGACTGTGAAAGGGCTTGACGGTAATGACTTCCTGAATCCGGCGAAGGCAATCGAAATTTTCGTTGACGAGCTGAGCAACTGGTACATCCGCCGTTCCCGTGACCGTTTCTGGGGCAGCGGTCTTACCGAAGATAAAATCAATGCCTATCAAACGCTGCGTCATGTGCTGTTGACACTGGCACGCATCATTGCGCCATATGCCCCGCTTCTTGCGGAAGACCTCTATGGCAACCTCGGCGGCGGAGAAAGCGTCCATCTCGCAAACTATCCTGCAGCAGACGAGTCCGCTATTGACCTAACGCTAGAGCAGGATATGGAGAGCGCGAAGCAAATCGTGGAGCTTGCTCGCAACGTCCGCAACGAGACGGGCATCAAGACGCGTCAGCCGCTGTCTGAGCTTATCGTGTCCCTTGACCGTGAGTTTGACGTGGCAGGCTATGAGGAAATCGTGAAGGATGAAATCAATGTCAAATCAATCGTCGTGCAAAACAGCGACAGCGGATTTGTGGATTTCACGCTTAAGCTGAACCTCAAAGTGGCTGGTAAAAAATACGGCAAAAACGTAGGTCCGATTCAGGCTCACCTGAAATCGCTAACGGCCGACGAAACGCGTGCCGTTATAGCGCATGGCGCGCTCGCTATGGCGGTGGATGCGGAAGAGCTGTTCATTCCTGTCGAGGAGCTGCTCGTTGAGAAGCAAGCGAAATCCGGTTTTGCGTCCGCTTCTGGCGGCGGGATCACCGTAGCCTTGAATACGGACATTACGCCTGAGCTGGAGCAAGAGGGCTGGGTGCGCGAAGTGATTCGTGCGGTTCAAGATACGCGCAAAAAGCTGGATCTGCCAATCGAGAAGCGCATTGACCTTGTGCTGAGCGTCGATGAAGGATTGCGCGCAGCGCTTGAAGCGTTCAGCCATGTGCTGGAGGAAAATGTACTGCTGAGCAGCGTTTCCTATGAAGAGCTGGAAGGCAGCGAGCGGGTCCAATTGGGCGAGAAGGAAATTGGAATCTTGATCAAAGGCTAAAGCCAGGGCGCGAAGAAAATTGTGCCAAGCTTGTTTTATTCAGCATAAGAAAAAGGCGTTTAAGGATATAGTATAAGGAGCAAATAAAAAACGAGCATAGCTTATGCTCGTTTTTTCCTTATTTTATGCCTGGGAGGGATGCTGAGATGAAGGAGCTGGAGCGTAAGCCGATTCGTTCCGTGAAGGAGGAGCAGTCGCTTGAACATACGCTGAGCAAGCTGGATAGCAGGCTGAGCAAAATAGCAGCGGAAATGGAACGCACGCAAATAGCCGAATATGTGGACTTGCTTAATCGGCCGATCAGCCTCATATGGCGCAATGTGCTTGCTGGCTTGGCGAGAGGCGTCGGTATCGCGATTGGCTTTACTTTTTTTGCAGCGACGATTTTGTATGTATTGCAAATTTTAGGGGCGCTCAATTTGCCGATTATCGGCGACTATATTGCGGATATCGTGCGCATCGTTCAGATTCAGCTGGAAGGGAAAAACTATTAGGCAGCAGGTTACATACACGGTGAAAGACAAACGCTCCGTTATTTGTTCATAATGCTGGCCTTATAAGAGCAGGGGCCTTTTTATGAACAAATAACGGAAGCTGCTGTCCATGAGCGAAACGTAGTTAACGGTCCTGCTCCAAATGGTGGTCGCCTTCATTGCTTTCCATATAACGCTTATATTGTGAATTATGAATAATGGACACATGGCGCCCGGTAATATCGGTGGCAACGAAGCTTTCAAGCTGCTCTACAAAACCTTCATTTTCCTCGGAGGCCGAGCCAATATGCTCATAATCGGCTGCTTCGCGGTTGGCAGACATCGCCGGGGAGTCGGAGTTGCCCCATTGCTCGACAATTTGCCACGCATCTTCGCCGTCGAAGCCGGCCCAGCCCGTGTAGACTTTTTCACTGGAATAGCCGTAAGGCATTTGAATCGTCTCTTCCTCAATTGGACGCTGCCTGTTCAGATCTTGCCGCGGAGCATGGTCCAGGCAGTATAAGCAATCGGGAAGGGCCTCCAGCCTTTCATAAGGAATAGGCTCCTTGCACACGATGCAGGAACCGTAGGTCCCGTTTTGAAAAGCTTCCAGCGCCGCATCAATTCTGTACAAATGCAGCTCCTCCTGCTCCAGCAGGGCAATATCCTTGCTGCGCTCGAACAAATCGGTTCCAGCATCTGCCGGGTGATTGTCCACCGCTGACAGCTCGCTGTTGCTTGCTTTCCATTCGGAATCAAGGCCATAATGGCCGTTATGCTCTAGTCGTTGTTCAATGTCTTGCTTGTCCAATATTAACCGGGCGTGCAGCTCGCTTAGCTGTTCCATCGTAGGCAGCCTCATGTCAGGCACCGTCCTTTGCGCATTTAGTCCTCCGCACCGCAGAGGCTGGCTCATTCCATATTGACTATGCTACAATAGCTTGGGACATATGACGGAATGTTATGCAGACGGAAAGGCCTTGCATGCACAACGAAAGGAGAAAGTAGATGCGTTATTACTACTACTGGATCGCTTTATTCGTATTTGTTGTAGATTTTATAACGAAGAAAATAATTGCGACACAGCTGAACCTGGGTGATTTGATTAGTGTAATTGGCAATTTCTTTTACATTACATCGCACCGCAACAAAGGGGCTGCCTTTGGTATTTTGCAGGAGCAGCGTTTATTTTTTATCGTCATTACAGTTGTTATTTTAGCCGCGATTATCTGGTACATACAAACGACTCGGAAGCTCGGCAAAGTATGGCTGTTAACAGGTCTTGGACTTGTGCTTGGCGGAGCGTTCGGCAATTTTCTGGACCGGGCGATGTACGGCGAAGTTGTCGATTTCTTGCTGTTTAATTTCGGCAGCTATTCGTTCCCGATTTTTAACGTCGCTGATTCGGCGATTTGCGTAGGTGTCGCATTAATATTGATTGATGCCTTGCTGACCTCGAAGCAGGAGAAGCAGGATCAAATGAGAAGTGAAGAGGATAAGGAGTCTAACCCGAATGAGCAGCAAACCGTTTGATGAGCAAGAAATAGAGCAAGAGTTTGAACTGGAAGAGCAGGAGCAAGTGGGTTTTGTCATTGACGAGGATCAAGCTGGCGAACGTCTGGACAAGGTCGTAACCGAAGCGATGGATGATCCGGCTATATCGCGCACGCAAGTGCAGGAATGGCTTAAGGTCCAAGCTGTAACGGTAAACGGCCAAGCAGGCAAAAGAAATTATAAAGTTGCCGCTGGCGACGTTGTCGTCGTTACGATTCCCGATCCGGAAGAGGCCGTCATTGATCCTGAAAATATACCGCTTGATATCGTCTATGAGGATAGCGATGTCATCGTCATTAACAAGCCGCGCGGACTAGTCGTTCACCCTGCGCCGGGCCATTCATCGGGCACCGTTGTCAACGCGCTCATGTATCATTGTAAAGACTTGTCGGGCATTAACGGCGTACTTCGTCCCGGCATCGTCCATCGCATTGACAAGGACACCTCAGGGCTGCTAATGATTGCGAAAAATGATTTGGCTCACGCTTCGCTCGCTGCGCAGCTGAAGGACCATTCGATAACGCGCAAATATATCGGTTTGGTGCATGGCAATTTGCCGCATGACCATGGCACGATTGATGCGCCAATCGGCAGAGATACGAATGACCGTAAAATGTTTACGGTCACGGAGCGCAATAGCAAGCATGCGGTCACGCATTTCATGGTTATCGAGCGGATTGGGGAAGACTATTCCCTAGTGGAGCTGCAGCTCGAGACAGGGCGCACGCATCAAATCCGCGTCCACTTAAAGTATATTGGCTATCCGCTGGCAGGCGATCCAATGTATGGTCGCAACAAGACAGTAGCGCTTAAAGGACAAGCGCTGCATGCGGCAGTGCTTGGCTTTAAGCATCCGCGCACAGGCGAGCTCATGCATTTCGAAGCGCCGATTCCCGGCGATATGAACCATGTATTGAACGTGCTGCGCGGCCGATAAGCCGGGCGGAGGCTCTCTTGGACTTGGCGGAGCAGTATCGCGATAATACAAACTTTTGGGCAAATCCTATATTAAGTCTCGGGGAAAAGTAAGCTATTCTAGTAGTTAAAGGATTGGTGATAAATAATGACGAACATTAATCATAATTACCAGGAGCTGCAAGGCAGCTATTTATTTTCCGAGATCGCAAAGCGTCGCACCCAGTTTATTAAAGAAAACCCGAATGCTGAAATTATTAGCTTAGGGATTGGCGACGTTACGCGGGGATTGCCGGAAGCGGTTGTTAAAGCGATGCACGAAGCTGTGGACGAGCTGGCTGTACCAGGCTCATTTCGCGGATATGGCCCGGAGCAAGGGTATGACTTCTTGATTAACGCAATTATCGAGAATGATTACAAAGCGCGCGGCGTCGATATTCAAACGAACGAAGTGTTTTTGAGCGATGGCTCCAAATGCGACGTCGGCAACATTCAGGAGATTTTCAGCCAAAACAGCATCGTAGCTGTTCAAGATCCGGTGTACCCGGTTTATGTGGACACGAATGTTATGGCTGGACGCTCTGGCAAATACAATACAGATTCGAAGCGTTATGAAAATATCGTTTACCTGGAGTGCACAGCGGAAAACAACTTCACGCCAAGCCTGCCAGACCGCAAGGTGGATCTGATTTACCTGTGCTACCCGAACAATCCGACCGGCATGACGCTTTCCCGTGAGGAATTGCAAAAATGGGTCGACTATGCGAAAAGCAACAATTGCATCATCCTGTACGATTCGGCTTATGAAGCTTTCATTCAAGAATCGGATGTGCCGCATAGCATTTATGAAATTGAAGGCGCGAAGGAAGTCGCAATCGAATTCCGCAGCTTCTCCAAAACAGCAGGTTTCACAGGCGTTCGTTGTGCTTACACCGTCGTTCCACGCGAGCTGAAAGGCTTTGATGACAACGGCAAGGGAGTATTGATCAATGATCTGTGGAACCGTCGTCACACGACGAAATTCAATGGTGTGTCTTACGTCACTCAGCGCGGAGCAGCAGCAATCTACTCGCCAGAAGGCAAAGAGCAGATTAAAGCACTGGTCGACTACTACATGACGAATGCAAAAATCATTCGTGACGGTCTTGCTTCGATTGGTCTTGAAGTATTTGGCGGCGTTAACGCGCCGTACATTTGGCTGAAAACGCCAAACGGCCTCGATTCATGGGCCTTCTTCGACAAGCTGCTTTCGGAAGCGAACATTGTGGGCACGCCGGGCGTCGGCTTCGGGCAAAGCGGCCAAGGCTACTTCCGCCTGACTGCATTTGGCAGCCGTGAAAATACGGAAAAAGCGGTTGAACGCATTCGCAAAATGTCGCTGTAAGCCAAGCGGCTGGCACAATGTATACCAGATGACAAAAAAGCTTCGCAGCCTCAGGTTGCGGAGCTTTTTTTTATTATAAGCATTGATCTATCTTCTTCTTATTTGCAGCGCTGCTGTATTGGCGATATTTACCCTCGTTTGAGTTTTTTCTTCATATAATAAACGACAATGAGCAGCATAGGCAGCACAAAGGCATAGGTGAAATCCCAGTCAATCCAATAAGGGACAATGGTTTTAACATAATATAAAAGATTGGGCGCCACCATCATCGCCAGACCGTACATGAGGAACGACGTCGGGATAATAAGCGGCTTTGCTGTAGAGAGCCTGAGCAATTGCGCCGTCCCAACCGCAAAGGCGTAAAAAAATAGCGCCGTTTTGAAAAAGGTGGAGATCACCCATGCCGTTGCCATTAATGCCTCAATGCGCTGAAGGAAGGCGCCAATGTTAATTTTTTGCGTCAGCAGATAGGTCGAGTAAATATTGTGCTCGGTAAAATAAGCGCCGAGAACGGTCAAGGAAATAAACACAAGCGAGAACAGCAGCAGGGCAGCGCACAAGGCGGAGAGCAGCACATCCTTCTGGCGATGAGACGGCTTGGCGGCATAAGGATAAATCATAAGGAAGGAGCATAATTCTCCGAACGGATAGACGCTGGCCATTAACGTGGCATGGGCAAAGGATAACCGCTCCGAGCCTAGAAACGGCTTTAAGCGTTCCAAATCGATTTGCGGAATTAGACACACGATTAATACCAAACAAATAAAAAGGAACAGCGGCAGCAAGATTTCGGCGCTTCTGGCAATAGACTCAATGCCATTCCACACTCCCCAAAGCAAAATCAGCACAAACAATAAATGGATGTAGCGAATGGGAGTCGTTTGAAATAGCTGTGTCGTCAAAAAATCGCCCACCTCCCGGATGAACGTTGATCCAGCCAATAGGAAAAAGAGCAGGTAGGCACAGCTCATGAGTGCACCTAGCCATTTTCCTAGTATGCGGTCATTGATTTGAACGAGGTTAAGCTTAGGGTAAAAGCTGCTTATATGGAGCATCAGCCAAAGAAAAAACATTCCGATTGGCATGCCGAGCAAGGAGGCTATCCAGCCATCCTGCTGCGCGTAGCTCGCTACAACAGCGGGTATGATCAAAATCATATCGCCAATGACGGATAAAAAAACAAGCACGGTCAGCTGTCTGGCGCTAATTTTTCCTTTTTCCAGCATGCAAATGGCTCCTTTCATAACCTAAGGGCTTAACAACCGATCGAAAAATTGGTTAATGGGCTCGTAAATGGTAATCAAAGCATTAAGCGGGCTTGGCACGGGCTGCACATTGGCTGCATAAATGCTGAAGGCTGTTCCAGCGCTTAACAAAGCAAAATACGCCCAAGCCTCGCGTTTCAGCTTTTTTTTGAACAAGGCCGGCATTTGAATCATGCCAAAGGAAAACGCTACGCATAACACAACTAGTGTTGGAAGGGACATCGGCTTACTCCTTTATATCCTTCAAGATAGAATCGTCCAGCATGCCGACCCGCCGCGTCTGTACATGAACCTCATATTCGACTTTCAGCTTTGGAAATTCCTCTTCCCAATGATCGCGCAGCTGTGCCCACAGCTTTGGATTGTTGCGGCTAATATTTTGGCCAAATCCGAAAATATCCACTTTATATTGCTTTTGAGCCGTTTCAACAGCCTTTTTCATCAAGATGATCAGTTTCTCGCTTCCCACTTTTTCAAGCGCTTTGATATCGTCTTGACTTGAGATGGGTGTGGTGCAGCCATCTCCCATGATGCTGGACATATTTTTAACTTTTATATGCATGACAGGCTTGCCGTCCACAACTTTGGGGACTACATCGGTATTGGAGCGCAGGACAGCAACGCTCAGCTTGCCTTTATTGTGCGGGCAAGGCAAGTTTCCCGTTGTGCTTTTTACATTATTCGTAATATAGTTATAGCCTTTGCTTTCCTGCTCGTTCATCCATCCAATCAGCTTGTCCTTCCTAAGCACAGCCATTCCGGTATAGGTCAAATTCGCTTTAGGCTTAATCGATGTTAAATTATCCTTGCTGCCGCCTTCCTTCTTATTCCCAATAATCTCAACCCCTGTCAGCACAGGCTCTATACCGTCGTTAACCATTTTCTCTAATAAAACATCGGCAGTAGCAGTTATCGTAGGCGACCAGGTTTTGGCTGAATTTTGCAGGGAAAGATATAGGTTGTTCGCTGGTATGCTTTCCAAAGGGGTTAAAATGTTCAGAATTTCTGCAGCTTTGGAATGACGGGCAATCATAACGTTGTAATCGGGACGTACCTCCGGCTGCCTTAATAGGTTTTCCAGTTCATCAGCAATGCCCATTTTAGCGACAGCTTCGCTGAAAATAAGGACGCGGATATGGGACATATAATTTATTCTCGGGCTCGTAAGGCTCATTTTACTGATGGCTTCAAGAATAGTGGGCGCGCTAGCCTGATACAGCGTCACGGGCGTTGTCGTGCTTTTGCCGGAATTGGAAGCAACCTCTGATGGGACGACGACCTGGCAGGATATTTCAAGCATATTGTTTTTGCCCTTATCGACTGCCATCGCGAGCACAATGCCCAGATCGTTCATTTCCTGGCGATCCCAGCAGCCGGATGCCAGCAGCAGCATCAACGTAGAGGCCAGCAAGGAAAGTATGGTTTTTTTCATGTGCTGACCCCTTCCTTATAAGCGTTTTGTCCGTTTTTTTTGCCGTTTTTTCTGTCCGTTGCCATTAGAATAAGGCCGATTCATCATGTGCGTCCATGGCATGCGAAACAGGGAATCTTTAATATCTGAAGCTACGTATGGGCCGAATGGGCTCATGTATGCCGCTCCGAACGAACGCAAATTCGTCAAGTGCAGCAAAATGGCCAGCAGTCCGAGCAAAATACCGAAAAACCCAAATGTGGCCGCGAGAATCATGAGGAAAAAACGCAAAATCCGTACGGCGATCGACATGCCGTTTTCGGGTATGACATAGCTCGATATGGCGGTAATCGAGACGATAATGACCATCGCCGCCGAAACGACGCCTGCATTTACCGCAGCTTGTCCGATAACCAGTGTTCCGACGATGGATACCGCCTGGCCTACCGTTTTTGGAATGCGTACGCCCGCCTCCCGCAAAATTTCATACGTAAGCTCCATAAGCACGGCTTCGATGAAAGCGGGGAATGGTACGCCCTCACGCTGTGCGGCGAGATTAATGAGCAGGCTGGTCGGCAGCATTTCCTGATGAAAGGTCGTAATAGCGATATAGAAGGAAGGCGCAAGCATGGCGATGAAAAATGCTAAGTAGCGAATCAGCCGCAGCAGGGTGCTGATATCTGCGCGCTGGTAATAGTCCTCGGCCGATTGGAAAAAATGAACGAACAGGGAAGGGACAAGCAGCACGAATGGCGTGCCGTCCACAATAATGGCCACCCGCCCTTCCAGAAGTCCGGCGGCAACCGTATCCGGGCGCTCGCTATTGTAAATCGTTGGAAACGGCGTGAGCGTGACGTCCTGGATCAGCTCCTCAATATAGCCGCTTTCCAAAATGCTGTCGATATCAATATCATCAAGCCTGCGCCGAATCTCGTCGAGCACGCCCTTATCAACCAAATGGTTGACGTACATCAGGGCAACGGAAGTTTTCGTTATTTGACCGATTTGCCTCGTTTCCATCCACAGCTGGGGATCTTTGATTCTTCTGCGGATTAGTGTCGTATTCTTTCGCAGGTTTTCGGTGAAGCCTTCCATCGGTCCACGAACGACGGATTGGGTCTGCGGCTCGCTAATATTGCGATCCTCCCAGCCAGCGGCGCTAATGCAAATCGCTTTCGTGCTTCCGTCCAGCAGCAAAATAATGCAGCCCGACAGCAGGCGATGGAACAAGAGCGCCATCTCTTCCGCATAATCGGTATTTCCGGCAATGAGCACATCCTCTTTCAGATGCGTCAGACGGTCATTGGGATCGTCAAAGCTCGGCGTATGCTCATTCGCATAGCCCATTAAAGAGCCCAATACCGACTGATGAAGCATTTGAACATCAATCATGCCTTCGAGATAAAGGAGTGCGCCGGGCCACAGATGCAGGCAGGAAAAGCGCTTGATGACAAGATCCGAGCTGCCGCCGATCTCTGTCTGAATATGGTCGATGCATGCATCGAGTGAAGCGGGCAGGCTGACTTTTTCATGTGGCTGTGATACGTGCGACTGCATCTTGTTTCCTCCTGCTTGCAAAATGTCCGTAGTTGCCAGTTAGTATGCCAACAGATTGCCATAAATATGATAAACATCCAGCACGAGGTGGGCAGATCGTGTTTAAGGCTGCTGCCACTTGACATCTTATGTCGAACGTGGGATAATTCCTTTGGTATAAAGTTGTACCTTTAACTCAGTCCTGTGAGGCTGGCAAGGTAGCGTGAATAGTTGATTAATTAAGCTGGGGACAAGAAACTCCTCATCTTCCGCAACTCATAAGGTTGGCGGGGATGGATGGAATCCTTAGCGGTTAATCATGGGCTCCTTGCGAATACGCAAGGAGTCTTTTTTCAAATATAAGCATTTATAAGTTACACACTTATAACGGGCTTATATTTCATCGCGAAACGGTAGCTTTGCCGCCAGAAGACGGCTTAAGCCCAATCCGTTTACGCTTGTGAAGCGCCTTGATGAGAGTTGGCAGTTCAACCTGCGCTAGGATGGGAGGTAACGTAACGGTGGAAGAAGAGCACTTGGTCATTATGGATGATGCAGCCATTCGCCGGGCACTGACCCGCATCGCCCACGAGATCGTGGAGAAGAACAAAGGAATTGACAACTGTACACTGGTCGGCATTCGGACAAGAGGCGTTTATTTAGCCCGAAGAATCGCAGAGCGCATACAGGAAATTGAAGGCAAGCCTGTTTTAGTGAAGGAACTGGATATTACCCGCTATCGCGATGATGGCAAGGCGCCAGGCAGCCGCACCGAAATGGAAGCGGGCATAATCGGCGAGATTGATGTCGAACTGTCGGTCGTACAGGACCGCAACATTATTTTGTTCGATGATGTGCTGTATACCGGCCGGACGATTCGCGCCGCGATGGATGCGGTAATGGATTGCGGCAGGCCGCAAAGCATTCAGCTTGCTGTGCTGGTTGACCGCGGTCATCGGGAATTGCCGATAAGGCCGGATTTTGTAGGCAAAAATGTGCCATCCTCCAAACAAGAGCAAATCTCCGTTACGCTAACCGAGATTGATTCCTTAGACCAGGTGAAAATTATTCATCAGAGGGGGCAAGCCTAAATGACACTTTTACAGCTCAAACAGCGCAGTTTGCTTGGTTTGAAGGAGCTTGACGCAGAGGAAATTATCGCCATACTGGACCGTGCCGCCCATTGGGAGCAGCAGGAGTCGAAAGTGCAGAATGTGCTGCAGGGCAAGTTCGCAGCAAATATGTTTTTCGAGAACAGCACGCGCACACGCTTCTCCTTCGAGGTAGCGGAGAAGCGGCTGGGAGCGGAAGTGCTTAACTTCTCAGCAGCCGTATCGAGTGTGCAGAAGGGCGAGTCGGTATATGATACCGTTCGCACCTTGGAGTCGATGGGCATAGACGTCGGCATTATCCGGCTCAAGCCGATTGGCTTGCTAGCCGAACTGGCTACGAAAATTAAAGTGCCGCTGATTAACGCGGGCGATGGCAACAACGAGCATCCGACGCAGGCGCTGCTTGATTTATATACGATGCGCAAGCAATTTGGCGCAATAAAAGGATTGACCGTCTCGATTATCGGAGACATCTTGCACAGCCGCGTAGCGCGTTCGAACTTATATGCGCTGCAAAAGCTCGGCGCTACGGTGAAGTTTTGCGCTCCTGCGAACTTGCAGGCCTCTGAGCTTGATGCCCGTTATGTAACGATGGAGGAAGCGCTGAAATCTGATGTCGTGATGATGCTGCGGGTGCAGCTGGAGCGTCACGAAAGCGGCATGCTGAGCTCGGCTGAAAGCTACCGCGAGCAGTTTGGATTGACGGTGGAGCGCAGCGAAACAATGGCGGATCACGCGATTATTATGCACCCGGCGCCGATCAACCGCAATGTTGAAATTGACGATGAGCTTGTCGAGCATGCCAAGTCCCGGATTTTTAAGCAGATGGAGCACGGGGTTCCGGTCAGAATGGCCGTCATAGAACGGGCTTTGAACTAACTTTTAGATGAAATCGGGAGGGTGAACGGATAATGTCATTATGGATTATTAACGGCAGCGTATGGGATACAGCTGCAAGCGGCCTAGTGAAGCAGCATATTCGAATTGAGGATGGCAAAATCGCCGAGCTTGCAAGCGGCGAAACAATGCCGGACACAGGTTCAGCAGAAGTGATTGACGCAGAGGGCAAGCTCGTATCAGCCGGCTTCATCGATATGCACGTGCATTTGCGCGATCCTGGCTTCGAATATAAAGAAGATATCGCAACAGGGACGCGTTCAGCAGCGAAAGGCGGTTTTACAACAATCGCCTGCATGCCGAACACTCGTCCGGTGACAGATACACCTGAAACGATCAACTATATTTTGGACAAAAATGCGAAGGAAGGCGTCGTTCGGGTCCTCCCTTACGCCGCAATTTCCAAAAATCAGCTCGGTCGCGAGCTGACGGATTTCGCAGCGCTGAAAGCGGCTGGCACAATTGGCTTTACCGACGATGGTGTCGGCGTGCAAAGCGCGCAAATGATGAAGGATGCGATGGCGCTGGCCAAGTCGCTAGACATGCCGGTCATTGCACACTGCGAGGACAATACGCTGGTTGAGGGACTGTTCGTCTCGGAAGGCAAGTTCTCCCGCGAGAACGGACTGAAAGGCATTCCGAATGAATCGGAAGCGATTCATGTCGGCCGCGACATTTTGCTCGCTGAAGCGACAGGCGTTCATTATCATGTCTGCCACGTCAGCACGGAGCAATCGGTAAGGCTGATCCGCCTTGGCAAGCAAATTGGAGTCAACGTAACCGCTGAGGTTTGCCCGCATCATCTGGTGCTGTCGGACGAGGACATTCCAGGCTTTGACGCCAATTGGAAAATGAACCCTCCGCTGCGCACGCCGCGCGATGTGGCTGCGGTCATCGAAGCGCTGGAAGATGGCACGATCGACATGATCGTAACGGATCATGCGCCGCATAGCGCGGAAGAGAAAGCGCGCGGCATGCAGCTGGCGCCGTTCGGAATCGTCGGCTTTGAGACAGCTTTCCCGCTGCTGTACACGCAGTTTGTTAAAACCGGCAAATGGACGCTCGGCTTCCTGCTGGACCGTATGACGGCTGATCCGGCACGGGTGTTCAAGCTGGAGACAGGCCGCCTGGCAGCAGGTGCGCCAGCTGATCTGACGATAGTGGATCTCGATAGCGAGCGTGCAGTCGATCCGGCAACCTTTGCCTCGCGCAGCAACAACACGCCATTCGGCGGCTGGAAGCTGCAAGGCTGGCCGGTAGCGACGATTGTGAATGGTGCGGTTGTGTGGTCGGAGCAAGCATAAGAACGTTAACTTGGATATGCTAATTGACATATAGGAATACGAAGACCTGAGGAGTGAGACGGATGCAAGCGAGATTATTATTGGAAGATGGAACATTGTTTACAGGACTATCCTTCGGTGCAGAAGTGCAAACGATGGGTGAGGTTGTTTTTAATACAGGTATTACTGGCTATCAGGAAGTATTGTCGGATCCATCCTATTGTGGACAAATCGTGACGATGACTTATCCACTGATCGGCAACTACGGCATTTCGCGCGATGACTTTGAATCGATTCGCCCGTATATCCACGGTTTTGTCGTTCGCCGCAATGAGCCGGTGCCGAGCAACTGGCGCGCCCAATATTCGCTTGAGCAGCTGCTTAAGGAATATGGCATTCCGGGCATCAGCGAAATCGACACGCGCATGCTGACGCGGATTTTGCGTCACCATGGCACGATGAGAGGCTTGCTTACAACTGGCAACGAGCGCATTGAGGAGCTGCAAGAGCGCCTTGGCTTGTCCACACTAATGACGGATCAAGTAGCTCGCACATCGACGAAGCATGTATTTTCCAGCCCAGGCAATGGCGAGCGCATTGTGCTCGTAGACTTTGGCGCAAAAAGCGGCATTTTGCGCGAGCTGACTAAACGCGGCTGCGACGTCGTCGTTGTGCCTCATGACACGACTGCAAAAGAAATTCGCCGCCTGGCACCGGATGGCATTCAGCTGTCTAACGGCCCTGGGGACCCGAAAGACGTTCCACATGCGGTTAAAATGATTTCCGAGCTGCTCGGCGAGTTCCCGATCTTCGGTATTTGCCTTGGACACCAGCTGTTTGCACTTGCTTGCGGCGCTGATACAACGAAGCTTAAATTCGGCCACCGCGGCGGAAACCACCCGGTGAAGGAACTGGCAACGAACCGCTGCTACATTACTTCCCAGAACCATGGCTACACTGTAATGGAAGATTCGATTGCGAACTCCGGTCTGATTGTAACGCATATTAACAACAATGACCGCACAATTGAAGGGCTGAAGCATAATACGCATCCTGCATTTTCGGTGCAATACCACCCGGAAGCTGCTCCAGGACCGTATGATTCCAGCTATCTGTTTGACGAATTCCTGAGTATGATTCGCACACATAAATTAAATAACCCGCAAAAGCGTCGCCAAGTCGTACTCGCGGAAACGTTGAAAGTGAAAGGGGAGCTTCAGTATGCCCAAAAATAATAAACTCAAAAAAATTCTCGTCATCGGCTCCGGCCCGATTGTAATCGGCCAAGCCGCTGAATTCGACTATGCCGGCACGCAAGCTTGCCAGGCGCTTATGGAAGAAGGCTATGAGGTTGTATTGATTAACAGCAACCCGGCTACCATTATGACAGACACAAACATGGCTGATAAAGTTTACATTGAGCCAATTACGCTTGAATTTGTATCGCAAATCATTCGTCAGGAGCGTCCAGACGGTTTGCTGCCGACGCTTGGCGGCCAAACAGGCCTCAATATGGCGGTTGAACTGGCGCGCGCTGGCGTATTGGAAGCAGAAAATGTGCAGCTTCTCGGCACACAGCTGACAGCTATCGAAAAAGCCGAGGACCGCGATTTGTTCCGCGATCTGATGCGCGAGCTGGAGCAGCCGGTACCAGAGAGCGACATCGTAACGACAGTTGAAGCAGCAGTTGCTTTTGCCAATGAAATCGGCTACCCGATTATCGTTCGTCCTGCCTACACGCTTGGCGGTACAGGCGGCGGTATTTGCGCAAACGAAGAAGAATTGCTAGAAACAGTTGCTTCCGGTATCCGTTACAGCCCAATCGGCCAATGCTTGATCGAAAAATCGATTGCCGGCTTGAAGGAAGTTGAATACGAAGTTATGCGTGATGCGAATGACAACTGTATCGTTGTCTGCAACATGGAAAACTTTGACCCGGTTGGCGTACATACTGGCGACAGTATCGTAGTAGCGCCTAGCCAAACGTTGTCGGACCGCGAGTATCAAATGCTTCGTTCCGCTTCGCTTAAAATCATTCGCGCTTTGAACATCGAAGGCGGCTGTAACGTACAGTTCGCGCTTGATCCACAAAGCTTCCAATATTATGTAATCGAAGTTAACCCGCGCGTTAGCCGCTCTTCGGCGCTGGCTTCCAAAGCAACAGGCTACCCGATTGCTAAAATGGCTGCTAAAATCGCAATTGGCTACACGCTTGATGAAATCGTAAACCCTGTAACCGGCCAAACGTATGCTTGCTTTGAGCCTACGCTGGATTACATCGTATCGAAAATTCCGCGCTGGCCGTTTGACAAGTTCGTGAATGCGAACCGCAAGCTCGGCACGCAAATGAAAGCGACAGGTGAAGTTATGGCGATTGGCCGTACTTTCGAGGAGTCGATTCATAAAGCGGTCCGTTCGCTTGAAATCGGCACGCATCGCATCCACTTGAAGGAAGCAGTAGACCTCAGCGATGATGTGCTGCGCGCACGCCTGCAAAAACCGGATGATGAGCGCATGTTCTTGGTAGGCGAAGCGTTCCGCCGTGGTTATGCTTTGCAGGAAATTCAAGATCTGACGAACATTGACTGGTGGTTCCTGGACAAAATCGAAGGCATCGTAGCATTCGAGGATAAAATCCGCCAGGAAGCAACGCTTTCCCGTGAAACGCTGTACCAGGCGAAGCGCAAAGGCTTCTCCGACCGTTCGATCGCTGAGCTTCGCAAAGAAGGCAACCCGAATGGCAGCCACACGAATGAGCATGATATTCGTACTTATCGTAAAGAGCTTGATATCGTACCTGTATACAAAATGGTTGATACTTGCGCCGCTGAGTTTGAAGCGAGCACGCCTTACTACTATTCAACTTACGAGGTAGAAAACGAAGTAACGCCTTCGACGAAAGAGAAAGTGCTTGTACTTGGCTCTGGCCCCATTCGGATCGGACAAGGCATTGAGTTTGACTATTCGACGGTTCATGCGGTATGGGCGATTCAGAAAGCTGGCTATGAAGCGGTTATTATCAACAACAACCCAGAGACGGTGTCGACCGATTTCAGCACATCGGACCGCCTGTACTTTGAGCCTTTATTCCTTGAAGATGTCATGAACGTTATTGAGCAAGAGAAGCCAATCGGCGTAATCGTGCAGTTCGGTGGCCAAACGGCGATTAACCTCGCAGCTCCGCTGTCCAAAGCTGGCGTGAAAATTCTCGGCTCCAGCCTGGAAAGCATCGATATGGCAGAGGATCGCAAAAAGTTCGAAGCTTTGCTTCGCGGCTTGAACGTGGCTCAGCCGGAAGGCAGCACAGTAACCTCGGTTGGCGAAGCAGTAGCGACGGCACAAAAGCTTGGTTACCCTGTACTCGTTCGTCCATCGTACGTTTTGGGCGGCCGCGCAATGGAAATCGTATACTCGGATGAAGATTTGCTGAGCTACATGGAAGTAGCGGTAAAGATCAATCCAGAGCATCCTGTCCTCATCGACCGTTATATGCTTGGCATGGAAGCGGAAGTGGATGCGATCTGTGATGGCGACACCGTATTGATTCCAGGCATCATGGAGCATATTGAGCGCGCAGGCGTTCACTCCGGCGACTCGATTGCTGTGTATCCGCCGCAATCGTTGTCTGACAGCGTGAAGGAGCAAATCGTCGACATTACGATCAAAGTATCCAAGGCGCTGAACGTAATCGGCTTGGTTAACATCCAGTTCGTAATTCATAACGAGATCGTGTATGTCATTGAAGTAAATCCGCGGTCGTCGCGTACGGTTCCATTCCTGAGCAAAGTAACAAACTTGCAAATGGCGAACCTTGCGACACAAGCGATTCTTGGCACGAAGCTGGCTGACCTGGGCCATAAAGACGGACTGTGGCCTGAAGACGAGTATGTATCGGTTAAAGTTCCGGTCTTCTCGTTCGCGAAGCTGCGCCGTGTTGACCCTACCTTGACACCGGAGATGAAATCGACGGGTGAGGTTATGGGACGCGATGTGCAATATGCGAAAGCCTTGTACAAAGGATTGCTAGGCGCAGGCATGAAAATCCCGACAACGGGCTCGATCATTGCGACCGTTGCGGATAAAGATAAAGAAGAGGCGCTCGAATTGCTTCGTGGCTTCTACAGCATTGGCTACAAAATCATTGCAACTGGCGGCACGGCAGCTATGCTTGAAGAAGCGGGCATGACGGTAACGACAGTGAACAAGCTCAGCGAAGGATCGCCGAACATTCTTGATCTGATCCGTGAAGGCAAAGCACAGTTCGTCTTCAATACGCTGACAAAAGGCAAAACGCCTGAGCGCGACGGCTTCCGTATTCGTCGTGAAGCGGTTGAGAACGGCGTTGTATGTATGACGTCGCTTGATACGGTTCGCGCCTTGCTGCGGATGATGGAGACCATCAACTTCTCCTCGCGTTCGATGCCAACACTGCTGCACAAATAAGTTTTAGCAAGCACGGCCAGCGCCGATTGCCTGCGGCCCGCAAATGGCTTTGCTTTTGCGGGTGCGCGTGGCCCGGCGGATGGCCTTTTTAATGCGCATATTTCGCAAAAACACGGCAAAGGGGACGGTTAACGATGGGTTTGACACGGGAACGGGAACAGGCAGCCGGAAAAATTATGGTTGCGCTCGATTATGCGGACGCGGCTTCCGCCGAGCGCTTATTGAATGAGCTGGAAGGTATCCCCTGTTATATGAAGGTGGGCATGCAGCTGTTTTATGCTGCGGGTCCTGCGTTCATAACGGGACTTAAGGAGCGGGGCTACCTTGTATTCCTTGATGTAAAGATGCATGATATTCCGAACACGGTCAAAGGCGGCTCAGGCAGTGTGACCCGGCTCGGCGTCGACATGTTTAATGTCCATGCTGCTGGCGGAAGCGCAATGCTTGCGGCAGCGGTCGAGGGCATGGAAGCTGCGCTTGCTGTTGGACAAAAAAAGCCAAGCATCATTGCAGTGACCCAGCTGACCAGCACCAACCAAGCGATGCTCAACGAGCAAATTGGCATTGCTGGAACGGTGGAGCAGGCTGTTCTGCGGTACGCAGAGCTTGCCCGCGCTGCAGGTCTGAATGGCGTAGTGGCGTCCCCTGCTGAAGTGCAGGCCATCAAGCAGGCATGCGGCGCTTCCTTCCAGACGGTAACGCCGGGCATTCGCCCGAAAGGTGCCGATGTGGGCGACCAATCGCGCATTATGACACCAGCAGAAGCGTTAAAGCAAGGTACAGACTATATGGTTATTGGCCGGCCGATCACGGCTGCCGCAAATTCAAGAGCAGTATTAGAAGCGATTATTGAGGAGCTGATTTAAGATGAGCCAAGTTAAACTTTCGGAATTGCCTAAAACGATTGCTGCCAGCCTGCTCGAAATCGGAGCAGTAGCCCTTAGCCCAAATGAGCCTTTTACGTGGACTTCAGGTCTTAAGTCGCCGATTTATTGCGACAATCGTCTAACGATGTCTTACCCGGCTATTCGCGAGCTTGTTGCTGATGGCTTCGCTGCTGTCATTCGCGAGCGTTATCCAGATGTGGAAGTCATTGCGGGCACCTCGACTGCGGGTATTCCCCATGCGGCTTGGGTCGCGCATAAGCTTGGACTGCCGATGGCTTATATTCGCGATAAAGCGAAGGGCCATGGCAAGCAGAACCAAATTGAAGGCCGCATTGAGCCAGGGCAAAAGGTTGTTGTCATTGAAGATTTGATTTCAACTGGAGGCAGCTCGCTGAAAGCGGGACTTGCCGTTCGCGAGGCGGGGGCCGAGGTACTGGCGGTACTGGCGATTTTCACCTACCAATTCGCACAGGCGGCTTCGGCATTCGCCGAGGCGAACATGCCGCTTGAAACGCTGTCGAACTATTCCGAGCTTATTGAATCAGCCGTAGAGCTTGGCAAGGTGCAAAGCGACGATATGCTGAAACTGCAAGCATGGCGCGAAAATCCGCAAGCGTTCGGCAATTAGCATAAGCAGCGCTCCAGTCTTTCCAATCCGGAAGGCTGGAGTTTTTTTATATTTAATTAAGCTTCAGTAAAAATTTTGAATTCGTCGGATTTTGTTGTAACTTTTTGCTGTAATCGTTCGTCTAACACGTTAAGATGAGAATTATGAAGGTTTTTTAATTGAGCAGCCTGATTGTCATCCTAGGGCGCTCTGCTTAAGAGGAGGTATAGAAATCAGCTATGATATTTAGCAAGAAAAAAAAGGATGAGCAACCGGTGCAAGAGCCCGATCTAGCGAAGGAAGAAAAGCAGGATCCGAAGCTAGAGAAAGAAGTACATAATGAAAAACTGCTTTCCGTTGTGAATGTTGAACGGGTATTTCAGGCTGGCGGTGCGCCGCTGCGCGTGCTCAAAGGCATTAATATGGAGCTCCGGCAAAATCAGCTCGTTATGCTTCGCGGCCGTTCCGGCTCGGGGAAGACGACGCTGCTGAACTGCCTGGGCGGACTGGATACACCGACTGAAGGCGAAATTTGGTTTAACGGCAGGCCCTTTCATAAGCTGAGCGACGATAAGCGTACACTTGTCAGGCGCAAGGAAATGGGCTTTATTTTTCAGGCGTTCGCTTTGATGCCGCTGCTGTCTGCGAAGGAGAATGTCGAGCTGTCGCTAAGGATGGCTGGCGTTCCGCGTGGAACGTGGAAGGAACGGGTGGACCACTGCCTGGAGCTGGTTGGCCTGGAGAAAAGGATGAACCATCGTCCCTTCGAGCTGTCCGGGGGCGAGCAGCAGCGCGTTGCTATTGCGAAGGCGATTGCGCACAAGCCGATATTGCTGCTGGCGGATGAGCCGACCGCAGAGCTGGATTCCAACATGGCAGCTCAAATTATGAGTGTTTTTAAAACGATTATTCGCACGGAACAAGTTACGATTTGTATGACGACACATGATCCTACTATTATGGAGGTTGCCGACCATGTCTATGAAATGGTTGACGGGAAATTTATTTAAACGTCCCGCAATAATAAGTCTTGCTGCAATCATGTTAATAACTAGCGGCTGCTCCTTGCTGCCTGCTGAAGAAGAAGAGGAAGTATTGCCTTCCATTGCACCGCCCCAAATTTCCAAGAAGCCAGAGTATGAGGTAACGACAGATACGCTGGAGACGAAGGTTAACGTAATCGGCAAATTGATTTCATCCCGCGAGGAGCCTGTCTTTTTCACGCTGGACGGCAAAAACCTGAAAGAGCTGAACATCAAGGTTGGCGATAAAGTGTCCGCAGGCGAGGTCATTGGCCAGCTTGATGTCGATGCCCTTACGAAGGCGCTGCGCATGGATAAGCTGGCTTTCCGCAAGGAAGAGACCGCGATGAAGGAAGCGCTGAGAACGCGCGATGAGATGGACCCGGTAGAATTTGAAGAAAGATCGATTTTGTTTGAAGAGAAGAAGCAGGCGCTGGTCGATCAGGAGGCAGAGATTGCGAAGGCTACGCTGACAGCACCGATTAGCGGAACGATTGTTTCGCTCAATGTGGAGAAAGGTGCAGCAATTAAAGCGTATAGCACAATTGCGGTCATAGCCGATACGACGACGCTTATTCCGGCAGCGAAGCTGACCAAGGATGAAATAGCCAAAATCGTCGTCGGCATGCCAATAGTAGCGGAAATCAGCAATAGCGGCAAATTCAAGGGCACGGTGAAAATGATGCCGATGACCAATACGGATTCCTCTAATGGCGGCAATAACGGAGGCAACGGCGGCACAGGCAATAATACGGATAAAGAGCGGCCGGAAGATTTTATGCAGGTGGAAATTAAAAATTTGCCTAAAAACTTGACTCGCGGTACCCCGCTTTCGATCAGCATTATTACGAAGCGCAAGGAAAATGTCATCGTAATCCCGCCATCTACCCTGCGTTCTATTGGATCGCGTACCTACGTGCAAGTCATTGATGCAGATGGCAAACGTGAAGTGGACGTTGAGGTTGGACAGCAAACGGCGACACAAATCGAGATTTTGAAAGGCTTGGAGCCGGGACAGAAAGTTGTAGGTCGATAGCCGATGGGAATACCTCTACTGCGATTTTTGTTCCGCAAAATGTGGAACACCCGTTGGCTGACGTTTAGCGCCTTGGCGGGTCTGACGATTGCGGTTGCTTTTGCAACCAGCATCCCGATGTATGCGGATGGGGCACTCAAGCGCGTAGTCGCGGCTTCGCTCAAAGAGAAGAGCACCGGCTTGCCGGCAGGCTCGCTGCTGATGCGGTATCAGTCGCCAGGCGGCCAGACAACCGATCTTTCAGCTTTGACTGAAGTTGACCGATATATTAAAGAGGATGTACCGAATGAAATCGGGTTTGCTTATCAGAACTTTGTTCGCAGCTTGTCGCTCCGCGGCGCCGATGTCGTGCCAGAAGACCCGACCAAGGTGGATGCGAGCCGTACCCGTCAGATGACACTGATGTCCATGACGGGGCTGGAAGGCAAAACCGAAATTATGCAAGGACGCTGGTTTACCGACAAGGTCGATAAAGATGGCGTGATGGAAGCGGTTATGCTTGAAGAAGCGATGTACCGCAATGATGTTCATATTGGGGATGTATTCGAATACCCGATCTACAGCGGGCTGAATTTGACGCTGCGCGTCAAAATCGTCGGAGCTGTCAAGCCGCTGAATGACACCGATCCTTATTGGTATCAAGGGCTTGAAGGACTGATGAATACGCTCCAGATTCACGAGAACGTATTTTTGAAGACGCTGCTGGAGCAGCAAAAAATTCCGCTTAACAATGCAAGCTGGTATTATGCTTTCGATTTGTCGCAAGTGCAGACGAGTCAGCTTTCGCCGCTGGGAAGAACGCTGGATCGCTTAAATATTGAGCTTTATCAGCGCCTGACCGACACGAAGGTGGAAATTTCATTTGCTGATACGCTTATTGAGTTCAAGCGGCAGAGCTTGCAGCTTCAGACGCTGCTGTTCACGCTGGCAGCTCCGATGCTTGCGATGGTGTTCTATTTTATCGCGATGAATGCCCGGCAGTCTCTCGATAAGCAGCGCAGCGACATCGCGGTCCTTCGCAGCCGCGGAGCAGGCACAAGGCAAATTATATGGATTTATTTGCTCGAGGGCTTGCTGCTTGGGGCAATCGCTCTAGTAATCGGCCCGTTCCTCGGCTGGTTTATGGCGAAAAGCATCGGCTCGGCCAATGGCTTTCTGTCCTTCGTCAATCGGACGTCGATTCCGGTCGGCTTCTCGACTGAGGCGATAATTGCAGGCGTAGCAGCCGTCGTGCTGGCCCTGCTCTCGACGATTATTCCGGCGATTATTTATGCCAGATCATCGATTGTAAGCTACAAAAGGGATTTGGCGCGTTCGGACCGCAGTCCGTTTTGGCAGCGCTGGTTCATTGATGTTTTGCTGCTTGGCGCAGCCGGATATGGCTGGTATATGTTTAATCAGCGCCAAATGCTGACCTTCCAGACGGGACTTACGACGGATCAGCTTAATGTGCAGCCGTTTCTATTTTTCGTACCGGCTTTATCGATTTTTGCAATGGGATTGTTTTTCCTGCGGTTGTTCCCGTGGCTGCTGAAGGTGTTTAACTGGCTGGGCCGGAAGTTTTTGCCCGTTCCGCTTTATTTGACACTTACTCAGCTGTCGCGCTCTTCCAAAGGTTATTACCCTTTGATGATTTTGCTTGTCTTGACACTCGGACTCGGTGTATATAATGCATCTGCTGCCCGTACAATTGATTTGAACTCGACAGAGCGTACGCTGTATAAATTCGGCACGGATGTCGTCATTAAAACGAATTGGGACGGAACGCCAGAGGTCAAATATACCGGAGGCAGCAATGGAAACGGCGGCGGCAATGGCGGCAGCGGTGGAAATGGCTCCGGCGGCAACGGAGGCGGTTCGTCAGGCGGCTCTGGTGGTGGAACGGGCGGAGGCTCCGGCGGCGGTGGAGGCGGAGCGCAACAGCCTGTGCCTACGCGCATTTTGTACAGTGAACCGCCTTTTGAGCTGTTCCGCAAAATGGAAGGCGTTGAAGCGGCAGCACGCGTGCTGCAAACGAAAGGGAACATCGTCGTTTCAGGACGCTCCATTGGTCAGGGTACGGTAATGGGTATCGACAATGTCGATTTCTCCAAAGTAGCTTGGTTCCGCAATGACCTGTTTCCAACACATCCGTTTACGTATTTGAACTATTTGGGCATGTATGAGCATGCGGCGCTTATTCCAACCGGAGTAGCGGAGAAGTACCAGCTCAAGCCGGGAGATACAATGTCGGTTGGCTTTACCGAAGGCAAGCTGGATTTTGTAGTCGTTGGCATTTTGCCGTATTGGCCGACGCAATATCCGGATCAATCGCCGTTCGTCATTACGAATCTGGATTATATTTATGACCAGCTTCCGATTATGCCTTACGAGGTTTGGCTCAAAATGAAAGATGGTGCGAAGGTTGCGCCGATCTTGGAAGAGCTGCAAAAACAGGGCATTGAAGTCGCTACCGTCAAGGATGTGCGCAATGAACTGATTATCCAGTCCAAGCTTCCGACCCGAGGCGGCGTATTCGGGATTCTCAGTCTCGGCTTCCTAGTATCGGTCATCGTTACTTTAACCGGATACGTGCTGTATTGGTTCTTTAATCTTTCAGGGCGGGTCGTACAATTCGGGGTTTTGCGGGCGATGGGTCTTTCACGCAGGCAGCTTACGGGCATGCTCATGCTGGAGCAGCTGTTTACAGCGGGACTTTCCATCGGGCTAGGCGTCATGATTGGCAAGCTGACGAGTCTATTGTTCCTGCCATTTCTGCAGACGGCCGAAAATGCGACAGAAACGGTGCCGCCGTTCCGCGTCGTCTTCGAAGCGAAGGATACGAACCAGCTGTTTATCGTCGTCGCTTTCATGATGATTACTGGAGCGCTGCTGCTCTTCCTGCATATTCGCAGGCTGCGGGTGCATCAGGCAGTTAAAATGGGAGAGGAGCGCTAACAGCTATGATCGATTGCGAAGGCTTAGTCAAAATTTACAAAACGGATGATCTCGAGGTTGTTGCGCTGCAAGGTCTTAACCTTAAAGTAAACCCCGGCGAGCTGATGGCGATTATCGGGAACAGCGGAAGCGGGAAGTCGACGCTGCTCAATATTTTGGGTGGCCTCGACCACCCTTCTGCTGGCCAAGTTAGAGTCGGGCCGTGGGATTTGCTCAAAATCACCCCGGACGATCTCGTGAAATACAAGCGGGAAACGGTCGGTTTTATATGGCAAAATAATGCCCGCAACCTGCTGCCGTATTTAACGGCGCTGGAAAATGTTGAAATGCCGATGATGCTTTCGGGCAAGGTCGACCGCGCCTATGCCAAGCAGCTGCTGGAATGGGTAGGGCTCAAGGAGCGCATGAACAACAAGCTCCATCAATTATCCGGCGGGGAGCAGCAGCGGGTCGCGATTGCCATTTCCTTATGCAATCGTCCGCAGCTGCTGCTGGCGGATGAGCCGACGGGATCGGTCGATACGGCAACGTCGGATCTGATTATGAATATTTTTCGCAAGCTGAACCGTGAAATTGGCATTACGATTGTTATTGTTACTCATGATCTTTCCCTCGCGGGCAAAGTGGACCGTGTCGTTGCGATTCGCGACGGCTTAACGAGTACCGAGTTCATTAAACGCAATCCCAATATGAATACGGTTGGGGGTGAGGAAGAGCAAACAGGCAAAGGGCTTCAGGCTGTGCATGAAGCTTATGTCGTCGTAGACCGGGTGGGAAGACTCCAAGTGCCGAAGGAATATTTAACTGCATTAGGCATAACAGATAAAGCGACAATGGAGTTTGATGGTGAGCGAATCGTCATTTCGCCGCCTAAATCATTAGGGGGGTAATATAGGATGGAGAAACGGTTGTCTAATAGAAAAATGATTAAAAAGTGGGTTGTTGTCCCTGCGACACTAATTGTGGCGACATCAATTTTGGGCGCTTGCAGCGGCGGTGCGCAAAGTACAGCAGAGAAGCATGTTCTGCGTATAGGCGTGTTGTATGGCGGGGCAGATAATGAGCCGTATTTCCGCTCGCAATATACGGATACGTATGAAATGATGCATCCAGAGGTCGATTTTGAAATCGTAAGCGCAATTGACTACTCGGATATGCGTTACCAGACTCCGGATGAGAATGGCAATATCGAACAGCCTGATCCGTATGCGAAAATGAAAGATATGCTGACTGGCAATAATCCTGTCGATGTCGTGGTATTGGATTACAGCATGCTGCGCCGCCTCGTGCAGGATAATCTGCTGAAGCAGCTTGATCCTTTGATCAGCCAAAGCAAATTTGATCTGACTGATTATGTGCCGACTGTTATTGATGGCATTAAATCTGCTGGCGACAACAACATTTATGCGCTGACGCCAACGTTCAGCTCATCAGCTCTTTTTTACAATAAAAAGCTGTTTGAAGAAGCTGGCGTAGAGCCTCCTACCGACAATATGACTTGGAAGGATGTTATGGACAAAGCTCGTCTTGTGAGCAAGGGAGAGGGCGCTGACCGTAAATATGGCATGACCTTCAGCCGTTGGAACGGCGGCGATTTCAACTCCGATATCCAAACCTACAGCTCCGCTCTTCAACTGAAAATGTGGGATGATAAAGGCGAGAAAATGCTGGTCAACACGCCGCAATGGGAGACGGTATGGACGACGGTCTCCAGCTTGTACAGAGATGATGTTGTGCCGGACCAAGAGGACATTAATAAAATCAATGAAGCATCCAATAAGGAAGCTGCCGACGGCAATTACGTATACAACCCGACGCAAGGCGATTTGTTTGCAAGCGGCAAAGTTGCGATGACAATTTCGGACTTCTATTATGTCAATGAGCTGAACAATACGATGAACAATGCATCCAAAATTAAAGACTTTGAAGCATTTGATTGGGATGTCGTCACTTACCCGACCCATGAGGAAGCACCAGGCATTGGCGGCGCTATTTCCTTTAGCCAGCTGATGGGGATTAATAACAACGCTCAAAACTCCGAGGATGCTTGGAAATTCATTCAATTTACCAACAGCAAGGAATGGGCGGAAATGAAATCCCGCAGCACGTATGAGCTTGTAGCGCGCAAGGAGTACCTGAAGCCTAAAAACGGCATGAATTACAACATTGATGCGTTTACTTCCCTTAAACCGATTCCGCCGCAAAGCGTGGATACCGAGCAGCTGTACCGCGACAAGCCGGGCATTTGGGAAGCGCAAAATGCTTCTTACGATCTGTTCCAGAAGGTTATTAAGGGCGATATAACAGCTAAGGAAGCATTAGCCGAGTGGGAAACGAAAGGTAATGCTGTACTGGAGAAGCTGAAAAAAGAGCCGGCCAAGACAGATCCATCGAAGGCAGCTGAGAGCGGCACGGATAATGCCAGCACTATGCCTGTAGAGGTAGAAACAACAGAAGTACCAGCAGGATAAAAAAAGAACGTCCCGTATAAAGCCTGAAATGGCTTTGTACGGGACGTTTGTTTTTGAAGGTATAAAAAGTCGATGGATTACTGTATTTAGCCTTTTTTGGGTATTCTAATGAGTGAGGAGGGATACCAATGAGGTGGATCTATTGGGTTCGATTATATGAGACAAAATTTCAGGCAGGCTGCCTTGTGCGAAGAATGGAAAATGACTGGTGGATCTATGGCTACGAGTGTCCGCAGGAGGTCGAGGTTTTTCGCTCCAAACGGGGGCGTTACGGTGTTAGATTTTTGATTTAAATCAAAAGATTAAAAAAATGAAGAAAAATGCTTGACTTCACTATCTCATATATTGTATATTAATTCATGTCGCCATTTCAAATTGATGCGTTGTACGAATGGAATATATATAGCCGCTTTCTATTAAATCGTCGTGCTAGACGTTTTATGAGGGCCCTTAGCTCAGTTGGTTAGAGCGGTCGGCTCATAACCGATTGGTCGGGGGTTCGAGTCCCTCAGGGCCCACCATTGTACACCTCAATCTATTATGCCGGGGTGGCGGAATTGGCAGACGCACAGGACTTAAAATCCTGCGGTAGGTGACTACCGTACCGGTTCGATCCCGGTCCTCGGCATTCAGAAAACACCTTGAGAAATCAAGGTGTTTTTCTTTTGCGTGGAATTTATTACTAAAAATGTTGCTGAAATGATAGACTCAGAACTACAAACTATAATTGATAGAGCTCCCCAACAGGGAGCTGGAGGAGGAAAAGACAATGACTCAGTATAGTCGAGCGGTGTTCATTGAGACATTAGCGCCTCATGTCCTGCGAGCGTGGCGGGAGGGATCGCCAATGCTGCCATCGGTGAGACTCGCTCAAAATATTTTGGAGACTGGCTGCAAAATTCACGATTGGAATAATCTTGGCGGCATTAAAGTCGGTATCGGTAAGCCTAACGCCTACTGGCGTGGTAAGGCTGTCAATAAAGGAACGTGGGAAGAGTACAACGGTAAGACGGTCAATATCACAGCTGCATTTAGAGCATACGATAGCTTGTATGATTTTTACAAGGATCAAGATTTATTGTTTGGCATCAGCCGTTACGCCCGTGTGAGGACTGCTAAAACACCAGAGGAGCAAGCGGCAGCGCTGTATGCTTGCGGATATGCGACTGACTCGGCTTATGCGAGTAAGCTGCTGGCGATCATCAAAGCTAATGACCTTAAAAAATATGATGCTATTGAGGCGCAGACAGAGGCAAAGACAAACGCAGTAACAGAGGCAGAGACAGAGACAAAAGCAAAAGAAGATGAACAAGAAATGAAGCTATCTGAGGCTCAAAAGAAAATGCTTGTAGCGGCGCTGCAAGCCCTATTTGATAAAAAGGTAATTACAGACAAAATATGGATTGAAAAGGCGCAAAAAGGCACGCTTACACTATGGGAATTGACCTGGCTCAATACGATCATACTTGCCCGTAAATAAGCGAAAGCGCTGCTAACCATGAACTGTGACTCGCAAGAGTAAAAACCCCTATATATCAAGGGTTCTCGCACATGCTCTCTTATTTGATAGTGCTCAGGCACACGTCTTAAAATCCTGCCGCAGGTGACTACCGTACCGGTTCGATTCCGGCCCTCGGCATACAGAAAACACCTTGAGAAATAAAGGTGTTTTTCTTTTTGTCTACTTGTACAAAATTAAGAGTCCAGCGTATTTTAACTAAGTATACTGGATTAATTAAAAGCTAATAATTCCTCCATTGCAGTATCTGACGAAATCAGATGCGGTCGAAGGAGGTGTTTTCGTATTGAAAATTTAAATAATATTTATGCAACGCAAGTGAGAAAAAATCAAATATTGGGGTTTGACTAAAACATTATTATGGGTATACACTCTATCTTGATAAATTGGCCCTGGATAACAAAATTCTTTTTGCAATATTTGCGTAGTATGACTACTGAGGGGATGACATATGATACGGATCGCTATTGTCGAAGACGAGATAAATTATAAAGAGCAGTTAATAGAATTTTTACGAAGGTTTGAGCAAGATCGGGAAGAAAGTATTGAAGTCATGACATTTTCGGATGGAGATGAAATTGTTGAAAACTATGAGGCGCAATTTGACATCATATTAATGGATGTGTGTATGGGCTTAATGGATGGAATGTCTGCAGCAGAAGAAATTCGAAAAATGGATTCTGAGGTAGTTATTATTTTCATTACGAATATGGCGCAATATGCGATCAAAGGATATGCTGTGGATGCATTGGATTATGTTTTGAAACCGATCTCATATTTTCAATTCTCAGAACGCTTGAACCGGGCTATAGACCGTATGAAGAAAAGAGAAGTTTGTTATTTTACCTTAAAAACAAAAAATGGGGTAAAACGCTTTGATATTGCTGATATTTATTATGTAGAGAGTCAGAGCCATCATTTAATTTTCTTCACGAAAGCTGGAGAATTTATCACATCAGGTACGATGAAGGAATTGGAACAACAATTATCCGGTTTTCATTTTTTTCGGGGGAATAAAGGCTATTTTATAAATTTAGAGCATGTAGAAGGAATGACTGATATCTTCGCTGTAGTAAAGGGGAAGAAACTTCTTGTGAGCCGTTCTAAAAGGAAAGCATTCATGGAAGCTTTATCGAAATATTGGGGTGAAGTTATAAAATGAATGATACGCTTCCTGAAATCCCTAGGTTATATACAGCATTGGCTGAGTGGATGGCAAGTATTATTTATATTTTGATATTAAAAAAACAATTAAATGGCTGGAAGTTTGGGATGTTCTCCGGTGCAATTCTGATCGTACAGTCTGTTTTTTTTGTATTGACTAAAGATATACCGATTGCCTTTTGGATTCTATGTATGGGTGTGGCGTTTGGGATAATGTTCTTTTTAATTTATTTGAGCTGCAGCATATCGTTCCTAGAAGCCGGTTATTTCAGCATAAGAGCATTTGTTGCAGCAGAGTTTGTAGCATCATTGGAATGGCAGGTGCATTACTTCATTTGGCATGGTAAAAATGGCCATCCATTATTAGAATTGCTTCTGCTGTGTATCATTTTTGGTAGTTCATTTTTTATAATCTGGTTATTAGAAAAACGGCAAATTCCTGATGATGCCAAGCTGAATATAAGGCAGCGTGAATTGTGGTCAACGGTTCTCATAGGGGCGGCGGTATTTGGAATTAGTAACCTAAGTTTTGTGACCTCCAGAACGCCTTTTAGCGGACAATACGCGCAAGAAATAATCAACATACGAACTCTAGTGGATTTAGGTGGATTCACCATATTATATGCATACCATATCCAATTAAACGAACTGAGGACGAGACATGAACTAAAGGCTGTGCAAGATATACTTCAAAATCAATATGTGCAATATCAGCAATCCAAAGATAGTATAGAAATAATCAACTATAAGTATCATGATTTAAAGCATCAAATTACTGCTCTAAGAGCTGAAGAAGACCCGGAAAAGAAAAATGCATATTTGACGAAAATGGAAAATGAAATAAAGTTATACGAAGCGCAAAATAAGACGGGACATCACGTGTTGGATACAGTACTTGCAAGCAAAAACATGTATTGTATTAAAAATGGTATTACTTTAACTTGTGTAGCGGACGGCACCTTGCTTAAAGGTTTTGATGTAGTTGATATCTGTACTATTTTCGGTAATGCGCTGGATAATGCAATTGAATCTGGTCAACTGATCGAAGATGAAGAAAAAAGATTAATACATGTTTCCCTTTTTTCTCAAAAAGGTTTTCTAATCATCCGATTTGAAAATTATTTTGAAGGGGAGCTTAAGCTCGAAGGAGATTTGCCAATAACAACAAAAACAGATCTATATAATCATGGATACGGGTTGAAAAGCATCCGATATACGGCACAGAAGTATGGGGGTGTGGTGAATGTGAACCAAAAGAATAATTGGTTTGAATTACAGATTCTTATCCCAATGTGATAATAGTATAAAATTGTAACATTTACATGGATTAGGTTATGTAGAATTTCATACCTGATCCATGTTTTTTTTGATATTTACAGTTCATGCAAAAAAACTTACAGTTCATGCGACTTTCTTTTGTAGAAAAAAAAACATGCTAAAATTCAATTATTAAATAACAAGGGACGTGAGCATTATGAATTGGTAGATAAACCAGTGGCATATAGCTGGTGAATCCAATTTAGTTTAGTGGAAATGAAGGCGCTAAATATCGAGGGGGAAATTATGAATATTACAGTTGCTTGGGAAGATGTCATAAGTGTCATTCAACAGATTGCTGGATATCTAATTGTTATTGGAGTAGCACTGTTAGCGATGATTGCCGTATTAATTCTGGCACGTAGAGCCGGAAAACCAAAATCAAAGTTCATCAGGATCCAATCTGTAATCGCTTTCTTTATGATTCTGCTTATAATGGTAAATGCTATTTCTTTAGGGCCTTTGGAAAATTTAATTTCGATTTCTTTGGCTGAAAAGGGAAGTCTGTCGGCAGAAAGTGCTGCAAGCTCACGTGAAACGATTGAGAAAGTTGCAGAGGAGGGGATTGTTATGACGAAAAACGTCGACAACATCCTTCCTCTTATAGACAAAAATATAAATGTGTTTGGATGGGCCTCTACAAATCCGATTTATGGAGGAACAGGTTCTGGATCAGTGGATATAAGTACAGCTGTAGGTATTTTATCAGGGCTTGAAAATGCAGGTTTTAAACTGAATACAGAGCTATCTGATATGTACAAAGCTTATCGTACAGATCGTCCGGTAGTGTCCATTAATGACGGGCAGGATTGGACTTTGCCGGAGCCTCCTGTCACTCAGTATAGTAATGAGATGCTCACTAAAGCTAAACAATTCTCCGATACGGCACTTATTGTGATAGGTCGGGTTGGTGGAGAAGGAGCAGACCTGCCGCATGATATGGGCGGAGTTATGGATGGTTCTTGGAACGAGCCTGGAACGAAGTATCGCAAAGCGACTTATCATAATAACTCGCCGGACTACAGTGATTTTAAAGATGGCCAGACCTTCCTTGAACTTAGCCAAACGGAAAAAAACTTGGTCGATATGGTCACTAAAAATTTCAAAAAAGTAGTTGTTGTTTATAATGGCTCGAATACCTTCGAGATGGGTTGGACAAATGAATATGAACAGATTAAAGGTGTAATACTGGCTGGCGGAACTGGAGTAACCGGGTTTAATGCACTCGGCAATATTCTCACTGGCAAGGTAAATCCATCCGGTAAAACATCGGATACTTGGGTGAATGATTTAACCGTCACTCCGTATTTCGAGAATATTGGTCACTTTGCCTATACGAATGTAGATGAGGTAGTGTCAAAAGCTCGTCAAGCGTGGGCAAAATCTGATGGCGTAGCCAGCTTTGTCAATTATGTCGAAGGGATATATACCGGTTATCGCTTCTATGAGACGGCCTCTACCGAAGGACTGATTGATTATGATAAAGCCGTTCAATATCCATTTGGCTATGGATTAAGCTATACGACCTTCAATCAGCAAATGGGTGTGATCTCCGAAAAAAACGGATCCCTTACCTTTGAAGTTACGGTTTCAAATACTGGAAGTGTAGCAGGTAAGGATGTAGTAGAAGTTTATTACAATCCTCCATATACAAATGGTGGCATTGAAAAATCAAGTGCAAATTTGATTGGATTTGAAAAGACGAAAATTTTAGCTCCAGGGGAATCTCAAAAATTCACATTTAATCTTTCTTTGGATGATATGGCCTCCTATGACACAACAGGCGATGGCCGATATGTATTGGAAGCAGGCGATTATGCGATCAGCTTGCGTACAGACAGTCATCATATCGTCGATGAGCAAGTGTATACGCTTCATCAGAACGTTATTTATGATGAAACTAATCTGCGTTCAGGAGACAAAGCAGCAGCAACAAATCAGCTGCAGTTTGCTGAAGGCGATGTAAGCTTTCTTTCTCGCGCCAATAAATTTGCAAACTATACGGAGGTAGTTGCCGCACCAACTGACTTTGAAGTAAAGGGCGAGTTGCTTGCCAATGGAACGTATGATCCTACCAAATACAACAACGCTGCTGATGTAATGCCAGTTCAAGGGGTTAACAATGGTCTGGAGGCATTTGATTTACGCGGCAAGGATTATGATGATCCGAAGTGGGAGGATTTATTGTCCCAAATCACTGTAGATGAAATGGTAAACTTTATTGCTTATGGTGGCTTTGGAACAACTAAAATTGATTCCATTCATCTGCCTGCAACGGTAATTGCCGATGGTCCGGCTGGTGTCAACTCCTTCGTGACCCAATCCTTTGGCACCGGTTATCCATCAGAAAATCTGCTAGCTCAAACTTGGAATGTAGATATGGCCTATGAGGTAGCTGAAGGTATTATCAAAGAGCTGCAAGATTTTAAAATACACGGATGGTATGGCCCTTCGATGAACCTGCATAGAAGCGCGTTCAACGGCCGTAATTTTGAATACTATTCAGAAGATCCAATTCTAAGTGCGAAGATGGCTATGTCTGAAACCCAAGCCGCTCATGATAACAAAATCATCCCGTTCCTGAAGCACTTCGCATTTAACGAACAGGAAACGAACAGAAATGCCCTTTTATGTACCTGGTTGTCGGAGCAGGCTGCTCGTGAACTGTATTTAAAGCCATTTGAGAAGACTGTAGGGGCAAATGATGGTTCGCCACTTGCGATAATGTCTGTTTTCAACTATATCGGAACGGAATGGGGAGGCTCGACTTCGGCACTGCTGAATCATATTTTGCGTGATGAATGGGGTTTCCGAGGCATGGTACTGACCGATTATTTCGGTAACTATGGCTATATGGACGCAGACCGTGCAGTTCGTGGCGGTAGTGACCTCATGTTGGGAACAGCAGGAAATGAAGCGATTATGACCGATCTCAGTGCTACTTCTGTTATTGCTATGCGCCATGCTGTTAAAAATTCTCTTTATACTATTGTCAATAGCAGTGTGTATGAAAATTATACCGGCTACAGTACGCCGGCTTGGATAAAGATTATTTATATCGCAGATGCCGTATTGTTCGTTATTTTAGCTCTATTAGAGGTTGCATTAATTAGAAGTTATAAGAGAAAAAGAAAAATGATGACTGACTAATTTGATTGATCATTTTTGATTGAATTGCTGAGCTTAGCTATGAACTCTCGCAATAAATAAAATCTAAATTCGGCGGCATTTCTTTGGAGGTGCCGCCGATTACATAAAGATGAGGAGATTAGATGAAACATACTGAATTAATTAGACAAATGACCTTGGAAGAAAAAGCTTCTTTAATGTCCGGGAAAAATTTTTGGCAAACGCAAAATATAGAGCGGCTGGGAATCCCAAGCATTTTTCTTGCGGATGGACCTCATGGAATAAGAAAACAGGCAGCAGCAGCAGATCATCTTGGACTAAATGAAAGTATTCCAGCGACTTGTTTTCCAACAGCCGCAACAGTGGCAAATAGCTGGAACATTGAATTGGGTGGAAAAATCGGAAGGTATCTCGGCGCAGAGGCTGTTTCGCAAAAAGTAAATGTTTTGCTAGGGCCAGGTATTAATATGAAAAGAAATCCTTTGGCGGGGAGAAACTTCGAATACTTTAGTGAAGATCCATATTTGGCTGGCAAGATGGCTGCAAGCTATATCAGTGGCATACAAACCTATGGTATTTCCGCCTGTGTAAAGCATTTTGCTGTTAATAATCAGGAAGAAAGACGAATGTCCATTGATACCATTGTCGATGAAAGAACACTAAGGGAAATTTACTTGACGGCATTTGAAATCGCGATTAAAGAAGGTAAAACAAAATCGGTTATGTCTTCTTATAATATGCTCAATGGGGTTTATACGAATGAAAATATTCATTTGATGAGAGAGATTTTGCGTAATGAATGGGGTTTCGAAGGTGTAGTTGTGACCGATTGGGGAGGCAGCAACGATCGTGTAGATGGACTAATTGCTGGAAATGAACTTGAAATGCCGACGACTGCCGGTGAGACAGATGAGGAAATTATTCAAGCCGTTAAAAGCGGGAAAATAAAAGAAGAAGTTTTAGATGAGAGTGTAGACAGACTCCTTGAACTTATTTTTGCAACAGAAGAAGTATACAACAATCCGCAAAAAGAGTTTGATAGGCAAGAACATCACCAAGTAGCGCAGGAGGCTGCGGAAGAATCCATCGTCCTGCTTAAAAACGAAGGAAATATTTTGCCGCTTCACAAGAATAAAAAGGTTGCTATTATCGGAGAATTTGCGAAAGAAGCACGATACCAAGGTGCAGGGTCATCCATTGTAAATCCTAGCATTTTGGACAATACCCTAGATTGTTTAGAAGAATCGGGAATTATTAGTATGGGATTTGAGTCTGGTTTTGATCGTTACGGTACGAAAAACCAGAAAAAAATAGATAAAGCATGCGCACTAGCAAAAAATTCTGATGTCGTTCTTTTATACATTGGTTTGGATGAAGCGACCGAGGCTGAAGGATTAGATAGACATAGTATGATGATTCCGGAAAATCAGATTGAGCTTTTGAACGCCTTGTATCAAGTGAACAACAATATTGTGGCGGTTCTTTCTTGTGGCGCAGCAGTAGAAATGCCATGGATCAATAAGGTCAAAGGGTTGGTTCATGGCTATCTGTCAGGTCAGGCAGGAGCAAAAGCCATTCTCAGGGTTTTGACAGGTGCTGTTAATCCTTCAGGTAAATTGGCCGAAACTTATCCGATCAAGTATGAGGATACCCCCTCCTATAATCATTTCCCTGGTAAAGAGGTCAGCGTAGAGTATCGAGAAGGTCTTTATATTGGTTATCGTTACTTTGACACCGTAAATAAGGATGTGCTTTTTCCATTCGGATTTGGACTTAGTTATACAACCTTCGAGTATTCCAAAATTGAATTGGATACGGAAGGGGTAACATTTAACATCACGAATACAGGACAGCGAGAGGGAATGGAAATCGCCCAGCTCTATGTTGGGTGTAATTCAACAAAAATATTCAGGGCTAATAAAGAATTAAAAGGCTTTGTAAAAATCTTTCTTAATCCAGGGGAAACAAAGGCAGTATCTATCCCTTTTGACGATAAAACATTCCGTTATTTTAATGTTAAGACCAACTGTTGGGAAATTGAAACGGCAGATTATGAAATTATGATTGGCGCATCATGTGCTGATATCCGTTTGCAAGGCGTCATTACAATCGAAGGTACAGGAGCTCCACTTCCTTACGATAACGAGCAGCTCCCATCCTATTATTCTGGAAAAGCAAACATAGTTAGCTTAGAAGAATTTGAAAGGCTGTTGGGCTGTAAAGTGCCAGCGGCTAAATGGGATCGATCAAAACCGTTAGGCTACAATGATACGATTGCCCAGTGCGAGTATGCGAAGGGTGGAGTGGCAAGATTTGCGTTTAAATTAATTAATTTCTCACATTGGTTTTTAAGAAAAATAGGAAAGAGAAGTACGGCTAATCTTATTATGATGTCAATCTATCACATGCCGTTTCGGGGGATTGCTAGAATGACAGGTGAAGTCATTAATATGCCAATGTTGGATGGTGTTTTGTTGATCGTTAATGGCCAGTTTTTTAAAGGACTGCGCCATGTGCTAAGTGAAGGAAGGAAAAGGGCAAAAACCGCCAAGGCAAAACAAAAACTAGCACAGACGACCAAGGAGGCATAAAATAGCATGAGTAAGGCAAAGATAGACATGAATAACAATGTTTCAGGAATCGGTGGTTATTGGCATAATTACAAGGAAAAGCATCCTAATATTGCACAATTCATCGTATTCTTTTTACTTAGTACTGGAATGACCGTGTTACAACTTATATTAATGCCTGTGTTTAAATGGATATTCGCACAAACATCATTAGTAGATACAAGCTTTCGAATTATGCAGTTTGGCCATAACTTTGATGGAAGTGCTTATTATTTATTTGATTATGGAGCAGGCTCCCTTGCTTCCGGCGGTGGCGGCGGGCTTGGCTATTTCCTAGCCGTTCAAATTACGATTGGAATTGCTCAGATTATTAACTTTTTCGCTCAGAGAAATATTACATTTAAGTCTAATAGCAACATTTGGATGGCTGCTTTTTGGTACGTGCTGGCTTACATTATAATTACAATAGGTGCTGCTGCAGCTCAAGGATTTTACAAAGCACCTGTCTATAACTTGTTGATTAACACTTGGGGAATGGGCTCTTTTGGTGAAACAGCAGCAGATATTATTACAATGATGATTAATGCTGCAATTTCCTTCTGGGTATTCTATCCGATATTTAAAGTGATTTTCAAGCAAGAGCCAGAAAAATAGGGTAAAGGTAGTGTTGGTATGAAATTATTATCAGTAGTAATTCCTTGTTATAACTCACAAGATTATATGAGATATTGCATTGAATCCCTTTTGCCTGGGGGAGAAAATGTAGAATTACTGATAGTAAATGATGGATCGATTGATCAAACAGGCGAAATTGCCGATGAGTATGCACGAAAATATCCATCTATAGTAAAAGTCATTCATCAGGAAAACGGCGGACATGGAGAAGCTGTGAATGAAGGTATTCGACATGCAGAGGGACTATATTTGAAGGTAGTAGACAGTGATGATTGGGTAGATACAAGAGCCTATCTCAAAATTTTAAAGGCTTTGCGGGAGTTTGGAACAACAGAGAACTCCGTTGATATGATGATTAGTAATTTTGTATATGAAAAAGAAGGCGCAAAATACAAAAAAATTATGAAATACGATAATGTGCTTCCCCAAGGGATCGTTTTCTCTTGGGATGACATTAAGCGTTTTCGCAAAGGACAATATATTTTGATGCATTCTGTAATTTACAGATTACAATTGCTAAAAGATTGCGGACTGGAGCTTCCGAAGCACACCTTTTATGTAGATAATTTATTCGTATATGTTCCGCTTCAACATGTAAAGAAAATCTATTATATCAACGTGGATTTTTACAGATATTTTATAGGCAGGGAAGATCAATCGATTCAGGAAAAGGTCATGATAAAAAGAATCGATCAACAAATTAAAGTGAACAAGCTTATGATTGAGCAGGTGCAAATTAGAAATGTTGAAAGTCTAAAACTTCACCAGTACATGCTTCACCATCTGGAAATAGTGACGGTTATATCTTGTTTCTTCTTAATACGTTCAGGAACGGCAGTGAATCTGGAGAAGAAGAAAGAGCTGTGGAGGTTTATTAAGCACAGAGATATAGAGTTGTATCGTAATCTTAGGTATGGAATTATGGGAGGATTATTGAACTTGCCCGGTCGTCCAGGACGCAGTATTTCCGTTGGAGCTTACAAAATATCACAAAGATTAGTTGGCTTCAACTAAACATTATGAAAATCGCTAGAAGCGGGTGTGGAGGAGACTGCGGATCATTTCGCTGTAGTTCTTCTCAACACTCGTTTTTCTTTGTGTGCTAGCCATAAAAAATTGGAGAGTGGCATTAGTGAATAAAAAATATGATTTTCTAATCGTAGGCGCTGGCTTATACGGTGCCGTTTTTGCCCACGAAGTGAAAAAAGCAGGGAAAACATGTTTGATAATCGATAAACGAAACCACATCGCCGGAAATATTTATACCGAACAGGTTGACGATATTCAGGTGCATAAATATGGTGCGCATATTTTTCATACCAGCAACAAGGAGATATGGGCCTATGTAAACCAGTTTGCTGTATTTAATAGATACATTAATAGTCCAATCGCAAATTATAATGGCGAAATTTATAATTTGCCCTTTAATATGAATACATTTAATAAAATGTGGGGTGTGATTACACCGGATGATGCCAGGAAGAAGATAGAACAGCAGCGTAGAGATAATTATGTTGAGTATCCACAAAATTTGGAGGAACAGGCTATCAACCTGGTCGGCCTCGATGTTTATAACAAATTGATTCGCGGCTATACGGAGAAGCAATGGGGTCGCTCTTGCAAAGAGATACCTGCATTCATTATTCGCAGATTGCCTGTAAGGTTTACTTACGACAATAATTACTTCGATGATCCCTATCAAGGTATACCTATTGGCGGTTATACATCAATGATTGAACGATTAATTAAAGGCATTGAAGTGAAATTGGGTACAGACTACCTCATTGATAAAGTGAATTGGGACGAGATTGCCGATAAGGTCGTTTATACAGGCCCGGTCGATGCTTATTTTGACTATAAGTATGGCGTTTTGGAGTATAGAAGCTTAAGGTTTGAAACAGAAGTTTTGGATATGCCTAACTTTCAAGGGAATGCTGTAGTAAATTATACAGATAGCCAAACTCCCTATACTCGTATTATTGAGCATAAGCATTTTGAATTCGGTACTCAACCAAAGACAGTAATCAGCCGTGAATATAGCGAAGAATGGAAACGGGGAGATGAGCCTTATTATCCGATCAATGATAGTAAAAACAGTGTGCTGTATGAAAAGTATAAAGCGCTAACCGAAACTAAAACCAACATTATTTTTGGTGGTCGACTGGGAGAATATAAGTATTATGATATGGATAAAGTTGTAGAAACTGCTTTGCATAAGGCAACCGAGACTTTGAGTTATATGAAGTATTGATTGACCTGATTGTAAGTAACGGCAAGTGGGAAAAGCACGCCTTACGTTTAACTCGTGGAAAAACGAGTGATACGCAAGGCGTGCTTTTTTTCTCCGAAAAGCCGCACCAATTATGAGGAAGGAATCAAGAAATATTTACAATCGTAGATGAAATCGGCTTTACTAGATCATATGGATTAGCTTAAAGATTGAGGTACATGCTACAATTAGTATAAATAATTTTAGATGTAAAAGTTGGTTTTTGTTAATGAAACGATTTTATTTGTGTAACCACAAAAGGAGGCATATATTGTGTATTCAATATTGTTTATTGCAGGCTGGGCTATTATAGGAATTTGTATTGGAGGTTTAATTGTATTTATAAAATCGATGCCTAAGAAAAAATAAGCAAGTGCAGCTTAGATTATATAAAAGACGCTCTTTACAAGTGGTCAAGACTACAATTAGTGGTATTGAAAATTCTCCATGATAACAAAACAACAAACGGATGCAGGTATTCAACCGGCATCCGTTTGTTGTTTTCTCTTTATGTTCGAGACAGATTGCAAATGATGATATTTTTTAGAAGGTTTATCAGCAAGATCTGATCTGCTTAGTTAAAAATATGGATTGCTCAATTACTGCATTTTTGGATGTACTCATTCATTCCAATGGCTGATATACTTACGAAATTCAGTATTTAAGGAGTGGTTGAGAATGGATGGAGTTCGCTACAAGATAAGAGAAGTGTTGGACAGTGACAAGATAGAAGCCTTTCTGCATAAAGCGCGAATTGGCCATCTTGGTATGGTTGATGGTCAACTGCCATATGTTGTTCCGCTTAATTTTGTTTGGGCAAAGGGGAAGCTTTATTTCCATGGAGCCACTGGCGGGAGGCGCAATCAGGTCATGAGTGCGAATCCAGAGGTTTGTTTTACGGTTTGCGAAGAATATGGAACTATTACCGATCCCGTACCAGCTAAGACGGACACGGCATATATGAGTGTTATGATTTTCGGAAAGGCCGAGCTTATAGATGATCTGGACGAAGCGACATATATGCTGCAGGAAATGCTTCATAAATATGTGCCTGGTTACTATAACCGTCCGTTGTCCAAGCAGCATGTAGACAAATATAGGTCTGCTATATTCAATTCCCCTGTTCAAGTATACCGGGTCGATCCTTATCACATAACGGCGAAAGAAAATCCGATCGAGGAAGAGAAGATGTACAAACAAGAAAAATGAGGTAATTAAAAATGTTGAAGAAAGTACAAATGAACCCAACATCATCTTCGCTGCACGGCCGTGATTGGATATCGCCCACTATAGCTGCGTTAATATCTGTCATTGTCAACTACGGTGGGACATTTATTCTCGTGTTTCAGGCAGCAAAAGTGGCGGGTCTGAGTCCCGAAATGACCGCTTCATGGATATTGTCGATTTCCGTTGGTGTTGGGATAACAGGTATATGGCTGAGCTATCGATACCGTGAACCGATTATTACAGCTTGGTCAACACCAGGTGTAGCTTTTCTGGTTTCTGTATTAGCGATAACCCCCTATGAGGAAGCAATTGGCGCTTATATCATCTCTGCCTTAGGATTTATTGTTTTAGGTATATCGGGAATGTTCGAAAGGTTCGTCCGGCTGATTCCTTCAGGTATTGCTTCTGGTCTGCTGGCAGGCATTTTACTGCAGTTTGGTATTTCGGCTTTTGGTGGAGCGAAAGCTGATCCTTTGCTGGTCATTGTCTTGTTTGCTGCTTATGTACTATTAAAAAGGTATACGTCCCGTTATGCTATTGTCGGCATTTTAGTAATTGGGCTTATTTATTTAATCAGCTTGGAAAAAGTAGATTTCAGCACGATCAAATTAGCTATTGCGTCGCCGGTATTCATTGTTCCTGAGTTTTCGTTTCATGCTTTATTGGGTGTTGCCTTGCCATTGTTCATTATTACATTGACAGGACAATATATGCCTGGGATGCTAGTCTTGCGAAATGATGGGTTTAAGACGAGTGCGAATCCAATTTTGATCGTAACGGGCTTGGGCTCACTCTTTGCAGCGCCATTTGGCTCGCATGCTTTCAATGTAGCAGCCATTACAGCGGCGATTTGTACAGGTAAAGATGCGCATGAGGATTCAACAAAACGTTACATTGCGGGTATTGCCTGCGGTATTTTTTACATGGTTGTTGGCATATTTGGTGTGACGCTGGCAGCTCTGTTTCTGATTCTTCCAGCTACCTTCATCGCGACGTTAGCGGGGTTGGCATTGCTTGGGACAATTGGCAGCAGCCTTGCGGGCGCTTTAACTGAGCCCAAGGGTCGTGAGACAGCACTGATTACTTTTTTAGCAACGGCTGCAAATGTTACTTTACTTGGTGTTGGCGGTGCATTCTGGGGTCTGGTTGCAGGTTTGGCTGCGCATATATTGATACACGGACAAATTCGCCACAAACCATATAGGACGAGTGGAATACAACAAGCTGAACAAAAATAATAAGCGGCATAAAAATGAATACAGGTACAAATGGGCTAAAAAAAGCTGAACCTAATTAAGCTTAGCAGGAGATGCTTAAATTACAAAAGCATCTCCGCAAGACGATGAATGCCTGCTGCTATTGCGGACTCATCTACTTTAGCAAAGCCTAGCACCCATCCTTTTCGATCGCTTTCCAAACAATACTTGCTAAGTGGATAAACACGGATGCCTTTTTCGAGCGCTTGGTTCGTTGCAGATTGTTCATTAAACGAATTTTCAGCTTCAAGAAGCATATGCAATCCTGTTTCTACGCCGCTAAGTTTAAACCGTTTGTTTAGGCCAGTCGCGATGATGGCCTTCGTCATGGCTTCGTGTCTGCGCCGATATACATTTCTGACTCTTCTCATATGGCGCATGAAATGCCCATGTTCGATAAAATGAGCAAGCGTCAATTGCTCCATAATGGGAAGATGGCGATAGGTTAATTCATGGACATGGGCAAGCTGGCGAATGGCCTCTGTTGGACCAACGATCGCTGATATACGAATGCCAGGAGCGACCATTTTGGAAAAACTCATCATATACAGCGTGTTTTGAGGCTGCTGGCTAAACAAGGTTGGGAGCGGGTCGCCACGATATCGGAACTCGCTATCGTAGTCGTCCTCAACCATCCAAAATTGATGTTGAGCCGCCATATGCAGCAATTGCTGTCTGCGGGGCGCCGACATGATTACCCCAGCCGCACACTGATGGGAAGGCGTAACGTAAACAAGCTTTGATTGAGGAGGAATGCGGTCAATTAGTAGCCCGTAATCGTCGACCGGGATGGGAACAACATTCATCCTCCTGTATTTCATCGCCATCCATGAAGCGGGGAAGCCGGGATCTTCAACGCAAACGGTTTCTCCTTCATTTAATAAGGCTTGGGCGATTAAATCCAGACTATGCTGTGCGCCCGAAGTTAATATCATTTGATCGATATGAACGTGGACGCCTCGCTCCAGTGACAAATAACGTTGTATCTGCTCGCGCAGCGGCACGAAACCATAGGGGTTGCCGTAAGCCCAGCTGGCCAGGTCTGTTTCTTTGGAGGCTTGTAAAAACGAGTGTCTCCAGTTTGTTTGAAAATGTTGATCCAAATAAGGCTCATGCGGGCTGAAATCAATCTCCACATTTCTATTTTCTTTTCCTCTGAACCAGTTTTGCAACTGGCCGACTGCATCGTTTAATAAAGGCAACTCAGGGGTAACGGGTCCTTGAGTTGCAACCTCCTCCATAAAACGGGTCTTGTGGGTCCAGTCACTAACTCTTGTTCCGCCGCGCCGGGAAGTAACCGTATACCCACGACTGAATAATTCCTCATAAACAATCTGTATAGTTGACCGAGAGACACCAATGAGTAGGGCGAGTTCGCGAGAAGGCAGCAGCAATTCGCCTGGAGGCCATTTTCCGGTTGTAATATTATGGATCGCTTGGTCAAGCAACTGCTGCCATATGGGACGTTCGTCGTCACGGTTAACTTTGAGCATCTATTTCACCTCTAGTAGTATATGCGTCAAAAATATGGATTTATTTACTCACACCGTCGAAGCTTCAGCGGCAGAGGCTGTTTTTTGATTTACCCAGCTATCTATCTTGCAGGGGAGGGGACTGATCGATCCAGTTCCATTCATTGTTCTGAATAAATAGACTGACCGCCTGCTCCGACGATAATTCCAGGTCTTGAAAATTCAGTATGAGCTCCGTTAATTCCATGCATTTTTCATGGGTCGGATTTAACAGCAGCTCATGGCAAAGCTCGAGAAAGGTATCCGGTTTTTCTGGTGCTTTTTCGACTTCAGCCATCATGGACTTGTGGCACGGAAACAAAATGCGGTTGTGCGCCAATATAATTCGGCTTCCGAATAACACCAGATTGCTGACGACTTGCGACAGCAGGTAAGGGTTATTCTTTTTGACGGCTTCCCCTGCAAAATAATAACCGTAAAGCAGCACCTGTGCTTGAAAATCTTTAATGTTTTGGTTTCTATTTTGCTCAGGATATATCGATATTTTGGTTAGCATTTCATTCAGTCCTGGAACGATGGAGTAGTAAGCCTGCGAACCTGTAAACGAAGCGCGGGTCGGCTCGCTGCCTCTCTCGGCCGCCAGCTCCAGAAACCGCATATTGATGATTTTGACATCGATATAGCCATCTTCATAATTGCAAAATTCATGAGTGGTGTAAGAGAGCGCGTTGGTTTTCTTCCGTTCTTCAAATTCTTGATCCGTTACAAGCAAATAAACGTCGATATCTGATGTTTCCTTGGCCGTACCTTTCGCGATGGAGCCAGCTGTTATGACGGCTAATAGGTTTGGATCAGATTGCAGCGTTTCTACGAAATGGTCCAGCGATTGTTTATGGTGCGTATACATATTCTAGCCTCCCCTTTCTTGATTTGAAGCTCTCACTGTAACCTTATACAAAATTTAGGAATCAAGCTATAGTCATTCATGCCCAATCCTTTACAAAAAACTAAAGTGTTTCATGACCACCGTTATTTATTAAGTTTCTGCAAGGTGTCCGGTTGCACGAGTAGTTGAAGATAAATTCGCAAGAGAGTGGAGTAGCTCTTGTTGCCAAGATAAAAACACCTCCAAGGATATATTCATATCTTACGACATGATTACATTATCTTGAAGGTGTTTTGATTTATTTTATGTTAGAGGGGGCAGTCCCAGTGGGAAGTGCATCCTTTCTTCGAATCAATTAGTAAAGGGATTTACTCCAGGCAAAAAGATAGACTCGGCGGACACAGCAGCCGCTATTTCAACAGTATCACGGTTTATGGGGCAGTTCGCGGACTCAGGAGCAGCTAATGCACTGCCAAAAGCCCCTTTGATGGGATAATGATGGAAATAACGGATTTCCTGTCCGCTTACGGCCTGAAATCGAATCAAAAGCCAGAATAGCGGAACCTTAGTCCGCCAAAAAAGCAGGGAGCGTTCCCGAGCTGCGAGGTCTTAGCTACAGCGATCTCAGCTACAGCGGTTTCAGCTGCGGAGTCCCAGCTATAGCGGCCTCAGCCACAGCGATTTCAGCCACATTGGCGGCCTCCGTAACACTCCCATGCGGCTATCCCCTAGCCATAACTCGTCATAGGGAATGCCCTCGATTAAGCGCTAAGCAAGCAGAAGCAGGCTGACTCTGGTTTGCATGCACATCCTAGATGCCCTAGATATAAATCGTCATACGAAGCTTATTCTCGCAGCACTCATCTCTCTTTATTCCCCCGACGGTATTCACTCGGCGAAGCGCCATGCCAGCGCTTGAACTGCCGGCTAAAATGCGAAATGTCGCGATAGCCGAGAATCGCGGAAATTTGGCTGATTGACATCTGGGGATCGTGAAGCAGCACCTTCGCCTCATGCAGCATCTCCTTGGAGAGAAACACGCGCGGCGATAGTTCAAAAACCTGCCGAAACACCCGATTGCAGTGGGAGACACTGATGCCAAGCTCGGCTGCAATGTCGTCAATGCCGTAATGCTGGTCTAGTAGAGCGGCATTCTGCTTGAATTGCTGGTAAATGAGTCCCTGCAGCTTTTCGCGTATTTGATGCGCCAGCTGGACTTTCTCATAGGAGATGGCTGAATGGAGGTCTGCCTCCGCAGAAAGGGCTTCCCAGAGCTGTCCGAACAGCTCAAAAACAGCGGATTGGAGGCGCATCCGTTCCGTAAGCTTGGCAGCGGAATGTTCAGCAAGCTGGCTCGACATTTCGATGACTTTATTGAGCGCTGGCCTTAATTGCTGGACGACATTGCTGTCCGTGTCAAATAGAACAGAGTCGAGGCGACTTAATAAGGATAAAAACATGTGGTCATCGATATCAAAATGCAGGCAAAAATAAGTAAACGGCTCGCCGTTACCACTTTTACTGGCATGAGCGGCTCCTGGCTGAAGGAACATGAGGGCCCCGGCCTTTTGAATATAATGACGGTCATTAACGATAAACAATTGCTCGCCCTCAAGCACATAATTGATCTCATATTGGGGATGGGTATGCACCGGATAATCCCATTGTCCATTCACTTTGCGCAAATGCATGCCAAACAGGTTGATTGTTGTTTTGACGTCAGGAACAATAGCTTCGCTAATGCATTGTCCAAGTATAGGCGGTATAAAAGTGGCTGCCATCATGCAGCACCTCCGTTCCATTCCTCGCGAATTTTCACACCGTGCTTAACTACGAGTATAACGTACTCAGCCCGATTTGGGTAAATAATTGCTCGATTTGACAATGGCTTCCGCTTAACCTGACGTGCTAGGATAAAAATAATTCATGCAAACGCTTAATTGCTATTTTATTAACGGTCAGGAAGGGGTTTAACATTGGCTAATCCAAATCAATTTTATAATGTGCAGCACTCGCCAATCGGAGCTTTTTCGAGCTTTACCTTGGGCTTCAAAGGAAAGAAGGGCGGACTTGCTTCCGAATTAGGGAAGCCAGCCGATCAAAACATTTATATCGGCATGCAAGCTTTAAATGGCAGCATTTATGAGGCGTTCCCGTTTTTTGAAACGGCTGCTGACGACAGCTCCAGATATGATGTGGAAAAAGCCGATTCAAGCGATAAGGATCAGCAGGCGACGGCAAAATTGAAAGCGTTTAACGACGAACAAATATCGCGAACGCTGGGCGCAGGCACAGATACGTGGCAGGCGGGTGACGTAACGCTGCGTATTTATTCGCCCGTCCGCTCCGTGCCAGATCCGGCAGCAGCGAGCCCAGAGGAGATGAAGCAGGCGATCGTTCCGGCTGTTTTTGCCGAATTGACGCTGGACAATAGCAACGGGTCCACGGCTAGAAGAGGTTTTTTTGGCTATGAGGGCAGCGATCCCTACAGTGCGATGCGCAGGCTGGGCGATACGAGCGGAGGGCAGTTTGCAGGCATCGGGCAAGGCCGCTTGACGGCTATCGCTTGCGATACGGATGATGTTCAAAGTGCGCTGGGATTTACAATGGAGAAAATTTTGGATGAGCAATACGAGCATAACTATGCTTTTGGCTTGGGCGGAACAGGAGCCATCTTAATGGAGGTACCGCCGGGCGAGATGCGCACGTACAAGTTTGCGATTTGCTTCTATCGCGATGGGATTGTCACAACTGGCATTGAAGCCTCCTATGCGTATACCCGTTATTTTAAAAATATCGACAGCGTCGCTGCGTACGCTTTGCAGCATTTTCAGGAGCTTGCTGAGTCTTGCCAGCAGGCGGATCAATGGATTAATGATTCCAAGCTTTCGAACGATCAAAAATTTATGCTCTCGCACGCTATTCACAGCTATTACGGAAGCACCCAAATGCTGGACTATGATGGCAAAGCGCTATGGATCGTCAATGAAGGCGAATATCGGATGATGAACACGCTGGATTTGACGGTGGATCAGCTGTTCTTTGAATTGATTATGAATCCGTGGACGGTAAGAAACGAATTGGAGTTGTTCGTAGACAGGTACAGCTATAACGATCAGGTTACGTTTCCTGGCGGGCAGGAGCTATATCCCGGCGGTATAACATTTACCCATGATGTCGGGGTGGCGAATGTTTTTTCCCGTCCGCAATATTCGGCCTATGAGCTGGCGGGGCTGGACGACTGCTTCTCTTATATGTCCCATGAAGAGCTGGTCAATTGGCTCTGTACGGCGCTTGTATATATTGAGCAAACGAAGGATGCGGAATTTACAGCCAATATGCTGCCCGTCATTCGCTCCTGCTTTGAGAGCATGCTGAACCGGGATCATCCTGTAAAGGAGCTGCGCAGCGGCCTTATGGCACTGGACAGCACGCGTACGCAGGGAGGCGCTGAAATTTCCACCTATGACAGCTTGGATGCCTCTTTGGGCCAGTCCCGCAACAATATTTATATGGCTGGAAAATGCTGGGCCGCTTACGTGGCGCTGGAGCGCCTGTTCCAAGCCGAAGGCTTGCCAGAATTGTCGGAAGAGGCTGGCGGGCAAGCAGATAAATGTGCGGCGTCCATTACAGCTGCGTTGACAGAGGATGGTTATATTCCTGCTATTATTGGTGAAAACAATGACTCGCGCATCATTCCTGCGATTGAAGGGCTTGTATTCCCGCTATTTACCGGCTGCAAGGAGGCCCTTGATCCGAACGGCAGATTTGCCGATTATTTGAGCAGTCTTCACCGTCACCTGACAACCGTGCTTGTGCCTGGCGTATGCTTGTTTGAGGATGGCGCGTGGAAATTATCTTCGACCAGCAACAATTCATGGCTTAGCAAAATTTATTTATGCCAATTTATTGCCAGAGAAATTATGAAAATGCCGTGGGAGGAGAGCGGAAAGCTTGCCGATTCGGCTCATGTCGCTTGGCTGCTGCATCCCGAGCTTTCGTATTGGTGCTGGAGCGATCAGGTGTTGTCAGGCCAAATCGTTGGCAGCAAATATTACCCTCGCGGCGTAACCGCTATTTTGTGGCTATATGAGAATTCGGCTGACCATTCGCTTGTCAAAAGCAGCTAATACAAATTCAAACCATAGGATGAGGTGCAACAAAGGATGAATGAAACTGCGAGGAAACCTAAACCAGCGGAAAGCGGCTATCATGCTTGGCTGAGCTATAATAGAGCGCTGCCTGGTACCCAATTGGAGCAATATAAGCAATGGGGCGGCGCAATCGTTTCCTTGGAAGCACAGGAGACGATTCATGCTGCGGCGGCTGAGCTAAAGCTTGGTCTGGAAGCGATGCTGGGCCATTCTGTGTCGACGGCTCCCAATCAGGAGCAGCGTCATATCGCGCTGGGAACGTTCGAATCCTTACAGGTGCGCTATCAAAGCTTAATTAGCGAAAAAGATATTCAGGCCGCAGGCGCGGAAGGGTATGTCATCCGCACGAGCCATGCTGATTCCTGTCTAGCAATCGGCGCCGCCTCGCCGGCAGGCGTGCTTTATGGCGTGTTTCATTTGCTGAGGCTCATAGGCACGGGCGCTTCAATTAATGAGCTTGATATTGCCAGCACTCCGACAAATGGATTGAGAATGATTAATCACTGGGATAATTTCGATGGCAGCATTGAGCGCGGCTATGCCGGGAACTCTTTTTTGTATGAAAATAACCGTTTTACCGAGGATCAGGAGCGGCTGCGCGATTACGCCAGAATGATGGCTTCGGTCGGCATTAATGCGATAGCGATTAACAACGTTAATGTTCATCAGGAGGAGACGCTGTTTATTACGCCAACCTATTTGCCGCAAGTAGCGAAGCTAGCCGATATTTTCCGGATTTATGGCATTCGCTTGTACCTCAGCATCAATTTCGCGAGTCCGATTCAGATCGGCGGGCTTGCGACGGCTGATCCGCTTGATCAGAGTGTGCAAGCTTGGTGGAACAGCAAAGCTTCGGAAATTTACGCAGCCATTCCGGATTTTGGCGGTTTTCTGGTCAAAGCCGACTCTGAAAATCGTCCGGGTCCCTTTACGTATGAGCGCGACCATGCAGAGGGAGCCAATATGCTGGCGCAGGCGCTGGAGCCGCATGGCGGCATCGTGATATGGCGCTGCTTCGTTTACAATTGCAAGCAGGATTGGCGTGACCGTACGACCGATCGTGCGCGGGCGGCGTATGACCACTTTAAACCGCTGGATGGCAGATTCAACGATAATGTTGTGCTGCAAATTAAAAATGGACCGCTTGATTTTCAAGCTAGAGAGCCTGTATCTCCGCTCTTTGGCGCGCTTGAGCACACCAACCAGCTGATTGAATTTCAAATTACGCAGGAGTATACAGGGCAGCAGCGGCATCTGTGCTACCTCGTCCCGCAATGGAAGGAAATATTGGAGTTCAATACGTATGCGGGCGGCGAACAGGCTCCAGTCAAGCGTATTGTCGACGGCTCCACATGGGGCAACCGGATAAACGGGATGGCAGCTGTCACTAATGTAGGAGCAGACTCAAACTGGAGCGGGCATTTGCTGGCTCAAGCTAATTTATACGGCTATGGCAGGCTGGCATGGAACCCGGATTTAACGGCGGAGCAAATAGCGAGTGAGTGGATACAGCTGGCCCTAAGTTTGGATACCGCCGTTCATGATATCGTTAGCGGACTGCTAATGGATTCGTGGAGCATTTATGAGTCATATACGGCACCGCTCGGCATAGGCTGGATGGTCAATCCAAACCATCATTATGGTCCTAATGTCGATGGATATGAATATTCGCCATGGGGAACGTATCATTTTGCAGACAACAAAGGATTAGGCGTTGACCGCACGGTGCAGACCGGAACCGGCTACAGCGCGCAATATATGGGCGCGAATGCCGAAATCTATAATTCACTGGAGCATTGCCCGGATGAGCTGCTGCTGTTCTTCCATCATGTCCCGTATACCCATGTGCTTCATTCTGGTAAAACCGTCATTCAGCATATATATGATACTCACTTTGAAGGGGTGGAGCAGGCGGCGCAAATGCTGACAGCTTGGAGCTCCCTGCAGGGACGAATGAAGGAAGGGCTGTATACGCAGGTTGAAGAGCGTTTGAGGGAGCAGGCTCGGCATGCAGAAGAGTGGCGTGATCAAATCAATACGTACTTCTTGCGCAAAAGCGGGATAGAAGATAAGCACCACCGCAAAATCTATTAACTTACATGTTCGACTGTGAAGGAGACTTTCAAATGAATGAGCAGAGTGTAGCAGGATTAGAACGAGAGCAGCTGCCTCAAACGATGAAAGCGGCCGTTATGACGGAGCCGGGTGCAATTGTTTTGCAAGAGCTGCCAATCCCTTCAATTGGGGACAGAGAAGTGTTAGTCAAGGTGATGGCTGTCGGCATTTGCGGCTCGGATCTGCATTATTATGAGCATGGACGAATTGGCCGCTTTATCGTAGAAAAGCCGCTTATTCTCGGACATGAATGTGCAGGAATGATAGCAGCTGTCGGGAAAAAGGTGAGCTCCGTCACGGTAGGTACACGGGTCGCTATAGAGCCAGGGACGACGTGCGGCCATTGCAGCGCTTGCAAGGAAGGGCGCTATAACCTTTGCCTTGACGTGAGCTTTCTGGCAACTCCGCCGATAGACGGCGCTTTCGTGCAATATTTGGCAGTTCGGGAGGATATGGTGTTTCCGATTCCCGACCAATTGTCTTATGAGGAGGCTGCGCTTAACGAGCCGTTTTCGGTGGGCATTCACGCGGCGAGAAGAAGCAAGCTGCAGCCCGGAGATACGGTAGCGATTATGGGCATGGGTCCGGTAGGGCTCATGGCGGTTGCCGCGGCAAAAGCTTTCGGAGCCGCACAAATATTTGTGAGCGATATGGAAGAAATCCGCTTGGAAGCCGCTTTGAAGATGGGAGCTACCCATGCCATTCATGCCAAGAACGAGGACCCGGCCAGCGTCGTGAAGAGTCTGACCGGAGGCAAAGGAGTGGATGTGGCTTGGGAAACAGCCGGCAATCCCCATGCGCTTCGTTCAGCATTATATTCGCTGCGCCGGGGAGGGAGGCTTGCGATCGTCGGACTGCCTCCGCAGGATGAAACGCCGCTGAGCATTACCTTTATCGCGGACAATGAAATTGATTTGTACGGTATTTTCCGCTATGCTAATACCTATCCTAGCGGCATATCCTTTTTATCATCCGATTCCATAGATGCGGGCTTTCTCATTACCGACCGTTATCCGCTGGCCAAGACGCAGGAGGCACTAGAACGGGCTATTCATAATAAGAGCGGCAGCTTGAAGGTCGTCGTTTATCCGAATGAGTAAGCTGCTGGTGCTGCTGTCGGATGGTCAGCTTGAAAGGTGGCTGCGATGAACATCACCATTGGCCAAGTGATAAAGGATTTGAAAGCAGGCATAGATGTGGCTGCTCCAACCGTGGATCAATTGAGCTTTGGGCACGAGCGTACCGTAGTGACAGGCATCGTTACAGCCTTTTCGGCTACCCATTCTATTATTGAGCAGGCATATGCTTTGGGCGCCAATTTAATTGTATCGCACGAGGGCTTTTTTTATAGCCACCATGAGGCTGGAGATTGGCTGCGCAACGACGCTGTTGTTGAGGCCAAAGCGGCTTTCATTGAAAAAACAGGTGTCGGCATTTTTCGCTTCCATGATTATATGCATAGCTACCAGCCGGACATTGTCTTGACCGGTTTGCTGCGCAAGCTCGGTTGGATGGCAGCCGAAACGCAGCGAGCTGAGGCAATTGTAGATATACCCGCTATGCAGCTCGCCGAAGTGGCTGATTATTTGAAAAGCAAGCTGAACATTCCCTATGTGCGGGCAGCAGGTGAACCCACGATGCTGTGCAAACGCGTAGGTGTTCTGGTAGGATATAGAGGCGGCGGAAGCTCAGCGATTCCATTGCTCCAGCAACAAAATGTGGATTTGATTATAGCTGGCGAAGGACCGGAATGGGAAACGCCAGAATATATAAGGGATGCGCTGCACCAAGGGCACAGCAAAGCGCTCATTATGCTTGGCCATGCCGAGAGCGAAGAGCCGGGGATGGAATATTTAGCTGAAATGCTAGCGGAGAAGTATCCGAAGCTTCCGGTTTATTTTTTGGCAGATGCCCCTGTATTCCAAGTGTTCTAACACAATCATTAGGTAGCGATCTCAAATACTGCTTTGCTGCTAAGGGGACTTCATGAAGTTCCTATTAGGGCAGAGCAGGTTTTTTAAAATATAGAGAAAGGATGTGATTTTCTCATCCTTTCTCTATATTTCAACGCGAAACGGTAGCTTAGCCGCCAGAGGGTGGCGAAAGCCGTTTACGCTTGAAATATAGGAAAGGATATGATTATTTTATCCTTTCTCTCTATTTCTTCGCGAAACGTTAGCTTTGCCGCCAGAGGATGGCGAAAGCCGTTTACGCTTGCAATAAGAGAGTTCAACCTGCGGAGGCAAAATATGAAACAGCAGAAGTTTGTTTTTAGCAAAAGCATTGCGTTTAGGTGGATCATTTCCTATGCGATCATTATGCTCATTCCTTTGACGGTTAGCGCTGTCGTTTATACCCAAACGAAAAAAGTAGTAGAGTATGAAATCCAGCGAGCGAGTGGTGCGATGCTCAAACAGGTTAAATATATGGTCGACAGTGAAATTAACCAAGCGGAAAAGCTGGCTATGCTATTGTCTATTCATAATGACGTGAATTCTTTTCTGAATATGAACCCAGACTCCGCGCAGCAGGAGTCCTTTCAAATTTTCAAAATACAGCAGGAGCTGAGCAAATACAAATCTGCCAACAATTTTATCAAAGGGATCTATTTGTATTCCGGCAAGCTCGATACCATTCTAACAGATGAAACCTACACGGATTCGGCGTTATTTTACGAGATGAATCGTCAATCGTTTAACATCAGCCAGCAGGAATGGCAGCAACTTTTGGATACGCCGATGATCCAGTCGGGAAAGCTGAAGCCTTTTATCCAATTTAAACGGGTCGGAAATACGGTTTTATTAATTAAGCCATTGTCGAATATAAAGGAAAAGGACACTACGCGAGCCGTTTTATTCATCGCTTTAAATAGCAATACCGTTCAAAAAATGCTGGCCAACGTCGATTGGGTCAACAATGGCGATGTTTACATCGTCGATCAAGCGAACCAAATTATGTTTCAAAATAATAAAATCGAAAGACCGCCGATTTTCTCTTTTGTGGAGACGGACAATAAAGAAGCGGATTCCTCCTTTTTGACCATTGCCGGAACGGAAAATATGGTTTCCTTTATCGCTTCGGATACGTCTGACTGGAAGTATGTAAGCGTTTTCCCTTCGGATACCTTTTGGGAAAAAGCGAGGGAAATTCGCAATTTGAATTTGCTGGGCTTGCTGGTCTGTTTTTTAATTGGCGGGGTTGTCATTTATTATGTTGCGCGCCGAAATTATAATCCTGTTCGCGAGCTGGTCAATGTATTCTCCTACGCCAAGCAGGAGCGGAGCATGTGGCGGGCGGACGAGTTTTCATTTATTAGGGAAAATGCGCTGGCGACGATTCGCGAGCGTGATGATATGAGCAGCCGCGAATACAAGCAGCTTCGGGTGCTTCAGGCCTACTACTTAACGAGGCTGCTCAAAGGGCAGGCAGAGGAGGGCTTGTCGGCCCAAGAGGCGGCGGGGCGTTATCATTTGAATTGGAGCACCGAGCATTTTGCCGTGCTGCTGTTCGATATTCAGCCAGGCGAAGCAAGCGCGACGTCAATGAATTTATCCCATTTTATCGTAACGAATATTATGCTTGATGTTGCACAAGAGTTTCACAGCTTAAGCTTTACCGATATGGACGGCATGCTTGCTGCCGTTATTAACATTCATCCCGAGCGAATTTCCGTCTGGAAAGAGGATATGGAGCAGGCTTTGGTGAAAACGCTGGAATTTACCGATCAGCGCTACCGCTTGCAAATTGTGATGGCCGGGAGCGAGCACGAGGTTGGGGTAGCTGGCATCCACCATGCCTATTTGCAGGCGCTGGAAGCCCAAGAGTACCGATTATTTTCAGAAGAAAATGTGTCGATTTGGTATGGCGATATTGAGCCGCTGGAAGCGGAATATTATTTGTCGATCAACGATGAGCTTGCTTTCATCAATATTATTAAGACAGGGGATCTGGAAAAAGCGACAGAGAAGGTAGACGAAATTTTGAACCAAGTGTTCAGCAGCCAATCCTCTATTGAAATGCTCAAATGTGCGATGATCGATTTGGCAAGCTCGATGATGAAATCCGTTCCGCTTGAAGCGCAGCAGGCTCAAATATGGGAGGAATCGCGGCCGATGAAACGTCTGCTCGCCTGTACAACGAGGGGGGAATTCCGGCAGGAGCTGCTGCAAATTTTACAAATGGTGTGCCACAAAATCAATGAAAAGCTGTCCTTGCTATCCAATACGGGAATAGGAGAACAGGTGGCGGAGTATGTGGAGCAAAACTATGACGATATCAATCTTAGCGTATCGATGATTGGGGCCGAATTTGGCATTACCCCGCAATACGTATCGCGATTATTTAAAGAGCAGATGGAGCTCGGCTTGCATGACTTCATTAGTCAAACGCGCACTTCAAAGGCGAAATTGCTGCTTCAGCAAGGAGCAAGCATAGAGGAGACCTCGTCTAAAGCAGGCTTCTCCAGCAGCAGCGCCTTCATTCGCGTATTCAAGAAATATGAAGGGATTACGCCAGGCAAATATAAAAATCTACAATAACAAACCGAATAGGCAATTTGTAAAAAGGCTGCGTACATTCCAGAAAAGACGCGCCTTTTTCTTGTTTTGGCGATGGATTGAGTTTATTGAGCATTGTTTCGGCGGACTGCTGCTGTTTATAGTTAAGAGGCAAGTCAAGCAGAGCTAAAACATACAAACGGAGGTCTTTATTTTGGCAAAATGGTTTAATAAAAAAACGGCAAGCAAGCCTGTCATTTTTCTACTCAGTCTCTCCATGCTAATGGCCGGTTGCAGCGATTCCAGCTCTAGCAGCAATGATGAAAGCGCTGTTAAGTCGAATCCGAATAATCAATCAGGCGGAGCCTTTTCTTATCCGATGCCAGGAAATGCAGAGCTCTCTTTTATGAATGAGCAGCTTGGCAGTACACCAGAAGCGATGCCGATTGATGAAGAATACGAGAAACGGACGGGGGTTAAAATCAAGCATTTGGGCGGAACGCCGATGACGGATCAAAAGTTCAGCCTGCTGCTCGCCTCGGGAGAGCTTCCTGATATTTTTCTAAATACTTGGCTTCAATATCCCGGCGGTCCTGACCGAGCTGTGGAGCAGGGGTATATATTAAAGCTGAATGATTTAATTGACCAATATGCGCCGAATTTACAGAAAGTGCTTCAGGAAAATCCCGACATCGACAAAATGATCAAGACGGATGACGGCACGTATTATGCATTCCCTTTCATTCGTTCCGATGCTGGCCGTGTATATGGAGGACCTATTATCCGCAAAGATTGGCTCGACGAGCTGAGCTTGGACATTCCCGAAACGATTGAGGATTGGCATACCGTATTGACGGCGTTCAAAGAGAAGAAAAAGGCCAGCTCGCCGGTGACGTTCCGGTCGATGTTTCTGGGCGAACGCACGGGCGGTTTTGCCGGCGCATTTGGCGTAATGGGCAACTTCTATCTGAATGACGGAAAAGTGACGTACGGCTATTTGGAGCCGCAATATAAAGAATATTTAAGGACGATGAGCCAGTGGTACAAGGAAGGGCTCATTGACAAGGACTTTGCTTCCATCGATGCGGCAACCGTTGATAAAAAAATGTCCTCCGGCAGCAGCGGCGCAACGATCGGCTGGCAGTTCTACATTGAAAAATACAATGCTGCGGCTCAGGAAACCGATCCGAAGGCGAACTTCGTGGCTGTCCCTTATCCAGCAGCGGCAAAAGGCGAGCTTCCGGAGTTCGGACAGCTGGACAATGCATATGCAGGCACGAGCTCGGCGGCTATTTCCGCTACGACGGCAAATGTAGAAGCGGCCATCCGCTGGCTGGATTACGCTTATTCCGCTGAAGGAAGCATGCTGAACACCTATGGCCTGGAGGGGGTCACGTACAAGCTGGAAAACGGCAAGCCTGTCTACACGGATTTGGTTGTCAACAACCCGAATGGACTCGGCAGCGACCAAGTGATGCTGCAATATTCGCATGGCACCAACTTCCCGATGATTCAGCAGGATAATAATCTGCCAGCGAAATATGAGCAGACGACAGAGGCACTCGGCATTTGGAAAAAAACGAACCATGAGAGCCATCTGCTGCCACCAGTGACACCAACGGCTGAGGAAGCGGATGAAATGAGCAGCATTATGAACGATATTAACGCTCTAGTTAAAGAAGCGGAGCTGAAAATTATTTTAGGCAATGAGACTGCCGACAGCTACGTTAAATATGTTCAGCAAATGAAGGATTTGGGCATTGAAAGAGCGCTGGAAATTCAGCAAGCTGCCTATGAACGTTATCTGCAACGTTAAAGCGATACGATAAACGATCAGGAGCCCCTTTAGAGAAGCGAAATAGGGCGGCTCCTGACATTTTAGCCTGCAATAAAGGAGAGTTATCCATGCTCGCAACTAGACTGGGGAAAGACCTGATCCGCAATAAATGGTTATATGTGCTCATTCTTCCTGTGCTGCTCTACTATGTGCTGTTTCATTATGTTCCAATGTATGGGGCGATTATTGCCTTCAAGCAGTTCATTCCAGCCAAAGGCATACTCGGCAGCGACTGGGTTGGACTTAAGCATTTTGAAAGCTTTTTCTCCAGCATCTATTTCTTTCGCGTCATAAAAAACACGATTTTGCTAAGCTTTTATAATTTGTTATTCGGTTTTCCTGCCCCTATTTTGCTCGCTTTGCTATTAAATGAGCTCAAAAGCTCGATTTTTCGGCGCATTACCCAGACGATTACGTACATGCCCCATTTTATTACACTCGTCGTGGTAGCAGGCATTATCCGTTATTTTACGCTTTCAGATGGACTTATTAATGATGTGATTGCTTTTTTTGGCGGAGAACGTCTTTCTTTTCTGCAGCAGCCTGGAGCTTTCCGTCCTATTTATATTATCAGTGAAATATGGCAGCAGATTGGCTGGGGGACAATTATTTATTTGGCGGCTATTTCTGGCATAGACCAGCAGCAATATGAAGCAGCTAAAATAGACGGAGCATCCAAGCTGCAGCAAATTAGGCATATTACTTTGCCCGGCATGCTCCCGACGATCATGATTATGCTTATACTGGCCCTTGGAAATATTATGAATGTCGGATTCGAGAAAATCATCCTTCTCTATAGCGCAAGCATTTACGAGACAGCTGATGTCATTTCGACCTACGTATACCGAAAAGGGATACTCGAATTCAACTATGGGTACAGCGCTGCCGTAGGCTTGTTTAACTCGGTCATTAACTTTGGAATATTGCTCCTGGCCAATTATTTCAGCAAACGGGTCAGCAAAAACAGTCTTTGGTAAGGAGTTGATCATATGACTAAAATTTCATGGGGCGAGCGTGTTTTTGATGGAATAAATGTGCTCGTTATGCTTATTTTAATTGTCATTACCTTGTATCCGATGCTTTATATTATATTTTCTTCGCTCAGCGAAGGAAATCGTCTTCTTTCACACACTGGCCTCTTGTTGTGGCCGCAAGGCTTTTCATTGGAGGGCTACAAAGCGGTATTAAGCAATCCAACAATTATGAATGGCTTTAGAAATACATTGTTTGTCCTGATCGCAGGCTTGGCGATTAATATGACGTTGACTTCATTAGGTGCCTATTTCCTCTCGCGCGAAGGCGTCCTGCTGCAAAAGCCGATTATGTTTTTTATCGTATTTACGATGTTTTTCCAAGGAGGCCTTGTGCCGTTCTTCCTCATTGTAAAATCGTATGGCTTGCTCAATTCGCTATGGGCGCTGATTTTGCCTACGGCGATGAGCACCTTCAACTTGATCATTATGCGCACCTACTTTATGGCGATCCCCAAAGAGATCGAGGAGTCGGCGTTTCTGGACGGCGCAGGGCATTTTACGATTTTGTTTCGGATCTTCCTCCCGTTGTCGATGCCGGTTGTCGCCGTGCTAATCTTGTATTATGGCGTCGGCCACTGGAACAGCTGGTTTAATGCGATGATCTTCCTGCGGGATCAGGACCTATTCCCGATTCAGCTCGTCGTCCGAAACATTATATTGGAAAATGACAGTGCGAATATGATTGGCACGACGACGCTCGTCCAAAGCCGAGATGTGGCTGAAACGCTGAAATACGCCGCGATCATTGTGACAACGGCTCCGATTTTATTATTGTATCCGTTTTTGCAAAAATATTTTGTCAAAGGGGTTATGGTTGGCGCATTGAAGGGCTAAGCTCAGAATATAGGCAAGCGTTATCCTTATTTACAAAGTGTGTTTTCCAGAGCTATCATATTAAGTATTAAAACGATGATTGGCTTATTGTCTGGCTTATGGACTGGCTGGCAGTAAAAAGGAGGGGATCCGCTCTGGATAGCGATTATTACAAGCAATGGGCATGCCAAAAGATGATTGAATCCTCGCAGGCGCACATTTGGGAAGGCCACTGGGCGTGTGCGGTTTTAGCCTTGATTGGCGTTTTAGAGGAGAAGCTGGTACCGGCAACGCTGGAAGCTGCCATTCTCCAAAATCTCGAAAAAACGGTGGAGGAGCATCCAAACGAGAAGTTGTATCGGATGGACAAGGCATACGCGGGCTTTCGCGATGGCATTTTGAGCGTACTCATCCAGAGAGGTCAATCTTGCCATGCATTGGGGCATGATGTCATCTATGCGTATTATATTTTTGAGGCGCTCTCCCGCTCCAAAATTCCGGTGACGGCCGAATTATTCAATGCCATGACTGTATTGCTTGAGGGATTTGCACGGTCCGGTCCAGGCTACGTAACGATCAACGAAAGCAATATCATTATTGCCCCTGAAGAAACTCCCGCAACGGCAACGAGGGTTCCGCTGGCTCCCGCAGCTGTGCTGGATCTGTTTCATAGCTTCCACAGGCCGTACCCAATGGAAAAAGGCGATATGCAGCTTGGACATCTCCTTACCCATGGCCACTCCATTATAGGGCTGCAGCAGCAATTTCAAGAGCCCAGGCTTGTTCAGTTGGAGAACTCCTTATTTAGACGACTGGACATCCTGGCTTACGCAAATGGCTTGGAAAGTAATCAGCCGGAATTGGCTCCAGCTTTTACAACAACCGTGAGCAGTCCGTTGGAACAGCCATTTTGGGAACAGGCTCTCAAGGACAGCAGACACGGCCATTCTTATAAATACGCATATAGTTACTTGAAGCTGAACCGGATGGCCGGACGCAATCCTTCCGATTTCAAATCGTTCAGCCGGATTTTGTAGCATTTCATAGTGGCGATAAATGCCCCGCGTTCTTTCTTAGCCAGAAAGGAAGCGGGGTTTTGTATTTTCTAATCTGAATTAGGAGTTGGCGATTAAACCGATTTCATGAAAATAGCGGCACCATGGGCTAAATCCCGCTGGAGCGGAGCTGCTTCTTCTACAAGCTGCGTCGTTAATAAATGGATTTCGGCTAATTGGTAGCGTTCAGCCTGCCGAAGCACAACGGTATGCTTTTTGCCCAAAACAAACTCGCATTGCTGGTCCTTCCTTGAAATCTCGGCTCCCGCAAAAATAAGCTTATTACTCCCAAGCCAGTGTTCGAGGTCGGGCACATCAATGACCAGCTTGTCGATACCAATCGCGCCATTATTATGGGTAATTTCTTGCTCTGTACACGCTATTTCCGGATCATACGCACTCATTAGAAAAGGCAAACGAGGTTCCTCCGGAACGGCCAGCCACCAGGTTTGCTTGCGTCCATCAGGCAACGTTTTACTCTTTTTGACCGTTTTGCCGAGCTTGGCACCAGCCTGAGTGATTTCCCGCACATTCGCCTCGGCCTGCTCCGGCTGAACGCTATCCAGCGCATAATCATTTAAGCCCTCCTGACTATTCAAATAATAGAGGAAACGATTAACCATAGCTGGATGGAGGGGGCGGAGCAACTGGAAAATAGCTCGAATCAGCTGCTCTGGAAGATTGATCGGCTTAGGATTAAACAGCTCAAGGAAGGAGCCATCCTGAAAATAGATGAGCGCATTATGCGCTTTTGCCGGGTTTGTCCGATAGGTCACGGTGAAACCGAGCTTTTGAAAATTTTCCACAGCCAGCTTTAGCTGCCTAGTTTTGATTAAGACATGCCCAATCGCGAAGCGGTTCATGTGGTGTTCCTCCTTATAATATGATTGAAACATTTAAGGTCGTTTTCCTAAAATCGCGCTCCATCCCCCATACAAAAAGGGAATCAACAGCTGCAAGTAGCCTAAAGCTTCCTCGCGGTTCATTCTTGAGGCTACGATTTCAAAAATCTGCTTATAGCTTTGCTTGACAAGAATAGCAAGGTGATTGGCGGGAGGACTTTGCTCCAGCAAGCCCACCTGCATCATTGTTGCAATATAAGCTTGGGTGGAGGCGAGATCGAAAGCAACAAGCGAATCGATATAATTTTCCCAGGATGAACCTGCCGAACGATTGATTAATAGATCAAATACGTCAAATCGCTCGTAGATAAAATCAAATACGCCCCGCATGCCTTCCTCCATATCTGTAAACTCCGCCGCCTGTTTTTTTAACTCAAGCATGGTCATCTGGTCATTCGTCAGCTCTATAAAATAGTGTTTAATTTCATTAGCCGTAGGGCCGACTATTGCTTCAAACAGCGCATTTTTATCAGCAAAATAGCGGTATATCGCCCCGGTTGTCATTCCTGCTGTTTGCGCGATTGCACGCATATTAGCCCCGGCGAAGCCATTTTCCAAAAACTCGGCCTTGGCGCAGGCGAGCAGTTTTTTTTCGGTTTTCGCAGCTTTGCTTTCCGACATCGCTATTCCCTCCAAAATAAAATAACAGTGTTATTTTATCATGCGTTCTTTGTTTTTGCGATGCAGGATTATGATGCAAATTCAATTTTTGTGTTTGCTTGGGAACCGGCAGAGATTAGCTTAGCTCACACAAAAAAAGCCCTGATCGGCAAGAGACAATGTCTGCTTGCGTTCAGGGCCTTCTACATGGCGGCAAACCGCGCTTTATATTTTTAAACGGCACGTTCTCCTACTTGCAGCGCGGGCTTCGCCGAAGCATCCTGCTTTGGCGTCTTCAACAAGTTGCCGACCAAATATTTTCCGAATGAGAAACGATTGAGCAGGTTGGCGACAACAAGGCTGACGGCAATGCTCCCCACATAACAAACAACAAACGAAACGGCGAAATTTGTTTTCGGCAAAAACTGGAGCAGCAGCTTCATGACAATCATGTGCAATAGGTAGAGGCTGAACGAATATTTACTAATGAGCATAATGAATCTCGGCACGGAGCGGGTTTTACCTGATAGATAGAGGATCAGCCCAATCATGGCGATCGTATAGAGCATCATATCGGGGCGTTTCGAGGATATAATGGTGAAAATGCCTTGCTGCTGAAAGCCCATCACGGCAATAAAGCAGACGGGGATAATCGCAAACAGCCAAACGCCTTGTTTACTAATAAATAGCTTTACCTGTTCAAAATGCCTTCCAGCATAATAAGCCAAGGTAAAATAAAAAATCCAGCCGACGGCGAGCAGCCAGTAGCCTCTTTCCCAAATGTATGTAGTGACAACGGATGAGCCTGGGGCTGTCGCACTGAAATATGCCAAATAACCGAAGTTCAGCACAAATGAAGCGACTATAACCGTTAGCGGTTTAAGCTTGCTGGCATAACGATTAAAGAGAAAGTGGAGAATATGAATTTGGAATAGCAATAGGATGAACCAAAGCACGAAGTCGCCTAGAAAAATATTTTTGACCGCTTCGATGGAATAGGAGGCAAACGTAAAGGCACCATTTTGAGCCGTATCAAAAATAGCAAATATGAAGCTCATGAACAGAAACGGAATAAGCAAAAAGAGCGCCCTTTTTTGAAAAAAGCCTTGTGGCGGTTTGCCATGATACGTTTTGGCATTCAAAAATTCAGATATAAATACAAATGTACCAGTACCAAATAAAATAGCCATTTGAAAAATTTTGAGCAAATAGAAGGCGATCCCTTCCTGCCCGCTGAAATACAGCGCCAAATTATTGCCCAAAGCATGGTTTAAAATGACAAATAAACAGGCAATTGCTCGCAGCCAATAAATTTCACTAACTAATTCCTTTTTAATCGGACTCACCCACTCCTCTTTATTTGATACAAATTGTATCATGCGAAAAAGGAAGTTTCAATGCGAATTTCGTTGCTAAGGCACTGTTTTTTATGGTAAATTAAACACACTAACATTAAGGGAGGTGAGGTAGGTGAATCACGAATTGGTCAATAACCGTATTAGCCAGCTGCCGATTGCTATGGCTGGCATCGTTCATGCATTTTTCGCGAACGGGATCAGTCTGTCCATTTTTAACGATACGGATATACCATTCGCGAGAAGACGCCTACCTTAACCACAACGGATTGCTTTGCCATTCGAAGGGTCGCGGGCTTTTTGCCGCGGCTCTTTTTGAATTATAGGAAAGGATGTGATGTTTGTATCCTTTCTCTGTAATTCTCGGAATGAAACGCGCTGCGCCAGAGAGGACGGCGACAGCCGTTTCACCTTGAATTCTAAGCATTTATAAGTTTTATCCTTATATTCGCTTAGAATTCTCCGACAAAGCTCTTCGCTCGTCCTAGAAGGACGACGAAGTCGTTTTTGCTTGTGTTTTCAAGCTAGGGTCTTCCTCATCCAATAGGAGGCTCTTCAAATGATTATTGTAAATGTACAACAAATAAAAAAATACCACGCGGCAAATCTGGTGCTGGATGGCGTAACGCTTCAGCTTCAGGAGGGGGAGAAAGTAGGGCTCATAGGCCGCAATGGCAGTGGCAAATCGACGCTTCTCCGGCTGATTGCCGGACATGAGCAGGTTGATGATGGGATGCTGACTGTAAAGAGGGATTTGCAAATCGGCTACTTGCCGCAAATTCCTGCTGCGTTCGAATCACTTACTGTCTATGGGGTAATGGCCTACGGATTTCGAGAGCTGATGGCCTGCAGGCAGGAAATGTCGAAGCTGGAGCACGAGATGGCGGGGGAAGAAGCGGCAAATGATGCTGTAAAAATGGAGAGGCTATTGAAAATATACGCCCTTGCGCAGGAAAAATTCGAGCAGGGCGGCGGCTACGACATGGATACGGCGATTGATCAGGTCGCCAGCGGCCTGCGCATTGATCGCAGCTACGATCAGCGGAGCTTCAGCAGCTTGTCGGGCGGCGAGAAAACCCGCATCGTTCTAGCTTCACAGCTCGTCGTCCGCCCCGCCCTGCTGCTGCTGGATGAGCCGACGAACCATCTTGATCTGACAGGGATTGAATGGCTGGAGCAATTTATTCAGCATTATGAAGGCGCTTGTGTCATTGTGTCGCATGACCGCTATTTTCTCGATGCCGTTGGCACGAAGATGATTGAGCTGGAGGATGGCGAAGCCCACACCTATCACTGCAACTATAGCGGTTATTTGAAAGAGAAGGAGGAGCGGCTGCTCCAGCAATTCGCCCAGTTCCAAGAGCAGCAGAAAGTCATTCGCAAAATGAAAGAAACGATTCGCCAGCTGGAAGAATGGGGCCGCATTGGCGGCAATGAGAAGTTTTTCAAGCGTGCGGCGTCGATGCGCAAGGCGCTAGAGCGGATGGAAATGGTGAAGCGCCCCGTTTTGGAGCCGAATACAGCGGAGTTCGGGCTGTCGCCACTTGACCGTTCTGGACGCAACGTTATTTCGTTTGAAGGTTTGACGAAGCAGTTTGGGGAACGAATAATTTTACGGGAGGCAGAGGGCAGCCTGCTGTATGGCGAGAAAGTGGTGCTGCTTGGCGATAATGGCTCCGGGAAAACGACGCTGTTTAAGCTGCTGCTCGGGGTGATGGAAGCGGATAGCGGGCAGGTGGCGCAGGGAACGCGATTGGAAATCGGATATTTGGCGCAGCAAGAGCCGTTAAAGGGCAATAAGCAAACGGTGCTGGAGCATTTCCGGCTCGAGGGCGGCTTGGAGGAAGGCGAAGCACGGAATGTGCTGGCTAAATATTTATTTTATGGGGCGGACGTATTTAAGCCGCTCGCAGCGCTTTCTGGTGGAGAATGGTCACGGCTGCGGCTTGCGCTGCTTGTAAGACGCAAGCCAAATTTACTGCTGCTTGATGAGCCAACTAACCACCTGGATGTCGCATCGCGCGAAGCATTGGAGGAGGCGCTGGAGGATTTTCCCGGCACCGTGCTTGCCATCTCGCATGACCGCTATTTCATCAATCGATTGGCTAAGCGGGTATGGGAGCTGGAACAAGGAAAGGTCGCCACTTATTTGGGCAACTATGATGATTTTAAGGCGAAGCGGGAGGAACGGCTTGCTCAAGCAAACTCATCCGCCAAAGGAGAGGCGGGAGCAGCTAAAGGTGCGGGTTTAGAAAAGCCGCGCTCAAATGGAAGTCAGGCTCCTGCTGAAAGCAAACTGGAGCATATGGAGCAGGAGATCGCTAAGCTAGAAGCCGAAATTGCAGCAGCTGATGCCGAGCTGGAACGATTGGATCGCATAGGCGACACGGAAAATCTTGAGAAGCAATGGAGGGTACGGGAAGAGCTGCAAACGAGGCTGGATCAGCATTTGGAGCAGTGGCTGGAGCTGTCGAGCTAGTGCGGATTTGGAAAAATTTTTAAAAAAGTTGTCACCAATGGCGCCCAAAACAATACTCTATATAGACGAATGACTATATAAAAAAACGGAGGTTTTGTTATGGATCGTACAGATCGTGCATTTGTTCCTGGTGGTGGCTTTGGTGGTGGATTCGGCCGTCCTTTCTTTCGTCCGTTCCCTCATCCTTTTTTCCCTAACCGTTTCTTGTTCCCGTTTTTCTTCTTTTCACCATTTTTGTTCCCTTTCTTCAGAGAAGGCAACTCGGAAGACATGATATACGCTCAGCACCAAGCCCAGCATGGAGAGACGCTAGCGGCAGTTTGCCATAAATACAATGTTCCTCATGCGATCATGGAGGAAGCCAATCCCCATGTTAACCCGGCTCAACTAAAAGCAGGGGAAATGGTATACATTCCGCGAATTTCTAATATGATGTGTCAAAAGACATATTCGGAGACGGCGGTTGGCGGCCAGCAAACTCAGCCGATGATGTATCCCGGGCAGCATTCCTAATCTTTACTTGAAAATAACAATAAGCCGCCGATCGCTGTGATCCGGCGGCTTATTTCTTTTATCTGTAAATATTCAGGTGATAAACATTGTAGTTTTTTGAAAAGCTATGCTTACATATAGTGTTATTATTCAAGGAATTGGTGTAAAATAGCTAATAGAATAAACTAAATTAATAGTAAAGGAGCTTATTTTATGGATACGATTCGTTCGTCGCAACTGTTATTGCCGAAAGTTTTTCGGGTCTTATTTCTTTCACTGCTCGTATCGCTGGTCGGCTTCTTAATCGGTCAGGCCGTTCCGCCTGTACTGGCTATGCCGCTGTATATAGTGGAAATTGGACTCCTGATTGCACTGCTCTTTTTACGGAAAAAGAAATCGATCGGCTACACGCTGATGTACAGCTTTATGTTCGTGTCCGGCTTGACGATGTATTTTGTCATTGTAAGCTATATTAGCATGCTGGGCGCATCACTGGTATTGCAAGGTCTTGGCGTTGCGATTCTTGCATTTGGCGGTACGGCGCTTTACGCGATTAAGTCAAAGCAGGATTTTTCATTCCTCGGGGGCTTCTTGTTCGCTTCCACTATTGTTCTTGTACTGATGACACTCGTCGGCTTGTTCCTCCCCTACTCGGGTACAACAGAGCTGATGGTATCCGGCTTCGGTATTTTAATCTTCATCGGTTGGACGCTGTTTGACTTCTCGCGTCTTACCCGTCAAGGCTTTAGCGATGAGGACATTCCGATGATCGTCGTGAGCATTTATCTTGATTTCGTTAATCTGTTCCTGTTCATTTTGCGTTTCCTTGGTGCTAGCCGAGACTAAGGAGCTGGTTTTCAAGGAAGAGCGATCAGCGCTGCTGGTCGCTCTTTTTCAAATTATAAGCCATTATAAGTTTCACGTTTGTTTGATTCTGTCATCCGTCTGGACAGGAGCCGCATTTTTCGATTTAATAGAAGGATGGACGTTTGGTAAAGGTGGTAAGCACAAGCTAATGGCGAAATCAAAATATTATGTCGTTTGGGTAGGCAAGCAAGCAGGCGTATTCGCAACATGGAAGGAATGCCAGGAGCAGGTGAATGGCGTTCAGGATGCGAAATATAAGTCCTTTGAATCCAAGGCGCTGGCGGAGGCCGCTTTCAAGGAGGGCTGGCGCAGCCACTGGGGCAAGGGGAAAAGCACGGCAGGCGGCGCAAGCAGCAGCTCGGGCGGTTTTAAGAAAACGGCTTCCAAGCCGCAAGAGTCCGGAGAAATCGACTACGACAGCATCTCTGTAGATGTCGGTACGCGGGGCAATCCCGGTCCAGTGGAATACAAGGGCGTCGATACGCAGACAGGCGAAATTTTATTTTATGTAGGGCCGATTCCGAATGGGACGAACAATCTCGGTGAATTTATCGCCGTTGTGCATGCTCTCGCCTATTTGAAGCAGAAGGGCAGCGAGAGAACCGTATACAGCGACTCCAGAACAGCGCTCAGCTGGCTGCGTAATAAGAAGGTCGCATCGACCCTCGTAAGAGACGCCTCTACAGCGAAAATTTGGGCGCTGACAGACGAAGCGGAGAAATGGCTCAAGACGAACACCTATCCGAATAAAGTGCTCAAGTGGAACACTGAGGAATGGGGAGAAAATAAAGCGGATTTTGGGAGAAAATAACGTTATACATAGAGAGGGGATTACGCGGTGTTTCAGCAGTTAAACAATGATTGGGCAGCTAAGCTGCAATCTGAATTTGAACAGCCCTACTTCAAGAAGCTGGAGGTTTTCTTGACGGAGCAATACAGCACCAAAACCGTTTATCCAAAGCAGGAGGATGTGTTTAATGCGCTTAATTACACCTCTTATGATGGAACGCGGGTCGTTATTTTAGGCCAGGATCCTTACCATGGAGAAGGCCAGGCGCATGGCCTGAGCTTCTCCGTGCAGCCGGGAGTTGCGGTGCCAAGGTCGCTGGGCAACATATACAAGGAGCTTCATGCAGATTTGGGCTGCCCGATTCCAAACCATGGCTCGCTGCGAGCTTGGGCAGAGCAGGGGGTGCTGCTGCTAAATACGGTGCTGACAGTGGAAGCGGCCGCAGCCAACTCGCATAAGAAGAAGGGCTGGGAAACCTTCACTGACCGCATCATTACTGCGCTTAATGAACGCGAGCGTCCGGTCGTATTCATTTTATGGGGAAATCCCGCCCAGAAGAAGCTGGAGCTCATTGACACGGACAAGCATAAAATCATTACGTCCGTACATCCGAGTCCATTGTCTGCCCGTGGCGGGTTTTTCGGCAGCAAGCCGTTCTCGCAAGCAAATGGTTATTTAAACGAGCTGGGCGAGCGCGAAATCGATTGGAGTATACCGGCATTATAATTTTTCAGGCTGTATAGCCGTATTCATGCATAAACCAAAAAGCCGCTGAACTTGCGTAATGGCTTACGCGTAGTTCAGCGGCTTTTTTATAATGGCTTTAGCTGGAGCTCTTCAGCTTAATTATTAAGAAGCGACAGACGTATTGCTGCCCGCAGCAGGAGCAGCAGCAGAGCTGCCTGAAACCGCATTAGCGGCTGCTGGAAGAACAGGCTTGAATTTAGCATCTACATAAGTTATAACCTGTACTTCTGTAATCACTTGGGGATACATTTGATCGGGTTTAGGCTCCGTGCGCTCTAACTTAATAGTAGCTTGGTCGCCATCAAACGTGATGCCGGAAATTTGAATGCCATAGCCTGGATGAGGCACCGTTGCAGTTACCGTCACTTTGTTGACTTCAGCATTGACTGGCGTAACGATCAATCTTGCATCCGTGAAAGGGTTATCCGTTGGCTCAGTTCCCGTAGCAGGTGCTTCATTTTCCTTCATTTCCTTCATAAATGCAATTCCATCATGCAGCCATGCCGCAGCATCACTGCGTTTAATGGAAGCTGTCGGGTAAAAATTTTGCTTTGCGTCAAGCGTTGCGATTTTGCTAAGGAGCAGCTTTTGGATATTGCCCATGAAATCTGGATTTACATCGGCCTCATCATTAAGCATCACATACATTTCAATCATGGCATAAGTCACTTTATTGTCAATTGCTTTGAACAAATGCTGCGCGAATTGCTCGCGAGTCATCACGTCATTTGCTTTCACATCTTTAGCTACACCAAGATCGTAGAAATGGGCGATGATGAAAGCTTGGGAGTACCATTTGTCATCTTTAATATTCGTATAATAGTCGGCTGCCAGCGGCTGCTTAATGAAACGAATATGATTGAAGTTAAGCTCAAGTCCTTTGACAATCATGGAGATGCCCTCTGCATAAGTCAGTTTGCCCTGCGGGCGGAAATTGCCGGCTTTGTCACCGGAAATAATGCCTTGCTGCTGGAGCGCTTCAATTTTTTTGGCATTCGGGTCATTTTTGACATCGTTAAAGGCCCAAGCGCTTTGTCCGATTGTCAGCATCATCATGGTCAAGATTAGGGTTAACAGTAGTGGTTTTTTCTTCATTTCCAGTCACCTCTTTATTTTTTTCGCTTTCTTATATCATTCCAGACGTTGCTATTTCTTTTATTGTTGCAGAACGAAGTAAAATCGATTCAATTGTTCGCTTATAGGCTAATTAGCAAGCGTATTATTTTCTATCCAGCATGAAAAAACGGGAAGGATTGACCTTCCCGCTCCACATTTGCCTATCCCTATACTTTAATATCTAATAGGCTGCCGACGTTTGGATTTACACTGAGCTCCATCATTTTGATAAGCCCTTGTGCCTGCACTTGCATTTGGTCTTGGCCAATATCGAGCATGCGAACCGATACAGCCGTGCCGAGTGATGATTGACTAAGTGACGTTGATAATGCTGCTATATCCATTATTCCCCACCTCCACCTTTATTATCGGCAAGCCTGGCAGAGGGATGAATACAAGTAGGCAAAAAAAATAACCCGCATCGCTGCGGGTCACAACAATATATGTCGAAAAGAGAGTAAACTCAGTATGCGCCTCGCACCTTAAATAGAAATGAAACGAAGCTGATTTTTAGCTTAACGCTGTTTTTCTATAATTATAAATGGCCATACACGCATCTTTAATCAAAAAAAAGAACCCGCCGGAAGGCGAGTCGTCAAGGATTAACTATATAAATAGTGGGGGGTCATGTGATTAGTATAGGCAGCCAACCTTAAAATAAAATGAATGCCAACTGATAACAACATTAAATTTATATTTCAAGGCCATCTGACCGTTTTTTCGAAAATAGGCAAAAAAGCAAAAAAGTAGCCCGCTATTCAAGCGGGCCCGAAAATATATTAAAAGGGAGTATGTTGCTAGTATGGATTAACCAGCTGAAGCTGCACTGAAACGAAGCTGAAAATAAAATAAAAAAAGCTCCCATTGTGTCCGGGAAGCCTTGGCGTTTCCTTATTCTTTTTTCTCCTCTTTAACAACGACTTCATCTGGCGCATCGAACGGTACGCGATCTTCTTCATAATACATGGGTGAATCACCTCCTGCTTAAAGTCAGTATGCACCTGTTTGATTATCTGGGAATGAACGTAATGTAAACGGAAAATTAAAAAAAAGAAGCAGCGGCACCCGTCCGTCGAGGCAAATACCCATTTTGCCTGAAAGCCCAACCCTTTTTGGCTTTTGACCATATGATGCTGTGTACCTTAAAAAAAGGAGATGAGCAACGAAATGGGATATGAAGTAGGCAATGTAGGAGTAGGTCCAGGATACGGTGGCTGCGGTAATAAAGTAGGCGGTGCTTTCACAAGCCCAGGCGCTATTCTTGTACTGTTCATTCTATTGGTTATCATCATTTGCTCCTGTATGTGGTAATATAAGCGGCTTAGCTCGATCCTGACCTAATCAGTATTTCCTTAACCATGCGTTCTAAGTGAAAAATAGAGAAGAAGCGTCCCCTTGCCATGTTATGGCAGGGGGATGTTTTTTTGCCTAATTTCATAATCTCCATGACAAATGCTTTGAAGAAAGGGTATGATTTAAAGATGGGTTGAAAAAGGCATGAGTTAAATGAAGGTCATGTACTAAAACATAGAATGGAGACGGAGGCAATGGCAAAGAAACCAAAGCGCCCGACAAGGGATGAGTTTGAATTGGAGGAGCTCGGGGAGCGCCTGGTTGAAGCGTATCAAGAAGGGATTGAACTGCTTTTTGAGGTGTGGAATTGGGAAGAACCCGTTGCAGGGCTAATTGTAAAAATGGATTCGCGTACGAGGCTGGTGCACGTAGCGAAAGGTGAAGAAATTACTAAAATTCCGTTCATGGATATTATGAAGGTGAACAATAACGCAAGCTAGACGAAGCGGCGGATGCTCCTTGTTTTTGACGAATAAAGTCTAGTATTGTTGGGAAATGTCATTAAAATGCTAGAAAAGAAGTATCTAAAGTGCTAGCAAATATTCCTCCTCACCACTTAGAATGGACTCTACTGGTAGATTTAGGGTTTCAAAAATGTGGAGGAGGTTTCAGTTATGACAAAGAAGCACGGTGCCGTCAAATTTGGAATCGTTTGTCTTGCGATGTTCGTTTTGTACCCGGCGGTGCAGGCGTTCGCAGCTTGGAATGATGGGCGTACCAGCTATGCGACGTATACAGGCTCAGGATATTCGGGCGGTGCGGTACTGCTTGATCCGATTCATCCGAATTTGGAAATAACGGCCTTAAATCCGACTGATATGAATTACAATGGGGTCAAAGCGGCGCTTGCGGGCGCTTACTTGGAGGTTACGGGGCCTAAAGGCAAAACGGTCGTTTATGTCACCGATTTGTACCCGGAAGGCGCTCCGGGAGCGCTTGACTTGTCGCCAAACGCTTTTGCTAAAATTGGAGAAATGTCGGCAGGCAAAATCAATATTTCATGGAAAGTCGTAAAAGCGCCGATAACCGGCAATTTTTCGTACCGGGTGAAGGAAGGCAGCAGCCAGTGGTGGGCGGCGATTCAGGTGCGCAATCATTTTTATCCGGTCATGAAAATGGAATATAAGAAGGCTGGCGCGTGGATCAATCTGGAGAAAATGGACTATAACCATTTCTTGGGGACGAACATGGGGACAAGCCCGCTGCAGGTTCGGATAACCGATATTCGCGGGAAAGCGGTTCTGGACACGATTCCTGCACTTCCAGCAAACGGTACATCAGGCGCTTATATAGTTCCGGGAAATGTTCAATTCCCGAGCTGAAATGGAACATAGGCTGAACACAAAAAAGCTTCATTCTCCGGTTGATTGGAGGACGAAGCTTTTTTTTTGAAGGTCAAAAAATAATAATAGCAAAATGGTTGACTTTTCCGCTCGAGCTTGGTATATTAATAAACGTCGCTAATATACGATCTGTTAGCTCAGCTGGGAGAGCACTATCTTGACAGGGTAGGGGTCAGTGGTTCGAGCCCACTACAGATCATACAATAAAGAAGGTCCGATAATCCTTGCATGACAAGGGTTTTCGGTCTTTTTTTGTTTCCGATTAATTTTGCATCATGCCTGTTTTTTAGCGAGTTGGTGCCCGATTGGTGTCCTTTACTCAGCTAAAGCAAAAGCGGTGTTTTGATTTTTTGCATTGCTGTTAAATGATTGTATAGTTTTTCTACGTGTCGTTTATGCTGTATAAAATTCTCAAAGGCTACGCATCCTATCGATTGAATGCCGAGTGGCGGGTGGTAATTGCCGCTCACAATCCGAAGGAGGCGAGCTTTGAATGAGCACGAATGAAATGGCTGGCGGGGAAAGAGAACATATTGTAGCGGTACAGAAAAATGGCGACGGTGACCTGACGAGTTTTAAAACATCATCGGGCCGTGTACTGGATTACCAGACGGCGCTGCAAGAGGTTCAGGCAGGGCAGATCGCTGGCGTGAATGCTTTCAAAGGCAGAGATGGCGAAACATATATCCGTGGCGACGCGGACGGCGATCCTACGAACAATTTGGACCAGCTTCCGCTGTTTTAAACGGCAAGCCTGGGCTAAGCATAGCCAGCAGCAAGAAGAGCCTGACGCGAAAAAACGTCAGGCTCTTCTTGTTATGGTTGCTGATCATTCCTGCGACTCGTACCTACACTGTATAAATCTCACGCTGCTGTACGAAGCGCATTTTCCCCGTATGGCCGATGTAATTTTCCATCGTATCCCCGTAATGCATAAGCCACACCTTCTCCTGCAGCGGCTCTGGCAGTGTCAGCAACTCGTCGAGACAGGCATGTACAACACCGGGCGCAATCAACTGGCAGTCGTGAAAAATCGTATTCACGCCATCCTCCACAAGCTGCTCCAGCAACGCTTGACTGAATTTCATATCTGCCGAATAAAAGAAGTGCTGATTGAAAATAAACGAATAACTGTCTTTCCCCACAATATGCTCGGTTTGAAGCAGCTTCACCTTCAAGCCCGGATGCAGTTCATGCTCTATGCCTTCCTCTAGCCGTCTCACTTCAAAGAAGTCATCAATGGATTGAAGCGGTCCCTGCGTCAGCCCGCCGCGCAGCGTCTGCTCCCACAGCGGCTCCACTAGCGAGGAGGCGATGTACAGCACCGGCTTTTTTCCATAGAGAAACATCATCTGAAAAGCATATTCCTCCAGCCCGCCCACATGGTCGCCATGAATATGGCTGATTAGCACAGCATCCAGCTCATCGAACGAACGATTCGTCTCGTGCAGCGCTTTAGGCAGCGTAATGCCGCAATCGACCAGCAGCTTGAACCCAGGCACCTCAATTAATGCATTGTTATTATCATATTTCTTGGCAAAAGCACTCCCAGTTCCGATCATTTGTATATTCATTGGAACACTCCCGTTATAGAAATCATCTCGCTACATCCAATGTATCAAATGAATGGCAAACTGACAAATCGAGATACCCTTTGCCGGGTACCTACATATAATGCATGAGCAAGATCCGGCAGGGAGGACAGAGCATCAATGAGCAAAGGAAAAGGCAAAAACGTTAAGAAGAAACAACCGTCAGGTGAACGGAAACAGTACCACTACAAATTGGTGCTATCTCCAGTCTGCGAAGTGTGTCCGACACCTTGTGCAAGGGGACTCGCGTATTTGGACCGAATGTCCGAGCCGGGCGCAGTTGGAAAAGGGGTTCCTTGCGTGCTCACCCGTACGTATCATTAACCGGAATATTTCCCAGGCAACCGCACATTTCTACAATTTTTTTCGCACGGGCATGCGGCTTAAATCCCTGTAAATGATCGTCTGAAAAAAGGGAGAGCACCCGCCTATGCTGGAGACAAAATATAGCGCTGGTACAGGGCTGAAAAAGTTTCTGTAACAGCGCAACTCTATTCATTTTGAAGAGTATAACCATATATCCAGACAAAGCGGATGGAGGGTACTCATCTATGAAATTCAGAAAAGTAGCGGTTTTGCTGCTGGCGCTTTTTTTATGCAGCAGTACCTTAATGATTGCCAATGCGGCATCGCAGACTGTTAAGGTTCTCCTGAATGGAAGCGAGCTTGAAGATGGCGGCATTATGGTGGATGGCAAGACTTACCTGCCGATTCGGGAAATAGCCAATAGCCTGCAAACCATCGTCAATTGGGATGGGCAGAATAAGAAGGCAACCTTAACGAGACCGAATGTACATATTGTACTCATGCAGGATAGCAAGCTGTTTGGCAATGTGACGAAGGGCAACTCATATACGTTCAGCGTATTGTCGCAGGTCGACAATTTGAAGACGGATATTGCCGCGGTTAAAGTATCTATATTTGATCCGTATGGCAGCGAGAAGGTTATTCAGACACAGACCGATAAGATTACGAAGGATAACTTCTGGTATCGGACGGAAGACATGAAGTATAACTTCGAGTATTCGGGAAAATATGCGGTGAGATTTTTCCTGAAAACAAGCTCGTCCGACGATTGGACGCTCGTCTCGGAGAAGCTGATTTCTTCGCAATAACGGCAATGGCCCGCGTTTCTTCCATATGTGGAGGAAGCGCGGGCTTTTTCGAAATATAAGAAATTATTAGTTTCAAGCTAATAATTTCTTATATTCCACCCTCGAAACGGTAGCTTTGCCTCCGAATTACGGCGACAGCCGTTTACGCTTGTTTGACCGCTGCTAGGACTCATGGTACGATACTCAGGTATGGATAATTGACTGAAATGGGGTAAAACAATGACTGAGCATAATCATGGCGCAGATTGCGGTTGCGGAGAAGACCATGAACATGAAGAAAGTGTATTTATTGTAACGGACGATGAGGGCCAAGAACGCGAAATGGTCATGGTTTATACGTTTGAATCCGAAAACAACGCTTATGCGGTATTGCTGGATCGCAATGATCCTGAAGCAGACGGCGTTATTTTCCGCATCGAGGAAGAGAACGACGAGGCATTCCTCGTTGGTATCGAAGACGATGAAGAATGGGATCGCGTAACGAAGATTTATGAAGAAATCGCCGTTACTGAAAACGCAGCAAAAGAAGAGTAGATTTCTTGCTCTTTTACGCTGCTCTAACAAGCCATCATGCAACTAAGCTTTGCATGCAAAAGACACCTGTGTCACCAAGGGCGAATGCTCCTGGGACAGCAGGTGTCTTTTGTTCAAATATAGGAAAGGATATTTCTCGGAATGTAACGCGCCGCGCCGCCAAAGGACGGCGTCAGCTGCTTCACCTTGAAATATAACGATGCCTAGGAAATAGCCGTTTCCTCGAAAATCACTTTAACGAATTCAACGTTGCGGTCCTCTGGACCTTTAACGGGGAGGCCAACTTCAACATGCTCGACGATGTAGTCGATATTTTTCTGGGAAATAACCTCGCCTGGAAGTAGAATAGGGATGCCAGGTGGGTAAACATAAATAAACTCGGCGATAATTCGGCCAGCTGACTCTTTGAACGGAACGACCTCGGTCTGTCCGTAGAAAGCATCGCGCGGCGAGAGCGACAGCTGGGGAATATCCGGGATTTTAACAACGAGTTCACGAGCCTCGGCGCCTTCATGGAAGCTGTCCGACAGCGCACGCAGCGCCTCCAGCAATTTTTCTATCGAATCGGATGTATCACCAGGCGTAACAAGGCAAAGAATGTTATACATATCGCTCATTTCAATTTCGAGGTTGAAATGGTCACGAAGCCAGTTTTCCGTCTCATAGCCGGTAATGCCGAGATGGCGGACATGAATAGCGACCTTGGTTGGATCAAGATCAAAGGTAGCTTCGCCACCTAAAATTTCCCGTCCAAAGCAGTACAAGCCGGGAATTTCATTAATGGTCTTGCGCGCATATTGGGCAAGCTCAATCGCTTGTTCAGCCAGCTTATGACCGTTCAAAGCCAAATTGCGGCGCGACGTATCGAGCGATGACAGCAAAATATAGGATGTCGACGTTGTCGTCAGCATGCTGATAATCGTCTGAATGCGATGGGGATTAACTCGCCCGCCGCGCACGTTCAGCACGGAGCTTTGCGTCATGGAGCCGCCCAGCTTATGAACGCTCGTCGCTGCCATATCTGCGCCAGCCTGCATCGCGGACATCGGAAGCTTTTCATTGAAATGAATGAGTACGCCGTGCGCCTCATCTACGAGAACAGGAATATCGAACGTATGCACGAGGTCGACGATCTCCTTCAGGTCGGCGCATACGCCATAATACGTCGGGTTGATAACAAGCACTGCTTTCGCATCGGGGTGCTTGTCCAGCGCGCGTTTGACAGCGCGTGTCGTAATGCCGTGATCAATGCCGAGATTTTCGTCACGTACGGGCGAGATAAAGATCGGACGGGCACCTGCAAAAATAATCGCCGCCATAATGGACTTATGCACATTGCGCGGAACGATGATTTTATCGCCAGGAAGACAGACGCTCATAATCATCGTAATAATGGCACCGCTCGTTCCTTGCACGGAAAAATAAGTATAATCTGCGCCGAAAGCATCGGCTGCAAGCTTCTGGGCTTCCTCAATAACGCCGGTTGGCTGATGCAGGTCATCCAGCGGAGCTATATTTATTAAATCGATCGATAACGCGTTATCGCCGATAAATGCACGAAATTCGGCATCGCTGCCTAACCCTTTCTTATGTCCTGGAATATGAAATTGGGTTGGATTCTGTTCCGCATGGCGGCGTAATGCGCTGAAGAGCGGGGTTTTGTTATGATCCATCGCTTTCATCCCTGCCTCTCTAGTTAAAATACAAACAAGGTTGAGTATAGCAAAAACAAGTCGGAATGCAAGAAGCTTTTTTTTAATTATAGGAAAGTATAGCATTCCGCGGCCCTTTCTCTATCTTTCTACGCGAAACGGTGCTTTGCCGCCAAAGGATGGCACGAGCCGTTTCACCTTAACCGCTTGCTTGCTGCAGAAACGGAGGCTCGATATTTAATGAAAGAACAAAGGGGCACAAAGCCATCCGGCGTCGTTATTTGGCGCTCTCCTTTTATTATTCAGCTGCTGATTATTATGTTTATTATTGAATTTGTAAAGGGCGCGCTGCTTATTTCCATATTGCCAGTGTATATGGGTACGGTGCTGGGTTTATCTGCCTATGCGATCGGTTGGGCGCTGGCGCTGCAATATATTGGCGATAATTTGTTCCGCAGCCCGATCGGCTGGCTCATTGACCGTTTGGGCTACCGCTCCGTAATGCTGGCGGGTATTGTGCTGACGTTCACCTCTGTTTTGCTTGTCGCTTTCGTGCATCATACGAGCTGGATTGTAGTCGCTTGCCTGTTGCTTGGCATCGGGTCGTCCCCGCTGTGGCCTTGCGTCATTACAGGAGCGACAGAGGAGGCTGGAGAGGAAGCGAGCGGCCGGGCGATGAGTGTCGTCTATGTCGCTTGGCTGGTCGGCGTGGGCGCGGGGCCGATTGCGATTAATTTTCTGCTGTCCAGTTCGTATACGGCAGCGTTCCGCCTCATTATTGGCGGCATGATCGTCGTTGTCCTGACGACGATGTTTCTGCCCGGTCGCGGGCGCATGAAGCAGCGTTCAGGCGCAGCGGAAGAGGCTGCGTCACAGACGGATTCGCATGCAGCGAACACAAGTGATGCGGCAAGAGAGCCGTTCAAAGTTCGGGCCAGCCGTTATTTTGCCAAGGTGGGCAAGTCGCTTCATGCCAGCAAGCTGCTTTATCCGGCCATGTTTGTGCAGAACTTTTCGCTTGGGCTGTTGACTCCGATCTTAACGCTGTTCGCGCGTTCGGTGCTCCATCTGACGCCTGCCCAGTACAGCTGGTTTCTTATCGCGGGCGGTGCCATTACGGTGCTGGGGCTGATTCCAGTCGGGAAGTTTGTCGACCGGCTCGGGACAAAATGGTTTTTGCATGTCGGCTTTCTCCTCGCTGCGATTTCGCTGCCGCTGCTAGGCATGACTCGTTCACTGCCGCTGGTGCTGGTTATTGTGGCGATTGTAGGACTTGGCTATGCCTGCATCATCCCGGCTTGGAATGCGTTAATTGCCCAAGCGATTCCGAAAGAAGAGCGAGGTGCAGTTTGGGGCTTTTTCCTGACAATCGAAGGCTCCGGCATGGTGCTGGGGACGATTTTGTCCGGCAAGCTGTGGGATACATTCGGGCATCAGGCGCCATTTTTAGTAAGCGGTGCAATGCTGCTCGTCCTATTTGTTCTCCATTTGTTCATTACCAGAAAACAGCCAGTTATGATAACATAACGTGTGGAGGGGATGAGCTTAATGGACAGACGCTTGTTAATTGTAATGGCTACCTTAATGACAACATTTATTGGCTTCGGGATTATTATCCCGGTCATGCCCGAAATTATTAAAGCAGCAGATCCGCTCGGCGCGGAGGCGCATACGGGTTTGATGCTCGCGGTGTATTCGGCTGTATCGTTTGTGCTGTCGCCGGTATGGGGAAGCTTGTCTGACCGAATCGGCAGACGGCCAATCATTCTCATTGGCGTACTTGGCTTCGCTTTAAGCTTTGTATTATTCGGCTTGTCGTCGGGCAATTTGACGCTGATGTATTTATCCCGTGTGCTGGGAGGCTTGTTTTCCGGGGCGGTAACTTCGGTCATTGTTGCTTACGTAGCGGATATTACAACGCCCGAGGAGCGCACCAAGGGCATGGGACTGGTAGGCATGTCAATAGGCCTCGGCTTTACGATTGGGCCGGGATTTGGCGGGCTGCTCAGCCTTGTGTCGCTGGAGACGCCGTTTTATGCAGCTTCCATCCTTGCGCTGATTACATTCGTTCTTGCATGGGCCAAGCTCAAGGAATCGCTGACACCGGAGCAGCGCCGCAGCGGGGCGAATCGCCGCGAGTCGCGCTGGAAAGCATTTACCGGGCCGCTTAAATATTTGTACATACTGGCGTTTTTCGTTACCTTTACACTGGCGGGATTAGAAGCGACCTTGCAGTTTTTTGGCATGAGGCGCTTTGATGTAACGCCGCTGCAGGTTGGGATATTATTTTTCGTCTGCGGCTTTGTTGGTGCCTTAATTCAAGGTGGTGTCGTGCGCAGAAGGATCAAAGCTGGCGAAGAGGGCAAATATATTGCCATCGGGCTAGTCATATCCAGCATCGGTTTTTTCATGCTGCTCGCTGCGCATTCGCTTTGGTGGGCAACTCTTTCCTTGGCCGTGTTCGGCATCGGCAATGCGCTCATTCGCCCTTGTGTAACGTCATTAATTACCCAGAAGACGACAGTTGGGCAGGGCGTTGCCTCTGGCCTAAGCTCGTCGATGGACAGCTTGGGGCGTATTGCTGGGCCGCTGGCGGGAACGTTCCTGTTTACACTGGATTTGAGGCTTCCTTATGTGTCCGGAGGCATTTTGTGTCTGGCAGCGCTGCTGCTGCTCGCGCAATTCCGTCAATTGGATAAAAAGAAAGCAGTAGCGCAAGCTTAATAGTTCTCGTGTGATTCAAATATCATGACTTTCTTTGGGGCTGCCTTCGGGCAGCTCTATTTTCTTTTCTAAGGGGCAGAATAAATGGGGAATTCCTATAGCTGGGCGGACTGGCAGGAGAAAAAGGGGCACTCCTATGTGATCAAAAAAATGATTAGCCCGAAAATCGTCCCGAAAAAAAAGTCGCAGAGTACCGGCGGTCATGCCAGTGCCCTGCGACTGTTCGGTTCGTCTTCATTCACTTTCCTTCTTCGTCGGCTGAAGTGCCGTAGAGACCAGGCACCGGAATATCGAGAAGGCGGTAATAGACCCCAAGCTGAGCCCGGTGGTGGACCATGTGGCTTAATCCGAAGGTGCGGAGCGCGAGCGCCCGCGATTGGCGCAGGATGATATGGTCGCCGCTGCGCAAGGTCCATTCCTCGCCGAGTGTTTTCTCATCGCATTCGGCTAACAGCTTTTCAAGCTTGCCAACGTTTGCGTCGAATTCCTCCAGTACGTCTTCGCGTCTTTCCAAAGCTTCCCGCCGAAACGGCACGGTCGATAGATCGAATTCCGGAGAATGAAAAATAGCCAATTGCCAGTTCAGCAGGTTGACCAGGTGCGTGACGAGCCCTCCGAGTGTCATCGATTTCTCGTGCGGTTTCCACGTCATATGCTCCTCGGGCAAGCGCTCCAGAATTCGGCGTGTATTGGCCAGCTCATGCTTGACGTCTCCGATGATCAGTTGTTTCACCATAAATTAACTCTCCTCCCTTATATAGTGATATTACTATAAACTCGATGGAGTGGAAAGGCTTGCCTCGGTCGTTTTGGGCATAGGAAAAAGTCGCTGCCCCTTGCAATAGACAAAGGCAGCGGCTTTTAGCATGTGCGATACTTTTATGCGTCTTATTCCTGCACGAGCGAGCGGCGATACAGCGGCAGCAGCGATTCATAGGTTGAGGAAGCAAGCTTCACAAGCGCTTCGCCATCACGCAAAATCGGGTCGTCAGCCGCAATATGCTGGCCGATGAGCAGCTCTGACTTCTTCACGTCGCGGAAGCGGACGAGGGCATGCTTCCATTGCTCATCCGACATTTCGCCGACGGCAGCGGATTCCTTTTTCGTATGATCAAGCGAAATGACATAAGAGGAAGGAACCTGCGCGATTACCTCATCAAGCTGATTCAAGTAAGTGGAAGCGATGCGGGATTTATTCGGCGTCTCGTAAATGAGCGCAAACCATATAAATAGATGATCGTCAAAAAGGCCCAGCTGAAAATGCGGATGCGCCTTATAGCCGCGCTTATTATTGCAAATCGCAAGCCACGTATCCTTTGGCGGATTTACGGAACGGCGGGCATGCTTCGCTACATGCAGAAACATTTCGTCGCCTGCCTGCATGGAAAGCTCGGTGCGCAAGCGTTCGCCAATGGCGTGGAACTTAGGCTGGATTTTTTCCTGGATTCCCGCCATGCGCTCCGCGAGTCCTGGAAGCTGAAACACATCGAAGTCCTCTTGTGTAAATCCTGTAAATTCGGTCGTGCTGTTTGCTATTGTTTTTATGGTCATGCGGTTATCTCTCCTTGCTTGGAATGAATGATAATTTCAAATAAAAAATCGCCATTTGCGTGCGATCCCGCAGCCCCAGCTTGTGAAGCATATCGGAAATATAGTTTTTGATCGTGCCTTCGCTTAAAAAAAGCGAGGCGGCAATTTCCTTATTGGATTGCCCCTCGGCCACGAGGCGAATAATTTGCTGCTCGGCCTGCGTCAAGCTGTAACGTGCCGCAAGCTCGCTGCTGGTCCGTTCTTCTGGAGAAAGCTCAGTTATTGCAGCTTCTTCTGTGTCTGGCATCGTAATCATGCCCGCCAGCTTGCGGGCGATATCGGGATGAATGAGCAGCGAGCCTTCATGTACGGTTTTAATGCCGTTAATAATGCGGCTTGGCGGTACGTTCTTCAGCAAATAGCCGCCAGCGCCGCAGCGGATCGCCTGCACAATATAATCGTCATCATCGAAGGTGGTCAGGATGAGGACGGCAGGAGGCTGCTCCTGTGCCCGAATGAGCCGTGTGCCTTCGACGCCATCGCAGCCAGGCATGCGAATATCCATCAGCACGACGTCAACCTTCGTTGATTCCACGAATTCAGCGGCCGCCTTGCCGTCGGCGCATACCCCCGCAACGTGGAGCTCCGGATCAAGCTGCAAAATAACCTGCATGCTTTCCCGAATGAACGGGTCATCATCTACAATCAATATCGTAATCATGGCAGCGGCTTCCTCCTATCCTTTCACAAATGCTTGTCGCTCGCCTGCATCATTAGCAGCACCGCCGCCTAGCAGCGGGAGCTCAGTCGTCACGCTGAAGCCATCCTCCGACTGCCAGGACAGCTTTCCGCCGATTAATGAAATGCGCTCCCGCATGCCGCGCATGCCGAGCCCTGCTGTTATGGCTCCTTCGGGCACAGCCCCATTGTTGGCTATCGTTAGGGCTACGGTGTGCGGCTGAAAAAGCAGCGTTACCTTTACCCTTGTCGCGCCGCCGTGGCGAACCGCATTCGTAATGGCTTCCTGCGCATTTTTGAACAAAATAAATTCCATGCTTGGATAGAGGGGGCGCGGATTTCCCTGCACCTCAAAGGCGACTGCGATGCCGAGCGCTTCACCGGAATCTGTAACGAGTCGGTCCAGCGCATATTGCCTGGAGTCTCCTTCGCTAGGCACTGCGAGCCTGCGTACCGTTTGGCGCATCCGCTCCATGCTGTCCTGCAGCTGGTCGCGAATTTGCCCGACCGTCGCCTGCGCGCGGGCAGGGTCTGCCTGGAACAAGTGCAGTGCGGCCTCGGACATCATTTTCACCCGAATCAAGCGATGCCCGAGATCGTCATGAATGTCCCGCGCAATGCGATTGCGCTCTTCAGTCTGCGCGTATTGCTCGATTTGCGAGGCATAGCTCTGCATGCGGCGCCTTGCGGCTTCCAGCTCCTCATGGCTTTGCGCAAGGGCTGCATACAGCGTCTCCACTTGGCTGCGCTTGCCCTCTACCTGCTGGGCAGCCTGCAGCACCGCCGCAATCGTCAGCCACAGCAGCAGCATAGCAGCCATCATGCCCGGCGCTTGTTCGTGCATGGCGATCCAGAGGCATGCCCCTCCAGCCATGATCCACATTGCGGCCATGCCAGCTGAGGGCTTCGTGCTCAAGGCTGCTATTAAAGTAGAGAAGGGGAGTAGAAACAAGACGCCGCCAAAATGATAGGCGAACCCTCCGAAGCCAAGCAGCTCTATTAACAAAATCAACACCGCGTATTTCGGAAACAGCGAACCTAGTTTAATGAGGGACAAAGCGATCAGTGCGCCGATCGTATAAGAGGCATAGCTTGCGGCTGAAATCGAGAATACGCTGATGACTGCGGGTCCGGCAATTAATAGGCCTCGAAACCAGTGAATCGGTACGTTCATATCGGATTAGCTCCCGCATCGCATCAGGCTTTTATTGTCCTAAGGCGTTTTTTCATATTCATTTATATCGTTTCATTATAGCATAATCCGCCAAAAACCGGCTGTATACAGCCGGAGCCAATGATATGACTTTCGTCACCTTCATTTTGTGACTTTGTAGAGCTGTATGCTCGTGAGGCGGCGTTTTATAATGGACACAAGATGATAAACATGGAGGGTGAGCGCTTGAAGAGCCTAGTAACATTTAAAGATGTCGTTAAAAAATATGACAGCACCATTACCGTCAACCATTTGACTTTTGATATTGGCGAAGGCGAAGTATTCGGACTGCTTGGTCCCAATGGAGCGGGAAAAAGCACCTCCATCCATATGCTGTCGGGGCTGCTGCCATTGAGTAGCGGGGAAATTACCGTTGGCGGATATTCCATCCGCAAGCAGCCGCTGGACGTTAAGCGCCTTATTGGCTTGGTGCCGCAGGAGCTGGCAATTTACGACATGCTGACCGCTTGGGAAAATGTAGCTTTTTTCGCAAAATTGTATGGACTCAGAGGCAAGCTGCTGAAGCAGCGGGTGGAGGAGTCGCTGCAGTTTGTCGGGCTGCTGGAGCGGGCAAAAGACAAGCCGTCAACGTTTTCCGGCGGCATGAAGCGGAGACTGAACATTGCTTGCGCGATTACCCATCGCCCGAAGCTTATTATTATGGATGAGCCGACGGTTGGCATCGACCCGCAGTCCCGCAATCATATTTTGGAGTCGGTGCGCGAGCTTAACCGTCTGGGTTCGGCCATTATATACACGAGCCATTACATGGAGGAAGTGGATGCGATTTGCTCGCGAATCGGCATTGTCGATAAAGGCAAGCTTATTGCCTGCGGCAGCAAGGAGCAGCTAAGGCAGCAGGTCGGGCAGGAGGAACGCATTATTTTTGAAGTCGACCAGGCCCATCCCGCTGCGGCGAAGGAGATGAGCGAGCATCCAGCCGTCAAGCAGATAGACGGGCAGGATGGCCAGAGAAGGCTTGAGGTTACCGTGAAGGATTCGCCATCTGTCCTTCAGGATTTGCTGTTTATTTTGCAAAAGCACGGCATTTCGCTGCGCCAGCTGACCCGAGTCGAACCGAATTTGGAGTCTTTGTTCCTCCAGTTAACCGGCCGCTCGCTGCGCGATGAATAGGAGGTGCGAAAGCATGCGGACATGGTGGATTACGTTAACCTATGAATGGATAAAAATGAGCCGAATGCACACGCTGCTGATTGTGCTCGCTGGTCTTCCGCTGCTGCTCATCTATTTGCTCGGCAGCGCTTTTGACAGCGAAATCAAGCCGGCGAAGGTGGCGGTATACAATGCCGATCAAGGGGCGATGCGAGAAGGTATAGATGCTTTTTGGCAAGGGGCTGACATCCTTCCATATGCCCGTCCCATAGCCCTCTCCTCGGAGGCTCAGGTACGGGAGGAGGTGCAGGATGGAACGGCCGATTACGGCGTTATCATTCCTGCGGATTATTCCGACAAGCTTGCTGCAGGAGAAAGTGTTAGCTGGCACACTCTCGAAGGCCATGACGGGAGTAAAAACATTGCGGCCCATTCTATCATTCGTGCGTACCTGTCTCAGGTGAACATGCAGGCGGCGGCCTTCAAGGTGCTTGGGCCTGAAAGCTTATCCGGGCTGGAGAGCCGACAGAAGGATGCCGCCGCGCTCGTTAAAGTACAGACGCTGGGGGGCGGATCGGATCAATCCTTCGGCTCTGTATCGGCTATTCAATATTATTCTGTCGCTTATTTGATCATGTTTTTGCAGTATGGCGGCATGACGGGAGCGGTTTCCCTGCTGCGGCAAAAAAGAGAAGGAACCTTGCAGCGCTTATATGGCATCCCTGCCTCTTTCAGTGCGGTTGTAGCCGGCGTCATTAGCGGTGCGGCGCTGCTCGGCGTGATGCAGACGATTATTATGATTGTATTTACCAAGTATGTTTACGGCGTCGATTGGGGAGGGGCTTACTGGGGAATCGCCCTTATCTCACTGCTGACCATTATCGCGGGCTCTGGATTAGCACTGACGATAGCTTCTTTTGCCAAAACCGTCAAAACGATGCAGACGCTGTTTAACACGCTTATTTTCAGCATGACTTTTTTAAGCGGGGGCATGGTTGCGATGATTCAGAACAAGCTGGGCCTTATTAGCAAGCTGAATATTAATTTTTGGGCGAATGCTGCTCTGCGCGGCTTAATGGATGGTTCGAGCCGCGTTCTCGTTTGGCAAAATATCGGTATTTTGGCTGCTATAGCCGCCGTTCTTGCTATTTTTGCAATTATTCGCTTGCCTAAGGTGGTGAAGCAGCATGCGTAGCTTGCCAATTGCGATGCAGCTCATTCGCAGAACGATGGGCACGCGCCGAGGCTTTTTTCTAAATGTGCTGCTTCCTGCAATCGCCTTGTCGGTTATTGCTGGTTTGTTCAGCAGCCTGCAAGCGGATAAAGAAATTATTGCGGTCAGCAATGCAGATCGAGGAGCTTTCGGCGCTTATATGCTGGACCTTGTCAATCAGGACTCGCTTTATGAGGTGAAAATGCAGACAGATTCGACGGGCAAGCTGGTTAGGGAAGCTGTTGCAACTGGTGACGCAGATGCGGCGATTTTTATTCCAGCCGATTTCACGGAGCGTTTGCTTGCCGGCGAGCAGCCGCAGCCGGTTCTATATCGCTGGACGGAGCAGCTGTGGAATGCCTCGCTGCTATCCTCGCTTGAGACTCAGGCGCGCAGTATGGCAGCTTCCGTCGAATTGCTGCAATCGGCCTCTGGCGGGGCTGCGCCCGATGCCGGGAAGCTCAGCGAGCTGCTGGAGCAGCAGGCGAGGCCTGCGGTCAGCGCGCAGCATACTGCGATGAAGCTAGGCGTAGTGGCTGCCAATCCGATTATGATTGGGTCGATTTTGCTTTTTCTCATGCTGCTGGTCAGCCAGTCTGTCGGCTTCATTATGGAGGATCGTGAAATGCGGACGATGCAGCGCATGTATACGGCGCCGCTTCGCGCCCTTGATATTGCTTTAGGGAACTATTTAGGCAGCATATTAGTTGGTACCATTCAGCTTGTTCTGGTGCTTTCGCTGACTTATTTTGTGTTTGGATATTCGCCAGGCGTTTCCTTCGGGGCTATGCTTTTAGTATTGGAATGCTTTATGCTGGCGGCGATAGGCGTTATGACGGCAGTTGGGGGACTCGTGCGAAATGCTCATCAGCTGAGTCAAATCAATTTGCTCATTGTCACGCCTACCTCGATGATCAGCGGCTGTTTTTTTCCGCTGTCGATGATGCCGGAGTTTTTGCAGAAGCTGGCCAATTTCATGCCGCAAAAATGGGCGCTGCAGGCCATTGACCGGCTGAGCACAGGTGCTGGGCTCCTAGATGTTGCGCAGCCGATTTTGATTTTAATGCTGTTCGCTGTCGTTCTGCTTATTTTCGGCGCGGCTGTACTTCGCCCAAGCCAGCAATAACGGGGATTCAGCTTCTCAATTGAATCATTTACAATGGTGCATGTACTTGCCCACTGGCGCAGCTTGCCGGTGGGGAGGGCTTGCACTATTTTTGCGTGGAATGATTTAGAGAGCGAAAAGTGAACCTTTTGACTCCGTTAATTGTTAATAGGGTGTACACGGCGAGAGCGAGAGGAGGGAAAGCGGGTTATGACGGAAAGAGAGCTGTTTGAGCAATATAACAAGGATGTCTATAAAACATGCTACTACATGCTCAGAAATGCAGCGGATGCGGAAGATATTTGCCAGGAAGTATTCGTGACAGCATTCCGCAAGGAGTGGCGGCAGGTGGAGCAGCTTAAAGCTTGGCTGCTGCGTTTGACAGTCAATTGCTGCCTGAATGCAATCCGCCGCTCTAAAAATGGCAGGCTTAAAGAAAGCTTGAGCGAATGGCTGTCACGCAGACAGCCGGAAACGGTGGAGCAGGTAGTCGAGAAGCGGGAAACGGATCAAGAATACAGCAGGCTCGTGCAGCAGCTGCCGCTGAAAATTCGCTCAGTAATAGCGCTGCGCTATATGCAGGAGCAGACGCTGCCAGAAATAGCAGACATTCTAGGTATTCCAGTAGGCACGGTGAAATCGCGGCTGCACAAAGGACTGAAGCTGATGAAGCAGTCGCTGGAAACCAGCTCGAGGCATAATAAACAAGGAGGCCTGTCCTATGAAGCCATCAGAGAACGAAATGATTCAGCGTTTAAAAGAAGTTAAACCGCCAGCCTATCCGGATTTTGAGGCGATGTGGCAGCGGATTGAGCAAGCAGGCGTTGAAGGAGCCACTAGCAGCAAAGGAGCTGCCCTAACAGAGGGCGCTCAGCAGAACGGGGCAGGCTTGGAGCAAGGAAAATCTAGTGCAGCAGCATCCGGGCACGAATCCGTGCGCGTTTTGCGGAAGCCGCACAGCCTGAAGCGCGGTCTATTTATAGCAGCAGCCGTTGCTTTAGTTGCGGCGACTCCGGTTTTTGCCTATCAAATGGACTGGATTCAACTGCTGAATGGCAGAAGCGGCATTCAATCGGCATTAGCTCAAGGGATGGGACAAAATATTGAAAAGTCGGCAGTACAGGATGGCGCAACGTTTACGATTCATACAGCGGTTGTTGATGACAATCGTACCGTGCTGCTGTACAGCCTCGTTCCACCAGATGGGGAGGACGGTTATTTATCCTTCTCAAATATGCATTTGACGGACTCAAACGGTAAAACGATTGATGGCAACTACTCAATGAGAGGCTGGGATGAGGCCAGTCATTCGTACCGCGGTTATTTCGAGACGGAATGGACGCCAGAGCAGTTAGTCGATAAGGTGGATTTTTCGGCGTCCGAGGCAAGCTTCATCTCAAACGCATCGATTCCAATTGATTTGGATCTAACTAACGAAGGCATACAAGTTTTTAATTTGGATAAGGATGGAATGGGCAAGCTGGAAGTCCAGCTTTTCAAGCAAAATGGGGATGAGGTCATGCTGTCCTCCGCGCTTAGCTTTACGGATAAATCCTTAGCGGGCTTTGCATACCCAGAGCTTACGTTCAAGAGCGGGGACACGCCGATAAAAACAAGCCGCAGCGGTACATTTGGGAAACCGGGGCCTAATGGTGAATATACGATGCAGCAGCATTTTAACCTTAGCGATCTAAAGGATGGCAGTGTAACAAATAGTCTAAGCTATTCTCGTGAAGAGAAACATATTAATGGGGAATGGAGCATCCCTCTTCAGCTCGATAAACAAGCGATGCTTGCCGGTACGATTAAACGTGATGTTCATGTGCCGATTGAATTGACACAAAATAGTTTCAATATCGATCAATTGGTTATTACGCCAACACAAATCAGACTTACTACCAGCCATGAGAAAAGACATATGCAGTACTCCTTCAAAAATTTTGATCTTGATGTGGGAGGAACCATACTGGAAGGTCATTTTTGGGGTGGCAGTGACCCGTATAGCGATTCTATTCGATTTGAACGTCCACAGGGACTTATTATTACAGAGCAAACACCGATTGCGCTCATTCAAAGCTACGAAGTGACCGAACATATCGACGAAAATGTCGTCATTCACTTGACCAACATTAGGGAAGAGAAACAATATATGACGACAGAGGTTGGCGGCTTTCCAGTTAAATGGACGTATTACCGTAAAGGTGCAGATGTGTTTGTCCAAAGTGAAAGCGACGAGAAGATTTTTGGAGGCGTAAACCAGACGTTCCGTGGAAAAGGAAGAGACAGCATGCCGAGCGAGGTATTGAGTTCTAATTTCTCTGGAGACGGCATTAACAGCTCGACGGAGGTTTATCGGAACTACGAGGGAGACAGCCTCGATTTGTCTATCTATTACTACACGACGGACGCACCGGATAAGGAACTGCGCACGCCGTTGCTTCCTTAGAAAGCGAAAAGCTGCTCCAATTGTATACATCCGAGCGCGTTCAGTGCTTGCTACAAGCTGCCCAATTTGGGCGGCTTGTATTATTTTTTACCCAAAATCCAATTTCCCTTTAAAATTAGTCAATAAACCAAGTTGCCAGAACATAAGATGGAGTATAAGATAGAAATAAGAACAAATTGTCAGAACATTTAGTCAAATTTGTGAAAGGTGTTACGACACTGTTTTGAAGGAGGGATTGCCGTGAATAAGAGCCACGAAGTCGAGTATTGCAATTTGGAGCTGCGATTTGAACGGCGGCAAATCCAAAATCTCATCCGCGATCTCATTCAGGAAGGGTACTCCTTGTATTGGAGCGAAACGGAGGTCCAGTTTCTCATCTCGATTCGAACAGGCCGCAAGCTGGTGAAGCTTAAGTTTCAGCGGATGAAGGATAGCTACAAGATGGTGGGAGACTATTTAATCCGGGACGAGAGGTTGTCGGAGCTACTGGAAAAGCTCATTAATGATTCCAGAGGTCATGCGGTGGTCAAGCGAATGAAGGATCGTCAAATCGTCATTGAGAGCATTATGTTCGGTGAGATTATACGACTTGTGGAGGTGTCCGGTATGGAACATCGGATTATTTATCAGAAGAAGCCGCTTGTGACCATGGAAGAAATGATCAAAGCTTTTCAATCCAAACGAGCAGAGGAGCGCGCCCAGGTGCTGCGCTACGAGCTTGACTACGAGCTGTCCGTTCTGTATGAAGCGCTGGAAGCTGAAGATGAGGCTGCTGTCCTTTCGTCAAAAGCAAAGCTTGGAGAGCTGCGGCTGGAAATGCTGCAACTCGAATTGTAAACGCCGTCTATTTGGGAACAAAGGTTGTACAAAATAGATAAAGCGGGTGTAGCCATTGCGGTTATTCCCGTTTTTTTTGTTTTTTTTAAAAATATAGCCCGGATGGCGGCAACGTTTGCAAGTGGAAGGTCGCATTCTGGCGCAATATAAGGTAAACTTTCTAAAGCGGTCAATAAAACTGATGGTGTTTTGATTATATTTTTAAACCCTACTAGTTTTCTTCTCTGCACAAAAGGAGTAAAATAGAGCTATTGTTGACCCAAATACAATAACAAAGGATGGAAGAACCAGATGTCTAAACAGCAAATCGGTGTAATTGGCTTGGCAGTCATGGGCAAAAACTTGGCCCTTAATATTGAAAGCAGAGGCTTTACGGTGTCGGTATTTAACCGCTCCCGCGAGAAAACGGATGACCTGATTAAAGAAGCAGCAGGCAAAAACCTCGTTGCTACTTATACAGTTGAAGAGTTCGTACAATCGCTTGAAGTTCCGCGCAAAATCCTGATCATGGTACAAGCAGGCGCGGGTACTGATGCTACAATTGACTCCCTGTTGCCGCATCTGGACAAAGGCGATATCATTATCGACGGCGGCAACGCTTATTTCCCTGATACACAGCGCCGCTCCAAAGCGCTTGAAGATAAAGGCATCCGCTTCATCGGCACGGGCGTATCCGGCGGCGAAGAGGGCGCACTGAAAGGCCCTTCCATCATGCCAGGCGGACAAGAGTCAGCTTACAAGCTGGTTGAGCCAATCCTTACAGCTATTTCGGCAAAAGTCGGCGACGACGCTTGCTGCACATACATCGGACCAGACGGCGCAGGCCACTATGTAAAAATGGTGCACAACGGCATCGAGTATGGCGACATGCAGCTGATCTGCGAAGCTTACGACCTGCTCAAAAACGTGCTTGACGTTAGCGTTGAAGAGCTTCACAGCATTTTCAGCGAGTGGAACAAAGGCGAGCTGGATAGCTACCTGATCGAAATTACGACCGATATCTTCTCGAAATACGATGAAGAAACAGGCAAGCCGATGGTAGATGTGATTTTGGACTCCGCTGGTCAAAAAGGTACTGGCAAATGGACAAGCCAAAGCTCGCTTGATTTGGGCGTTCCACTTTCCATCATTACAGAATCCGTATTTACTCGCTTCTTGTCAGCTATGAAGGAAGAGCGCGTAGCAGCTAGCAAAGTGCTGAGCGGTCCTGCAAAACAACCTTTCCAAGGCGACAGAGCGGCATTCATCGAATCCGTACGCAAAGCTTTGTTTGCAAGTAAAATTTGCTCGTACGCACAAGGTTTTGCTCAAATGCGCGCAGCTTCCGATGAGTACAACTGGAACCTGCAATACGGCGAAATCGCGAAAATTTTCCGCGGCGGCTGCATTATCCGTGCCCGCTTCCTGCAAAACATTACGGATGCTTACAACCGCGATGCGGATTTGCGCAACCTGCTGCTTGATCCTTACTTCAAGGAAATCGTTGAATCGTACCAAGGCGCATGGCGTGAAGTGGTTTCCGTGGCAGTATCGAACGGTACGCCGGTTCCTGCATTCGCAAGCGCGCTTGCTTACTTCGACAGCTACCGTACAGAGCGTCTTCCTGCGAACCTGCTTCAAGCACAACGCGATTACTTCGGTGCTCATACGTTCAAACGTCTGGACAAAGAAGGCACATTCCACTACAACTGGATTCAATCTTAATCGGGACCTTAAGAGGAGCGAGCGGCATTATTCGTGCGGCTCGCTCCTTTTTGCTGCGGTTAAACCGTAAGACGCTTCTTTGAGCCAGCTCCGCAAACGATCGGCTTCCTGTTCGGAAGCGCGTCCGCGGTGTATGAGGCTCATGGCCGCTTCTGCAAAGCAATGAAAATTACGCAACAATCGTGGCTGCGACAAACCTGTTAAAGCAGGATCATCGTCAGCCACCTTTTTTTTAATATATTCGAGCATCCAGATAACATCTTCGCGGGAAAGCGGATGAGTGGGATTTAAAATACGGCTAATGCGTAATTCCGCCTTCTGTGTGGCTGGGCATTCACGATCATTGGTCATTACGGCAACCCTCCTACCGTTTGATATAAGCATCATTATCAACGATACGGCAAAATGAACTTTTTTATACCCGATTTGCTGTAAAAAATGATATGATAGTTGAAGAAATTAATAGGATACACTAATTTGATGGGGGCACTAGAGAATGAATCAGGAAGCAGGCCGCCACAGCAAAATTGTGCTGGTAGGCTTTATGGGAACAGGGAAATCGACCGTCAGCCGCCTGCTCGCCGAGCAGCTCGGCTATGCAAGATTCGATACCGATGAGGAAATCGAACGCTCGCAGGGCAAGCGGGTCGCAGAGCTGTTTGCGGAAATTGGGGAAGCCGGCTTTCGCGATTTGGAGAGCGGCATCATTCAAGAGCTGCTAAGCCGCAAGGAGCCGGCCATTATTGCGACGGGTGGAGGCGCTGTTTTGCGTGAAGCCAACCGGGAGGCGATGCTGGGCGGAAGTCTCGTAGTCGCACTCAAGGCAAGCGCCGAGCAGATTATTGCGAGGGTACAGTCCGATTCGTCTAGGCCGCTGCTGCAAGGCGACGTTACCGCGAATGTGAACCGGATTATGGAGCAGCGCAAGCACGCTTACGATTTTGCACATCTGGTGCTGGATACGACATCGCTCAATGTGCATGCCGTATGCGCAACTATTATACAAACAAGGGAGACAAAATAAATGACAGATGTTTTAGTTACGCCCACACCGACGCTAAACGGGGAAATTCAAGCGCTTTCCTCTAAAAATTATACGACGCGCTACTTGCTGGTCGCTGCGCTTGCTGAAGGCACGAGCACGATTTATTATCCAGCTCACAGTGAGGACAGCGATGCGATGCGCCGCTGTATTCGCGATTTGGGCGCTACCGTAGAAGAAGATGAAGAGAAAATCGTCATTACCGGCTTTGGCCGTAATCCGAAGGATGTCAAGGAGCTGGACGTAGGCAATGCAGGAGCTGTTCTTCGTTTCCTGATGGCCATCGCATCGCTTTGCCCGGATGTGACGTTTGTAAACCGGTATCCGGATTCGCTTGGCAAACGCCCGCACAGTGATTTAATTGATGCGCTTGGGCAAATTGGCGTACAAGTCACCCATAATGAAGGCAAGCTGCCGATTACGATTAAGGGCGGACAAGCGAAGGGCGGCAAAATTCAAGTGTCCGGCGCTGTCAGCTCGCAGTTTTTGAGCGCCTTGCTGTTCCTGACTCCGTTGCTTGCAGAAGATAGCGAAATCGAAGTACTGAATGATTTGAAGTCCAAGGTTGTCGTTGGACAAACGCTGGAGGTGCTGGAGCAAGCGGGCATCGTTATTCATGCAAGCGAGGATTTGATGAACTACCGCATTCCAGGCGGCCAAAGCTACGAAGCGAAAACCTATATCGTACAGGGAGATTATCCAGGCTCGGCAGCGATTCTTGCGGCTGCGGCAGTGACGCAATCGGATGTCATCGTGCACCGTCTCGCTGAGAAAAGCAAGCAGGGCGAGCGTGCGATCGTAGATGTGCTTCGCATGATGGAAGTGCCGCTTACTCATGACAATGATATCGTTCATGTTAAGGGAAATGGCAAGCTGAAAGCTGTTGAATTCGACGGCGACCAAGCGACGGATGCGGTGCTGGCGATGGTAGCGGCCGCTGTATTTGCTGAAGGTACCTCGCGGTTTTATGATGTTGAAAATTTGCGTTACAAGGAATGCGACCGGATTACCGACTATTTGAACGAGCTTCGCAAAGCAGGAGCGAATGTAGAAGAGCGTCAAAGCGAAATTATTGTGCATGGACGTCCAGAAGGCGTTGAAGGCGGCGTCGAAATTAATGCGCATTATGACCACCGCGTTATTATGGCTTTGACGATTGTCGGTTTGCGCTCCAAGCAGCCGATTCGTATTCGCGACGCGCATCATGTAGCGAAGTCCTATCCGATTTATTTTGACCATTTGAAGGCGCTTGGTGCGAACGTAGAGTGGGTAGAATAAGCTTGCAGTAGGAGAAATAACAGGTGGAATAAGGGAGGAGCGGTTCATATGGCATTTGAAAATCCATCACGCGAGGAAATTAAGCAGCTGCTTGAGCAAAGTGCTACTGTAGCGGTGGTCGGCTTGTCGGACAAGCCTGACCGCGTCTCTTATATGGTATCGCAGGCGATGCAGGCTAAAGGCTATCGCATCATTCCGGTTAATCCGGCTGTGAAGGCGGCAGAAATTTTAGGTGAAACCCGATACGAGACGTTAAGTGATATTCCATTTAAAGTGGACATCGTTAATGTGTTCAGACGCAGCGAGCATACCCCGCAAGTCGCGGAGGAAGCCGTTGCAATTGGTGCGAAAATTTTGTGGCTCCAGCTTGGCATCGCTAATGATGAAGCGGCGAGCATCGCTGAAGCTGGTGGATTGCAAGTGATTATGGACCGCTGCATTAAGGTCGAGGATTCGATTTTGCTCCCACAAGGAAAATCCAAAACCTGACTGTAATAAAAAACCGATCGATTTAACACAATAAGAAAGGCTTCAAGGGGCGATGCAGCATGTCGTTCATGAAGACTTTCTTTTTTAATGTCGAGGAGGACAACACGTGAATCAAATGTCGCAACAGCCAGGATATTTCCAAGGGCAGCAAGGTCAACTGGGTCAACAAGGTCAATTTTCGAACAACTATCAGCCATCGGGCTTCGTACAGTCGCATTATCAAGGCCAACTGAGCGAGCCAACCTTTAACCAGAACCCAAGCAGCATTGTGCAATCTCCAACTGGCGGTTATCAGGCGACGAATCAGCACAGCTACAGCTCTGCTGCATATTTGCCAAGCCATCAACAAAATGCGGGAATGATGCAGCATCAATATCAGCCGAATAGCGGCTACCAATCGAACACGATGCATCACCAAGTTCCAAGCTATACTTCGCACCAAAGCTCGGCTAATTATGGAGCGAATCCGGTGATCTCGCATTTAGGCTATCAATCGAGCCCGCAGCAGCATTATGTTCAGTCCCACACAGGCTATGCTAACCAAAACTTCTCAAGCGGCGGCTATTCGGGCATGTCCAATAACATGTCCAATAACCAAAACCAAACGCATGGCGGCATGCCTGTACAATCGGCAACAGGACATAATCCGGTGTACCACGCAACGAACGCTTATGCACAATCCGGTCCGGTCATTTCGCAATTGGGATGGCAGGCTGGACAAAACCGCTAAGCTATATACGCAGGGCTTAAGCTAAGCCCTGCGCTGTAACGTTATATTAGGAAGAATCATCAACAGGAGCGGGCCGAAAGGCCCGCTCTTCACTTTGACAAAACGTGCGGAAAGCCTTACCATCGAGAAAAAGACATTTTAATCAGCAAAGGGGGTACGAAAGTGAATATATTAGGAAGCCTGCAGCAGCTCGGAAGAGCATTTATGCTGCCAATGATTGTGCTTCCAGCAGCAGCCTTATTTTCGAGCCTCAGTCAATTGCCGTGGGATTATATTGGACTGCCGCAGCTTACGCTTTATTTGCAGGCCGCAAGTCACGCCATTTTTACTTACCTTCCTTATTTGTTTGCGGTAGGCATTGCGCTTGGTATGACGGGAAATGCGCTTGCAGCTGCTTTAGCGGCACTTGGCGGGATGTTCATTTATGTGGGCATTACCCAGACGGCTGTGCCGGAAATTGAGCCGACGGTGTTTATCGGAACGTTGATGGGCATCATCTCAGGCTTTAGCTATGAACGATTTAAGAACTTGCGTTTGCCTGAATACATACAATTTTTCGGAGGGCCGCGGTTTGTACCGCTGTTTGTCAGCTTTATATCGGTCTTATTTTCCATATTTATGATTGGACTAACGCCTTATATTGAACGCATGCTTGAAGAGCTTGGCAACATCGTAGCTTCAGGAGGCGGGTTCGGTGTTTTTCTTTATGGCTTTGTCCATCGAATTTTGGTCGTGTTTGGCCTGCATCATCTCGTCAGCCATGTGTTCTGGTTCCAGATTGGCAGTTATACGATGGCGGATGGGACAACCGTATATGGCGATTTGCCGCGGTTTTTCGCTGGCGATCCAACAGCAGGCGTGTTCATGGCGGGAATGTACCCGACGATGATGTTTGCCCTGCCTGCAATCGCGCTTGCCATTATCCATGAGGCGAGGGAGGATCTTAAGCCTAAAATCCGCAAAACGTTTATGTACGCGGCTCTGGCTTCCTTTTTGACTGGTGTGACCGAGCCTGTAGAATTTGCCTTTCTATTCGTTGCGCCTTATTTGTTCGTCGTGCATGCGCTGCTATCGGGCGTCATTATGTGGGTGACGTATGAACTTGGCATTCGCCATGGCTTTTCTTTCTCGGGCGGAGCGATTGATTTTATCGTCAACGAGCATTTGGCCACGCGCGGCTGGCTGCTCATTCCAATCGGTATCGTGGTGGGGCTTATTTATTATTTTTTGTTCCGCTGGGCGATCGACCGTTTTCAAATTCCGACCCCTGGGCGCGAGGAAGGCTCGCATCTCGATGAGTGGGCTGGCGATATCCCGCAGCGTGCGCCGCTTATTTTACAGGCGATTGGCGGCAAGGACAATATTGTGAAAATGGAGTCCTGCATTACGCGGCTGCGATTGAAGGTAGCCAATGAGAAGCAGCTTGATATCGCAGCGCTGCGCAATTTGGGGGCAGCCGGTGTCATTCGCCTCGGCGGCGGCAATGTGCAGGTCGTCTTCGGCACATATTCGGAGCTGATTCGCGGGGAAATTTTGAATACTATTCAGCGGGATCAGGAGCAGGTGCTGTTCAGCTCGCCGATGCAGGGAAAAATGATCGCGCTCAGCGATGTGCCCGATCCGATTTTTTCCGGCAAGCTTGTTGGCGATGGGGTTGCGTTCATACCGGATAAAGGGGAGTTAGTCTCGCCTGTCAAAGGTGAAGTTATTCATATTTATCCGACGATGCATGCGATTGGCATTCGAACGCCAGAAGGGCTTGAGGTGCTGCTTCATATTGGCATTGACACGTCCCTGCTTGGCGGCAAAGGCTATTTCAAGGCTGCTGTCAAAGAAGGGGACAAGGTGCTTCCCGGCGACCTGCTCATCCGCTTCAATTTGCAGCAGGTTCGCAAGGAGAGCAAATCGCTCGCTACTCCGATGGTGATTACCAATTCGGATATGGTGCGTTCATGGCGATTTGCGCCATATAAAACCGTTAAAAAAGGACAATCTTCCGTGATGTCGGTCGTGCTTAAAGAGATACAAGTTGGAGGGGAAAGGCCATGATACAAGGTATTGGAGCGTCAGCAGGCATAGCGATCGGAAAATCATTCGTATTGCCCAGCTGGGAGTGGGAGCTGCCGGAGCAGCGCATCGATGTTGCTGATTTTGCCCGTGAGTTCGAGCGAGTATATGAAGGCATCCGAACGTCAAAATTCGAAATCGAGCAAATGAAGGACGAGCTTCGGGAAGTGGTTGGCCCTTCGGAAACCCATATTTTTGACGCGCATCTTGCGATTTTGGACGACCCGGTGTTTATGAATGAAATTCAAGGCATTATTAGCCGGCAATACAAGGCAGCAGAGGTAGCGGTCAAGGAAGCAATCGATCATTTTGTGACGATGTTTGATTTGCTGGATGATGAATATATGAAGGAGCGCGCGCTGGATATAAAGGATGTCGGCAATCGGCTGCTTAAGCATTTGCTAGGCGTGCCGGAAATTAAGCTTCCATCCAACACGAAGCCGTTTATTCTCGTCGCCAAGGAGCTTTCACCTTCGCAGCTTGCCCATATTAATCCGCAAAATGTGCTTGGCATCGTAACGCTGGCAGGAAGCACGACTTCCCATTCCGCTATTATGGCGAGGGCGCTCGGCGTACCTCTTGTTGTTGGCGTGGAAGCGAAGCTGGAGGAACCGATTCAGACGGGCCAGATGATCGTGCTCGATGGCGGGGACGGTGTCATGTACGTGCAGCCGGAGCAGGAAGTTATCGCGCTGTATTCGGCGAAGCAGCGGCAGCAGCAGGAGGCGAAAACCCGTCTGCGCGATATCGTCGATCATAAGTCGATGACGCCGGATGGCAAGCGGCTGGAGCTGGCCGCTAATATTAGCTCCTTCAAGGAGCTGGAAATTGCTTTGTCCAGCGGGGCGCATGGCGTCGGCTTGTTCCGCACCGAGTTTTTATATATGGACCGCAATCGCTTCCCGCTGGAGGAGGAGCAGTTTGAAGTATACCGCAACGTAGCGGAGAAGCTGGAAGGCAAGCCGCTGATCATTAGGACGCTTGATATTGGCGGTGACAAGCAGCTCGATTATTTCAATATCGCCGAGGAAGACAATCCGTTTCTAGGCTATCGGGCTATCCGCATATCACTGGATCGCAAAGATTTGTTTAAAGTGCAGCTTAGAGCCATTTTGCGGGCAAGCCATTTTGGACAGGTCAAGCTAATGTACCCGCTTATTTCGTCGGTTGAGGAGGTTCGTGCAGCCAATGCGGTATTAGCGGAGGCGAAGCAGGAGCTAGAGCAGGAAGGCCAGCCGTATAACCGGAATTTGCAGGTAGGTGTCATGATCGAGGTTCCGGCTGCGGTAATCATTGCTGATCTGCTTGCAGGAGAGGTTGATTTTTTCAGTATTGGGACGAATGATTTAGTGCAGTTCACCCTTGCTGTAGACCGGATGAATGAGGAAATATCGCATTTGTACGAGCCCTTCCATCCCGCAGTGCTGCGGATGCTTAAGCTGACGATTGATGCGGCGCGCCGCAGCGGCATTAAAGTAGGCGTTTGCGGAGAGCTGGCAGGGGATGCCAAGGCGCTGCCGATATGGCTAAGCCTTGATGTTGATGAGCTTAGTATTTCTTCGCATTCGCTGCTGCAGGTGAAAGAGCGGCTGCTCCGCACAAGGCAGGAAGACAGCCGCTTGCTGCTGCCTAAGCTGCTGGAATGCCGCACGAGTGCGGACATTCATGAGCTGCTGGGACAGTTTATGGATGAAAATGATGCCAGAAGGCAAAGCGCTTCTATTTCTTAGAATTTTTCTTAGCCTTTGTATTGCTCTAAAGCGTCAACGAAAGCTTTGGCGTATGGCGGAAGATCGGGCGGGCGTCTCGCAGAGATGAGATTTCCGTCTACGACAACCGCCTCGTCAAACCATTCGGCACCGGCGTTTTCCATATCGTCGCGAATGCCTGGCGTAGAAGTGACTTTGCGTCCTTGCAATATTTTTGCAGAAATGAGCACCCAGCCAGCGTGGCAAATTTGGCCAATCGGCTTGCCAGCGGCATCAAGCTCCTGCACAAGCTCAAGCACTTTAGGGTAGCGGCGGAGCTTGTCCGGCGCCCAGCCTCCGGGAACGAGCAGGCCAATAATGTCGCTGCTGTTCACTTCATCAAAGCTGAGGTCGGCAACGGCGGGCACGCCATATTTTCCAATATGCTTCTTGCCCTTCTCAGGACCTGCATATAGCACGGTAGCTCCCGCTTCGCGGGCGCGATATACCGGATACCACAGCTCCAAATCTTCGAATTCATCATCAAGCAGGCAAATAACGGTTTTATTGTGTAATGACAAGGATTTCCCCTCCAATTCATATTGTCTTACCTATTGTATCGAAGGAGAACCTATGAAGCAAACAATAGCAAAGCGTTCGGTGCGGGTGCTTCGCTGTATTCCAGCCGTGCTCGTCATGGCAGCGATTTTTGCTGCATCAGCGACGACGGGCGAAGAGATGAATACGCTGCTGCCGTTTTTTCAAAAGCTGTTCCCGCAAATGGCGAGCTTTGATTGGGGACATTTTGTCGCATATTTTATGCTCGCCGCCGCCATCGATTTCGCTATCGGAGCGAGAGCCGACCGCATCGTAATCAAAGTGTTGATTGTGCTGCTGTGCGGCCTCTATGGGATCACTGACGAATTTCATCAGTCCTTCGTAGGGGGCAGAATGCCAGATGCGGCCGATGTCCGCAATGACATGATTGGAGCTGCAATGTGGGCTATTCTGGTGGCACTGCCGGCAGTACGCCGATTATGGCGGCGAATTGCCCGGTAGTCCAGTTTATTCAAAGGACATCAATCAGAAAACAGCGGCTGCCAGAATTCCAAGCTTTCACCCCATGGCGGCCAACGCCCGGAGCCTGCATTTATCGTTCATTTTTAATAGTAAAAATTACATAAGACTGCAAGCAGGAGTTTTTGCGAAAAAGGTCGAATATTTTACGCATCTCAAATTATGAGCATAAACGGAGATGAAGGGCGGTACAGCCGTCCGCGTGAAGGAGTGGACCAACTTGGAAAAGCGGTGTCATTGTGGTGACATCATGAAGATGAAGCTGCGTACCGTCATTTATTCTGGGAAAGTGGAAATAGACAATGTGCCTATTTATTCCTGCGTGGCCTGCAGTCGAAGCGAAGTGTTTCCGGAAGTGAAGCCCGATTTGACTGGTCTGATTGCCCAGCTCGGTGCAGAGCCATCGAAGCAGACCTTTTTTTTCGATGAGTGCAATGAATGGGCGAGCCTGCTCGTCATTGCCAGAAACACGAAGAAGCAATCCGATCCTGCTGCGGTGGAACGGCTTATTCAGGAGCGCATCGATGCGCTGCTGGACCTGCTGCTGCTTGCTCAAGCGCTTGAGGATCAAGTATGGATAGCGGATATTACGAAGCGGCTAGGCCAAATCAGCCGGCCGACAAGGCATACATAACGCAATAAAACGATGGGAATGCGAGCAGTTGCTTGTGCGGAAATGAAAGCGCCCCGGCGCTGACATTGCGAAAAGTAATATTTTGTCGTATGATTATTCTATTGTGCAGTGGGCGAAAGTAAAAAATCTGAGATAATGGAGAGAAGGACCTTGACGGTAACCATTTATGATGTAGCAAGAGAAGCAGGAGTATCTATGGCTACGGTTTCCCGGGTTGTCAATAACAATCCGAATGTGAAACCCGCAACCCGCAAGAAGGTTTACGAGGCCATTGAGCGTCTGGGATACCGTCCTAATGCGGTAGCTAGGGGCCTTGCCAGCAAGAAAACAACGACTGTTGGTGTCGTAATTCCCGATATTTCCAACGCTATTTTTGCGGAAGTGGCACGGGGCATTGAAGACATTGCGAATATGTACCACTATAATATTATTTTGTGTAATGCGGATAAGAAGAAGGATAAAGAAATTCGCGTTATTAACACGCTGCTGGAGAAGCAGGTTGACGGATTGCTCTTTATGGGCGGCGCAGTAACGGAAGAGCATATGCAGGCGTTCAAAACAACGAATGTCCCGATCGTATTATGCGCAACGACTGATGAGAACGGCGAAATTCCTTCCGTTGATATTAATCATGAGGAAGCGGCTTTTGATGCGGTCAACAAATTGCTGGAGCAGGGCCACCGCCGCATTGCGATGATCAGTGGCACGTTGCAGGATCCTGCGAATGGTTATGCCCGTTTCCAAGGGTATAAGCGCGCGCTGGAGACAGCTGGCATTGCTTATGATGACACGCTTGTCCGTATCGGCAACTACCGTTATGAATCTGGTATTGATGCCATGAAATATTTTATTGAGCTGGACGAGCGTCCAACTGCGGTATTCTCAGCGACAGATGAGATGGCGATTGGTGCCATTCATATGATTCAAGACTCTGGTCTGAGTGTGCCAGGCGATATTTCGGTTATTAGCGTAGATAACAGCCGCATGGCTTCAATGGTTCGTCCGCAATTGACAGCCGTTGCCCAGCCTATGTATGATATCGGAGCTGTATCGATGCGTCTGCTCACAAAGCTGATGAATAAAGAAAATGTGGATCACTCCAAAGTCATTTTGCCGCATGAGATGATTGTGCGCCAGTCTGTTGGAGGGGTATAGGAAGCATGACTTTTAACAAAATCGGCATCATTGGGGCGATGGTGGAAGAGATAGAACTTCTCGGCCAGCACGTCCAAGTAACGAAAGAAACCGTTAAGGCTGGCATTACTTATTTCGAAGGCCAGTTTCATGGCAAGACCGTTATTTATTGCAAATCCGGTGTTGGCAAAGTGAACGCTGCTGTATGCACGCAAATTTTAATTGATTTGGGTGCAGACTGCGTGCTGTTTACGGGCGTAGCCGGAGCTGTTGATCCAAGCCTGAATATTGGCGATATTGTCGTATCCACGAGCTGTGTCCAGCATGATATGGATTGCACGCCGCTAGGCTTCGCTCGCGGTGAAATTCCATTCCATGCGCGTTCGGAGTTTGTGGCGGATGAGCGGCTAGTCCAACTGGCCGTTGATTCGAGCAATCGCTTGTTCGAAGGGCGCAGCTTGAAAGGCATTGTGTTATCCGGTGACCAATTTATTGCGAGCCGCGAGACGGTTGCGTTGTTGCGTGAGACGATGAATGGCGCTTGTGCGGAAATGGAAGGCGCTTCAGTGGCCCATGTATGCGACATGAATGAGGTGCCATTCGTGGTCATCCGCTCCATGTCGGACAAGGCTGACGGATCTGCGCATGTCAATTTCCCAGAGTTCACGGTGAAAGCAGCTAACAATTCCTACGCCATTATTGACGACATGCTTCGACATATTTAGTTCATAAGAAGGTATCAAACCGCCATCCGGGCATACGGGATGGCGGTTTTTGTCGTTGGAAATCAATATTCAAAATAGGGAATAGATAGAAATAATTATATTCCGATAGGAATTATCTATTTTAATTGACAGCGATAGGAAAACCATTGTACGATTCATCTTGCCACCAGCATTTTACTATTTTTGGTTAAATGAGGAGGAGAGAAGAAAAAAGAGAGCGTAGAGCAGCGCGGAAACGATTTAAAAGACCGAATATTCTGAAAATAATGCTGTTGGTGCAAATTAAACTTTAGGATAGGTGGAGATAGGTAATGGCAGACGTTAGCTGTGTCGTATGCAAATCGGAAATTAGTGTCGAGTCTGATGCAATAAGCGGTGAAATCGTAGAGTGCTCTTCATGCGGACAAGAGCATGAGGTACATGCTGTAAATAATAGCATTTCAGTTGCATTAGCTCCCGAGATTGAAGAAACTTGGGGCGAGTAAAGGAGCCAGGGGATGAAGCAGACAAACACGGATATTTTGCTTTGTGTAACGAAGCTGCGTGAGGAAGAGAAGCGAATCTATGAGCTGCTCCAGCAGGCTGGACATCACGTCCAAGTAAATCTGGATTCGATGGAGCTGCCGCTTGAGCAGGGCTGGGCGGATCAGTATGGTGTCGCGCTCATTCGCTGCCTCTCCCAGAAGAAAGCGTTAAGCCGCTCAACGATGCTGGAGTTATCCGGCATTGAAACGATTAATTCCGTTAAAGCGATTAACATTTGCACAAATAAAATTCATCAAGCAATCGTGTTCCAAAAGCATAACATTCCACAGCCCCGCTTCAAAGTCGCCTTTACAGCAGACAAGATCCTCGAATCGTTCGAGGATTTTGGCAACATATTTGTCATCAAGCCGCCCAGCTCCTCCTGGGGAAGGGGCATTGCCCGCATTGTCGGCAAGGAATGCCTAGATGGCTGGATTGCGGCACGGGAATCGCTTGATCCGACCCAGCAGTCCTTTCCAGTACTCGTACAGGAATACGTGGACAAGGGGGATTATGATATTCGCGTTGTCATTGTCGGCCGCAAGCCAATCGTAGCGTTTCGCCGGGTGTCGGTCGACAATTGGAAGACGAATACGCATTTGGGAGCTGAGGTTGAACCAATTGCTGTCAATAAGGAAATAGAATCGATTTGCAGCAAGCTGACTGAGGTGCTCGGCGAAGGCATCTACGGTCTGGATTTATTTTATGACTATCAAAATAAACGCTATCTCGTATGCGAGGTTAATCAAAACCCGGAGTTTTCGAAGTCTTGGAAAATACATGGCGTCGATGTAGCCGCTCATATCGCGCTTTATTTGCAGGGGAAATTGGCCTCCAGGACGAGGCAGGAGGTTAACGCCTAACGCAATTTAGATGATTGAGTTCCAGTTAAACGGCGAACCATGCACCATGAAACAAGGACCATGAAACAAAATCCATGAAACAAGAACAATGAACCACGAAAACAAGCTGCGGATAAAGGAGAATCGGCGATGGCCCATACGACAATTATTACAGCTCCAGAGAAGGTGACACCAGTAATCAAAAAGGAGCAATATTTTTCTCTTTCCTTTGTTTTATCCCGTGTGCTGAATTCGGGCGTCATCATGAGTATTGAAAAAAATGAGAGTGAGCTCAAGGGGCTAGAAAAAAGCATCGGCAAGCTGACACAAAGCAAATATGTTTCCTTGTTCAACAGCTATACGGGCGCGGTGCATGCCGCGCTTTGGGGGCAGGATATCGTCCATGGCTCGCTGACGCGCCTGGAGGAAGCAAGCGAGCAGGATCAGCGTTTTGCGAGCTGGCTCGGGATAGGGCTGGTCACGGATTCTGATGTGCAGCAAGGCTTCGATAAGGTGACGGTGACGTGGGACAGCTTGCCCCGCATTGAGCAAGAGCTACAGCCTAAGCTGCACAAATCACCCGTGCTGGTGCTGGATTTCACGGAGCTTGGCTTCGGCCCCTGCGCCTCAATCTCGGTAAATGACGAAAGCATATGGACCAAGGCGGAGCGTCTAAAAATATTCGGCGCCTTCGATTTGAAGACGATGTGGACGCAGGAGGAGGCGGAGCCGGACATTCAGCCAGGCGCACAGTTTAACTACAGGCTCAGTCCGCTTGTCGCGGCATGCGTCAAATTATCGCTTCTAAGGAGGAATAGCGGCTATGAAAACTGATTTTATCCGCAAGCCGCTGAGCTTGCCATCGGAAGCGTGGATTAACGAGCAGCTTGCTTATTATGGTGGCCCAGCCGTCATTCCAGAGGATAGCCGGAAGACGACCTTTCCTTCCATTACGAAAGAAGATATCGTTCAAATGCTAGTGTCCATTCAGCAAAGCCCGGAAGAAGTGATCCATGAGTTTACGGAAAAATACCGCAGCTATGTTGGGGCGAATTATGCGATTGCTACGGCAAGCGGGACGTCAAGCCTGCATCTGGCGCTCGTTGGTGTTGGCGTACAGCCCGGGGATGAGGTCATCGTTCCGGCGTTTACGTTTATTGCGACTGCCCAGGCCGTTGTAGCGGCAAAAGCGATCCCTGTATTTGTGGATATTGATCCACTGACCTATAACTTGAATCCTGCGCTGGTGGAACAGGCGATCACGGCGAGGACGAAGGTCATTATGCCTGTCCATGTCCATGGATTGCCAGCTGATTTGGCGCAGCTCAGGGCACTCGCTGACAAGCATAAGCTGCGGCTGGTGGAGGATGCCTCCCATGCACATTCGGCCTCCATTGGCGGCCAGCTGTGCGGATCTATCGGCGATGGAGCGGGGCAGAGCTTAATGGCGGACAAAAACTTCCCTGTAGGCGGAGAGGGGGGCATTGCCTTCTTCAAGGAGCGGGAGAATTATGAGAGGGCGTTGAGCTTTTTGCAGGAGACGGGCATTGATTACCGCATGTCTTGGATCGCTGCGGCGTTTGGCATTAGCCAGCTGGACCGATTGCCGTATTATGATGCGATCCGGGCGAGAAATGCGAGCTATTTAACGAATATTTTAGCGCAAACGAAGCTGTTTAAAGGGCCTCATGTGCCTGAGGGGCATAAGCATAGCTACAATATGTATCGAATAAAGTTGGACCTGGAAGCGGCGGGACTGGGAGATTTGCCGGATTATCAGGTGAAAGAGGCCATTCAAGAGCTGGCATCGAGCGAAGGGGTGTTTGCACGGGAATGGCAAAACGTGCCGATTCCAGGCCATCTGCCATTTCAAAATCGCAAAGGGTTCGGCAGAGGGTATCCCTTTACGCTGTCAGAGCGCAAAGACTTTGGTTACCATATCGACCGTTTCCCCGCGACGCTGAGCATGCTGCGCTCAACGCTGACCATTTGCCGGGAGCTGCGCTCGCCCATTGAATATGAGCGCATAGCCGCATATGCGCTGGCGTTTCAGAAAATTGATGCGAACCCGGCGATTATTCGCGAACTCGTGCTTCAGAATACGGCGGCCAAAAAATCATATGAGAGGGATGCGAGACTCGGATGAGTGTAACTGGGAGCAGCGTGAAGCGCGTCGCCATTTTGGGCGGCAATGGTTTTACAGGCGGGGAGCTTTACCGGCTGCTAAAGCGGCATCCTTATTTCAAAGTTGATTTTGTATCGTCGGAATCGAAGGCGGGGCTGCCGCTGGATAAATTTTTTGTTTCGTCGGCGCGCCAGAAACGGGCGGATGGCGGGAAGTTTCAGAAGCTGGCTTCGCTTGCCGGACATTATGATTTCATATTTTCCTGCCTGCCGACCGGGGTATTGCCCCGTCATATCGACCATATTGCCGAGCATGCCGATTATGTGATTAATGTCAGCGGCGATTATCGCCTAAACGATCAGGAGCTGCTGCGGCAGCACTATCCAGAGAGCCTCAGCCATCCGGCGCGAGGGGGCAGCCATTATTTTATTCCGGAGTTTAGCGATATTAATTTGGAGGCGAAGGTCATAAATTTGCCTGGCTGCATGGCGGTCGCAACGATTTATACGCTGTTTCCGCTGCTGGCAGCTAATCTGATTGAGCCGCGCGTCATCTCGGACGCCAAGACGGGCTCCAGCGGCGGCGGCAAGGCGAGCACGGAGCATCACGCGGAGCGCGCCCATAATTTCCGTCCTTATAAAGTGCATGGGCATCGCCACAGGCCAGAAATTGAATTTGCGCTTCAGGAGCATCTGGAACGTTCCGTGGAGCTGCAATTTTCCGTACACAGCCTGGATTTGCCGCGAGGCATTCTCGTCACCTCCTACTCCTTGCTGAAAGAGCATGCGAGCGAAATCGATGTGAAAAAAGCATTTTATGGCGCCTACGCGGCAAAGCCGTTTGTCCATTATTTCAATTCCAAAAACGGCTCCTATTCGTATCCGATGATCAAGACGACAGCCGGGACGAATTACGCCGAAGTCGGCGCTTATGTAGAAGGTCGCAATTGCGTCTCGATCGCCTCGATCGACAACTTGATTAAAGGAGCGGCAGGACAGGCGATTCAGGCTGCGAACCTGTACAGCGGCATTGGGGAGGAAGCAGGCTTACAATTTGAGCTAGAGGGGGCGTGGCCTTAATGTCAAGCCAGAGCTTGTACGTCATTAAGCTCGGGAGCAGCACCATTATGCACCATCCCGAAGTGTTTGCCGAGCTCAATGATCTGGTGCAAAAAGGGAAAAAGGTGCTGCTCGTAGCGGGTGGAGCTGAGGGCATCCGGCAAAAATACGAGCAGCTGAACCGGAGCATTCCGGTTCTCGCTTTAGCGAATGGAGACGAGGCGCGGTACTGCTCTCCATCGGAGATGCCGCTCATTCGGGCGGCGTATCAGGAGTTTATTTTAGCGAAGGTCCATGAGCAATTAAAAAACTACCAGCTCAAAGCATTCGCCCAAATTGGCGGCGACAACGAGGTTGTATTTGGACAAAAATCGAAGCCGGTTAAAGCGGTCAAGGATGGCAAAACCGTTATCGTTCGCGATTCCCTGTTCGGCTCTTTTACAGGCTGCAACGTCGAATTTCTACAGGGCGCCCTGCAGGTATTTGACGTCGTATGCTTGACACCGCCTATATATGACCGTGAGCTAAGCGAATATATTAATATCGATGCGGACATGCTGGCCGCTCATCTTGCAACCGAGCTCGCAGCCGAGCATTTGCGCTTTGTGACAAGCACGGCGGGGCTTTTGGAAAATGTGGATGAACCAGCTTCTACGATATCCGACGTTTACTTGGGTGATGAAATTCATTCCATCAAAGGACGGATGAAGCAAAAGGTACGGGCGGCGAATCATGCCATCAGCAAAGGCATTTGCGACGTAAGCATAACGGGGCCTCATTCGCTGAATCGGCCGGACACAGGCAAAACATGGTTTTGGAATATGCAGCGGGATGCCAGCGGAACGGATTTGCTTAGAAAAGCAATTCGAATTCCGTCGGAGTCCGGCGACGAGTCCGAGCTTGCGGGCTATTTGCTGAATGCGGTTCAACTGCCAGGTGTAGCCGGCTTTGTCGATGAGGCGGGCAATGTGGTGTTCCGCAAAGGCAACGGGCCTAATCAACTGCTGCTGCTCGGCCATCTGGATACTGTGCCCTATAATTGGCCTGTTGCATGCGATGAGGAGCGAATTGCTGGCCGGGGAACGGTGGATGCCAAGGGCAGCCTGCTCAGCTTCATTCAAATGCTGTATGACGCCAAGGTGCCTGAGGATGGCTCGCTGCTCGTCATAGGAGCGGTGGAGGAGGAAGTATCCTCGTCCAAAGGGGCCTTCTATGTCAGGGATCATTACCGGGCGGATGCGGTCATTATCGGCGAGCCGAGCGGGGAGGACAGCTTGACCTTAGGCTACTATGGACTATATAAGCTGAGTATCGCCATAAGCAAGCCGCAGGAGCATTCTGCCGGCAAGGACAGCATTAGCGTGCTGGATCAGCTTTATACGATTGTGGCGGATATCCGGCAGCAGGTAGGGGGTGTTGACCCGAACCATCTGTCATCTCTTATTGACATAAAACATAGTAATCATAATGGAATACTTAGTTCTGTAGGCATTTTAAATTTTCGGATTTCCCCGGATGCGGGCAAGGAGTATGCGAAGCAGATCCAGCTTGAATATGGCGATGGGGTTTCTGTAACGGTGCTGCGGGCTACGCCGGGCTTCGCAAATCCGCGAAACAGCCCATTGGTGAAAGCCTTTGTACGCAGCTTTGCGAGCAAGGGGAAAGCGATTCATTATATTAAAAAGCGCGGAACAAGCGATATGAATACGCTGGCTACGACTTGGGAGGGTGTGCCAATGGTCGCTTACGGCCCAGGTGATGCGAGCCTCGATCATACGAATGAGGAGTATTTGCAGCTCAGCGAGGTGCATGGCGCGCGAGCGATTTTGCAGGGAGCCATTGAGGAATGGTATCGCCTGCGATCGGAGGAGGGTTCTTATGGGTACGCTGGTACAGTCGGCAAGTCATTCAGCTGAGTTTGAACAATTGCTAGCGAAGGCGCAGGCTGCGCGCAGCTCTATTATCGATATGGCGGCTCGCGAGACAGGCTGCCATATCGGCGGCAGCTTGTCGGTCATCGATTTGCTCATTGGCGCCTATGCAAAATATCATCAGGACGCGAATACGTCCATCGTGCTGAGCAAAGGTCATTCCGCAGCGGCGTTATATGCGGCGCTCTACCAGTACGGAATTTTATCGGATGATCCAGCAGCCTCCTACGGCGGGGCAGATTCGCTATTCACTGGGCATCCCAACCCAAAGCTGCCTGGCATCCCATTTGCGACGGGCAGTCTCGGACATGGGGTAGCCTATGCAGCTGGCTGGGCGCTCGGACAAAAGCTGCTGCGTACGAGTGGGCTCGGCATTGCCATTGGCGGCGATGGCGAGCTTCAGGAAGGGCTGTGCTGGGAAACGGCACAGCTCGTACAGGCGAAGGGCATTACGAATTTTATTTATGCCGTCGATTGCAACGGAGGTCAGAACGATGGGCTGCTAGCCGACATATCGCCGCTGCCGAATTTGCGGGAGCGCTTTGAAGCGTTTGGCTTTCAGGTGAAGGAGATCGACGGCCATGATCTCGGGCAAATTATTGCAGCGCTGGAGCCGGACGGGGAGAAGCCGCTGGCGATTTTGGCCCACACGGTGAAGGGCAAGGGCGTAGCTGCCATTGAAGGCAATCCGCATGCCCATTATGCTAAAATTTCCGAGAAAATAGCGCTGAAATGGAAGAGGGGCTTGCAATGAGCAGCTTGGCAGCAAGAGAGGCCTACAAAGATGAATTAACGAAGCTGGCAGCGGATAATGGGAACATTATTTGCTTGGAGGCGGACTTGGGAGGGAAGGAGCATCCTTTTCAGCAAAGCTATCCAGATCGTTTCTTCAATTTAGGCATAGCAGAGCTCGCCAGTGTAGATATTGCTGCGGGGCTGTCGAAGGCAGGCTTCGTGCCGTTTTTCTCGACCTTTGCGTCATTTGCTGCTCTGCGGGCAGCAGAGGGCGTGAAGCTGGCGCTAGGGTATATGGGTGAAAATATTAAAATCGTCGCCGCTTACGGCGGTGTATCGGGCGGCTGGTTCGGGACAACGCATCATTGTCTGGAGGACATTGCGGTTATCCAGACGTTCCAGAACATCCGTATCGCCTGTCCTCATGGGGAAGCAGAGACGCGGCGGGTTGTACAGGAGGCCGCAGCATCGAAGGAGCCCTATTACATCCGCCTGTCGCGCAATGACAAGTTCGACAGCCTCGCCCGTGATGAGTCAAGCAGCTGCCGCGAGCTGTTGTTCGAAGGCGCTGTCCGCAGCGATGCCCCGCTGTGCCTGGTGTCGATTGGCGAGCAGGCTACTGAAATATGCAGCCGGATTTACCAGGAAAATGAGCGGGTCAATCATGCGCATCTTTGCTATGTCGACCGGGACAGCTTGAAAGGCTATAAAGCGGAGCTGCAAGCGGCAGCGGGAACCTTCCTCGTCGTAGAGGAGCACCGGGCCGCTGGCGGTACAGCATCAAGTCTCGCCCTGCTGCTGCCGGAGAGCCAGGTCTATTCGCATGATTGCGGCGAGCAATGGCCGATATATGGCGGCAGCCATGCTGATGTGCTGCATTATTTAGGCTTTGGCTATGAAGCGCTGACAAGGCAGATCGCAGAGCTCGGAGGAGATGACAATGATTTTTAGCGTGCTGCGGCCAGCGAAATTCCGTTATTTTTTTCTCTCGGACATTATTTCCGGCTTTGGAGTAGGAATGAGCACCATTGGCGCCAACTGGTTTCTAATGGACAAGACGGGCTCCATCAGCGCGATCGGGTTTATGCTGTCTCTGAATGTGATCGCCGGTTTTCTGATTTCGCCGTTTGTGGGCAGCTTGACCGACAAGTTTAATCGCAAGGCGATTATTCAGTGGACGTATTTTATCCGGGCGGCAGCTGTGCTGGCTATTATGGGCTTGTTTTTATGGACGGGATTTCGCATTGAATATTTGTATTTATTTACGATCGTAAATGGGATGGGCTGGACCATCTATATGTCGGCCTCCCGCAGCCTGGTGCAGGAGCTGCTCCCTGAGAAGGACTTGATTAAGGGCAATTCCTTAATCGAAATCAGCCTGCAGGTCGGCATGTTTATGGCTGGCGCAGCATCGGGGGTGCTGTATAAATATTCGGGCTTCGAAGTGATTCTGCTCATTAATGCCCTTGTGTTTATCGTCAGCAGCCTGCTGCTGTTCCGGGTCAGCTATGAAGCGATTGCGGTTGAAAATAAAGGAGAATCGTTTGTTTCCAGCTTTAAAAATGGACTCAGCTATTTGGCTGAGCGCCCGTTTATTTTTTTCCTCGGCGTCATCGCTATTATTCCGTTAGTATCCACGATGATCTATAATGTCGTGCTGCCGGGTTATGTGAGCGATGCCGTAAAAGGCGACTCCGTCGTGTTTGGCCTGGCTGATATGTTTTATGGCATTGGCGGTCTGCTATCTGGTTTCATTGCTGCTCCGCTGGCTGCGAAATTATCGAAAAATACGACGATTGCTATATTTTTCGCCGTCGCGTTCGGTGTATTAATCGCCGTCGCATTCAACACATTTGCGTTTGTCCTTTACTTGGGCAGCGTCCTCATCGGCCTCAGCAACTCCTCGCTGCGCATCGTCATGACGACGACGCTGATGGAGACGGTATCGAAGTCCTACATGGGCCGGGCAATGTCGGTATGGATGGCCATTTCGCTGCTGCTGCAGACGGTATCCGCTTCGGCGCTGGGCTTGCTCATCGACCGTTATTCCGCAGCTGTCGGCTTTCTCTGCATGGGCGGTCTGATGCTCGTTGGGCTGATTTTGCACAGGATGCTAGTAGCAAGCAGCGGCGTGAAGGCGAAAAAATCGCTGGAAGTATAAATTCAATAACTAAAGGAGAATCGCTATGACCAAACCCAAAATCGTCGCTTTTGTTGAGCCGAGCTTTTATGGGGTGAGCTTTGCAAGAGCGGCCTTTCAGCAGGGCTGCACCGTAATCTCGATAGTATCCTCTGTGGATAACCCGCGCACGTATGGCTATGAGGGCATTTACCATGATTTAATTGTCGCGGATATAAGAGATGAGGAGTCCGTTTACGAGGCGATTCGCAGCTCTGCGTATTTCGGCAAGCTGGATGCTTTAATTCCGGCGACGGACTATGCCTCGCATTTGACGGCAAAGGTGGCAGAGCGGCTAGGGCTTAGAAGCGTGCCGTATGAAGCGGCGTTAAAATCAAGAAATAAAGATTTGGCCCGCGAAGCCTATGAGGCGTTTGGGGTGCCCAGCGCAAAATACAGGAAGGTGAGAACCTATGAGGAAGCGGAGGCTGCGGCTCGTGAAATTGGCTATCCTATTGTACTTAAGCCGACCAATTGTGCAAGCAGCCAAAACGTTTATTTTATTTCCGGGCAGGATGAGCTGAAGGACGCGATGGCGATCATCTCGGATTTTAAAGTAACGTATATGGATTTCAAAGTGAGAGAGGAATATTTGGTTGAGGAATATTTGGATGGCCAGGAGTTCAGCGTGGAAATTTTCCTTGAAAATAGCGAGCCTGCATTCGCGGTCGTTACTGAAAAAATAACGTCGCCACTGCCTTATTTCGTCGAGGTGGCGCATACGCTGCCTACCTCCGTGCATACGGATAAGCAAGCGGAAATTATCGAAACGGCGGTAAGCGCGCTGCGGGCAATAGGCATTACGGATGGCCCTAGCCATGTCGAGGTGAAGCTTTCGGAGCGAGGCCCGCGCATCATTGAGGTGAACGGCCGGCCTGGTGGAGACAATATTTCCTCCGATTTGCTCGTTCAAGCGCTCGGTGTAGATTTTTTTGAAGCGACCGTGCATTATTATTTAGCGGAACCTGTCAATGTTCATGCCAGCCGCAGCCGGGCGGCGGCGATCGCTTATTTGCTGGCCGAGAAGGACGGCACCGTTGCCTCTGTAGGAGGGCTTGAGCATTTGCAGACGGGAGACGCTATCGTTCGTTCGCATATATCGGTGCAGCAAGGGGACCAGATTTCCGTAGCCAAAAGCTCGGATGACAGGCTCGGTTATGTTATTACCGTGGCCGATACGCCGCAGGAGGCGAAGCAGGCCGCCCTTGATTTAATAAGCAAGGTAGAACTGGTCTATCAGTAGCCTAAGCAAGCTTGCCATTTTAAACATCTACAGGGGGACTGCAAGCAGATGACGAACATTTTGATTGTGAACGGACATGATTATTATGACAGAGCGCAAGGTAAGCTGACCCAGACACTCGTTGCCGCGGCGGTTTCACAGCTTTCTGCCCAGCATGCGGTTCAGACAACAACGGTTGCAGAGGGCTATGAGGTGGAGCAGGAGATTCAAAAATTCCAATGGGCCGACGTCATTATTTTGCAGACACCTATTTATTGGTTTAGCATTACGGGCCTGCTTAAAAAATATATCGACGACATTTATCTGCCGAATATCTTTTTCGGCAAAGCGACGGAGTTTGGCCGGGGAGGACTGCTTACCGATAAAAAATATATGCTGTCGCTCACCTGGGGATCGTCCGCTGCCGCTTTCTCCGATCCAGCGGGCTTTCTGGAAGGGAAAAGCGAGGATGAGGTGCTGTTCAGCGTACATAAAACCCAAGAGTATTGCGGGCTGAAGCCGCTGCCTACATTCTCGCTTTATTCTTCGATGCGTGAGCCTGATGTGGAAGATGGCTTAGCGAAGCTTGAGGCTCATTTGAAAAAGACATTCGGGCTTTGAGGCGGAGCGAACGGGGGAAGCTTTGAGTTTTTTTTGAAGGCTTCCTTGAAAGCCTCTTAAACGTTTCTCGGAAAGCTTCGCTTAAGTTTTCCTTCAAAGCTTCTCACACCGCAGTTTTTCATAGATAGCCCGCTCTGTTCGGCCACGCCAGCTTATAAATCCTGTATTGCGATTTCACAAATAGCACGATTTTTGGCTTCAATTTCACTACGGCGGGGAATAGGCGGAATTTGTGCCAAATCATCCAGCCACCATTCCGGCAGCCCGCTAGGGCTGCTTTCTTGCCATTTATCGAGCCATTGCTGCGGCAGTCGCAGATTGCTCTCAGGGGTGAACCCGGCTTCCTTGAGCCCCGCACCCGTTTTGCCGGCAAGCGCCAAGGCGATTGGGTGATCGATCATCGTTAGCCATACGAGTGCCCAAGCACGCGGAACGACGCGCCACAGGTCATAGCCGCCGCCGCCGAGCGCGACCCACTTGCCTCCCGCAAACGTATGGGTCAGCTCATGGATAATGGCAGGCATTTCGCTATAAATGCGCATGCTGCAATGAATATGCGACAGCGGATCATAGGCGTGGGCATCGCAGCCATGCTGGCTAATAATAATGTCGGGCTTAAAAGCGGCCGCAACCTTCGTAATAGAGGAGCGGAAGCATTCCAGCCATGAATCGTCCTCTGTATAAGGCTCCATTGGCAGATTAAAGCACGTGCCAATGCCCGCATCGGTTCCTTTTTCATACACATAGCCGGTGCCGGGAAATAGAAACTTGCCCGTCTCATGGATAGAGTAGGTGCACACATCGGGATCATTGTAAAAAATCCACTGCACCCCATCGCCATGATGGACATCGGTATCAATATAAAGCACCCTCGCGTTATACGTTTCCCGCAAATGCTTAATCGCTACGGCCGCGTCATTGTAGACGCAGAAGCCGGAACCGCGCTCTGGAAAAGCGTGATGCAGCCCGCCTGCCATATGATAAGCATGCAGCGTCTTGCCGCTCATCACCTGCTCCGCCGCTTCTACGGAACCAGCAACGATAGCCGCTGCTGCGTCATGCATGCCCGGGAAAAAAGGCGTATCCTCCGTATTAAGCCCAAATTGCCCGGAGCTGTCTTGTTGTTCCGGTGCAGGGGCCTGCGTGCTGAGCTGCCTAACCGCTTCTATGTAGTCCTGGCGATGCGCCAGCGCGAGCATTTGGCTGCTTGCTTGGCGGTCAGTCTCATGCCAATGCTCCTGGGGGAGCGCACCCAGCGCTTGAAGCAGGTCAACCGTAAGCGTCAGCCTGATCGGATTAAAAGGATGCTCCTCGCCAAATTTATAAAGCGAGCAGCCTGGCTGATGCACAAAAATAGCATTTGACGGCATAAACGAATCACGTCCTCCTCCGGCCTATAACGCCGATCTATCCTTAATACATGAACCGCTGCCGAAACCGAACGCGGTCAAACTGTTCGATCGATTCCAGCGGAACCTCGCTGCCAATCCGCACCATCAGGCAGTTGGCGGGATGGGAGCATATTTCCGGATCATCCGTTGCGTACCAAATCATATCGACAGACTTCATCAGCTTTTCCATCATCGTGCGATAGTCCCAGACGCTGAGTCCCGTGCTTTTCAAATCCCAGTGCCAATAATATTCCGTTGTAAAAATAATCAGGTTTTCCATTTGCTGCTCCGCGAAGGCGAGCTGGATCATTTTTTTGCCGAGCCCATAGGAGCGGTAGTCATTGGCTACTTCGACAGCGCCAAGCTCGACCAAATCGGCCATATTCCCTTCGGACCACCGCTCCAGCTCATCGGGATAATGGAAGGTGACATAACCGACGATGCGATCAGCTTCCCGGGCCAAAATGATGCGGCCTTCTTCCAAGGCGGCGATTTCCACAAGCGCCTCATGCTGCTCGGCAGGCCTGCGAAACGCATCCAGGTCTGGATGCATGATAAGCTGTGATAGCTGCTCAGCGGGAACAGGCCCTTCCAGCACAAGCTCCCGGCCGTCTGCGAGTATGATTTTGTCCTGCTGATAATGTTTGCGATGCTGCAAGGCATACTCCCCTCTCTGTGGTGCTGCCTAAATGGTAAAGCTTGTTCTACTAATGGTTATAGCAAACATTTCGCCAAATGAAAAGCATGGTCGAAAATAAAGCAGATATGTTATAATCGTCCATGTAAGCGTATTCCACTCGGTAAAGGTGTAATAGATTTGATGGGAGAGTGATAGAATGTCTGATCTACATCAAGAGCGAATTCCAGCAATAGCCAATAATTCTAACCTGGTTGATTATGATGAAGCTGTAAAAACCTTCCGATGGGAAACGATCGAGCAGCAGTTCAGCTGGCACCAGACCGGAAAGGTGAATATGGCTTATGAAGCGATAGATCGCCACGTATCTGTTGGCAAGGGGGATAAGGTAGCCCTTTATTACAGCGACAGCTCGCGTGACGAGTCTTATACGTTTGGACAGCTGCAAGCGCAATCGAATCAATTTGCGAATGTGCTGCGGGGGCTCGGCATAACGAAGGGCGAGCGTGTATTCGTGTTTATGCCGCGAACGCCTGAGCTGTATATCAGCGTGCTCGGAGCGCTCAAGCTCGGCGCCGTCATCGGCCCATTATTTGAAGCGTTCATGGAAACAGCAGTCAAGGACCGCCTGCAGGACAGTGAAGCGTCCGCGATTATCACAACGCCAGCGCTGCTCAGCCGGATTAAGCGCGATGAAATTCCATCGCTGCGGCATATTATCGTTTACGGCGATGAGGTGCAGACGGATGACGTAATCGTCGATTATGCCGCCGAGATGCAGCAAGCATCGACCGATAGCGACATTGAATGGCTCGGACGCGAGGATGGCCTTATTTTGCATTATACGTCCGGTTCGACCGGCAAGCCTAAGGGCGTCTATCATGTACAAAATGCAATGATTCAGCATAAATATACAGGCCAAATTGTCCTCGATCTGAAAGAGGATGATATTTACTGGTGCACCGCCGACCCGGGCTGGGTAACGGGAACGTCCTATGGCATTTTTGCCCCATGGCTGAATGCGGCTACGATTGTCGTAAGAGGGGGCAGGTTCAGCCCGGCAGATTGGTATGGGACCATTCAAAAATACGGCGTCACCGTCTGGTACAGTGCGCCAACAGCGTTCCGCATGCTGATGGGGGCAGGCGATGACGTCGTATTGAACTACGATTTGTCGAGCTTGCGTCATGTGCTCAGCGTGGGCGAGCCGCTCAATCCAGAAGTCGTTCGCTGGGGGATGAAGGTTTATCAGCAGCGCATTCACGATACGTGGTGGATGACGGAAACGGGTGGACAGCTGATCTGCAATTACCCGTCAATGACGATAAAGCCAGGCTCAATGGGCAAGCCGCTGCCGGGCGTAGAAGCGGCAATCATTGATAATCAAGGCAATGTGCTGCCGCCATTCCGAATGGGCAATTTGGCGATTCGCACGCCATGGCCTTCGATGATGCGCAAAATTTATAACAACCCAGCCAAATACGCGGAATATTTTCATCTGGAGGGCTGGTATGTATCGGGCGACTCTGCCTATATCGATGAGGATGGCTACTTCTGGTTCCAGGGCCGCATTGATGATGTAATTAATACAGCGGGCGAGCGAGTAGGGCCGTTTGAGGTGGAGAGCAAGCTTGTTGAGCATCCAGCGGTTGCCGAAGCAGGCGTCATTGGCAAGCCTGATCCGATGCGCGGCGAGATCATTAAAGCTTTTATCGCCTTGCGTGAAGGCTACACGGCATCCGATGAGCTGAAGGCGGAAATTTCCCAGTTTGTGAAAGTGGGCCTGTCTGCACATGCGGCTCCCCGGGAAATTGAATTCAAGGATAAGCTGCCGAAGACGCGCAGCGGCAAAATTATGCGTCGTGTTCTGAAGGCATGGGAGCTGAATTTGCCAACAGGCGATTTATCTACGATTGAGGATTAGGCTGTGTGATAAGCTTAAAAAAAGCTCCGGTTCCATGCAACGTTAGTTGCGGAACCGGAGCTTTTGCTTTAGAACGAGTCAGCTGTGAAAAATAACGTTTAACCGCCAATGCTTGCTTTTGAGGAAGGAGCAGACTGCCCGACCGCGTTCTCCGCTGTCACGTAGAACGTTCCTGACGAAAGCGGCGAGGCGTAGACGAAGCTCGTCTCTGCGGTGGAGCCTACTTCCACGTATTTGCCATCGTTGCCTGCGGCGAAATACACATGATACACCGTAACCTGCTCGCCAGCTGCGCTTGCCTGCCAAGACAAGGTAATCCCTGTCTCATTGCCCTGTGCGGAAAGGCCAGCAGGAGCTGCTGGAGCAGTCAAGCCGATTTCCGGCGTTGGCCGAACATCAGGTCCTTGACCTTGACCCTGTCCTGGATCGCCGCCTTCCTCAGGAGGCTGGCCCGGATTAAGCGGATCAGGGATAACAGGTGCGACAGGCGCTTTACCGAAGCGGACAATTTGGCTTGGTGCCGATTCCTTGCCGGCAACATCCACGGCTGTTACATAGAAGCTGTAGCCATTGCTGGCACTGACGGTAAAGCTCGCGCTGTAAGTATCTCCCAGCAGGATGGAATTTCCCACTTTGTTAAAGGAGCCTTCGTTAACAGCCTGATATAACCGGAAGCCAACGACATCATTCTGGCCTGGAGCGGAGAAGGAAAGGCTGACTACGCCCTGGCCAATCGATGTGAGTGACACATTGCCCGGTGCACTTGGCGCACTTCCGTCATCCTTGCGTGGATCGACCTTGGAAGGCGCGTTTTTGCCTGCATCCGTAGGCAAGTAATAGCTGAGCGCTCTGCGGCTGCTTGCCGGAACGCGGGAAAGCACTTTGCTGATTTCATCCATAAGCTCGTCAAGCGGCTTCTTGCGCTTAATAACCGTCTGCTGTGAAATGAAATCAGATGGTGTTGCATCTTGAGCGACATAATTGACGCCGTTATAGCGTATGAATGACATATTCACAAGGGCATCATCCGCTTGCTTAGGAATATATTTTTTGTTGAACCAGTCGGTTACCAGCATGCCTGCTGATCTCGTTAATGAAGTCGGCAGCTTGCCGCTGGCGCTGGATACAGTTGCTTTAACAACGCCATCCGGCTGATTGAACGCTTTGGTCGCAAACATCTCCGGCTTCTCATCGGCCAGCTGATTCATCATCTTCGCCCAAATTTCGCGGGCGCGCTTGCGGCTGTCGCCTTCGAGCGTGTAGATCGGCTTCTCATAGCCGGCCCATACCCCAAGCGTGACATCCGGGGTGAAGCCCATGAACCAGACGTCGCCGTAGTTTTGCGTCGAGCCCGTTTTACCCGCGTACGGAATTTTGCCGTAATTTTTAAGCCGCGAAGTCAGGGAATTCGCTGTGCCGCTTGGGCTGGAAATAACGGTGCGAAGCATATCCGTCATCAGGAAAGCGGTCTGCTCGGAAAAGACGCGAGTCGGCTCATGCTGGTGCTCATAGACGATTTTTCCATTAGCATCCGTAATTTTGGCGATCATGTAAGAATCATTATACAGGCCTTGATTCGGAATCGAGCCATAGGCGCTGGTCAATTCTTCAACAGATACCCCAATGCTGAGTCCGCCAAGAACGCCGGTCTGTGCGGCATCATCTTCTGGCTGCAGCGTTGTAATGCCGAGCTTTCTAGTAAACTTCCAGGCTTCCTTTATCGTAACCTCATCAAGGAAAATCTTTAGCGCTGGCAAATTAAGCGAGCGGTTGAGCGCTTCGCGAGCGGTAACAAGGCCGCTGTAACGATTATTTGCATTTTTTGGAATATGATAGCTGGAACCACTGTTTTTCAAAATAATCGGTGCATCATCCAATATGCTTGCTGGTTGAATCAGCCCTTTATCAATGGCTGGCAAATAGGCGGCGATAGGTTTCATCGTTGAGCCCGGCTGACGCGTCATCTGAGTAGCAAAGTTCATTTGCTCCTCGTAAAAATCACGGCCCTCCAGCATGCTAAGTATCGCTCCGGTTTTGTGATCGACGAGAACGGCAGCAATTTGCTCAATGCCTTTCTCCTTGCTGTCCGGAGTAAAGTTGCTCGGATCATTGCCGATATCACGCATCATTTTATAAATGTCTTTGTCAATCGTCGTATGCACCTGATAGCCGCCACGGAGCAAATGCTCGCGCGCTTCTTCTATGAGATCGGCGTTTTCCTTCTTGCGAAGATCGGCTACGGTCAGCGTCGGGTCCTGCTGCATGAGCATAACTTCCGCCGCTTGGCGCTCTGCCTCCAGCATGAGATAAGGATACGTCGTATAGGCTTTCGCTACTGGCTTTGCGAGCGATCCGCGAATATCGAATTTTTTCGCCTCATCATATTCCTGCTGGGTAATGCGTCCGGTTTGGAGCATCCGCATCAGCACGGTCGCCTGACGCTCAATGGCGAGGTCAAAGCCGCCTTCATTGAACTGGCCTTTGCCGTTAAATGCGGTATAAGCGGAAGGACGCTGCGGCAGTCCGGCCAAATAAGCCGATTGCGCAATGTTCAGCTTGCTCAAATCGGTAATGCCGAAAACACCTTTGGCGGCCGCCTTGATTCCATATAAATTGTAGCCGCTTGAGCCATTTCCGAATGGTACTTTATTCAAATATGCTGCAAGAATTTCTTCCTTCGTCAAGTAGCGCTCCATCCGCAGAGCGAGAAAAATTTCCTTCACTTTACGGCTGTCGGTTACGTCAAGGCTTAGAAATACGCGTCGTGCCAATTGCTGAGTAAGCGTACTGCCGCCCGTCTGCGTATCTTCATTAAGCAGCTTCTGCTTGACTGCCCGTCCCAAACCGTTTAAATCGACGCCATAATGGGTTTCAAAATTATTGTCTTCAATCGCAAGCACGGCGTTAATGACTTGCGGGGGAAGCTCATCGTAATCGACTAGAATACGATCCTCTTCCGTGCGAAGCTGTCCAATAAGGGTATCATCATTAAAGAAGACAAAGCCGGTAACTGAGTTTTCGTTTATTTTCTCTTCAATTAAAGTTCGCGGTCGTACTTCTTCTCCTTTAACCAAAGAGGCCACATAGCCCGTTACGGCTCCTCCCGTTAGCAAACCGACGAATATGACGAGGTAACAGAGCCACTTTACTGTTAGCCATGTTACGAGTCCAAATGTGCGCCAGCCGCTTCTGCGGGATGATGATGGTTGTTGATCTTCCTGCATATGAATTAACTCCTCCTCCAATACACCCAACTATTATAGCATAAAACACCATTTCGAAAAGAGGGAAGATGATTGACTTCACTCATTTGCTATGTTATGGATATGCGAAATAGGACATTCCCATAAAACGAAGGAATAATTAGTATGAAAAAAAGAAATATAGCAAAGCATATGGGACAAATTGTGCAGACTTATTTATTTTTTTGAAACAAATCCCAAGGAATTATCGTAATAAATAAAAACAGTTATAACAGAATTTGGTTGCAGAAAGGGGGAGGACAAAGTGGAGGCGTTGTTCTGGGGCTGTCTGTTTGGCGGCGTGCTTTATGCAATTGTAAGCGTTATATTTGGCGATTTTCTAAGCTCTGCTTTTGACGGAGCGCTCGATTTTCTCGCCAGCGAGGGGTATGGCTGGCTTCAGCCTACCTCGCTCGTAGGCGGCATTACCGCCTTTGGCGGCGCAGGGCTGCTGCTGCAACAATATTCACCGCTGACAGCTGGAATAGTCCTTGTTATTGCTGGATTAGTCGCGATCGTCGCAGGCGGAGGCGTATATTTCCTATATGTGAAGCCGATGAGCGAAAGTGAAAATTCAACAGCCGTCTCCATTCATGATTTTACCGGGCGGCTTGGGGAAGTATTGGTACCGATTCCGGCGATTGGATGCGGCGAGGTGCTAATGCCGGCAGGAGCGGGATTTTCCAATCAAATTGCCGCAAGCTTTGACGGCGAACCAATTCCAAGCGGCGTCCGCATTGTCGTAATTGAAGTGAAGGAGCATACGCTGTATGTGTCTCAGCTTGAAATATAGGAAAGGATATGATTTCGCTATCCTATCTCTATATTTCTCGGACTGAAACGCGCCGCGCCGCCAAAGGACGGCTTTCGGCCGTTTCACCTTGAATTCTAAGAGTTTATAAGTTTCATCCTTATATCCGCTTAGAATTCTAGGGCAAAGCTCTTCGCTCGTCCCAGAAGGACACGAAGTCGTTTTTGCTTGAAATACAAGAATGTATAAGTTTCCCCCTTATACTAGGCTTATATTTCTCGGACTGAAACGCGCCGCGCCGCCAAAGAACGGCTTTCGGCCGTTTCACCTTGATCCACTGTTATAACTGGTTATTTGACAAACAGAGAGGAGCTTGATGCTATGCCTGAATTTTTGCTTATTCCCGTTATTGTTGTTGCTGTATTCGTCGTACTTGGACTCGCGTTCTGGGCTCGCTACAAAACCGTTAGCCCAGATGAGGCGATGATTGTAACCGGCTCATTTCTTGGAACCCGCAATGTTATGACAGATGACAGCGGCCGCCGCATTAAAATCGTCAGAGGCGGAGGCGCTTTTATACTGCCAATCTTCCAGAAGGCTGAATTTCTTTCTTTGCTTTCCCATAAACTTGATGTGTCTACTCCAGAGGTGTATACGGAGCAAGGTGTTCCGGTTATGGCCGATGGCGTCGCGATCATTAAAATCGGCGGTATCGTAGAGGATGTCGCAACAGCTGCCGAGCAGTTCATGGGCAAGCCGACAGAAGAGCTGAAGAGCGAGGCGCAGGAAGTGCTGGAAGGGCATTTGCGGGCGATTCTAGGTTCCATGACGGTAGAGGAAGTATATCGCAACCGCGATCGGTTTGCCCAAGAGGTACAAAGTGTGGCGGCCAAAGATCTTAAAAAGATGGGGCTGCAAATTGTCTCCTTTACGATTAAAGATTTGCGCGACAAGCACGGTTATCTGGATGCGCTTGGCAAGCCTCGTATAGCGGCTGTGAAGCGGGATGCAGACATTGCACAAGCTGAGGCGGTGCGGGATGCAAGAATTAAGAAGGCGAGTGCCGAAGAGGAAGGACAGAAGGCCGAGCTGCTGCGGGATACGAATATCGCGGAGGCAGAGAAAATGAAAGAGCTCAAAGTCGCTTCCTTCAAAAAAGACCAGGATACCGCGAAAGCAGAAGCGGATCAAGCCTACGCCATTCAAGAAGCTCGGGCGAAGCAGAGCGTGGTCGAAGAGCAAATGAAAGTTGAGCTGGTGCGTAAAGAACGGGAGATTGACCTTGAAGCAAAAGAAATTTTGCGTAGAGAGAAGCAATACGACGCTGAGGTGAAGAAGAAAGCGGATGCCGATCGTTATGCAGTCGAGCAGGCGGCAGAAGGGGAGAAATCCAAACGGCTGCGTGAGGCGGATGCGCTGCAGTACAGCATCGAAGCGGAAGCGAAGGCGATGGCCGAGCAGAAGCGGCTGGATGGCTTGGCCGTAGCGGATGCTGAGCGGGCCAAAGGTACAGCGGAAGCCGAAGTGATCAGGCTGCGCGGTCTAGCGGAAGCCGAGGCAAAGGAAAAGCTGGCAGAAGCGTTCGAGAAGTTTGGAGAGGCAGCGATCCTCGACATTATTGTGAAAATGCTGCCTGAGCTGGCAGGCAAGGTCGCTGAGCCAATTAAAGGCATAGATAAGCTGACTGTTGTGGATACGGGCAATGGCGAAGGGGCGATGCGACTGAGCAACTACGTCACTTCCTTGATGGCTACAGCGCCAGAGATGCTGAAAAGTGTGGCGGGCATTGATGTAAATGCTTTAATGAAGGGATTAACGACGAAAAATACACCAGCTCCTGCTCCAGTGCCCGCTGTCGCGGTTCCGGCGAAAGCTTCCTCAACGAGCGATGCGTTGCTGCAATTGCTGTCCTCGAAGGAATCGGGCCAAGACGAGAATAACCCATCGTAAATAAGCGAACAAAAAAATCCCCGGCCATCATAAGATGACCAGGGATTTCCTTTTATTAACGGCTGTAGAACTCGACGATTTGTTTAACGTCGATTTCTTGCGTCAACTCAGCACGCTCTGGGAAACGAACGTACTTGCCTTCAAGCGCTTGGTCGTTAAACTCAAGGTAGTTAGGCAGGTGATGACGGCCTTCCATAGCTTCTTTGATCGTTTTCAGACCACGGCTGCGCTCGCGCAGGCCGATTACGTCGTTAAGCGATACAGTGTAAGAAGCGATGTCGACTTTTTTGCCGTTAACTGTTACATGACCGTGAGAAACCAATTGGCGCGCACCAGCACGCGAGTTGGACAGGCCAAGACGGTAAACGAGGTTATCCAGACGGCTTTCCAAAAGCACGAGGAAGTTGTCGCCGGAAATACCTTTCATTTTAGCTGCTTTGTCGAACAAGTTGCGGAATTGCTTCTCGTTCAAACCATACATATGGCGCAGCTTTTGTTTTTCTTGCAATTGAACGCCATAGCCGCTCAATTTCTTGCGTTGGTTCGGGCCGTGTTGGCCTGGTGGAAATGGACGTTTGAGATCTTTGCCAGTTCCGCTCAGGGAAATTCCAAGGCGGCGGCTTAATTTAAATTTAGGTCCTGTATAACGTGACATGCGTCGTGTTAACTCCTTCAACAAATGGGATTTTTGAAGATGGGGTTGTGTTTCGCGGAACAAGCTCAAATGCTCAAGTCAAAACTTAGAGCCTAACAAGCACCTCAGCCGCAGGCCTGTCAGTGAACTTATTCTCGAGGGTGACACAAAACCGTACGCCCATGTATTCAACAATTAATATTATATGAAATTCAGGCAGAAAGTCAAGAAAAATAGCCTGTAATGCTAACCGGGAATGATATAGAGTCTTAAGGCCTATAAACCAACTGTTAATTAGTGCAATATTCTTAAAAATAAAGTATGATGATGGTATCTTCTTCATACATAGATGACTGCTCATCTCCTTGTTTAGACCGACAGAAGGGTTGGGTGTTGCAGATGAACAATCGAAACCGAGATGGGAATAATAACGATCACTTTGCTCAGGCTGCAGCTCCTGTAGAGCAATTGCATCCTGAAATATGGTTTATGCACGAAGATATTAACGATGCGGACAGGCCATACATGATGCCGCTGCTTCAGGACAGCTTCGAGCTATGGCTCAGAGAGGCAAGCGAGGAAGCGGGAGCGGTGCAGGGCGCCTCACTATTATTTGACTGGGAGCTGCGTTTAATTGATAGCACGGGTGCTGTTAAAGGGCAGGCGGAGTTGTGGCGCGATGAGCTGCGAATGCTTGCTGCACAAGTAGCTGAGTCTGGCTGCGCAGCTTCAGTGACGTTTGGAGAGCCGCCTGCTCATGCTGCTGCTGTTCCTGTCCGCAAACGTTCGAGTGGCGAGCCATTCAGCATATTTATACATATTGCCCCAAGCAGTACTGCCGAAGCCGAGCAGCAGGCAAGGCTTAGTGCCCTTCATTTCCGCAGCTGCTTCTACCGCTCTTTCGAACATATATATGTCCGGGATTTGCTGCTCCAGCAAAAACGAACGGAGAAGGATGCCAATAGGCGCGATGCCCTGTTTCTGGCAGCTAAGCGATTGTATGATCAATTCGACGTTACAGCTGTACTATCCGAAATGCTAAGCAGTTTAGGTCAGCTTTACCCGAGCTCCGAAGTCAATCTGTATTTGTCCCAAGACCATTTGAATGGCGATGCGCGCGTCAAGCCGCTTATTTTTAAAAATGCAGCGCATGACATTGTTGCGAAAGCTTTCATGGAAGGCAAGCCGATGACGCAGAAGGAACGGGATGGCACGATACGCCTTGCAGTTCCAATGAGCGGCAAGCAGGCGGCTTACGGCGTACTCTGCATCTCGATTGACGCTGAGCGCTGGGATATTGCGAATATGCCGGCCTTCGTGCTGCTGGCGGATACAGCGGGATCTGCATTTGAGAATGCCAAGCTGTACGAGCAGTCCAATTTGCTCATTAACGAGCTTCGCGTCATTAATGAGCTGGCGAAACGGCTGAATCAATCGCTGAAGCTTAAGGATATATTCAAGTTTGCGACGAATGAGCTGCTTAATATTTTTGAAGCGGATTATTGCTCAATTCTCCAATTGGATAAAGACCGCAACCAATTTAATGTCATGTCCAGCAACATTCCTACGCTTGCACGCGAGCAATTCGTGCCGGATTACGGCTTTAGCGGCATTATTAACCGCACGAAAGAACCGCTTATTTTGTCAGATTATTGGCAGACCCGTGTCGTAACGTCTAAAATGATGGATTACACTGGCTCCCGCTCGCTGATCGCTGCCCCTATTATGGTTGAGGATGAAGTAGTGGGCGTGATCATGGTTACGCATAAAAACCCTCATTATTTCTCCTACGACAATTATAAGCTGCTCCAAATTATGTCCACACATATTGCCTTGGCGGTGACGAATGCTTCGCTGCATGCAGAGGTTCGCCGTATGGTTATTACGGACAATTTAACGGGGCTGCATGCCCGCCACTACTTGAACGAGCAAATCCAGAGCCGTCAGCGCAAAGATCCGTTAGGCTCACTCGTGCTCGTCGACGTCGACCATTTCAAACGCATTAATGACACATTCGGCCATCAGGTTGGGGATCGTATTTTAATCCAAGTGAGCGAAATTATACGGACTACGATTAGGCAGGGAGACATCGCTGCACGATGGGGGGGCGAGGAGCTGGCCGTATATTTGCCAGGCATTCGTTCTGAACAAGCTTTTCGAATCGCTGAACGTATTCGTCTGCTTGTGGAAGCGGAGACGGACCCTAAGGTGACGGTGTCCTGCGGCGTGTCGGAATGGACGTTTGAAAATGATAAAATCAGCGTGGAGTCGCTATTTTATCGTGCAGACATGGCCTTATATGATGCGAAAAACAATGGAAGAAACTGTATTCGTCTCGGCGTAGGATAAGAGCAGGCATTAGACATAAGATTATTGTTTGAAAAAAATAGGAGAAACGTCTGGGCATTTTGCTCAGGCGTTTTTTCTTTTTTTATTGAAGTCCTGCTTCATTAGACAATAGAAGCCTGGACAGGAATAAGGAGCCTGCTGCTTCGGGGAAGCTAGAGAAAGCAAAAGCAACCTTTTGGAGGGAAGAAAAATGAAAACCATTAAGCTAGCTGTTCTATTAGCTTTATTCGCAAGCACGGCATGTCTGAGCGGCTGCATGGATGTGGCAGACAAACGAACGCCGGAGCAGTGGCTTTCTTTATCAGCAGCAGGGCTTGCGGCAACGGATAAATACAGCTTCAGCGGCACTACTTCCATTATTGGAGCAGATGGCTGGAGCTATTCGCCGCTGCGCTTCTCAGGAGAGGTAGTGGATCATGAACAGGTCAAATCGTATGCAGCAACAGCTGCGGACCAGAGCGAATCCGCCGCGCCAGCTGAGCTGCTTAAGGAGATTCAGCAAGCGACAAATAAGGTAAGTATTCAAACGGCGGCAACAGCAGAAGGGCATATCGTGCTTCATGCAGCCGTAGACAAGGGGGAAGCGAAGAAACGGTGGGAGAAGCGCTTGACGGCAGAAATGGCGGCGCTCGCGAGCCAGGCTCCCGCTAAGGAAGGAGCGCTCCGGCAGGAATGGCTGCGCACATATGAGAAGTCCCATCAGGAGCTGAAGCAAATGCTGTCTACCTTAGAGGTGGATGGGCAATACGAGCTGACGATCGACCGCAGCAAGCTGGTGCCGCTCCAGTTGCAGGAGCAAACAACATTTGCTTATCAAAAGCAGGGAAAGCGGATTACGGAGAAGCGGACGACGAACATCTCGCTCAGCGCTTTTGACGGCACCACTTCGCCATGAAGGATGCACGCACCTGTTAAACATGTTACGATGGAGTTGGTAGTATTTATCAACGATAGAGAAGCAATGATTTGGAGGAGAGTTTAACATGCGTGACCCAAGAATTCAGCAGCTAGCTGCCAATTTGGCAGGCTATTCCATCGGCGTTCAGCCAGGTGAAAATGTACTTATTGAGGTGATCGGTTCGGAGCGCGAACTGACGAAAGCTTTAATTGAAGAGGTAGCGAAGCTAGGCGGCAGACCTTTTGTGGAAATTACAGACCCTGCCGTGACGCGCACGCTGCTGCAAAATGGAAGCAAAGAGCAAATCGAGGAATGGACGAAATATGATTTGCAGCGCATGAAGCAAATGGATGCCTACATCGGCATTCGCGCTGGCGGCAATGTCAATGAAATGAGCGACGTTCCAGAAGATAAAATGCGGCTCTACGAGCAAATTTATCGCGATGCTGTACATATGGATCAGCGGGTAAAACGCACGCGCTGGGTTGTGATGCGTTATCCGAACGAATCCATGGCGCAGCTGGCAAAGATGAGCACGGAATCGTTTGAAGATTTTTATTTTAATGTATGTAATTTGGATTATGCCAAAATGGACAAAGCGATGGACCCGCTTCAGGCTTTAATGAACAAAACCGATCGCGTCAGAATCGTATCGCCAGGCACCGATCTTACTTTTTCCATTAAAAATATCGGTTCCAAAAAATGCTCCGGCCACCGCAACATCCCGGATGGAGAAGTATTTTCGGCCCCTGTTCGCGACTCGGTGCAAGGCACCATTTCCTACAATGCACCCAGCGTATATTCAGGCGTAACCTTCTCGGACATTTGCTTCACGTTTGAAAATGGCAAAATCGTCAAAGCGACCAGCAGCGATACGGCGCGCTTGAATGAGATTTTGGACATGGATGAGGGCGCTCGCTATATTGGCGAATTTGCAATTGGCTTTAATCCGCATATTTTGCACCCGATGAATGACACTTTATTTGATGAGAAAATTGCCGGAAGCCTGCACTTTACACCTGGCCGCGCTTATGATGAAACAGACAATGGAAATCGATCGTCCGTTCACTGGGACCTTGTGCTCATTCAGCGTCCAGAGTATGGCGGAGGGGAAATTTATTTCGATGATGTGCTAATCCGCAAGGATGGACACTTCGTTATTCCGGAGCTAGAGGCATTAAATTCCGAAAATTTGAAATAAATGAAAAAGAAGCGTTTTACAATTTGCCTCTTGCCCGATCTTTAATTTCAGGTTATCATGATTTCGAAGGTAAGCTTTACTAATTTAATTGGAGGGGTTCCCCATGTCTAACAACGCAGCTATTGTAGAAATATCCCAAGCAGCAGGTCAATTCCGCTCATCAATCGTTCTGCAAGCAGATAACAAATATATTGATGTTAAAAGTATTTTGGGATTGTTTACTACGCTGGTAGGCGGTCACTCCTACGAGCTTCACGTCCACGGACCAGATGCTGAAGAAGCAAAAGCCGCAATGGCAGCTGTTTTCGCTAAGCATAACCTGAATATTGCAGTTGTTTCTGAATAAACAGGTTACACCAGTACATGCGCCTCTTCGCTAGCCGAAGGGGCGCTTTTCTGTTTTGTCCTTGTGTATTGGCTCTTTTTCGTCTAATATAAAGGGTATAGACGACGGCGGGTACACGCATTAGGGGGGAAAACGATGTCTTCACCGGAAGTCACGGTTCAATTGCATGAGAAAGCTCTTCGTCTCCTTATGGAGGATGCGGCTAAAATAGAGAAATTGATTGAGGTTCAGATGGAGAACTTGACGACCCGTCAATGTCCGCTGTACGAGGAAGTATTGGACACGCAGATGTATGGATTCTCGCGGGAAATTGATTTTGCAGTACGCGCAGGATTGATCGCTGAGCATAGCGGCAAGGAGCTGCTAAGTCGGTTGGAGCGCAATCTGGCTCAGCTTTACGAAGCGTTGAATAGAAAGGAGTAGGCGTACCATGCGGCCTGCTCCTTTTTTTTGTCTGTCTCTCTTTGTGTCTATCTGTTTAGCTATCTGCTTGTTTTGATTGTTCTATATTTGCTTGTATCTTATAAGAGGAACAATTTTACGGCTTTTGTCTTTATTATGGTGGGAGTGCGTTGATCCAACTCCAAGCCTTTTGCGCAGTCCAAATCCTGTTTCAGCACACTCCCGTCCTTTATACCAAATAAAAAGCAATGCCCAAAATACAATAAACCATGAGCAGCAGCGCCCCTTCGTACCAATTGGTCTGTCCATCGCCCGATACCGATTTTGCGATAAAGACGGATACTGCAATAGCGGTCAGCTCAATTGGTGTAAAAATAATGTCCATCGTTTTGCCCATTAATGCGCTGGCAATAATGAGCACGGGAGCGACGAATAGAGCGATTTGCAGGCTGCTGCCGACCGCAATTTCCACAGCTGCCCCGATTTTGTTGCGCAGTGCAAGCATAACCGCAGCACTGTGCTCGGCGGCATTGCCGACAATGGCAATGATGAAGGCCCCTACAAACAGCTCAGACAGCCCAAAACGCGTTGTAAACGTATCCAGCGTGTGCACAAGCCATTCGCTAATAAAAGCGACCATAACGGTAGCTGCAACGAGCATAAGGACGGAGCGGCCCTTAGACCATGCAGGCGCCTCGCCGTGATCAGCGCTCATTTCGCTGTCTGCCAGCATTTGTTTATGTGTCACCATGGAAAACAGCAGCCACAGCACGTAAGCCAAAATCAAAATGACCGCAACGGACAGGCTGAGAAAATGGTCTTTCTCCACCGTGAAGTGTTCGGCTCCAACGAAGATGGCCGGCACGAACAAGCCGATGACGGCAAGCAGCATGAGAGTCGAGTTATGCTGGGCCAGCTGCTGATTGAAATGCTGCTGCTTGAATTTAAAGCCGCCCGCCAGCAGGCTGAGCCCAAGCACGAGCAGCAAATTGCCGATGATGGACCCGGTAATGCTCGCCTTAACCATATCGAAAAAGCCTTCCTTGACGAGGAAAAACGCGATAATCAGCTCCGCGGCATTGCCGAAGGTCGCATTGAGGAAGCCGCCAAGCCGCTGTCCGGCATAATGGGCGACGCTCTCTGTCGCTTGCCCGAGAAAGCCTGCTGCGAAAACAATCGCCACAGCGGAAACAGCAAATTGCAGCGTCATGTCCAGATGGGCGAAATGTGCGATTGCACTAAAGACGAACATGACGATTAATCCGGTGAAAAACAGCTTCTGTCTCACATGGGCACCCCTTTGTGAAAATCTGCAAACCTGTTATATAATATATCCAATTCTATTCGACAGATAACCGTTATTTTAATCGACAAAAGTTGCTTCCGGTTAATTCATCCAGTACAATATACATATATAGCAAATGGAGGAGTGAAGAAGATGACCGAGGACCTTAAAACAGGCATTATTCGTATTTCTGATGACGTAGTAGCAACAATCGCGGGACTCGCCGCACTTGAGACTCCAGGTATAGCAGCCATGTCTGGCGGGATTTCTGAAGGGCTAGCTAAACGCCTAAGCGGAAAAAACGTGCAGAAGGGTGTTTCCGTGGAAGTCGGACAGCTCGAAGCCGCAATTGATTTGCGTATTATCGTCCATTATGGCATTCCTATTCAGGAAGTATGCCGCCAACTGCAGCTCAATGTAAGGGAATCGGTATCGAATATGACCGGTCTTCAAGTCGTTGAAGTGAATGTGAAAGTAGAAGGCGTTGTATTCAAGGAAGAAGAAGTGTTTGAGGAAACAGCTACCCCGCGTATAAAATAATCGGTGATGGCTTGTTGCGCTCCGGCGGATAAAGCTATTCATTCTGATATAACAACACAACAATAAACAAGCTTCCGCGCCTCATAGGTGGGAAGCTTGTTTTAGTTTTGACGTTTGTTTTTTGGCTTTGCATTGCGATTCGCTTCTCGGGAAATGCTGAGCAATACGCCAATGCACATAAGGCAAGCCATAAGCGATGAACCGCCGTAGCTGATGAAAGGGAGCGTTACCCCAGTCAGCGGTATAGCGCCTGTTACGCCGCCAATGTTAATAAATGCTTGAATGCTGAACAGTCCAACTATGCCGACGCCAATAATGGTGCCGTATTGATCCGAGCAGCGCAGAGCGACGATCAAGCAGCGCCATAAAAAAGCCAGAAAAAATAAAATAAAAACCGAGGCGCCAATAAAGCCGAATTCCTCCGCGATAATAGCAAAAATAAAATCATTATACGCATAGGTTAAATAATGCAGCTTTTGTACACTTTCGCCAAAGCCGGCACCAGTCAAGCCGCCATGTCCCAAAGCTTGCAACGAGGAAACGAGTTGAAGCCCCGTATCCTGCTTGTCTGCCACAGGGTCCAAGAAGGCAGTAAAACGGGCAATCCGGTAAGACCACTTTGTCGGGCTGATTGCCATAGAAATGCTCACTACAACGGTAAGCACGAGCCCCATGAGTCCGCCGGTTACGAATACTTGCTTCAGATTTGCCCCGCCAGCCATAATCATAACGGTTGCGCATCCTGCCAGTACCATGCAAGAGCCCAAATCCGGCTGCAGCATAATGAGGAAGCAGATAAAGCCAGTAACAAGAATGACGGGCACGAGTCCTTTTTTGAAGTCGCGGAATTTTTCGCCTTTTTTGGAGATAAGGGCTCCCAAGTACAAAATTAGCGCGAGCTTTGCGGGCTCCGTAGGCTGTATCGTAAGCGGTCCTATTTGCAGCCAGCTGTGCGCTCCGTTGATATTATCACTGACAAAGGGAACGATAGCTAGTAAAACGACAACAGGAAAAAAGAAAAGCAGAAACGATTTTTTATAAAATTCATATCGAATATTCATCAGTATAAGCATAAAAAATACGCCTGCTGCTGCAAAAACAGCCTGTTTCTTAACAAAATAGAGCGGATCATTCAAATATTTTGGTGAATATAAAGCAATGCTTGAGCTCGCGCTGAATACCATCACGAGCCCAAAACCGACGAGCAGAAGCGTGAAAATGAGAAGCAGAAAATCTGGCCTGCCACGGCTGCCGTTTTGCGTTTTGCTCATACTAGTCAAGCAATTGCTTGAGTTGCTGCAATCGCTGCGTAGCTGTGTTCAAAATAGGTTGCGGCACCGGTGATTCATACTCCATGCCATGCGGGAACGTTGCTCTGCCAATGTATACGGCTTCAATTGCAAGTACAGCATGCGGAGATTCAAGCTTTCCTTCAACGGCACGCGTGTTGATGCGCAAAAAGTATTCAGAGTTTGTAGCCTTATCTTCCAGTTTCAAATCATATGTAGCGCGGTAGTATTCCCACTGCCAGCGAACGAAGCCAAGCTTTTCTGCCGATTCATCCAGATGGAACAGCTCGCTCTGAACACCGTTCAAACCGGTATTCTCAATAATCATGATGTTTCCTCCTCATTATTCATAACCAATTGTTGAACATTCATTTCTCATGATAGTATGTTTCCCCAGCCAGTGCAAGCCTTACCCGCGCCGACAAAGCAAACCGAAATAAACATTCCTGCAATTAAGCTTCCTTATGTGAGCTTCGTTCTGTTAAAATAGAGTAAGTTAATACGATTAAGACGATAGGTCTGTCATTTGTGTAAAAGGTGAAGGAGGTTTGCTGTTATGTTGACCAGTGTCTATGCGTTAGAAAAGCTGCAACATCTTTATCCAGAGATGGTGCAGTGGCGGAGATACCTCCATCAGCATCCTGAACTATCCTTCCAAGAGGAGAAAACCTCAAGATGGATCGCAGGGAAGCTGGCGGAATTCGGCTGCGAGTTTGAGGAAGGTGTAGGCGGATATGGCATCGTCGTCACGATAAAGGGCGAACGGCCTGGGCCAGTCGTGGCTCTGCGCGCCGATATCGATGCGTTGCCGATTCAAGATGAGAAGCAGTGTGATTATGCGTCAACGGTACCCGGAATTATGCATGCCTGCGGGCACGATGGCCACACGTCGTCGATGCTGGCCATAGCGAAGTTCTATCAGGAGCATCGCAGTGACATTAAGGGCGAGCGGAGACTGCTGTTCCAGCCTGCTGAGGAAGTGACGCCGGGCGGTGCCATTCATATGATTAAGGACGGAGCGCTTGCAGGCGTGGATGTCATCTATGGCATTCATCTGTGGGCACCGCTCCGATTTGGGCAAGTATCGACAAGAGCAGGCGCTTTCATGGCCGCAGCCGATGAATTCACAATTGAAATTATCGGGCTGGGCGGACATGGCGGCATGCCGCATAAAGGAATTGATACGATTGTGGTTGGGGCGTCGCTCGTGCAGTCGATACAATCGATTGTTAGCCGGAGCATCAATCCGCTGCATCCGTCGGTTATTTCTATAGGTTCCTTTCAAGCGGGAACGACGAATAACGTCATTGCCGAACGGTGTTTGATGAAAGGCACGGTTCGTTCCTTCGATGAGGAAAGCCGTTATTTTATTCATGAGCGTTTGAAGCAGGTTATAGAGCATACATGCCAAATGTATGGCGCCAAATACGATTTTCAGCTTCGCGTCGGCTATCCTGCCGTCATTAATAATGAGCATGAAGCGGAGCGTTTTTTTCGCGTAGCAGAGCCGATGCTCGGAGAAGGCAATGCGGTGCGGGGCGATGAAATGATGGTAGCTGAAGATTTTTCCTACTATTTGGACGAGGTTCCCGGCTGCTTTATGATGGTAGGCGCGGGCAATGGCGATATGTCCACCAGCTATTCCCATCATCATCCTAAGTTCGATTTCGAAGAAGGCGCCATGCTTAAATCCGCAGAACTGCTCATTCGTCTGGCTGAGGATTATGTGTCAGAGCATTAGATGGTTAGAGCATTAAACGGCGTGCTGGACGAGCATGGCAGCAGCAGTACGTTAATTGGAGAGTATGTCACGGAATACGGTGGCATGCTCTCTTTTTTTATGACCAGCTTACGATAACAACCACTATTATGATTGCATAAAATAGGGCCTATTTCCGCATACTGCTCCTATAGGAGGCCATTATGGCCGATGGTCTGGCTTTGCCGTTGTGCTAATGGCTGCACACTTATACATAAGGAGGGGATAACATGCTGGGACCAAGCAGCAAGCCGCTTATTGTTCAAAGCGATATGACGCTGCTGCTCAATATGAAGCAGGCCGGGGCAGAGGAGGCCGCTGGCAGGCTGCTTGCTTTCGCAGAGCTCGTCAAGCGCCCAGGCGGTTGGCATACGTACCGGATGACAGCCATGACGCTATGGCAAGCCTGCGCGTCGGGGATGGCGGCGGAGGACGTCATAGCGCTGCTGATGAAGTATGCATCATCGAGCATCCCGGGCTATGCGGAAATGAGCATACGCAAATGGATGGGCCGCTATGGAAAGCTGCATCTTGAGCTAGCGGGAGACAAGCTCGTGCTCAGCGGCAGCGCGGAGCTGCTCATGGAGCTGGCTCGCCATCCGGAAATAAGGCCGAAATTAGCTAGCCCGAATTTGGCAGCATGCCTCAGCGGGCCAGGTATAGAAGTCCGCGGGGAGGAGCGGGGGCTGCTCAAGCAGGAGCTGGCCCGGCTCGGTTATCCCGTCATCGATCAGGCGGGCTATCACGCCGGCGAGGCGCTGAAGGTGCAGCTGTGCGAGGTAACGCGCCAAGGCAAGCCGTTTGAGCTGCGAGCCTATCAGCAGCAGGCGGTAGATGTTTTCTGCGCTGAAGGCTCCGTGCATGGCGGCAGCGGGATTGTCGTGCTGCCATGCGGAGCAGGCAAGACGGTTGTGGGACTGGCTGCTCTTGCAAAGCTAAGCAGCGCGACCCTGATTTTGACCTCCAGCACCACCTCGGTCCAGCAGTGGAAGCGCGAGCTGCTGGACAAAACAACGCTGCAGGAAGAGCACATCGGAGAATATGCTGGCGGGCTCAAGCAGGTACGCCCGGTAACCATTGCCACCTATCAAATATTGACGAGCCGCAAGGCGAAGTCGGCAGCCTATCAGCATATGAATTTATTTTCCGAGCGCGACTGGGGGCTCATTATTTATGATGAGGTGCATTTGCTGCCTGCACCTGTTTTTCGAATGACAGCAGATATTCAAGCGACGAGGCGGCTTGGGCTAACGGCAACGCTCGTCCGCGAGGATGGCTGCGCGGAGGACGTCTTTTCGCTCATTGGTCCAAAGCAGTATGAATGGCTGTGGAAGGCGGTTGAAGCAGAGGGGCATATTGCGGCTGTTCATTGCACCGAAATTCGGATACCGCTTAGTGAGGCTGTCCGTAAGCGGTATGCGGCTGCCGCTCCCCGTTCCCAATTGCGGCTTGCGGCAGAAAATCCATCAAAGGCATCTATAATTAGGGAACTGCTGAAGCGTCATGAAGGCGTGCCTACGCTCATTATCGGGCAATATTTAGATCAGCTGCATGCGGTTGCCGAAGCGCTCGCGATTCCCGTTATAACCGGAGAGCTGGAGCAGGATAAGCGCCAGCTGCTTTATGACCGTTTCCGCTCAGGCGAGGTTCCGGTGCTGGCGGTTTCAAAGGTTGCCAATTTCGCTGTTGATTTGCCGGATGCGGCAGTAGCTATTCAAATATCGGGCAGCTACGGCTCAAGGCAAGAGGAGGCTCAGCGCATTGGGCGCATTCTCAGGCCAAAGCAAGGAAGAAACGAAGCGTGGTTTTATACCGTTGTCAGCGATGGCACCAAGGAGCTGGATTTTGCCCTGCGGCGCCAGCTGTTCATGGTGGAGCAGGGGTATCGCTATGCGCTGGAATCGCGGGAAGCAGCTTTGCTTGAATAAAGGGAGCAAGCCGAGGCAAACGATGTAGGGGGAGAAAAAAATGTACGTCCACGAGCTCGCCGACAAGCTGACGGATTATCGGCAGCAAACATTTATGGAAGCGCCGATGTGGTGGTATGCAGCTAAAGAAAATAAGCAGTGGAGCGATGCGGTTAAAGATCGCCGCTCCATGCTTGAGGCGATTCAATCGCTCTCTTCTACGACGCTTGCGGCGCTGAAAGCGGTCATAAAGCTTGCTGGCGCTGATCCAGCTCCTGAGGAGAGGCTTTTTCGCCTTGGCCCGAAGCAGGCGTGCATGTCAGGCGCGGAGTTTCGCTGGGCTTTAGCGGAGCTGCAGCGCGGCGGGCTCGTATTTTCGGTAAGCCGCAATTGGGGCGAGCGCATTTATTTTGTGCCTCGCGACAGCTTTGCGCTATGGCAGCAGCTGGTGTTTCCCTGCCAGCTGGAGGCGAAGGCGATGGATGCTTTGGCAGAAGGCGAGGTGCAGTTTCGAGCCTCTGGCAGACTGCTGGGACTTCAATTGCTTGATGCGTGGACGGAGCTTGCGCGAAGCGGGCTTGCACTGACGAATAAAGGGATTTTGCCTAAAAAAATAATTGCCCGCCTGGGAATCTCCGTTACGCTTACGGAGGAAAATATCGCTTGCTTGAATGTATCGGACGATCGGGTACGCCAATACGGACGCATATCTGCCTTTATTTTGGAAACGGCTATAAGTTTAGGCGTGCTGGAGGAGGAAGAGGGGCGGCTCATATGGGTAAAGGATAAGCTGGAGCAATGGCTGATTTTAAACAGCTTTGCCCGAGAGGCTTGTCTTCACAGCCTGATTGTGGAGCATTATTTATATAGAAAGCCGCTTTTGGCGCATGGCGCATCGGCATTGTCTGCACTAACTATGGGGCCTTGGTATGAGGCCGAAGCGTGGCTGTATCAGGTGCAGGGCGAGGCTGTTGCAGCTGCGGCTGGACAATTGCCTTTGGGCGATAAGCAGCAGCTGCTGGGGTGGTTGGACACGCTGCATGCTTTCGGCTGGCTTGAGCGAATCGAAGGGCCCGGAGAGCGCAGCTGGTTTCGCTGGATGATAGATCCCCAGCCCGGAACAGACCGATCATCAACACCGCTTACTAGTGAAAGCGAAGCTGTCATCGTGCAGCCAAATGGGGAAATTATCGTCCTTCCGGAATGTGACGGGCGTATTCGCTGGGAGCTGGAGCTTATGGCCGAACGAGTGAACGAGGAACAGCAAGGGCTGTACCGGCTTAGCCGCAAGTCGATCGAACGGGCAATGGCTTTTGGCCGAACGGAAGCAGCGCTGCTCGCTTTTCTCGAATGGGCTTCCGGGAGCAAGGACGCAGCAGCAGAAGCAGCTCCGCTGCTGCGAGACTGGGGAAGCAAGTTGGGCCAGCTGGACAAGCCAGTGGCGGGTGCAGGGAGCTTCGGAGACGGCAGGCAATATCCTTCCTTTCAGGATAGCTCCCAGCAGCAGCTAGTCGCTGGTTTCCGGCTGTATCCCGATAATGGAGTGGCTGCACCCAGAGCAGAGCATGAGGACTGGCTGGGCCATTATGAGCTTATTCAGCATGATGAGGAGGACAAGCAGGGAAGCTATGCGGGGCTAAAGCAAATTCCCGCAAGCTGGCTGAACCAGCGCCGCGCCTACCATCATTCCACAAGCCGGGAGATGATGGAGCGTGCGCTTCAGTGGCAAACACCTGTCGAGCTGCATTTGGAGGATGGAATGGCTGTTTTTGTACCTTGGGAGCTGCATGCCGAATCCAATAGTTGGTCTGTTACGGGCAGCTTCTCAGGCGCGCAATATGGAGCCAGCGTGAGGTTGTCGCCTGAAAGCTGGCAGGCTATGCGGCTGCTTGTTCCAGGAATTAATTTTCATACATAAAATGGTATGTACTATTTAAGCTAGTATGCTATGATAGATAAGGAAGTAAGCGAATGAGATGAGGTGGAAAAATGCCTGCTACTAAGGAGCTCTCGGCTGTTCTACCCATACACCCTGAAGGTGCAAGCGGTGTTTCTTCGCTCGATATGGCGTCGCTGCTGCTTTGTGCTTACGAGCTGGGTGATTGGATTAATCAGTCGGCTGAAGTTGCCGAATATTTATATTGGAAAGACGCGGTCAGCGAGGATGCTGATGTTAAGGCGCTGACCAGGAAGTTTGAAAAGGCGAAAGAGCTGTTTGAGGAATGCCAGCGTTTTGGGCGTTTTCATCCGGATTTTCATGCAGCCAAAGATAAAATTAAGCTGGTTGAAGCCGAGCTCGCCCAAATCGAGGCGGTCGTTCGATTCAAATCAGCGGAGCAGGCTGTTGATACGATGCTGTTTGAGGTATCACGGACCATTGCTGAATCAGTATCGGACACGATTAAAGTGCCGAGCAATGAAGCAAGCGGCGGCGGTTGCGGAAGCGGCGGATCATGTGGCTGTGGAAGCGGCGGTTGCGGCTAGGCGGCTCTGCTCGGTGTGAATTTTACACTTGTGGAGGGAATCGTATTGTTACCTGAACGGACGGGTTATATTATATGGGTCAGTGACCTAAAGGCGGCCAGATCGCTAGAAAAACACGGCACCGTTCATTACATGTCGCGCAAAATGCACTATGTCGTCATCTACGTAAATGCCGAACGTGCCGAAGAAGTGCTGCGCAATATTGGACGTTTGCCTTTCGTTCGCAGAATTGAACGTTCCTTCCGGAATGAGCTGCGAACGGAATATACGAAAGACAGTGAAGACAAAACAAGATTTTACAGCATGTAGCTGCTGGCAGCGAACAAGCTGTGCGCAATAGCCCGGGTGGGGTACAACCACCCGGGCTATTTTTTTATGCCTAGCAATATAATGAAAGTAGTCTCCGTAAGAGAGAAGCTAAAAAATGATTTCGGAAAAGGAAAGCGAAACGCTGAGTTAGCAAGCCTGTGGCGGGATCATAATCAGAACCGCGGTCGCGGCGGCGTCACGTCAACTGTTATTTTTGAGATTCAGCATTTTTTCTGTTGTAAAATCGGTCAATCATGGTAAAATACTTGATATATTAGTCATAAAGGCCTGGTTCTTTAGGAGGAGGGTTCGTGATGAAGGACAAGTTGACGAAACGATGGAGCACCTATGAAACGTTCTATGTCGATCTGGGCGATATGAAAGTTTCTGATATTGTCATTACGAATCATGCCCGTAGCCGCTGGATTGATCGAGTTGAACATGAGAAAACTGGCTATGAGGACATCGCAGAATTTTTGTGGGAATGCTTGAAGCAGGGCAGAATCGAGTCGTATTACCGCAATGAGCAGGATGTCTATTTAATTGACAATGATTTGGTTTTCGTAGCTGAATTTTCGCCTTCCCTGACAGATACGGACATCTTGGGGAACCCGCTGCACAAAATGATTATCGTGACCTTTCTCGGCCGCATGTCGGAGACGATGGAGCTTCGAGATTTGAAATCCTACTATTCCTGGCTGCGCCATTCCCGGCGAATGACGCTCGTTAAAAATAGCCGCAAGAAGAAATAAACGGGCCCTTATACGGAATTAAAAATAAAAGCGCATCTTCGATTCGCAAGCATGGTGAAGCAGCAGCCAGCCGTGCGATGAACGAGAGTTGCGCTTTTTCGTGCGTTTTAGCCTAGCCATATAGTATAATATAGGGCAAAGGAAAGGGTGGTCGGCCAGATGGCGCTTAATTTTCATCAACTGCATATTTTTTATACCGTCGCGGAACGGGGCAGCTTTTCGGCTGCGGCGCAAGCGCTCCATATGACCCAGCCGGCCGTGACCATGCAGGTTCAGTCGCTGGAGGATTATTTTGGCACGAAGCTGCTGCTGCGTTCAACAAAGCGAATTGAGCTGACGGAAGCGGGGCAGGAGCTGATGCCGTACGCGAGACGCAGCATTGAGCTAATTAGAGATACAGATCAAGCGATGAGCTTGTTTACAAAGCAATTAAAGGGACGGCTGCTGCTTGGAGGCAGTCTGACGATTGGAGAATACATACTTCCGCGGCTGCTCGGTCCTTTCGGTCAAGCTTATCCGGACATTGCCATCAGCATGAAGGTGATGAACACGGCGCAAATTATGGAGGATATCATTAATCATCAGTTGAATTTTGGGCTTATTGAAGCGCCTGTCAATCATCCGGATATGCAGATGGAGGCCGTCATGAGCGATGAGCTGCACCTCGTAGTGCCCCAGGGCCACCCGCTAGCGGGGCGGACGGATGTGACGCTGACAGAGGCGGCCAGCTATCCTTTTGTGCTGCGTGAGCAAGGCTCTGGAACGAGGCTTGTGATGGAAGAGCAGCTGAAGCGCAAAAATATTGATCCTTCCGATCTTAAGGTCGTCATGGATCTTGGAAGCACCGGCGCGGTAAAATGTGCGGTAGAAGCGGGCTTAGGCATATCTTTTCTGTCCTCCTCATCGACGAAGCATGAAATTGCGCTAGGCTTGTTGCACAGCGTGCCGATTGTAGATACGAAATTTAAACGGCAGTTTTATTCGATATATTTGAAATCCGCGCTGCTGCCGATTTCGGCGGTCACTTTTTTAACGTTTCTGAGAGAAAATGATTTGAGAAAATGGCTATGAGGAGCAGTGAGATGAGACAAGCTGATTTGCATACACATACGACGGCTTCCGACGGTACAGGCTCACCAAGCTACAATGTGCAGCTAGCAAAAGCAGCAGGGCTGGCGGCTATTGCAATAACCGACCATGATACGATGGCTGGGGTGGAAGAGGCGCTGGCGGAAGGCGAACGATTAGGCATCACGGTGGTGCCAGGAGTAGAGCTAAGCACGGTGGCAGATGGCCAGGACATTCATGTGCTCGGCTATTATGCGAATTGGCGGGATCCATTATGGCAGCAGCGCCTTACGGGGCTGCGTTCAGTTCGCGACAAACGCAATGAGCTAATCGTTGCCAAGCTGGTAGAGCTGGGCATCGACATCACGCTGGAGGAGGTTACAGCGGTCGCGCTGGAGCACTCTGGCGACGCGGCGGGCGGGAAGACGGTAGGCCGTCCGCATATAGCGGAGCTGCTCATTCGCAAAGGGGCTGTCTCCACCATGCGGGAGGCGTTTGACCGTTATCTGGCTTCGGGAAGCGCAGCCTATGTCAATCCGCCTCGCGTGAATCCTTATGAAGCGATTACCTGGATCAAGGAAGCGGGTGGCGTGAGCGTGCTGGCTCATCCTGGCTTATACAGCAACGACGAGCTGGTGGAGGAATTGATTCGCAGTGGCGGCGTTCAAGGCATTGAGGTTTATCATTCCGATCATGGCCCGCAGGAGGAAGCGAGATATTTGCAGCTTGCGGAGCAATACGGCTTGATTGTAACTGGAGGCTCTGATTACCACGGCGAACGGGAAGGCAAAGTATTTCACGGGGCAATTGGCAGCCGGACGGTGGATGCGGGCGTCTTGGAGCAATTGAAATCTGGATTGAACTTGAACGATATGAGTTCGTAAAGATAGGTCTTTTTAAATGAAAAGGACGTGACCAGCTGTGCTTAGCAGCGGGTTCACGTCCTTTTTTATGGCGTGCAGGCAATTTAGGCCATGCAGGCAAGGCCAAGTTGTACAGAGGAGGCTGGCCTTTTGCAGCCTACTGCTTTAATTAGGTGATTTTTGAAGGCAATGCTTTAATGCGCTGTTCGTCTGGCGTAATGAAAAGCGTCTTCTGATGATCATAGATGACGAAGCCCGGCTTGGCGCCGCTTGGCTTATGCACATGGCGAATCATCGTGTAGTCCACGGGAATCATGCTGGACGATCTTGCTTGACTGTAATGCGCTGCCAGCATAGCTGCCTCTTCAAGTGTAGCATCGCCAAAGCTGCCCCCGCGGATGACGACATGCGAGCCCGGGATGTCCTTTGTATGCAGCCAAGTGTCGGAGGAAGAGGCGAGACGGTTCGTCAAATATTCGTTTTGCGTATTGTTTTTGCCTACGTAAATCGCAATATTTTCCGAAGAGGTGTAACAGAGCAGAGAAGGCTGGGCCGCCTTTTTGCGTTTCGCTCCACGCTTGCTGCCGCGATCCCTCAGGTAGCCCTGCGCAACGAGCTCCTCGCGAATTTCTTCCGTGTCGGCAAGCGACGCATTATCCAGCTGCTGAAGCAGGGAGGACAAATAATCGATTTCTGCCTTCGCCAGCTCCATCTGTTCGCCAACGACAGCAATGCTGTTCTTATGCTTCGTATAGCGGCGGAAATAACGCTGCGCATTGTCAGACGGTGTGAGCTGCGGATCCAGCTCTATCGTGACCGTCGCTTGATTTTCATCATAAAAGTTAACCAATGTCGCTGCTTTATCCCCGCGCTGGATTTGATGCATGTAGGCGGTAAGCAGTTCGCCAAGGACGCGGTATTTATCGGCATCATGCGCATCCACCAACGTTTCTTCCAGCTTGTCGATTTTTTTAATGTTTTTGGCTTTTTCGTTTTGCACAAAACGAATCAGATCGGAGGCGCGCTGCTTCACCGTATCCCGTTCGGCTTTATCGCCATAGAACGCTTCGAGCATTTCGCTGACGTTAGGGAAGCTTGCGGTTTCCCCTTCCAAATGAGTGAGCGCCGTGAGGGAAAAATAAGCTTTGCCTTTCGCGTTCGTTACGATGGCGGGCTCAAATTCTCCCCGCTTTGCTTTGTCCATTAACTCTGAAAAGCTTTGCCATAAGGCAGCTTCGGAATCATTAGCGCGGTACGCAATCTCCTTGGCAAGCAGCGGGCTCAAACCGCTGAAAGCTTCTACAAGCTGCTGAAAAACGGGAGCATCTGCACTAGCTTGCTTCTCTACTGCTTGCGTGCTGTCAGCTTCAGCGCCAGCTGCTTGCGTATGATCTGGCTCCGGCTTGCGAAGCGCTTCGCGGAACTGGTCCTCTTGGGCAATAGCAAATGGATCAAGCTTACCTTGGTCAGGGGGAGAGACGTAGCTGCTGCCCGGCATGACGATGCGGAAGCTGCTGATGGAAGGCGTGACATGATGGATGCCGTCATGGATGATGCCCGTAGCCGGGTCCAGCAAAATAATGTTGCTGTGCCGCCCCATAATTTCTATAACAATGCGTTTCAACGATAAGTCGCCGAGCTCGTCGCGGTGCCGGATATCGATATGTATAATTCGTTCGCGTCCGATTTGGCTGATTGCTTCAATGACGCCGCCCTCGCAGTATTTGCGCAGCAGCATGCAGAACATCGGGGCTTCCATTGGATTGACGTATGTGCCCGTCGTCCAATGAAGCCGCGGATAGGTGGGATTGGCGGACAGCAGCAGCTTGCCGCTCATTCCGGCTCCGCGAATGCTGAAGATGAGGTCGTTTGCTGTCGGCTGATGGATTTTATGAATGCGGGCGCCAATGCAGCGCTGCAAATCATCGGTAATTGCATGTATGACAATGCCGTCTAAGGCCATAATTCGCTAGCTCCTTTATGTTTCAGGTCACTGAAGGGCTCCTGAAATCGGTACGTATCTCTCTATCATGCCATAGTTGAAGCAAAAACTTAACCCCTTGTTGGGATATTTTGCGGGTTGTCCGAATACATTTAGGCTTGAGAGGCTGTCCGAGGGGCGCTGAGGCATATACGGGAGGGAAAAGAAGCGATGGAACAATTGAAATGGCATCAATTGGGTAAAGGGGAGCTGACGCAAGCGCTGAACAGCATCCCGGAGCAGGGGCTGGCTGCCGCTGAAGCGGCGGAGAGGTTGCAGCGGGATGGGCACAATGAGCTGACCGAGGGCAAGCGGGTATCGCCGATCATGCTGTTTCTCAATCAGTTCAAGGATTTTATGGTATTGGTGCTCATGGGCGCTACTCTTATATCAGGGCTTTTGGGCGAATATTTGGATGCGGTAACGATTATCGCCATTATCGTCATTAATTCCGTGCTCGGCTTCGTGCAGGAGTTTCGGGCGGAAAAGTCGCTGCATGCGCTAAAAGAAATGTCGGCCCCGTCGGCCAAGGTGCTGCGCGGCGGGCAAATGATGGACATTCCAGCCAAGGACCTGGTCGTTGGCGATGTCATTGTGCTGGAGAGCGGGGACCGGATTCCTGCTGATGTGCGGCTGCTTGAGGCGAACAGCTGCTATACGGAGGAGTCTGCCTTAACGGGCGAGTCGGTGCCAGTCGGCAAGCATGCGATGGCGATTTCCGAAGCGGAGCTGCCGCTCGGCGATCAGCGCAATATTGGGTTTATGGGCACGATGGTCACACGAGGCACTGCGAAGGGCATGGTCATTCGTACCGGAATGAAGACGGAGATGGGCACGATTGCCGAGCTTATCCAGCAGACGGAGTCGATGGAAACGCCGCTGCAGCATAGGCTGGAGCAGTTGGGCAAAATTTTGATCGCCGTCGCCATTGGCCTGACGATTATCGTTGTTGTAGCAGGAATTTTGCATGGACAGCCTGCTTATGGCATGTTTCTGGCTGGCGTCAGCCTTGCTGTAGCCGCTATTCCCGAAGGGCTGCCCGCTATTGTGACGATTGCGCTCGCGCTTGGCGTGCAGCGGATGATTAAGCGCAAGGCTATCGTCCGTAAGCTGCCGTCGGTAGAGACGCTTGGCTGTGCCTCGGTTATTTGCTCAGACAAAACAGGCACGCTGACGCAAAATAAAATGACCGTCACGACCATTTGGATGGGCGGTCGCCGCCTGGATGTGACCGGGCAGGGCTATGAGCCTGTCGGAGCGATTTTGGAGGGCGGGGAGCCCGTCGATATGAAGCATGACGCCTCGCTTAAACGGCTGCTGCAAATTGCCGCGCTGTGCAATAATGCATCGATTTATCAGGTGGAGCCAGAGGATGGCCGCAAGCGCAGCAGCAAAAACGCAGGGGAGGCCAAGCAGGAGTGGGTGCTCAATGGCGATCCGACCGAAGGAGCGCTCGTCGTGCTGGCAGCGAAGCTCGGCTTGACCGCCAAATCGCTGGAAGGGCTCTACAAGCGGGAGCGGGAGTTCCCGTTCGATTCGGAGCGCAAGCTGATGTCCGTATTGGCTGCCCATCAAGGAGGTCGCGTCATTTATGCGAAGGGCGCACCAGATGTGCTCATGCACCAGTGCAGCTATGTGCTGTGGGATGGCAAGGTTGTGCCGTTTACAGGGACGCTTAAGCAAAAATATGCCGAGGCCAGCGAAGAAATGGCCCAATCAGCGCTGCGTGTGCTCGGTCTCGCCTATCGCGACCTGCGGGCAACGGATAAATGCAATAGCGAGGCGGAGGCGGAAAGCCAGCTTGTATTTGTAGGGCTAACGGGCATGATTGACCCGCCGCGCCGCGAAGCGAGAGAAGCGATCGCCGTATGCCGCCGAGCAGGCATCAAGACGGTGATGATTACAGGCGACCACCAGTTGACTGCGGAAGCCATCGCTGGACAGCTGGGCATTATGCCGCGCGGAGGCATTGCGATGAGCGGCAAGCAGCTGGAAAGCATGAGCGATGAGCAGCTCGATCGACTCGTTGACAATGTATACGTTTATGCCCGCGTGTCTCCAGAGCATAAGCTGCGCATCGTCAAATCGCTCCAGCGCCAAGGGCATGTCGTTGCAATGACGGGTGATGGGGTAAACGATGCGCCAGCAATCAAGGCGGCTGATATTGGCATATCTATGGGCATCACCGGAACGGATGTATCCAAGGAAGCGTCTGCCCTTATTTTGAGCGATGACAATTTCGCTTCCATTGTTTCAGCCATTGAAGAGGGGCGGAATATTTATGAAAATATCCGCAAATTTATCCGCTACCTGCTGGCCTCTAATGTCGGGGAAATTATGACGATGCTGCTCGCTATGATGGTTGGCTTGCCGCTGCCGCTCGTGCCAATCCAAATTTTATGGGTCAATTTGGTGACCGACGGGCTGCCGGCGATGGCGCTTGGCGTCGATCAGGCAGAGAAGGATTTAATGAACCAGAAGCCGCGCTCGGCGAAGGAAAATATTTTTGCCCGCCGCCTTGGTTGGAAAATCATCAGCCGCGGCTTGCTAATCGGTTTATGTACGCTTGGGGCATTCTGGATTACGCTGATTGAGGCGCCGGGAAGCACGGAGCATTTGGTTAAAGCGCAAACCGTCGCGTTTGCAACACTCGTAATGGCACAGCTCATTCATGTGTTTGACTGCCGCAGCTCGCGCTCGATTTTTCACCGCAATCCGCTGCAAAACCGTTATTTGGTGCTCGCTGTGCTATCGTCGCTCATTATGATGCTTGGCGTGCTTTACATTGAGCCGCTGCAGCCTATTTTCAAAACGGTGCCGCTTGGCCTGCGCGAATGGTGTCTCGTCTTTGTTGCAGCGGGAATTCCGACGTTCCTTATGGGAATTGGCAGCGTGCTGGGCACATCCAAGCCTAAAAAACAATCGGGCAAGCTGACGTTTGGCTCCAAAATGTCGACCAGATAACATAAAAGTACAAATGTTGATGTATTTAATGAATAGTGTTTATCCAAGCTTTGCGGTATGCTATCATTAATCAGAATCTTTTATTTATCAATGATAGCCGCGGCAAAGGAGCGTACACATATGAATTTCACGAAAATGCATGGATTAGGAAATGATTTTATCGTTATTGCGGGCGAGCAGCAGCTGCCTGATAACGCAGCTCAGCTTGCGATCGAATTGTGCAACCGATTTTTCGGTATTGGCGCAGACGGTCTTGTATACATTTTGCCTTCGGAAAATGCGGATTTCCGCATGCGCATCATCAATTCTGACGGCTCTGAAGCAGAACAATGCGGCAATGCGATTCGCTGCGTTGCAAAATACGTGTATGACAACGGCTTAACCAATAAGGAGCTCATTACGATTGAAACGCTTGGCGCAGGTGCACAGGCAGTGCAATTGAGAGTAGAAGGCGGCAAAGTTCAAAGCGTTCGCGTTGATATGGGCGAGCCGATTTTGAATGGCCTGGCGGTGCCGACAACGGTAGACCAGGAGCAGGTTGTGGAGCATCCGATTGAGGTAGACGGCCATGAGTTCCGCTTTACTGCTGTATCGATGGGCAATCCGCATTGCGTTATTTACGTAGATGATGCGGCTAATTTCGACTTGGCTGCATGGGGGCCCAAGCTGGAGACCCATCCGATGTTCCCGCGCAAAATCAACGTAGAGTTTGTAACGGTCAATTCCCGCGAGCATACGGAAATGCGCGTTTGGGAACGCGGTGCAGGCCCGACGCTTGCTTGCGGTACAGGCGCCTGCGCGACGGTCGTTGCTTCGGTGCTCAACGGCTACACAGACCGGACGGCAACGGTGTCGCTGAAGGGCGGCGATCTGCTCATTGAATGGAATGAAGCGGACAATCACGTATATATGACAGGGCCAGCGGCAGAAGTTTTCCGCGGCTCATTATAAGGCGGACACGGCTATGGGAGAGATGAACAGCAAACCGGATTTGCGCTCAGCAATCGCTGAGCGCATCTTAACTGGGGATGGCGCAATGGGAACCTTTCTGTATCAGATGGGGTTCCCTGTCGGCGTTTCGTATGAGGAATTTAATATTTTGCGTCCTGATGTTATTGAAAATGTTCACCGCCGCTATTATGAAGCGGGAGCACAGGTTATTGAAACGAACACCTTCTCGGCAAACTTGGAAAAGTTGTCGATTTACGGTTTGGAAGCGGAAATGGAAGCGATTAATCGTGCGGGTGTCCGCATTGCCCGCGCTGCATCCGGCCCGGATGCTTACGTAGTTGGGGCGGTCGGCTCGATTCGCGCCGGAAAGCTTAAAAATACAAGAACCGTCCGCGTGAGCGATGCATATGAACGCCAAATGGCGGCGCTGCTGACAGAGGGCGTTGACGGTTTTATGCTTGAAACGTTTTACGATCTAGACGAAATGCTGCTTGCCCTGCGAATTGCCCGCAAGCTTACGGATATTCCGGTCATCTGCCAGTTTGCGGTTGAAGACGTTGGCCGTACACAGGATGGCGTAAGCTTGAAGCAGGCGTTCGACCAGCTTACCGAGGAAGGCGCAGATGTCGTTGGCTTCAATTGCCGAAGCGGCCCGAACGGGATTATGCGGGCGATGAAAGCGATTGAAGGGGAAGCCACATGGCCGCTGTCGATTTTTCCTAACGCTGGTATTCCCGATTATGTGGATGGCAAATATACGTATGCGGCTACGCCGGAATATTTTGCGGCATCTGCACGCGAATTTGCGGATTACGGAGCGCGCATTGTCGGTGGCTGCTGCGGTACGACTCCTGAGCATGTCGCTGCAATGGCAGCGGCGCTGAACCACTATTCACCGCAAAGCGGTTCGCAGGCAGTAGCAGGCACAGCCGTTCTGGAAGCAGAGACGATTGTTATTAATGAACAACCTCCGCTGAAGCTGGAAATTCCGGATGTACGCATCCCAAGCGAGCCGAACATCGTGGATACGGTCCGCGAGCGTCATACCGTAATTGTCGAGCTGGACCCGCCGCGCGATTTGGATATTAGCAAATTTATGGCGGGAGCAGCAGCGCTTAAGGCATGTGGAACGGACGCTGTTACGATGGCGGATAATTCGCTAGCCGTTACGCGCATGAGCAATTTGGCGCTCGCAGCGCTCGTGCAAGAGAAGGTCGGCTTGCGGCCGCTCGTGCACATTGCCTGCCGGGACCGCAATTTGATCGGTACGCAATCCCACTTGATGGGCCTTGACGCGCTGGGCATTGACCATGTGCTTGCGGTAACAGGCGACCCGGCCCGTTTTGGCGATTTGCCGGATTCCAGCTCCGTCTATGACTTCACCTCCTTTGAGATGATCCGCATGACGAAGCAGCTTAATGAAGGCATTGCCTTCTCCGGCAAGCCGCTGAAGCAAAAAGCGAATTTCATCGTCGGTGCCGCCTTCAACCCGAATGTGAAGCATTTGGACAAAGCAGTGCAGCGTTTGGAGCGCAAAATCAAATCCGGCGCCGATTACATTATGACACAGCCGGTCTACGATCCGGCTTTGATCAAACAGGTGGCAGAGGCGACAAAACATCTTCCGATTCCTGTTTTTATCGGTATTATGCCGCTTGCGAGCGGGCGAAATGCCGAGTACCTGCACAATGAGGTGCCGGGCATCCAGCTGTCGGATGAAGTTCGCCAGCGGATGGCAGGCCTTGAAGGGGAAGCGGGGCGCGCTGAAGGCGTTCGTATCGCCAAGGAGCTGCTCGATGAGGCGGTGCTCCATTTCAAAGGCATTTATCTAATTACACCGTTTATGTTTTATGATATGGCGGTCCAGCTTACGGAATATGTTTGGGAGAAAACAGGCGTTCATCGCTAATCGCATCGAAATGAATAAGGGGAAAGTGCCATTTTCATAAATATAAGCATTTATAAGTTTCACATTTATAAATGGGCTTATATTTCACCGCGAAACGTTAGCTTTGCCGCCAGAGGAAGGCGACAGCCGTTTCACCTTGGTAGAATTTGCGCTTTGCCCTTGTTCGTTGCGCCAAAATCATTTAAGATGTATACTAATGAATACTGCCTCCCTGACTGGTTGGAATAGCAAGGCGAGGACAGGCTGTCGTACAGTTCGGATGTTGTCTATACGTCCGCCTAGCGGAAAACGTATGCCCCGGACTTTTTTCGTCAACAATAATGCAATAGTTCTGCCGTTATTTGGCAGGTGGAGTGCATTCATCGTCCAAATACTTATACTTAATATCTTGTTTATTCGGGCAGTTGCACGAGGGAGACCGGAGGGGGAGCTTACTTGGCTATTAAACTAATTAATATTGGCTTTGGCAACATTGTGTCAGCCAACCGCATTATTTCAATCGTGAGCCCCGAATCGGCGCCGATTAAGCGGATTATCCAGGAAGCGCGCGACCGTCATATGCTTATTGACGCCACATATGGAAGACGTACGCGAGCGGTAATTATTACGGACAGCGACCACGTTATTCTATCAGCAGTACAGCCGGAGACGGTAGCACACCGTCTTTCCACTAAGGATGACGATAACGACGAATAGTACGGGGAGTCTTATGAATAAGGGATTGTTAATTGTATTGTCCGGTCCATCCGGCGTAGGTAAAGGGACGGTTTGCTCCGTTCTGCGGAAAAAGATGCCTAATCTCGTATACTCTGTTTCGGCGACAACTCGTTTGCCGCGGCAAGGGGAAGTTGATGGCGTAAACTATTTTTTTAAGACCCGAGAGCAGTTTCAGGAAATGATGGCTCGTGATGCCTTGCTGGAGCATGCGGAGTATGTCGGCAATTGCTACGGCACGCCGCGCGATTTCGTTGAACGGACACTGGCAGGCGGTCAGGACGTCATTTTGGAAATTGAAGTTCAAGGCGCATTGAAGGTTAAGGAAAAGTTTCCGGAAGGCGTGTTTATTTTCCTCGTGCCGCCATCTTTGGATGAGCTGAAGCAGCGCATTACAGGGCGTGGCACGGAGACGCAGGACACGATTAACCACCGGATGACGGTGGCGGAAGAAGAGATGAATCTGCTCAGCCACTATGATTATGCGGTCGTGAACGATGAGATTGAGGCGGCTTGTTACCGGATTGAGAGCATCCTTACCGCCGAGCATTGCAAGGCAAGCAAATATTTAGCGGAGCTGGGCGAGCTGCCAGCTGCAATCGAGAAAGCCTAAGCGAGGAGATGGAACATGTTATACCCTTCTATTGATGAAATGGTTAAGAAAGTCGACAGCAAATACTCGCTAGTCGTTGCAGCATCCAGACGCGCGCGCATGCTGCGCAATGGGGAAAAATCCGAGCTTAAATCGCCAAGATCGGCGAAATTTGTCGGTGTAGCGCTTGAAGAGATTTACGGCGATATCGTTGTCGTAGAATCGAAAGAACCGATTGAAGACTAGGCTGCTGGCCCTTTAGCCAGCTTATATGGCATTCAGGAGAGCAACCGTCATTTATGGCGGTTGTTTTTTTGTTTTGGAAACTGGGGTATGCATGCAAACCGAATTTGGGCTACTGCTCCTTACTCAGCGCTTATTTGAATCCAATCTCATCTGATGGTACAAGGCTCTTAAGGTAGCTCAGCAAGCGAGTGTTAAAGGGACCATGCAGCTCGGGATAGGCGGCCTCTATTTGTTTAGGACTGAGGTTCCGCTATTTAGGCTTTTTAGCCGATTTGAGGCCGCAAGCGGACAGGAATGCGGTTATAGCCTTCGTCATCCTATCAAATACCGTTTGGCAGCGCATTAGCGTCTCCTGAGTCCGCGGCTACTGTCATAACGTGTGATTCAGTTGAATTAGCAGTCGCTGTGTCCGCCAAAAATCCATGCACAAGGCTGCCTCACCAGACGCAGCTCCTAATCATGTTTGAAGCGAAATTCAATCAGAATCTGCATTTGGTTTATTTGCATTTGCATACACGCTCTAAAGTTAGTAATGGACCATCCTTCGTGCAGGGTGGTCTTTTTTCTATGTGAGGGTATTGGTGGGGCTACAAGGCGGGATTAAACATAGTATTTTTACTTTGCGTATTTTCAAGTCCGAAATCTTTGTTTTTGTTTGAAATATGTATATTCAAAGACAAACAAATATGATAGTATAAAAACAAGCAAAAACAAATATGATTTCGGAGGTTTGCAAAATGGTACAATCTTTATGGAATGCCTCTCTTGCAGCAGAAGTTGAAGCAGGTTTGGGTGAACTTGTATACCGTTCTAATATTATTGGCGCTGATCGCCGTGTATGTAACTGGGGAGGCGGCAACACTTCCTCCAAAACAATCGTAAAGGACTTCCGCGGCCGTGATGTGGAAGTGATGTTCGTTAAAGGCAGCGGCTCCGACCTTGCGTCCATGAAAGCGGGCAATTTCACTGGCCTTCGCATGGAAGACATTCGTCCATTGTTCGAACGCTCGGAAATGTCTGATGAAGATATGGTAGCGTATCTTGTTAACTGTATGATCGATTCCAAGCATCCGCGCGCTTCTATTGAAACGCTGCTGCATGCGTTCCTGCCGTTCAAGCATGTCGATCACACGCATCCGGATGCGATTATTAGCCTGTGCTGCGCAGACAACGGCAAAGCGGTAGCGAAAGAAATTTTCGGCTACCGTTTCGTCTGGGTTCCTTATGTGCGTCCTGGCTTTACCCTTTCCAAAATGATCGCGGAGGGCGTGCTTGCCAATCCGAAAGCTGAGCTGGTGCTTATGGAGAAGCACGGTCTGGTTACTTGGGGCGAGACGTCAGAGGAATGCTACGCAAAAACAATTCAAATCATCAGCGAGGCAGAGGCTTACATTGAAGCTCGCGTTGATGAAGCGAAGCTGTTTGGCGGCGTAAAGCATGAGGCGCTTGCGGCTGATGTCCGCAGAAGCATTGCGGCACAAGTAATGCCGACGATTCGCGGTGCAGTAAGCGACGAGAAGAAAATGATTTTGACATTCGATGACGAAGCCGATGTGCTGCAATTTGTAGGCGGACAAAGCTCCGGAGTCGTTTCCCAAGTAGGCGCTGCTTGCCCGGATCACCTCGTTCATACGAAGGTCGTTCCACTGTTTGTAGATTGGACGCCTAACGCAGACGATGTAGAAGGCCTTAAAGCGAAGCTGAAAGAAAGCATTGCTGCTTATAAAGAGCAATACAAAGCATATTTTGAACGCAACAAGCATGAAGGCGATGTTATGTTTGAAGCGGCTCCGCGCGTTATTTTAATTCCAGGCGTAGGCATGATCAATACGGGCAAAAGCTGGGCCAATTCCAAAGTCAGCGGCGCGCTTTACCACCGTGCGATTGCGGTTATTAGAGGAGCAACAGCTCTTGGCGAGTTTGTGTCGCTTAGCGAAAATGAGTCCTACAACGTTGAATATTGGCCGCTTGAGCTTTACAAATTGTCGCTTGCTCCAGCTGAAACCGAATTTTCCCGCAAAGTGGCGTTCATTACCGGCGGTGCTGGCGGAATCGGCAGCGAAACAGCTCGCCGCCTCGTTTCTGAAGGCGCGCATGTGGTGCTAGCAGATTTGAATCTTGAAGGCGCTGAGAAGGTAGCGGCGGAAATTAATGAGAAGTATGGCGAAAACCGGGCGATTGCCGTTAAAATGGATGTAACGAGCGAAGAGCAGGTGGCTGCTGCTTATGCCGATACGGCGCTTGCTTATGGCGGCGTTGATATTATCGTCAACAATGCGGGCCTCGCTACATCGAGCCCATTTGATGAAACTTCGCTCAAGGAATGGAACCTGAACATGAACGTGCTGGGAACAGGCTATTTCCTTGTCGCTCGTGAAGCGTTTAAGCAAATGAAAACACAGGGCATCGGCGGCAACATGGTATTTATCGGCTCGAAAAACTCGGTATATGCAGGTAAAAATGCATCGGCTTACAGCTCCGCTAAAGCGCTGGAAGCTCATTTGGCCCGCTGTATTGCAGCTGAGGGCGGCGAATTCGGCATTCGCGTCAACACAGTGCTGCCGGATGCTATTTTGCAAGGCTCGGCGATTTGGAACGGCAGCTGGCGCAATGAGCGCGCAGCAGCTTACGGTATTGAGCCGGATCAGCTGGAAGAGTATTACCGCAAGCGTACGACGCTGCTGGTTAATATTTATCCGCGTGATATTGCCGAAGGCATTGCTTTCTTTGCTTCATCGAAATCGGAGAAGACGACGGGCTGCATGCTGACGATTGACGGCGGCGTACCAGCAGCGTTTACCCGCTAATTTTATTAGGAGAGATGCGGATATGTATAAAGCTCAGGGAGAAAAGCATTGGTTTATACCGGACGGCTACATTCCGGAGACGAGCTCCGGCTCGCTGCCCAGCCATGAGTCCATTTGTGTGCTGAATACATCGTCGGAAGAAGCGCTGCTGCGGATTACGATCTTTTTCGAAGACCGCGACCCTATGACCGATATTCTTGTGGTGATTCCTGCCAGACGTACGAAGCATGTCCGCACCAGCTCCTTAGGCAAAAACGGGGCGCCGATTCCAATCGGCGTTCCATATGCCATCGAGCTGCAAAGCGACATTCCGGTCATTGTACAGTACAGCAGGCTGGATTCAACGCAAGCGGAAAATGCATTAATGTCAACGATGGGCTATCCGATTAAATAAAATCATATTTTATAATGGAAAGGGTGTTTGAACATGTCCGATCGCGCGTATCAGCTATTGGAAGAACAGCAGAAGGCCAGAGGTATTAATTTGGATGCCGTCAAAGAGCAATTGAAAACGCTTAAAATTGAAACGCCTTCATGGGGCTATGGCGATTCAGGTACGCGCTTCAAGGTTTATCAGAAGGAAGGCGTTCCACGCACGCCATTTGAGAAAATCGAAGATGCAGCGCAGGTTCACCGTTATACAGGCCTAGCGCCATCGGTTGCGATTCATATTCCTTGGGACAAAGTGGACGATTACGGCAAGCTGAGAAGCCATGCAGAAAATCTCGGCCTCAAGATTGGTGCGGTTAATCCGAATTTATTCCAAGAAGATGAATACATGCTCGGAAGCGTGACGAATGCGAATGAAAAAATTCGCCGCAAAGCGACGGATCATTTGCTGGAATGCGTGCAGATTGCGAAAGAAACAGGCTCGCGCGATATTAGCTTATGGTTCGCAGACGGCACCAACTATCCGGGCCAAGGCGATATCCGCAAGCGTAAAGCATGGATGCAGGAATCGCTTTCCGAAATGTACCGTGCACTTGATCCCCATATGCGGATGTTGATTGAATATAAATGCTTTGAGCCTGCTTTCTATCATACCGATCTGGCAGATTGGGGCATGTCGTATAATTTGGCAATGAAGCTGGGGCCACAGGCAGAAGTGCTTGTTGATACGGGGCATCATCTGCAAGGCGCGAACATTGAACATATCGTCGCTTACCTGATTGACGAGAAGCGTCTGGGCGGCTTCCACTTTAACAGCCGTAAATATGCCGATGATGATCTCATCGTCGGAACGACGAACCCTTATGAGCTGTTCCTGATTTTCTATCAAATTTTGCTAGCTAGCAAAGATAATGATGAAGCGATTCGCAACAACGTCAGCAATATTGCGTATATGATTGACCAATCGCACAGCATTGAACAGAAAATTCCGGCGATGCTGCGCTCGGTACTCAACGTACAGACGCAATTCGCGAAAGCGCTGCTGATCAACCACGATGAAGTAGCAGATGCGCAAAACAGAGATGATGTGCTTGGCGCTGAAGACGCCGTTCGCAAAGCGTTTGAATTCGACGTAACGCCGCTGCTGCATGCCGTTCGCCAGGAGCAAGGCTTGCCGCTTGATCCAATGCGCGCGTATTTGGACAGCAGCTATGGCAAGGATATTCTAGCGAGAGGCAAGGGCGGTGCCAGCTGGTGACCATTCTTGCTTACGATTTAGGGGCGAGCAGCGGAAGAGCGCTGCTTGGCCGCCTCGTTAACAACAAAATCGAAGTGGAAGAAATACATCGGTTCTCGAATGATCCGGTACAAGTGGGAGAGCGTCTGCATTGGGACGTTCTTCGCTTGTATTATGAGATCAAACAAGGCTTGGTTAAAGCCAAGCAGTTGAAGGTAGAGCCGCAAAGCATCGGCATTGATACGTGGGCTGTAGATTTTGGCCTTATTGGAAGCAGCGGCGAGCTGCTCGGAAACCCTTATCATTACCGCGACCGTCATACGGATGGGATGATGGAGAAGGTGTTTACAGCGATTCCGCAGACGGATATTTTCGAGAGGACGGGCATTCAGTTTTTAAGCTTTAATACGATATATCAGCTCGCTGCAATGCAGCAAAATGGATCGCCGCTGCTGCGTGAAGCCCAGCATTTTCTCATGATTCCAGATTTGCTGCGGTATTATTTGACGGGCGATATGCTTAATGAGTTTTCCAATGCGACAACGACCCAGCTGTTCAATCCGCTAACCGGTGATTGGGATGGCGAACTGATTGAACGTCTTGGATTAAATCGCGGCATGTTTGGCCAGGTCGTTCAACCAGGAGCGGACGCTGGCCGTATTCGTCCTTCCGTAAGCGCCGAGCTTGGCGTTGGGAATATTCCGGTTATCGCCGTTGCCGAGCATGATACAGGTTCTGCGGTTGCAGCGGTGCCAGCGCTTCAGCGTCCATTCGCGTATTTGAGCTGCGGCACTTGGTCGCTGATGGGGACAGAAGTAGAGCGTCCAGTCATTAACGAGACAGCTTACCGGCTGAACTTTACGAATGAAGGTGGCGTAGACGGTACGTTCCGCCTGCTCAAAAACATTATGGGCCTCTGGATCGTCCAGGAACTGAAGCGCGAATGGGATCAAGCGGGGCACGGCCAATCCTTTGCAGAGCTTGTCAAACTGGCGGGAGAAGCGAAGCCTTTCACCGCTTTCATCGATCCCGACGCTGCGGTATTTTTGCCGCCAGGCGGCATGGAAGCGCGCATTCGCGCCTATTGCGAGTTGACGGGGCAGCAGCTTGATCGCAGTCCGGGCGCAATTGTGCGTTGTGTATTGGAGAGCCTCGCGTTAAAATATCGTTATGTGCTGGAATTAACCGAGCAGCTTTCCGAGCAGCAGTTTAACGGTCTGCATATGGTAGGCGGCGGCATCCAGAATAAGCTGCTATGCCAGTGGACGGCTAATGCCATCGGCAAGCCGGTATGGGCAGGTCCGGTTGAAGGCAGCGCAATCGGCAATATGATTGTGCAATGGATTGCCCGCGGCGAGCTGGCCGATATATGGGAAGCGCGCAAAGTGATTCGGGATTCCTTCGAGGTGGAGCATTACGAGCCTACGGAGCAGCAAGCATGGCAGGACGCTTACGGCCGGTTTACACAGGTGACGGGGCTGTAGTTTTTTGAAAGAAAGGAGGGCGGCTTATGCTGGTTGCGGAGCGTTATGAAAAAATCGTACAGCTGGTGAATGACAGAGGCAGTATAAGAGTGTCCGAGCTCAGCGAGCTATGCGGCGTAACGGAGGAAACGATACGGCGCGATTTGGATCGCTTGGAGCAGGCAGGCAAGCTGCGGCGTTCGCACGGCGGCGCGGTGAACGTGAAGGATCAGCAGCCGGAGACGCCCTTTACCGAGCGGGAAATTACCCATGCGGAGGAAAAACGGCAAATTGCACAGGAAGCGATTAAGCTTATTAAGCCGAAGGACCGGATCGTACTCGATGCCAGCACGACGGCTTGGTATATGGCTTCGCATTTGCCGGATATCCCGTTGACGGTATTAACCAATTCCATTAAGGTCGCGCTGGAGCTGAGCACGAAGGAGAAGATTGAGGTTATCTCCACAGGCGGGCTGCTCGCTTCACGCTCGCTGTCCTACGTTGGGCCGTTGGCGGAACGCTCGCTTGATGCCTATTACGTCGATAAGCTATTTTTATCATGCAAGGGCGTACATTTAGAGCGGGGGATCAGCGAGTCGAGCGAGCTGCAGGCGCGTATTAAGCTGAAAATGATCGGCATTGCCGATCAGGTCGTACTGCTGGCTGATTCCAGCAAGTTCGGCGTACAAGCTTTTACGCAGGTAGCAGAGCTGAGTGATGTCCATTCTATTATTACAGACAAACGGATTGGTGAGGATACCGTTGCCGAGCTGAAAGCAAGGTCAATGGATTTGACGATTGTGTAAGGCGGCGTTCTAGCAAGCGGGATTTGTCAAAAGGTAATGGGAAGTTTTGCAGCGTGCAGGTTCTTTCCAGACGTTTTGCAGTCCCGCCTGCTTCGTCCAACTTGTCTGACAACCTGATATTATACATTTGTTATTCATCAGAGCAAAAGAGGTGCTAAAGGTGAAAGTATCCTTATTTATAACATGTTTAAGTGACGCGATGTATCCTAGAGTCGGCGAAGCGATGGTTCGGCTGCTGGCGAAATACGGCGTACGGCTTGATTTTCCGACGGTGCAAACCTGCTGCGGCCAGCCAGCCTTCAACAGCGGCTATTGGAAGGAAGCGCGGGAATCAGCGAAGACGATTTTGGATGCTTTTGAGGACAGCGATTTTGTCATTTCGCCTTCCGGCTCCTGCACAGGGATGATTCATCATTATCCGAAGCTGTTTGAAAATGACCCCATTATGCTTGCGCGGGCGAATAAGCTTCAGCAGAAGTCTTATGAATTCACCCAGTTTCTCGTTCAGGTGCTAGGGGTGAAGGATGTAGGCGCGGTGTACCCGCACAAGGTGACCTATCATCCATCGTGCCACGGCAGCCGCCTGCTTGGCATTAAGGAAGAGCCGATGGAACTGATGCGGCATGTCAAAGGGATGGAGCTTGTACCGCTGCCGTTCGCAGAGGACTGCTGCGGGTTCGGGGGGACGTTCGCCGTCAAGATGGCGGACATATCGGGCGCATTGGTGACGGAGAAGGCGGACCATGTGCTGGAGACGGAAGCAGAGGTGCTCGTCGGTCTTGATCTCGCCTGTCTGATGAATATCGCGGGAAATTTGCGCTACCGCAATGAACCCGTGAAAGTGATGCATTTGGCTGAGCTATTGTATGAAGGGGTGAAGCAGGCATGAGTGCACCAGCAGGAACGAAAGTGCCGCCGACGGTCAAAGGCCGGGCAGATCTGGCGTTAAATGACGAGTTTTTGCGCAAGGCCGTTAAATTTACGACAGAGCGTCTGCGCAACGGCAAGCATGCGGCTACAGCCGAGCATGGCAACTGGGAAGATTGGCGCGAACGCGGACGGCAAATTCGGCTGCATACGATTGCCCATCTGGACTATTATTTAAACTTGTTCGCTGACAATGCGCGGGCGAATGGGGTTCATGTGCATTTTGCTTCGACAGCGGCCGAGGCGGTGAAAGTATCTCTGGCGATCGCCAAGCAAGTAAAGGCCAAATCAGTCGTAAAGTCCAAGTCGATGGTAACGGAAGAGCTGCATCTCAATCATGCGCTGGAAGAGCTCGGAATCGAAGCGATCGAAACCGATTTGGGCGAGTATATTATTCAGCTTGCTGGCGAGACGCCCTCGCATATTATTATTCCGGCTATTCACAAAAACCGTTTTCAGATCGCGGAGCTGCTGTCCAAGGAAGCGGGCGAGACGCTTGAAGCGGATACGACGATATTGGCGGGCTTCGTCCGCAAAAAGCTGCGGGAGAAGTTTCTTGAAGCCGACATTGGCATGACGGGCTGTAATTTTGCGATTGCGGAAACCGGATCGATGGTATTGTTTGAAAATGAAGGCAATGCGCGTATGGTGACGACGGTGCCGAAAACGCAAATTACGCTTATGGGCATGGAACGGATTATACCTTCCTGGTCGGATCTTGAAGTGATGGCGACGCTTCTGCCAAGGTCAGCGACCGGGCAGAAGCTGACGATGTATATGTCCGGCATTACGGGACCCCGCCGCGATGTGGACGCTGATGGGCCTGATGAAATGCACATTATTATCGTAGATAATGGGCGTTCCAACCAGCTTGGCGACCCTGAGTTTCAGGAGCTGCTCAATTGTATTCGCTGCGGTGCCTGCCTCAATGCTTGCCCGGTATACCGTCACATTGGCGGTCATGCTTATGGCGGGACGTACAGCGGACCTATTGGCGCGGTGCTCACGCCCGCGCTCCAAAAAAACGTCGGCGACTGGGACGATATCGCCAACGCCTCCAGCCTTTGCGGCGCCTGTTACGAAGCATGTCCGGTCAAAATCCCGCTGCATGAAATGCTCATCTATTTGCGCAGACGCAAGCAAGAGGGCGGGCATCGCGATTTGGCAGAAGCGGGCGGCATGAAAGGATTTTCGGCCATTATGGGCAATTCGGGCCGCTTCAAGGGCGTAATTAAACTAGGCAAGCTGGGACAGCGGCTCGTTTCACGCAATGGCGAAATCCGGCTTAAGCTGGGGCCGCTGAAGGGCTGGAACAGCTACCGCGTTACGCCAAGCCTGCCGAAGCAGTCGTTCCGCGATAAATGGGGCACGCTCGAAGAGGAGCTTCGCCATGGTCTGAATGAGCTGAGCCCAGATGCGCGCAGCCGGATGGAGCAGCTCGTTCGCAATAGAGAGCAAAATGGAGGAGGGCATGGGCATGGCTGAACAGACGCATGAGCAATGGCTGGAAGAGCTTGCAGCAGATTCCCGCCGCAAGCAGGATGCTTTTATGAATGATATTGCAAATAAGCTGGGACGTCCGCGCGCAATAGAGAAGCCGGTGCATCCGTTCCGCGGGGCCCCAGACTTCTGGCAGGAGTATGAATGGACGCTGGAAGAGCGAATTGAACGGTTTACAGCGAATTTTCATAGCAATGGCGGTCATGTCAGCCATTTGTCTACAATGGACGAGGCCAAGCAATTCATTAAGGATAAGGCGACGGAGCTTGGTGCGCGCTATATGATTAGGCAAAACCAGCCGGAGCTTGCCGAAATGAAGCTGGAGGAAGCACTTCCTAACGTAAGCTTAAGCGTATGGAATAGCGATGAAAATGAAAACTGGAAAGCGCGCGCGGCAGAAGCGGATTTTGGGATTGTTGTAGCTGATTATGCGGCTGCTTATACATCATCTATTGCGGTTTTATCTGGAAAAGACAAGGGGCGTTCAGTCAGCCTGCTCCCAACCGTCCTAATCGTCATTATTCCGCTTGAGCGGCTTAAGACGAAGCTTGGAGAGATTTTAATTCCTCTGGATGAAGCAGGGCGTGAAAGCTTGCCGGCAGGCATTCATTTTATTTCGGGGCCAAGCCGCTCGTCCGATATTGAAAATGATTTGACTATTGGTGTTCATGGTCCCGGCGTCGTTTATGCGCTGCTGGTCGGATAGGCTTTCGATTTATTTTTTTAGCGAATTTAGAAAAAGGAGGCGGGTGGCTTGCAAGTAACGAAGCTGACAAAGCGGAACCATTACGAGGAAATAACGGCGCAAATTAAGGCTTTGATCGTTGATGGGGAGCTTAAGGCCGGAGACAAGCTGCCTTCCACTAAGGAGATGTCCGAGCGCTTTGGGGTAGGGCGGTCTACGACTAGGGAGGCGCTTAGTGCGCTTAAAGCGATGGGCCTTATTGACATTCGCCAAGGTGGCGGCTGTACGGTCATAAGCACGCTGCCTGCGGAGTTTGAGCTGCCCGAGCTGCAATCGCTGCGTATGAATCGCCAAACCTTATTGGAGCTGCTGGAGGCGCGCCAAACGTTTGAGGTATCGAATGCTGCTATCGCTTCTTCGAAAAGGACGGCGGACGATCTGGCCGTGCTGAAGGAGCTTGTCGTCCAAATGAAGGCAGCTGCGGGCAATGATCTGGAAGGGGAACGCACCGACCTGCTATTCCATTTGACGCTTGTTAAGGCGACGCATAATACGATTTTGGTACAGCTTTTCGAGACGGTCATGAACCAGGTGGAAACCGCCATTCGCGAAATTCGCAGGGTGGAGCTGTATGCGAACCGCTCGGTTGCGGAGCAGCTTTACGAGGAGCATTTGGCCATTTATAAGGCGGTTGAAGCGCAGGACGCCGAGGCGGCGTCGCTGGCGATGCGGCAGCATCTGCATCACGTCGAAAGCATTTTGATGAAATATGTTTGAGCAGCAGAGGCAGTTCTGGCGAGTACAATCGTTCAGGGCTGCCGCTTTGACATTTAAAGCAGCTTTTCCATATGCACACACGCCACATGCTCACCGGATGAACGGAATTTTAATGAGAGATTGAAAGGCTTATAGCCAAGTAAAAAAGCATGCCTTTCGTATTTGTGTTATGGCATAGGAGATGCAGCTTTACGTCAAAACGGTTATTTTAAAATAATTCATCTTTGTTTTGTGGAAAAGAAGAGATGGTCGAAAGATCGCCCGTTTGCAAAGAGCGATACGTATACATTGATAAATTTACCCATTTCAAAAAATATTTTTACATATGTCTTAATTATTATATATTCCCTTTTAAAGGGCTAGATGAAGGGGTCAACAGTCCATATGGACAATGGAGATAGGGAATGATCCAATATCATCCCATTTTATAGGCAGAGTTTGTTTGAAATGAAAATGTAACGATAAACGATAGTTTGGATTAGCCGCTTATTTTAGTAAGCGGTTTTTTTGTGTTTTACCTTCAATTAATGATTGAAGATAGATTCTCCTTGCCTCCTTGCATAACCGATTTTCGCAAATCGCGGAATGAATTTTAAAAGTTGGGAATAGTAAGGCGTGTGGCAAAACAATATTAAAAAATAAATAAGGATGGTGTATACTGCATGAAATGGGACTGGAGCATTTCCTCTCGCAGGAAATTGGGAAAAACGATTGGGGCCTTACTTCTGGCTGTTGCCTTGATGATGAGCATGCCGAGCACGAGCATGGCTTTTGGAAAAGGTGATCATGGGCCGGATGTGTATGTCGTTCAAGGGATGCTGAAATCAATGGGAAGCTATGCTGGCCCAATCAACGGAAAATTCGACAGCTTGACCGTAAAGGGAGTCAAATATTTTCAGAAAATGCACGGTCTTCCAGTAACTGGTGCGGTCGACAGCCGGACGTTCCAATCCATTACTTATGCTTACAGCCAAGTAAAGTTCCCTTCGGGAGCAAAGGCTAAAAGCGGAGCGAAGGGCAACCTCCGCATTAAAGGAGAAGGCGGAGGCCAAGGCATCGGCGGCGGAGCCGGTCAAGGCGGAGGCCAAGGTATTGGCGGCGGAGCCGGTCAAGGCGGAGGCCAAGGTATCGGCGGCGGAGCAGGCCAAGGCGGAGGCCAAGGAATCGGCGGCGGAGCCGGTCAAGGCGGAGGCAAAGGCATTGGTGGCGGAGCAGGCCAAGGCGGAGGCCAAGGTATCGGCGGCGGAGCCGGTCAAGGCGGAGGCCAAGGTATTGGCGGCGGAGCCGGTCAAGGCGGAGGCAAAGGCATCGGCGGCGGAGCCGGTCAAGGCGGCGGCCAAGGCATTGGTGGCGGAGCCGGTCAAGGCAGAGGCCAAGGAATCGGCGGCGGAGCTGGTCAAGGCGGAGGCCAAGGTATTGGTGGCGGAGCCGGTCAAGGCGGAGGCCAAGGCATCGGTGGCGGAGCCGGTCAAGGCGGAGGCAAAGGTATCGGCGGCGGAGCCGGTCAAGGCGGAGGCCAAGGAATCGGTGGCGGAACGGGTCAAGGCGGAGGCCAAGGAATCGGTGGCGGAGCTGGTCAAGGCGGAGGCCAAGGCAACGGTGGAGGCCAAGCTCCTACTACTAAGCCTGCTCCAATGGTAACGCCAGCGCCAACTACAGTTCCGGCTCCAGCAACACCTGCGCCAACTGTAGCGCCAAAACCAAAATCATATTACTAAAAGAAATGGAATGAGCAAATCATTCCGATCCTATACAAAAAAACGAGCCATAGATGAGATTCTATGGACTCGTTTTTTTTAGCATTATTTTTCAAAAGTTTGTTTAAAGTTTAGTTAAGGACGGTCAGTTACTTCGCTTGCAAAAACTTGTCGATAAATTGAATCGCTTTATCTGTATTCTCGCTGTTCACTCGAACGCCGACAATATAATTTTTCGGCGTCAGCACGGAGAGATTTTTCACCAGCGGGCTGTTGCTGATATCGATGCCGTAGACATGCTCGTCTGGTTCATCCTTCGTCGTTTTTTTGACCAACTCGCTCTCAGTAACCGAGGACTTCAGCTCGCCGCTCACTGCATCATCGAGGTTTTGCAGAACGCCCTGCGGGCTAATCCAGTCGAAGCTGGCTGTATCGAGAATGTAGATATCGGGCTTTTCCGTCGCCAGGACGACCATCGCTTTTTGCTGGGAAGCCATATCGACTGCATCTTTAGCATCAAGCGGCACATAGGTCAGGTTAACTTTAAATCGTTTCCATTCGGGAAACTTGTCCAGCAGCGATTGCTCAAGAACAGCCATATCCTGCTTATTGTCCTCTGTAAAATACTCGCCAAAATACATGACCGATAAATCCACAGGCGGCAGGCTTGCCAAATACCGCTGCTCCTCGCGATGGTCCATATAAGCTATAACGCCATAAATAATGAGAGCAATCGCCACAATGCCACCGAAAACATGGTATTTATAGTAGCGCCAGAAATGGTCGGTTTTCTCTGCGGCAGACGCCATATTTTTAAACTTTCCATATTCCTTCTCATTGAACGCTTGCTTGAACTTCTGGTCCTCCGCTTCAAGTATCCGTTTATAAGCGGCGGTCACTTGGCTGAATTCATCTGCCGTTGTCTCCTCATTGTCTGCGGTTTGCGCGCGGGAGCGGGATTGGCGGAGCAACAGGGTATAGCGCTTCTCGACCTCTTCTTTTGAAGCGTTTTCGGGAAGGCCCAGCTTCGCGTAGGCTTGTTTTACATCTTCCATGGGGTCACCTCGGCTATTATTTAAAAATATCAGTATAAATCCTACCCTCTAGTATACGGATTTAAGCAGGCAAATGCCAATTTTCGCGGTTGTCCGCAAATTCGTGCTTGTGAGCTGGGCGAGATGGACCGGGCATCGAACAGACTGCGGATTCAGTGATCATATGGTATGATAGGAAAAAGCTAGCTTCAAAACTAGCGCCTTGTGTGCGGCAAAGCGCTCTCAAACGAGAAGAAAACGTGCTGCTGCCTTGCGCTTTAAGCTAATAGACAGGGATGGGCTGGCATAATTCAGTCAATACCATAGATTAAGAGCATTGTTGTAATGGGGGATGGACCTTGCTTACCAATAAAACAATTATATTAGGAATTACTGGCGGAATCGCCGCCTATAAAGCGGCTACGCTTTGCAGCCGGCTGGTGCAGGCAGGGGCTAAGGTGCATGTCATTATGACTGAATCCGCCGCCCGTTTCATTACGCCGCTGACGCTCCAGACGCTTTCGCGCAATCCGGTGCATATCGACACCTTTGACGAGAGGGACCCAGCGGTTGTGTCGCATATTCATTTGGCCGATCATGCGGACCTCATCGTTATTGCTCCCGCCACTGCAAATGTCATTGGCAAAATGGCAAATGGGCTAGCCGATGATATGCTCAGCACGACGCTGCTTGCGGCAACGAGCCCGGTGCTTGTGGCCCCAGCTATGAATGTGCATATGTATGAGCATCCGGCCGTGGCGCGAAATTTACAGACGCTAGCGGATCGCGGCGTTATGTTCGTGGACCCAGGCGAGGGACAGCTTGCCTGTGGTTATGTGGCCAAAGGAAGGCTGGCCGAGCCAGAGGAAATTGTACATGCGATCGAAGAGTGGTTTAGCCGCAGCCGCAAGCTTGCAGGCAAGCATGTGCTCGTTACCGCTGGCGGCACGGTGGAACGGCTTGATCCGGTGCGATATTTGACTAATGATTCATCAGGCAAAATGGGCTTTGCCATCGCGGAGGCAGCGAAGCTGATGGGCGCAGAGGTTACCGTTGTCGCGGGGCGGACGACTGTAGAACCGCCTGCAGGCGTAAAGCTGGTGCGGGTTGAATCTGCGCAGCAAATGCTGGATGCGGTCACCGTGCATTTTGAAACGGCTGACATCGTCGTTAAAGCGGCGGCTGTTGCCGATTACCGCCCAACCCAGCAGCAGGAGCAGAAGTTAAAAAAGACGGGCGAGACGCTCACCCTTGAGCTGGAGCGCACGACGGATATTTTGCAGCTGCTTGGCGAGCGCAAGACGCATCAGCTGCTCGTTGGCTTCGCCGCCGAAACCCAGCAGATCGCGCATTATGCGATGGATAAGCTGGCGCGCAAAAACTGCGATCTCATCGTAGCCAATGATGTGAGCGCGGAAGGCGCAGGCTTCAACGGCGATACGAACGTTGTGCAGCTGTTTGGAAAGGAAGGCTTGATAGAGGCGCTGCCTTTATTGTCTAAACGCGAGACGGCAAGGCGCATTTTGGAAGTTGCGGTGCAGCGGCATTCACAGCTTGCTAAGCAAAGGAGCTTTGGCGAATGATTGCCAGAGTGATAGTAGACGTGCCGAGCCGCCAAACGGATCGGCCATTCGATTATGAGGTTCCTGCGGAAATGTCCAGCTGGATTGAGGTGGGAAGCCGGGTCGGCGTGCCCTTCGGCGGCCGCGTGCTGCAAGGCTTCGTAGTGGAGCTGGCGGAGGAGGCTGAAGTTGACAGTCGCCGCCTCAAGGCGGTTGCCGAGCTGCTTGATCCGCTGCCGCCGCTGCTTCCTGACCTGATCGGGCTAGCCAAATGGATGAGCGACAAATATTGCTGCTCCTGGACAACCGCGCTGCAAGCGATGATTCCCGCTGCGCTTAAAGGCAAAGCTGAGCGTTATGTGTCATTGAACGAAGCGACAGACGAGGAACAGGAGCAGCTTGCAAGCCGTTTGCCGCAGGAGCTGCTGGATATGCTCTCGCGGCAGCGGCAGACGAAGCTGGAAGCGCTGAAGGAGCGGTTTCCGCAATATGCGCCGGATATTAAAGCGGCGCTGGAGGAAGGCGTGCTGCTTGAGCAGATAGCGATTCGCGACCGTCTGGCCATTCGCAAGGTGCTGACGGTGTTTCCGCCAACAGATAAGGAAGCGGCTGCGGAAGCATTGGCAGCATGGCCAGCAAAGGCGGGCAAGCAGCGCGATCTGCTTGCCTTTATGCTGGAGCGTGGCGAGCCCATTGCGCTGCAAGCGCTGCTTGCAGAAGCAGGCGGATCGCCAGCGAGCGTGCGTGCGATTGCTGGCAAAGGCTTGCTGGAGCTGCGGGAAATAGAGCAGCAGCGCGATCCTTATGCGAGCCGCGAGTTTGAGCGGACGGTTCCGCTGCCGCTCACCGAAGGGCAGCAGAGCGTTTACACCCGCATAGCAGAGGCGGTCACGCGCGGCGAGCCGCAAGTATTGCTGCTGCATGGCGTGACGGGCAGCGGCAAAACCGAGGTCTATTTGCAAGCGATCCAGCATTGTCTAAAGCAAGGCAAGCAGGCGATTGTGCTTGTCCCGGAAATTGCGCTTACCCCGCAGATGGTCGAGCGGTTTAAAGGGCGCTTTGGCGATGCGGTAGCAGTGCTGCACAGCCGCTTGTCAAATGGGGAGCGCTATGATGAATGGCGCAAAATTAGAAGCCGCAAAGTACAGGTAGCCATTGGCGCCCGCTCGGCGATTTTTGCCCCCTTTGAGCGCATTGGCCTCGTCATTATTGATGAGGAGCATGAGTCTTCCTACAAGCAGGAGGAGAGCCCGAAATATCATGCAAGAGATGTATCTGTGCAGCGCGCAAGGCAGCATGGCGCAGCTGTCGTATTAGGCTCGGCGACGCCATCGCTTGAATCGTATGCGGCTGCGAGCCGGCGTCCTGCAGAAGGGCGCGAATCATCGCTGCTGCCTATGCCGGATCGGGTTGGGGGCAGGCCGCTGCCGCCCGTAACGGTCATTGACATGCGTGCGGAGCTTGCGGCAGGCAACCGCTCGATGTTCAGCCGCAAGCTGCATGAAGGGCTTGTACAGCGGCTGGAACGCGGCGAGCAGACTGTGCTGCTGCTCAATCGGCGCGGTTATTCCACCTTCGTCATGTGCCGTTCCTGCGGCTACACGGCGCTTTGTCCGCACTGCGATATTTCGCTGACGTATCATCAGAAGTCGCGGCTGCTGCGCTGCCATTATTGCGGTCATGCGGAGCAGGCGCCGCAAACCTGCCCGTCCTGCGAAAGCGAGCATATCCGTTTTTTTGGTACGGGGACGCAGCGCGTAGAAGAGGAGCTTGCCAAGCTGTTTCCCGGCATTCGGGTTATTCGGATGGATGTGGACACGACGACGGAGAAAAACGCGCATGAGAAGCTGCTGAAGCGCTTCGGCGACCGTGAAGCGGATGTGCTGCTTGGCACGCAGATGGTAGCGAAGGGGCTTGATTTTCCATACGTAACGCTAGTGGGTGTTATTGCAGCGGATACGTCGCTGAATTTGCCGGATTTTCGCTCAGCGGAACGGACGTTTCAGCTGCTTACACAGGTGGCAGGCCGTGCTGGCCGCCATCAGCTGCCAGGGGAGGTCGTTGTCCAGACTTATTCACCCGAGCATTACGCGGTTACAACCGCGCAAAAGCATGATTACATTCGGTTTGTCGAAGAGGAGCTCAAGCATCGCGGCGTCATGGGCTACCCGCCTTATTGCCGGCTTGTGCTGGTCACGATGTCGCATGAGCAGCTTGCGCTGCTGTCCTCGGTGTCAGAGCAGTTTGCGGAGCGGCTGCGCGAGCTGGCAGCCGACGAAGGCGTATTAGGACCGCTTGGAGCGGGTTTGCCGCGTGCGCTTGAGGTGCTTGGGCCAGTTGCATCGCCTATATCGAGAATGAAAGATCGCTACCGTTTTCAATGTGTGATAAAATATCGGGGGAACATTGATGTGCCTGCGCTGCTGCGCGGCGCGCTTGCGCCATTCGTTGCAGGCTCGCCTCAGAAGCTCGTGCAGTTCAGCATTGATGTAGATCCGCAAGTCATATTATAGATTTCGTCGTAAAGGAAGGGAACGGCAATGGCCATTCGTATTATTGTAAAAGATCCTGATCCCGTTTTGAGGGAGCCAGCTATGGAAGTTACTAAATTTAATTCCAACTTGAAAAAGCTGCTTAAAGATATGGCGGAAACGATGTATGACGCTGATGGCGTCGGTCTAGCTGCTCCGCAGGTCGGCATTTCCAAGCGTGTCATCGTGGTAGATATCGGCGATGAGAACGGACTGATCGAAATGGTCAATCCGGTCATCGTAGAAGAAGAAGGCGAGCAGCTCGGACCTGAGGGCTGCCTAAGTATTCCGAACTTAAACGGAGATGTGATGCGTTCAGACCGCATCGTCGTAAAAGGTCAAAACTCCGATGGAGAGACGTTTATGGTTGAAGCACAAGGCTTCCTCTCGCGTGCGTTCCAGCATGAGGTTGACCATTTGAACGGCATTTTGTTCACGGATCTCGCAGAGAGCGTGTACGACATTTCCGAAAGACAGAAAAAAGGCGGCGAATAAGGCCATGCGTATTGTATTTATGGGGACGCCGGAGTTCGCCGTCCCTTCTTTGCAGTTGTTAATCAATAACGGCTATGAGGTCGTGGCAGTTGTCACGCAGCCGGACCGTCCAAAGGGGCGTAAGCGGACGCTTACGCCTCCGCCTGTGAAAGAAGCGGCACTAGCCTTAGGCTTGCCGGTATTGCAGCCTGAGCGTATGCGCAGCAGCGAAGCGGTAGAGGCGCTGGCGCAGTATCGCCCTGATTTAATCGTGACCGCAGCCTATGGTCAGATTTTGCCTAAAGGTGTGCTGGAGCTGCCGCGTCTTGGCTGCATTAACGTTCATGGCTCGCTGCTGCCACGCTATCGCGGAGGGGCGCCGATTCAACGCGCGATTATTAACGGCGAGAAGGTAACTGGCGTTACAATTATGTATATGGCTGAAGGGCTGGACACTGGAGATATGATCAGCAAGGTGGAAGTTGCGATTACGGATGAGGATACATCGGGATCGCTGTTTGAAAAGCTTAGCGCGGCTGGCGCAGAGCTGCTGGAGCAGACGCTGCCGGGCATTATTTCAGGCGAAGCGACGGCTACGGAGCAGCAGCACGAGCTTGCTACTTACGCGCCTAACTTGACGCGTGAGGACGAACGGATCGATTGGGCGAAGTCCGCCCGCCAAATCTATAATCAAGTGCGCGGCCTGTCGCCGATGGCCGGTGCATTCACTTATTTGAACGGCGAGCTGTTCAAAGTATGGGCTTGCGCCAAGCCAGCGGAGACATCTGGCGCGGGTAGTGCTGCTGCAGCGCTGCCGGGAACGGTGCGCGAAGCAAGTGGAGCGGGCATCACCGTACAGACGGGTGATGGCGTGCTCGTGCTTGCGCAAATTCAGCCAGCAGGCAAAAAAGCAATGTCAGCTGCTGACTGGCTGAAAGGCTCACGGCTGGCTGAAGGGACTGTCTTCGGCGAAGCAAGCATAGCAAACGGTGCAGAGCAATGAGTGAGCAGAAGCAGGTGAATCCTGCGCAAGGACGCCGCCCGCAGGCTGGGGGCAAATCAGGCAGCAAGTCCCGCACTGCCGGGGCTGCTAAAGGACAAGCGTCCAGCCGGAGCAATCAAGCGGCAGGTCAGGCGGGAGCGCGCAAAAGCAGCTCGACGCGTGTACCTCGTACGCCAAGGGAGCTGGCGCTGGATATTTTGGTAAGTGTTGCTGGGGCTGGTGCCTACAGCAATCTCAAGCTCAACCAGTCGCTGCAGGATGCTAATCTATCTCGTGCGGATGCGGGCCTTGCTACAGAGCTCGTATACGGGACGATTCAGCATCAGCGCACACTCGATTATTGGCTGGCGCGATTCGTGGCAAAGGGCTTTAATAAGCTGCAGCCATGGGTTCATCAGCTGCTGCGGATGAGTGCTTACCAGCTGCTGTATTTGGACCGGATTCCGGTGCATGCCGCAGTTAACGAAGCGGTTGCCATTGCCAAGAAGCGGGGACATCAAGGTATTTCCGGCATGGTCAATGGGGTGCTGCGCAGTATGGATCGCAGCCGTGCAGAGCTTGTACCGTCTGCAATTAAAGCTGGATCACCGGCGGAAAAACTCGCGATCCTTCATTCCTATCCCGACTGGCTCGTTAAGCGCTGGGTGCTCGCTTACGGCGAGCAAACGGCTGAAGCCATTTGCGCAGCGGGCAATGATTCTCCGCATGGAAGCGTACGGGTCAATTCCGTACGAGGAACAAGGGCTGAAGCGATTGAGCAGCTTGCTGAGCTTGGACTTGACGCCGAAGCATCGCCGCTTGCTTCCGCAGGCATTACGATTCGCCGCGGCGGCAATTTGGTGGAGACGGCCGGTTTCCGTGAAGGGCTGTGGACGATGCAAGATGAAAGTTCCATGCTCGTAGCTGAGGTCGTCGCACCAGCAGCCGGCATGCAGGTGCTGGATTGCTGCGCCGCTCCGGGAGGCAAAACGACGCATTTGGCTGAGCTCATGGGCAATAAAGGCAAAGTGTGGGCGAACGATTTGCACCCGCATAAACGGCAGCTTATTATTGACCAGTCTTCGCGGCTCGGTTTGACGAACGTGGAGGCTATAACAAGCGATGCAGCGCAGCTGTCTGAGCGTTTTGCCAGCGGCTCAATGGATGCTGTGCTGCTGGATGCGCCTTGCTCAGGCTTTGGCGTCATCCGGAGAAAGCCGGAAATCAAGTGGACGAAGACGGCTGCTGATGTAGCAGCTATTGCGGACATTCAGCGCGAGCTGCTTGAAGCGGTGAGCGGTCTGGTTAAGCCTGGCGGTGTGCTCGTCTACAGCACATGTACCATTGAACGGTCCGAAAATGAGGAGCAGGTAGAGCGTTTTCTGCAGGCGCATCCTGAATTTGAGCTGGACCGCAACTGGCCGGAATCTGTTCTCCATGCTTTGCAGGAGGCAGGTGCGATTGATGAGGCGTTTAAAGGCTATGCGCAGCTGCTTCCGCAGCATTACGGCAGCGATGGTTTCTTCATTGCCCGCATACTGAGACGCGCCTAATCGTTGCTTGTGGTTCATGATGGACGTTTGTGGTAAAATAAATCATCAGCGGCGCAGGTAGAGAGTTTTTGCCGCGCTATTATACAGTCAGGTGTGATAATTTAATGAAACCTTTTATTTACGACTATACGCTAGAGCAGCTGCAAGATTGGATGAAAGAGAATGGCGAGCCAGCGTTTCGCGCCGGCCAGCTGTACGATTGGCTGTACGTTAAGCGTGTAACCAGCTTTGAAGAAATGAGCAATTTGTCCAAATCGCTCAGAACGAAGCTGTTTGACCAATTTCAATTCGTAACGCTCTCCGAAATAACGAAATTCGAATCCAAGGACGGAACCGTCAAGTTTCTGTTCGGGCTGCATGACAACCATGCGATCGAGACCGTTATTATGCGCCATAACTATGGCAACAGCATTTGCGTGACCACGCAGGTCGGCTGCCGGATTGGCTGTACTTTTTGTGCGTCGACGCTTGGCGGTTTGAAGCGGAACTTAACGGCTGGAGAAATTATTGCCCAAGTCGTTGTAGCACAGCAAATGCTGGACGTTACGAATGAGCGCGTTTCAAGCATCGTTATTATGGGTTCCGGAGAGCCGTTTGAGAACTATGATGCGACGATGATGTTTTTGCGCACAATGATTCACGAGAAAGGTCTGAACATCGGCCAGCGCCACATTACCGTTTCGACGAGCGGAATCGTGCCAAGCATGTACAAATTTGCCGACGAAAATACGCAAATCAATCTGGCGCTCTCCATTCATGCGCCAAATGATACGCTGCGCTCCAAGCTGATGCCGGTTAACCGCCGTTTTCCTTTTGACGATGTGATGGAGGCTTGCCGCTATTATTTGGCTAAGACAGGCCGCCGGATTTCGTTTGAATACGCATTGATCGGCGGGGTCAATGACCGTCCCGAGCATGCGCAGGAGCTGGCGGATGTCCTTAAAGGGCTGCTGTGCCACGTCAATTTGATTCCGGTCAACCATGTGCCGGAGCGAAATTATGTGCGTACGCCGCGGGAGGATATTTTTGAGTTCCAGCGTATACTGGAGAAAAACAAAATAAATGCAACGATTCGCAGGGAGCAAGGGCATGACATTGCCGCCGCTTGCGGGCAGCTTCGTGCGAAGCACATGGAGTCTACGACGAGGTGATAACGGTTGATTACGGCAAACCTGAGCGACATCGGAAAAGTTCGTCAAGTCAATGAAGATCATTCATGGGTAGGACAGCTGGATAATGGCATCACGTTTGCTATAGTCGCTGACGGGATGGGCGGCCATCAGGCGGGCGATGTAGCGAGCCAGCTGGCAGTGAATACATTCCGTGAAATGCTGGAGCCTATTGCGGCGAGACCTGACTTTTCTATTGAGGAAGGCAAAGCATTTTTGCGCAAAGCCATTGTAAGTGCGAATGATGTCGTTTATGACATGGCATCGCGCAATGAGCAATATTATAATATGGGCACTACAATAGTTGCTGCCATGTTTCAAGGGCGGGAAGCCGTCATCGGGCATATCGGGGACAGCCGCGCTTATGTCATATCCAAAAGCTGCATTGTGCAGCTGACGGAGGATCATACGCTTGTCAATGAACTGCTGAAATCAGGTCAGATCAGCGAGAAGGAGGCGGCTGTTCATCCACGGCGCAATGTGCTTACCCGTGCGGTAGGCACCGATGCATCTGTTGAGGTTGATATACAGACGATTTCCTACTCGGCCGATGATTTCATTTTGCTTTGCAGCGATGGGCTGACGAACATGGTCAGCGATGATCAAATTATGCATACTGTAACGAAGGGTGGAGCGAGCCTGAAAGATAAAGCGGAGCATCTCATCCATTTGGCGCTGCGCGCCGGCGGGGACGATAATGTGACCGTCGTGCTGCTGCAAGTAAATTCCAGCGCAGATCGAGAGGAGTGTACAGCTGATGATAGGGCATAATTTAGGCGGTCGCTATGAAATTCTGACTCGCATCGGCGGAGGCGGCATGGCGCTTGTCTATAAAGCCCATGACGTCCTGTTGAACCGCAATGTAGCGGTTAAAGTGCTGCGCCAGCAGTTTGTGCATGATGAAGAATTTATTCGCAGATTTCGCCGTGAGGCGCAGTCGGCAGCTGCGTTATCCCATCCGAATGTCGTTAGCATCTATGATGTAGGACAAGAGGAAGATACGCATTATATTGTTATGGAATATATCGAAGGAAGCAATCTCAATGAGATTATTGTGGAGCGTGCCCCGCTGCAGGCGGATGAATCGGTTCGTATTGCCATTCAAATCTGCGATGCGCTCGGTCATGCCCATCAGAATCATATTATTCATCGCGATATTAAACCGCATAATATTTTGATTGGTAAAAATGGCAGGGTCAAAGTAACTGATTTCGGTATAGCCCGTGCCGTTACTTCTTCTACAATTACCCAGACAGGCTCCGTGCTGGGGTCGGTTCACTATTTTTCTCCTGAGCATGCGAAAGGGGTAAGCACTGGCGAGAAATCCGACTTGTATTCCCTTGGCATAGTGCTCTATCAAATGCTGACCGGCAATTTGCCTTTTCTGGGAGAAAGCCCGATCAGCGTAGCTTTGAAGCATTTGCAGGACACATTTGAGGAGCCGCGTGTTGTGAATCCTCATATTCCGCAAAGTGTGGAAAACGTCATTTTACGGGCGATGCGCAAAAATCCGGGGGAACGCTACCATTCGGCCCAGGAAATGCTGAACGATCTGGAAACTTGCCTTGCGCCTAATCGCAGGAATGAGGAGAAGGTTTCATTTGCCCATGTGAATGATTTGGATGAGACTCGTGTCATGCCAGCCATTCGCGGCAGTGATATCCGTCCAATTCGCCAGAGCGAGTCAAGCTATGACAAGGCGGAGGTTTCTTCAGGAAAGACGGGCCGGCAGGGAGATAAAGAAGTTCTGAACAAGAAAGCAACAGGCTGGAAGCGACCGACGATAATCGTGGCTAGCACGCTGGTTGTCCTGGCATTCATTATATGGGGATTCGTAACATTGCTTGACCGGCTGGACGTTGAGGAAGTGGATGTGCCGTACGTTGTCGGCCTCGATTTGGAGCAGGCGACGGCAAAGCTTGACGAGCTCGGGCTGAAGGTGCAGGAGCCGACGATACGGGAGTACCGCGATGATATACCGCTCAATCAGGTATTTGAGCAGACGAAAAGAAATATGCGCGTCAAGCAGGGCTCGTTCATCCAGTTATCTGTGAGTGATGGGCCGATGCTGAAGAAGCTTGGCGATTACCGGGGCAAGACGCTGCAGGCGGTTAGAGATGAGCTGACTGCGCTTGGTATTAATCCCGATACGCAAATTGAGGCTGAAGAAGTATTCAGCGAGCAGGAAATGGATACGGTTGTGACACAACAGCCGGAGCCAGGAACGGATTTTGATCCAAATAAGATAAAACTCCAGTTTATGGTCAGCAAAGGCATGGAAACGATAAAGATGCCGAATTTAATTGGCAAGACAGTAGCTGAGGCTAAAGATATGGTGAAGGCGAATGGGCTTACGCTATCAGACGATGATATTTTGTATGAGCCGAGCTATGTACAGGCCAAGGGCCTAGTGCTGAATCAAGATCAATACAAGCCAAATGACCTTGTTCCGAAAGGCACAAAAATCACCATTCGTGTCAGCTCAGGTCCTTCTGCGGAAGCGAAGGAGCATCAGTTCAATGTTGTCATTTCGCCTGCGAAGGCTGGAAAAACGAGCGAAATTCGCATCGTCTATACCGACTCCAGAGGGCAAAACATTGAATGGGGCAGAAACCAAATTCAAGATACACAGACGTTTCCCGTAACTGTTGTCCTAGCACCGAATACCGAGGCCATGATTACGATTTATCGGGACAGCCAGTTTGTAGATACGAAATCCGTCACTTACGATCAACTGGCGCAAAGCAGCAGTTCATCTACGGTCACGGTGCCGGGCGAAGACGAACAGGTGACTACGCCTGTTACTGAAGAGCCAGCCGTATCGGAATCGCCAGCTCCTGAACCGACAGTGGAGCCGGACCAATCGGAGGTTAACAACGGCAATGACCAAGGAAGCGACAAGGGAAAAGCGAAAGGAAAAGACAAGGGAAAAGATGAGCAGCAGCCATAATCACGCATCTCTTGAGCTTCGCGGACGCATTGTAAAGGCGCTTAGCGGATATTATTATGTACTGCCTGATGATGCTGAATCTCAGGATGCAACGGTACAATGCCGCGGGCGCGGCGTTTTGAAAAACAAAGGAATTACGCCATTAGTCGGCGACGAAGTTGTGTATAGCTTGACGGAGAACGGCGAGGGAACGGTAGAGCGGGTTTTGCCCCGCTCATCCGAGCTTATACGCCCTCCGGTAGCCAATATTGATGTGGCGATGCTGGTGTTTTCCGTAACGGAGCCAGCGCTCAATTTGACGCTGCTCGATAAGTTTCTTGTACATATCGAGCATGCGGAAATAGAAGCGGTGCTTTGCCTCAGCAAGCAGGATTTGGAGCATGATGGCGAGGAGACAGAAGCGGCTGCTGAAGCCGCTGCTTCTGTCAACCGCATTTATTCGGCCATTGGCTACGAGATATATGGGACAAGTTCTAGACAAGGCAAGGGCATTGAGGAGCTTCAGAAGCGGCTGCAAGGGCATTTGGCGGTTTTTGCCGGTCAATCGGGCGTAGGGAAATCTTCGCTGCTTAATGCGATTGTTCCGGGGCTGCAGCTTGAGACGAATGCGATCAGCAACCGTCTTGGACGGGGGAAGCATACGACGAGGCATGTGGAGCTGATTGAAATTGGCGGAGGTTACGTAGCCGATACGCCTGGCTTTAGCCAGCTAGATTTCACCGAGCTTGGCATAGAAGATTTAGGCTACTGTTTTCGGGAAATTCGCGCGTTGTCTCCGGATTGCAAATTTCGTGGCTGCACGCATGTGCAGGAGCCAGGCTGCGCCGTTCTTGCTGCTTTGGCAGAAGGGAAAATCGAACCAAGCCGGCATGAAAATTACTTGCAGTTCTTAAATGAAATGAAAGATAAAAAACGGAGGTACTGACAAACCCATGACTATAATAGCACCCTCTATTTTATCGGCTGATTTCAGCCGGCTCGGAGCAGAAATTTCAGGTATTGAGCAGGCAGGAGCGGACTGGATTCATGTAGATGTCATGGATGGACAGTTCGTCCCGAACTTAACCTTCGGTCCTCCTGTCATTGCGGCTGTAAGGCCGGCAACGAAGCTGCCTTTTGATGTGCATCTAATGATTGAGCGTCCGGAGCTGTCAATCGCGAATTATGCAGCTGCTGGTGCTGATCGAATTACCGTACATGCAGAATCATGTGTGCATTTGCACCGTACGATTTATCAAATTAAGGAGCTTGGCCTTCCGGCAGGGGTAGCTATTAATCCAGGGACTCCCGTATCTGTGCTGGAATCTGTGCTGGGCGATTTGGATCTCATATTGGTCATGACGGTAAATCCGGGCTTTGGCGGACAAAAGTTTATCCCTTATTCTCTTAACAAGCTGCGTCAAATTCGCAGCATGCTTATGGAGCGCGAGCTGCAGCATGTGCATGTGCAGGTGGATGGCGGCATCAATGAAGAAACGGCTAAGCTTGTGACGGAGGCGGGCGCGAATGTACTCGTTGCCGGCAATGCGGTATTTGCCCAAGCCGATCGTGCGGCTGCTATATCCGTTTTACGCTAGGCCGCATATCTTATTATGATGTTACATAATAGCTGCTAGGGTTGCGCAGTGAATAGGCTTGTATTTCGATGTGGAACGCTGTTGTCTCTGGCTCTAGTGGCACAGCTGGCTGCACTTGGGAGGATGTAATGGAAGAATACGAGACATCTCGAGGGAAGACATGGCTGTGGGTGCTGCTATTTGCGCTCGGGATAGGCTTGCTGCTGGCAGCCTTCTCCATTTTGACTGGGATGATCAAATACGTTTTTTCTTTGCTTGCTTTGTATTTGATTTTTCAGTTTTTCAAAAGGGTTGAGAAGCTATGGGCACGTATAACGGTTATTGTGCTGGGGCTGCTGTTTTATTTCTTGGTGGTTTTGGTTTATACGGCAATTCAGTTCATCAATGAGAATCCGCCACCAATGGCGTGAGCATTGCATGGAGAGGCTTTCCACACTCTTTGATATGGAATAGGACAAAGGTTAAGCGCATAGGATGGTTACATGAACGCAGGTTCGTGTAGCCATTTTTTTGCGTGAAACATAGCATGTGTATGCGGGAAGAAAAAGCATGTAAGTCACCATTTCGATGAGCGTGTCTGAGGAGGGATGGGCATGAAATTTTACACGATCAAGCTGCCGAAATTTTTGGGCGGGTTCGTAAAGGCGATTTTGAATACCTTCCAAAAAAGTTAGTTCCTTTGCAGCCGCCTTCGAATGATCGTGGTTTATGTGAACAATAAAAAGCACCTGAGCCCAGGTGCTTTTTGTCTACCATACAGCATAAAGCTGCAGGAGATGAATTATACGCGAGTTACTTTGCCGGATTTCAGAGCGCGCGCGCTGACATAAACACGTTTCGGTTTACCGTCAACTAGAATGCGAACTTTCTGAACGTTTACTCCCCAAGAACGACGGTTTTTGTTGTTAGCGTGGGAAACGTTATTGCCTGTACCAGGGCTTTTGCCTGTTAGAAAACATTTGCGGGACATGAGTACACCTCCTTCAAGTAGTGCTGAGCTAAAAGCGCATTGTTAGCATAAGCTGTCAGTTATTGCATAAGCAAAACCGCATCGTAGCATAAGCTCCCGGTTCTGCGTGAGCAAAACCGCTTCATAGGCTTGAAAAAGCGTTGAAGAAGCCTGCACAAAAACATACTTTGATATCGTATCATAGTTGTGATGTCTGAGCAACTAAAACTGTTGTTTTTTCTGGCGATTTGCCCAAGGTTGGCACCGTCTGCCCTTCTATAACGTAACAGTTTATAGTACAATAATAAATAGTCAAAGATTTAGCTTGCTTCTTCAGTAGCATTTGACTTTAAACGGGGTAATTCATGCTAGACGGGAAATAGCTGTGAGATCTACACGATAAAGGAGTGAAATTCCATGCCACTTGCGCTCAGCACTGAACTTGGCCAAATTTTCATAACAGAGGAATGCATTGCCGTCATGGCAGGTTCCGCCGCGCTGGATTGTTATGGGCTTGTCGGGATGGCTTCTCGCAAACAATTAAAGGACGGCATTGCTGAGCTTCTGGGCAGAGACAATCTGGCCCGCGGCGTTGAAGTTCGCAGAGAACAGGATAAACTTTATATTGACTTGTATATTATTGTGAGCTACGGCACGAAAATTTCAGAAGTAGCGCATAATATTCAGACGAAAGTAAAATATGTGATGAGCGATGTTATTGGTCTTAACGTGGACCAGGTCCATATATTTGTGCAGGATGTTAGGGTATCTACATAGCAGGAAGGGGAATTTTCATTGAGTAAGGGCTTCATTAACGGTTCCGATTTTACCGCCATGGCCGTGCTGGGCGCTGAGTTGTTAAATCAAAATGTCGACAAGGTAAATGCGTTGAATGTTTTCCCTGTGCCTGATGGCGATACGGGAACGAATATGAATTTGACGATTGCCTCGGGCATTCGTGAGCTGCGCAGCAAGCCGTCCGACCACTTGGGCAAAGCGACGGAAGTATTGTCTAAAGGGCTTCTGATGGGAGCTAGAGGCAATTCCGGCGTTATTTTGTCACAGCTGTTCCGTGGTTTTTCCAAGGGGCTTGTAAATGCTGAGCAAGCAGGCCCCCAGCAGATTGCAGCGGCTTTGCAGCACGGTGTTGATCTTGCTTATAAAGCTGTTGTAAAGCCTGTGGAAGGAACGATATTGACGGTAGCGAAGGAAGCTGCGAAGCATGCCGTTGCTTATGCACGCCGTACGAATGATGTCACTGAACTGATGAAAGAGGTTTACGATAAAGCCAATGAAACGCTTCAACGTACGCCAGATATGCTCCCTGTGCTTAAGCAGGTTGGCGTTGTTGATTCTGGCGGTCAAGGACTAGTGCTTATTTATGAAGGGTTCGTGCGCTATTTAGTTGAAGGCGAAGGGTCGTATGAAAGCTATTCGCTGTTATCTGAAGCGGCGCCGCCTGAAGAAGTAAGCATTCCAAGGGCACAACCAGCTTCCGCTCCGCTTAAGACGACGAATTTTGCTGCACAATCCCGTCTGGAGACGGCGGATATTGAATTTTTCTATGACATGGAGTTTTTTATAAATCGCAAGCCTGGGGGCAAAGCTGCGCCGTTTTTTGATGAATACGCTTTCAAGAAAGCGCTTGGCAAAGATGGAGATTCCATTCTCGTCATCGCCGAGGAAGATATCATTAAAGTTCATGTGCATTCCCGCAGGCCGGGTGATGTGCTGAATTTGGCGCTGCCGTATGGCGAGCTGACGAATCTGCATATTTTGAATATGCGTGATCAGCACCGCGAGCTTCTAGAGGAGGAAGCAGCGATTCCATCCTACGCGGTACTGCCTGATTATGCGCTGACGGGAAGCATTTCCTCGCCAGAGCTGCTGGCGGGAACGTCGGGGGCGGTTGTGCCGCCTGGACAAGTTCATGAGCTGGCGCCATTCGGCATCATTGCTGTAGCGCTGGGCGAAGGCATTTCGAACATTTTTCTGGATAATGAAGTGGATATTGTGCTGTCCGGCGGGCAGACGATGAACCCAAGCACGGAAGATTTCGTCAAGGCGATTGAATCGCTCGTCGCGGATCATATTTATTTGCTGCCGAATAACGGCAATATCATTCTTGCTGCTGAACAGGCGGCGGAGCTTAGTGAGCGCAAGGTGACGGTTATCCCGACAAAAACGATTCCGCAGGGGCTTGCAGCGGTACTGGCTTTCAAAGAGGATGAGACCGTCTCGCGCAATACGGATTGGATGAAAAATGCTGCTGGTCAAGTCGTTTCCGGCCAAGTGACGCACGCGGTTCGCGACACGACGATCGATGGCGTGAGCATTCGCGAAGGCGATTTTATCGGCATTAAGGAGAAGTCCATTGTTGCGGCACATGCAGATTTGGCCGAGACTTGCCGTCTGCTCATAGCCGAGCTTATGGCTGACGGCGGCGAGCTCATTACGGTGCTGACCGGAGCAGAGGCGAAGGCTGAACATACGGAAGCGCTGGAAGCATGGGTGGCAGAGGCCTATCCGGATGCAGAGCTTGAAGTTCAAGAGGGCGGACAGCCGCTTTATCCCTATTTGTTCGCAGTGGAATAAGAATGGGGAACTAGTGAGTTAGCAATCGTTTATAGGGTATGAAAGGGGTGGCGAAGATGGGGAACATTCATATTATTACCGACAGCACTTCCGATATTCCGGCTGAACGATGTGCAGAGCTTGGCATTCAGGTTATTCCACTGAAGGTGCTGTTCGGTGAAGAAACCTATTTGGATGGCGTGACAATTGGGAAAGAGCAGTTTTATGAAAAGCTGATAGCTTCTCCTGTTCTTCCGACAACCTCACAGCCGTCTCCGGCGGAGTTTCTTGAAGTATATGAACGGATTTTGCACGATGATCCGCAAGCGATTATTATTTCTATTCATTTGGCTTCTGTACTCAGCGGCACTTATCAGTCCGGTGTCATAGCTAAGTCGATGCTGGATGAGCAGGCGGACGTAACGGTCATTGACTCCAAGTCGGCTTCGTATGGCTATGGCATTCAGGTGGTGACGGCAGCACGGATGGCTCACGAAGGCGCCTCTAAAGAGGCGATTTTGGCAGAGGTGACTCGTCTTCAACAAGAGCTCAGCCTTTATTTTCTGGTTGGATCGCTGGAATTTCTGCAGAAGGGCGGCCGAATCGGCAAGGCTGCGGCGTTGTTTGGCTCGATTTTAAATATTAAGCCGATTCTTTCGCTGGACCAGGAAGGTACGGTTCAGTCTGTCGATAAAGTGCGCGGTACGAAAAAAGCGATGCAGCGCATCATGGAAATGCTCGACAAGGATTTTGGCACTGATCGCGTCGGGGCAACGATTGGCTGGACGCACGGGGAGCAGACGGCGAAAGAGCTTGCAGCGCTGCTGAGAGACAAGCCTAATGTGGCATTCATTGATTTTATAACGATTGGTGCGACGGTTGGCACTCATGTGGGTCCTGATACATCGGCCGTATTTATGTATAAAGTGTGAGGAATGATTATGATGACGCTGGAGCAATATTCCGTCCGGCAAATTAAAGGCGTGAGCGCTCCCAAGGAGCAAGAGCTTCACGCCTTTGGCGTTCATACCGTTGCCGATTTGCTGGACTATTTTCCGTTTCGTTATGAGGATTATCGCGTTCGCGCGCTAGCGGATGTCAAGGATGGAGACAAAGCTACCGTGCAAGGAGTTGTGCGGGGCATGCCTGTGCTGCAGCGTTACGGGAAAAATAAATCGCGGCTCACTTGTAAAATAGAGATCGATTTTTTGCTCGTTACGGCGGTATGGTTTAACCGCCATTTTCTAAGGGACCAGCTGACGCCTGGCCGTACGATTATTTTGACGGGCAAGTGGGAGCAGCATCGCCAGCAGATGACCGTCTCGGAGTCCGAGTTTCCGGAAGGGGCTGGCTCTGCCAAATCAGGGACGCTGCAGCCGGTGTATTCCGTCGGCGGGGCGATTACGCAGCCATGGATGCGCAAGACGATTAAGCAGGCTTTGCAGCAATATGGCGCGATGATTGAAGAGGTGCTGCCGTTTGAGCTTATGGAGCGGCACCAGCTCATTCCCCGCCGTGATGCGGTGCTGCACATTCACGAGCCGGGCGATATACGCGAAGGTCTCGAAGCGCGGCGGCGGATGGTTTATGAGGAGCTGTTTCTATTTCAGCTGAAATTGCAGGCGTACCGTATGCTCAGCCGCAAGCGGGGCGATGGCATCGCTCATTTGATTGAAGCGGAGACGATTAGGCAATTCGCGGCTACGCTGCCATTTGAGTTGACGGATGGGCAGAAGAAGGTCGTAAATGAGCTTTTGGTCGACATGCGCCAGCCTGCGAGCATGAATCGGCTGCTCCAAGGCGACGTCGGCTCGGGTAAAACGGTCGTTGCCGCCATTGCGCTGTATGGGGCAGTGAAGTCCGGCCATCAAGGCGCGCTGATGGTTCCGACGGAAATATTGGCGGAGCAGCATATGCGTTCCTTGACGAAGCTGTTCGAGGGCATGGATATAGAGGTAGGACTGCTGACGGGCAGCATGACGGAGCGCCGCCGCCGCGATGTATTCGCTGGCCTTCAGATGGGCCTGATCGATATTGTCGTCGGCACGCATGCGCTTATTCAGGAGACGGTCTTTTTCCGCAGTCTCGGTCTGGTTGTAGTGGACGAGCAGCATCGCTTTGGCGTAAATCAGCGCAGCGTCTTGCGGCGCAAAGGAATGAATCCCGATGTGCTGACGATGACGGCGACGCCGATTCCCCGAACATTGGCGATTACTGCTTTCGGGGATATGGATGTATCGACGATTCGCGAGCGTCCGCATGGGCGCAAGCCGATTAAGTCGTATTGGGTCAAGCATAGCATGATGGACCGCGTGCTTGGCTTTATCCGCCGCGAGGTAGGAGAGGGCAGACAAGCCTATATGATATGCCCGCTTATCGAGGAGTCGGAGAAGCTGGATGTGCAAAATGCCATCGACCAGTATATGCAGGTTCAGCAAGCTTTTCCCGATCTGAAAATCGGCCTGCTGCATGGGCGCTTAAGCGCGGCTGAGAAAGAGCAGGTCATGAGCTCTTTCGGTGCGAACGAGCTGCATGTACTCGTGGCTACGACCGTAGTGGAGGTTGGCGTCGATGTTCCGAATGCGACGCTGATGATCGTCATGGATGCCGAGCGGTTCGGCTTGTCGCAGCTGCATCAGCTGCGGGGCCGGGTTGGCCGTGGAGCCCATCAATCTTATTGCGTGCTGGTCGCCGATCCAAAGTCGGAGACAGGGCGCGAGCGCATGAAGGTCATGACGGAAACGGATGACGGCTTCGAGGTAGCGCGCCGGGATTTGGAAATCCGGGGGCCGGGCGATTTTTTCGGAACGAAGCAGAGCGGCTTGCCGGAATTTCGTGTTGCGGACATGGCGGCGGACTTTGAGGTGCTGGAAATGGCGCGGGATGATGCGGCTGAGCTGTGCGCCCGCGATGATTTTTGGGATAATCCAGCTTATGCAAGAATACAGGCTAAGCTGAATCGAGATCAACTTTTTCAAGGAGAACAGCTCGATTAGGCAATTTCCGGGAAGCTCCGGCATATAGTTAAACGTGAAAACGGTATGCCGAGATGGAGGTGTCTGGAGCATTGAGCTACCAAAAGTACGGTATTCGCCCGCAATTGGTCGAACGTATTAAAGGAAAGCTGAAAAATCCGCTTTTGAAGGATCGCGTGCGCCTGCTGCTCGCTAATGTCACTAAATTCGACCTGCAGGATCGCGTCAAAGTTAGAAAGCTGGTGAAATCAACTGCTAGCATCTTGCAGGAGCCGCTTACGGATACGCAGGAGGAGCAGATCGTCGCGTTCGTTCTCGCCCAGAAGATCGACCCCAACAATACGTTTCACTTGCTCAAGCTTTGGGGCATGTTTCGCTGACCGTCTCTGGTCAGCTTTTTTTAATATAAGCGGATATATTGTTTTTCTTGCAGCTGCGCTGCTAGTGCGCTTCTTTTCCGGCTATACTATCTTTTTAGCAGCATTGTAGCTTTTGGAATATGGCGTTTGTGAAAAAGGATGGAGGAGAGCTTATGGGAGGCGCAGTTGGAAAGCTTGGGAGCGGTTTTAGGGCGTGGCTGCGGCGTTGCATCCAGCTGCCGGCAGACGCATGGCTGTATGCGGTTGGCAAATGGCATAGCTTTGGCGAGTCGCAAAAAATGGCTGCTGCGGCGCGCCCTCTTGTGATGCAGCCTGCAATCGTTGCCAAGCTTGCGGCCTCATGGACGCTGCTTGAGCGGGAGCAGGAAGCAGGCGGCTCCAATGCCAGCCCAAATGCGAGTCCCAATGCCAACTCCCATGTTAACTCTCCTATGAACAGTACTGTCGCTGCCGGCCAAGCCGAGTATGAGCTGCTTGCAGCGATTCGAGCAGACGCCGTTCATTTGAATCGCAACAATGTGACGAGAACGGAAGCTTATTTGGCGATCTATGAACGCAGGCCCGAGCTGCACTGGGCGCTGCTGGCGCATTTGGTATCGCGCAATGGCGGCTGGAATATGACCGATTTACAAGGAGAGTGGCTGCCGTATTTGCTCGGCCGTTCCGCCCGCGAGGCTGTATTCCGCTTTTTAGAGCGCGCGAATGCGTTGATTTTTCAGGATGCTTTTCCGCAGCTGCTGCTGTATGAGGCGAGCTGCAGAGCTGGGCGTCCGTTGTTTTATTTACTGCCACAGCTTGGTGTTTCACGCTTTATGGTACCGGTCTGGCAAACATTTTGGGAGAGCGGCGATTCCGCTATTTTGACGGTTGCGCTGATCGTGAATGAGCAAAATTACATTGAAAAGCGAATTGTACAGCATCCCTTTTTCCGCAAGGAGGTGCTGGATACGGTGTTTTTTGGCTTGCAGTCGTTATTGCAGCTTAATGCGGTTGTGTTTTGTTATCGCTCCGGGGGTGAAGAGATGAAGCTGGCGGGGCTCATTTTGGAAAACTTCGACAATCTGAAAGAACGAATTGAGTTCGGCAAACGGCTGTATGCGCTGCTGTTCAGTGTGCCGGAGGTGCATGGCGGCGCCATTGCTTTCGCGCGGGCCATTCGTCACACGGGTTCACGTGCGGATTATGCCCCTCATTTGTTTGCAGCAGTTAGGCGTGATCCGCCAAAGAAGCCTTACAGGGAGCGGCTATCGGGGAGACGGCTGGCGCCGGGTGCGGCTCCTCTATTCAGTCCGAAGCTGAGCAGCGTCTGGCCGGATCGAGCAGTTGAGGCGCCTGAGTCTGGCGATTGGTTCCAGCAGGCTGCGCAGGTGCTTCCTTATTTTCAAAAACTGCCGCTGCCGCATTCCTTTGAAATGACCAATGAATACAGCCTGCTGCTGAATAAAATTGAACTGGCTGTGCTGGCTTCACAGCAGTGGAAGCCATGATTTGGCTAAATAAATAGATTTGCGTCTTGGATGTGCGAGCAAATGGTTGAAAGGGCTAGGCTGATCCTATAAAATGGGAAAGAGAGGCCGCGAATGCTATAACGGGACAATGGGATAACGGGAACATACAGGAAAGGGCAAAGGCAAGCCCGTAGCAAGAAGCGACTAGTTTGCTGCATTAAAATGTAAGCGTTTTCTAAGGTTGTGTGTACGCTCAAAAAGCCGACGAGGCACAGTTCATAGGAAAGGTAAGGAAGGGCGGGTATGCTTGAAAAAAATAAAAGTGAACTTATTGGCCAAATTTCTAATTTCATATGTGCTGGTGCTGCTGCTGCCGATTGTCAGCATTTTGCTCTACTATTATCCTCACTCGACCAAAGCGGCCAAGGAGAAGGAAATGGAATGGAATGCACATGTGACGGAGCAGTTTATGACCTCGCTCGATATTTTTACCCGATATGTTTATGACTTGCCCTCGGAATTAATGCTCAATGGGGACATGAGAATGTACATGGCGATGGAGGACGATTATCGGCGTATCATCATTGCCAATGAAATGCGCAAATATAATGCAACCGATGCTTTTATCTACAATACGCTGCTGTATGTCAAAAACATCGGCTACTTGTTCGCCAAGACGGGCAGTGTCTACAGCGTGCAGGATTTTGCGAATCGTGGCGTGGGCTATTATTATGAAGCTTGGCCTCATGATGAAATGTTTCAGGAGCTGGACAAGCTCACCCTGCCTGCCGTAAGGCCGGCCGAAAATGTCATTGTTCCGGGCAATAATGGCATCAGGATGCTGACCTTTATTCTGCCAATGCCGCTAGGAGGGGAGCATTCTCCGGCATCGGTGCTCATTCTTGTGAAAGAAGAAACGATTATTCGCATGATGAATTCGGTATCCGAATCGTATAATGGCGAGTTTTATATTTTTGACCAGAAGGGCAACAAGCTTGTTGCCTCCAAAGAAGCGGCATACAGCAGGACGGACGATTTCCGCCAGATGGTTAATCAGCTCGGCGCAAGCGAAGCAGGCTCAACCGTTCAGACGATTGACGGCAAAGCCTATATTGTCTCGCATAATGTATCGGACAAAAACGGCTGGCAATATGTCAGCATGCTGCCCGTTACCGAATCCTTGCAGGATATACGCACCATCCAGTGGAATACGATACTTATTCTTCTGCTGATTCTGCTGGTAGAGGGCATCGTTATTTATATTTCCATTCGCAAAAACTATCATCCGATCAAGCGGCTTGTGGGCTTTGCCACAGAGGTGTTCAAGCATAAGGATAGCGGCCCAGGCCGGATGAATGAAATCGATACGATTCGTTACGCCTTGGATGGGCTTTCCTTAACGAATACGAAGCTGGATGAACGGGTTCAGAGATCGCTGCCGATTTTGCGCGACAATATGTTGTTTGAGCTCGTCAGCGGCCATTATGCGACTTGGGAGGCTTTTCATTCGCAAGGGGCGGATTACGGCGTATTTAAAAACCGCGATGCGGTAACGGCTGCTGTTCTCTCTTTCGATGCGAGCAAGGAGGATCGGGAGGAAGTATCCGATTTTTTGCGGCAGGAGGAGCAGCAGCTGCCTGAAACGTTAGAGGGTCATTTCTTCGCAAGCATTTACAACCAGGAATGGATATTTGTTTGCTCGCATCATGAGGGCGTCGACGTCAAGACGTATTTGTCCAGCGTGCAGAGCAAGCTGAAGGAGCAGCTGGGGCGGGAGATGCTGGTCGGCATCGGCTTGGCTAAGAGCGGGTTGTCGCCGGAAGGCGTGCATTTGTCCTATTTGCAGGCGGTGCGTGCTGCTGAATATTTGCGTATTCGCCAGCAGGATGAGCTGCTGGAGTTTGGCGAAATCGAAATTTCGCCAAATGGGATGGTATCTTATTTTGCCGAGCTGCTGCAATCTCTGGAAATGGCGATTCTCAAAAACGAGCCTAACATCGTACAATCCGTGCTTGAGAAAATCATTGACTATCTGGCAAGCAGCGGCATGCCGCCACATATGATCAGAACGGTCTATTCGAATACGATCAGCGTTATTTTGAGCGGGCTGCAAAGGTTCCATCAGGATGATGGCAATTTGCTCAGGCTTACGGATGCCGCCTTTTCGCACCGTTATACGATTGAGCAGATGGTGGGCATTATGCGAGAAAGCTGCGGCAAGCTATGCGATATTATTCGCGAGACGCTGCCTGCCGCCCGTACTGCAACCCAAGAGGAAATTTTGGCGGTCATTGAGCAAAAGGGCTTTGACTCTAATTTTTCATTGCAAATGTTCGCCGACCATTTCAGCATGTCGCAGTCAGGCTTCAGCTATCATTTTAAAAAAACAATCGGACATAACTTTAAAGAATATATCGACAGGCTGCGCATTCAGAAGTCGATCCAATTGCTGCGGAGCACAGGAGGGACGCTGGACTCTATCGCACAGCAGACAGGCTATTCCAACACATCGAGCTTTATTCGATCGTTCAAAAAAATGGTTGGAACAACTCCCGGCCAATACCGGGACTCTTGCAAGTAAGCGTAATCAAGCTGCTGCTATGCCGTTCGGGCATGGTGGCAGCTTTTTTTAAATTGCACGTTCAGGTTAAGCAGCCTGGCGCAGTCGCTTGTTTTATGCAGAACGTACACTTTTTGAGCATATGCAATTTTTCAAAGAGAGGTTATTCCTTGAATGAAATCGCTTGCAAAACCGAATATAAAGCGTTTTCAAAAAGTGCTGATCGGTCAAAAACTGTTTGTATACAGCTTTGTGTCAGAACGGTTAGAGTAAGGGAGCCGAGCAGATACAGGCAGCAGGCTTGCTCCCTTTAACAGCGAGCAAGCAGAAACAACAGATCGGCAGACTAAATGTATATCGGGGGAGAATGCACATGAAGAAGCAGATCATTACGATGTTGTCATTGTTGGTGGCCGGGACGACGCTCTTGGCGGCATGTTCCGGCTCTAATGAAGGCAGCGCAAGCGACCCGGGCGGAAGTGCCGGGCAAAGCGGCTCGAAGGTTAAGCTGACTGGCGTTATCGTCAAGCATCCATTAACGAAGCCGCTTGCCGAGATGGAATGGCTTCAGCAGATTGAGGAAGCGGCTGGCGTAGACATCCAGTGGCAAGAAATAACTGCGGATTGGGGGCAAAAGAAAGGAACGATGCTCGCCAGCGGTGATGTTCCAGATTTATTCGTTGGCCCGAATGTGATTACAGATGCTGATTTTGCCCAATTCAAAGGATTGTTTCAGGACATGAGCGAGTTAATTGAAGGCGCTCCCAATGTTCAGAAAATGTTCGAAGAGAAACCGGAAACCAAACAAATTTCCACACAGCGCGATGGTCAAATTTATGGACTTGCGAAGTATCAGCGATTTTGGCCGGATACGGTTAACAGACAATATATTAATCAGACTTGGCTGGACAATCTTGGCCTAGAGATGCCTACAACATGGGATGAGCTGTATGATGTGCTGGTAGCTTTCAAGGAGAAGGATGCGAACGGCAACGGAGATCCTAATGATGAAATTCCGATGGACTGGTCGGGCGGAATCGGCGGCTTCTTTAATCCAGCTGTGCTTCTAGGCGGCATGGGCATTAAGCTGTCCTCCGATGTAAGCGGGCAAGGCTACTTTGTTGAGGACGGCAAGGTGAAAAATTTCCTGACTGATGCTCGCTACAAGGAGCTCGTTATGTTCCTGAACAAGCTATACAAGGCAGGGCTCATTAACCCTGAGGTGTTCACTCACGATTATACGAAGCTGCAGGCTGTTGCCCGCGGGGAAGGGGATATAGCCAAAGTTGGCTTTACGTGGGGCTGGGTAGCATCGGACCGGTTCGGAGAGCAGCTTGCTCCGCAGTATGCGTCGATGTCGCCGCTTAAATCCTCTTCCAGCTATTCGGGCCCAGTATCCTGGAGCTATGACAGCTATACGCTGAATTATGGCGCCAATAATATTGTGATGTCCGCCAAAACGAAAAACAAGGAAGCAGCTATGCGCTTCATTAATGAGCTGTATAAGCCGGAAATTGGCATTCAAGTGCTGTTCGGCTCGATTGGCCCTAACATTGAGGACAAGGGCAATGGCTCCTATGCGGTGCTTCCACCAAAGGATGCGAAGATGGACCCTGGCACTTGGAAATGGACGTCCACTTGGGCAGATAATGGCGCTTTCTATATTTCGGATTCGATCGACTTGACGCTCGGCAAGGATATGCAGGAGGTGCTGACCCAGTCGGAGCCGCTTAAAGAGGCACTTGCGCAAGTAGATTCCCAGATCGATATTTATCCGGGCACCTTTGTTAAATATACGAATGAAGACAACAATGCGATGAGCTTAAACAATACGAACATTATGAATCTGGCCAATACCACGTTCGCCAAATGGGTTACGAAAGGCGGAATCGAGGCGGAATGGGATGCTTATGTGAAGGAAAGCCAGAAAGCCGGCCTGGATAAAAATGTTGAAATTATGCAGAAGTACTACGATGAATTTGTAAGCAAGCTGTAGCGGAGGCTGTAGTGCAGGTTTATTCATGAAAGGAGGCGCGGCGATGCGTACAGCAGCGAAGCTCGGCACCGTCAAGCGTGACTATCAGCTATGGCTGATGATTTTGCCGGCGCTTGCCACTATTTTTATCTTCAACTATATTCCGATGTATGGCGTACAGTTAGCCTTTCGCGATTACGATTTCAGCAAAGGGCTGACTGGCGGAGAGTGGAAGGGATTATTCTACTTTCAGCAGTTTATCGAAAGCTATCTGTTCAGCGATCTGATGCGAAATACGTTTTTGATCAGCCTGGCGACCATTATTATCGGGTTTCCCGCTCCAATTATTCTCGCGCTGGTGCTCAACCAGATCCGCCGGAAAGCGTTCAAAAATATGATGCAGACGACCGTCTATTTGCCGCATTTTATTTCGGTCATCGTGCTGGTAGGCATGTTGAACGTGCTGCTTTCCCCTGAGACCGGCATCGTCGGCCATTTGATGAAAGCGATTGGGCTGGGGCATATCAATTTGCTGGCCTCAAGCAATACCTTTATACCTACCTATGTCATTTCGGATATTTGGCAGCATTGCGGCTGGAACAGCATTATTTATTTGGCAGCGCTCTCAAGTGTCGATCCCCAGCTCTATGATTCGTCCAAAATAGACGGAGCAAACCGCTGGCAGACGATACGTTATATCGATTTCCCGGCGCTGATGCCGACGATCGTCATTTTGTTCATTTTAAGCATGGGAGGCATTTTGAGCACGGGCTTCGAAAAAATATTTTTGATGCAAAATGCATTGAACTTGCCCGTATCCGAAGTGATTGCGACCTATGTCTACAAAATGGGGATCGTGTCCAATCAATTCAGCTATGCATCAGCTATCGGCTTGTTTAATACGCTCATTAATTTTATATTCCTGTATACGATGAACGCCATCTCCAGACGTGTGTCCGACACAAGTCTGTTCTAGCCTACGGCGGAAGGAGGCACTGCAATGGAAAGAATACGCCCGTGTCTTGGCGGCGGTGAAATTTTGTTTAGAATCGTGCTAGTCATCGTCTGTGCCGTTATATTCCTGACGGTTGCTTACCCGCTTTATTTTATTATTATTGCGTCGGTAAGCGACTCGACACTCGTCTCAACCGGTAAAGTGCTGCTGTTCCCCAAGGGAACGAGCTTCTTCGGCTACGGGGAGATTTTCAAGGATGAACGCATATGGACCGGCTACCGCAATACGCTGTTTTACACATCCGTGGGCACATTAGTCAATTTGCTGTTCACGCTGCCTGCTGCCTACGTGCTGTCACGCAAGGAGTTTAAGGCGAGAAAATACATTATGTTTGCGTTTGTGTTTACGATGTTTTTCAATGGCGGGCTCATTCCGACTTATTTGCTGATGAAGGATCTGCATCTAACGAATACGCCTTGGGTATTTATCGTACCGTTTAGCGTTAACGTATTTTATTTAATTATCGCCCGTACTTTTTTTGAATCGACGCTTCCTTCGGAGCTTTACGAGGCGGCTGCAATGGATGGCTGCTCGCATTTTGTCTATTTCGTCAAGGTGGCGCTGCCGCTGTCCAAAGCTTTGATCTCCGTCATCGGCCTGTATTATTTGGTCGGGCACTGGAATGATTTTTTCACTGCGCTTATTTACATTCGCGACAACGAGCTGAAGCCGCTGCAAATTATTCTTCGCGACATTTTATTATCGAACCAAGTGTTTGCAAGCGGGGCGGGGACAGGCGGCGACTCTGGCGGCTACGCGCAGAAATATGCAGATCAGATTAAATATGGCGTCATTATCGTGTCTACGCTGCCGATTTTAGTGCTGTATCCGTTTTTGCAGAAATATTTTGAGAAGGGCGTTATGATCGGTTCGATTAAAGGGTAAAAGCGGGGACCACTGCGGCAGGCTGCTGCCCGGTGGTCCTTTCTGATGAACGATTGTAGAGGCGTGCTGCTGAATCAAATCGAGCCGGCATCTATCTATCCAATCATCCTTTCGTCCTTCCAGCACTTGTAATGATTGCCACAAGGCCGTCCACATAACGTCCTATTCGAATGCTTATCTCGGCACGCATGTAGTCTCTGGTGATGGTGAAATGATCTTCATATTCCCGGCAAATATAGCGGTAACGGGCCTCTTGATGATTTTTCTCCTCTTCAAAAACGCGGATGCTTTTCTCCGTCAATCCTTTCTTTAATTGGGTTAAGTCGTCATGAACATTTTTAGCCAGCAATTGGGCCGCTTTAGAATAGAGCAGTCTTAGCATTTCTGAGGATTGCTCTGCCTCGCGGGCTTTTTTGACGATGATCGCATGCATGATCGGCAGCAGCACATAATCCTTCATCATATGAATCTCTTCTGCTGTTGGATGAACAGGCTGAAGAGCTTGCTTTTGGAACCTGTTCTGAAAAGCCTCCTTATGCTGTGGAAGCATCATTCGGCTAGATTCCCAGAGCCCGTTTTTTTCAAGTTTTTTGCTCATTTGTAGTGCCCCCCGATTTTTATGGACCTATCCGCTGCTTGCCCTGCGGCAGTAAGGGATGAAGCTCTTACAATTGCGGTGCTTCCGTATCGATTTTTGATGCCGTCTGTCACTTTCTCCAGCGCTCTAAGCTTAATCTGATCCTCAAAGAGGGTGAGCTGATAGTTTTGATCGTCCATGAGCTGGCTGATGGTCACACCGACCCGGCGCACAGGCATGCCATCCCAAAATTTATAAAACAGCTGCTTCACCGCTTCAAAAACCGTTTTGGTGTGGTTAGTGGGGTCCAGCAGCTTCATTTGGCGCGAAAATCCAGTGGGCGCTTCGTAGGGGCTGCACATGCAGTTGACCGTAACGACATGGCCCATATATTTTTTGCGGCGGCAATCACGGCAAACTTCCTCGGTCAGCTCTAATAAAACGGTATCCACCTCCCATGGCTCCATATAATCTCTTGGCAAAGTCATCATATGGCCAACCGATTTTGGCGGGGTGTTGAATGTTCCAGGCGTTACCGGGCTATCATCGATGCCGTTGGCCGTTCGCCACAGCACCTCGGCATGAATATCGGATTGCTTGCCAAAGCGAAAGCGAAACTGGTCCTTAAGGCGCGGCAGAGGCGTTTTGGCAATATCGCCTATCGTATGCATGCCAAGACGGGTGAAATGGGTGGTCATGCGTGAGCCGACTCCAAACATTTTATGGACCGGCTGCGGCCACAGCAAAGCTTCGAGATCTGTCTTAGGCAGCGTAAAGATGCCGTCCTCGTTCTTTTTTGCCCAGATGTCGGTCGCCATTTTAGCGAGCATTTTATTGGAGCTTATGCCTACCCTAATCCATACGCCTGTTTGCAGGAGAACCTTCTGTTGAAGGGCTTTAGCTATCGTAACAGGGTCTCCGAAAAGAGGAATGCTTGCCGTAATGTCCAGAAACTGCTCATCAATGCTAAAGATTTCAACCAGATTCGTAAATTCCTCATAAATGCCCGTAATCATCAGGGAGGCATCGATATAATGCTGCATGCGGGGACGCAGGACGACGAGCTCCGGGCATTTATTTAACGCGATTCCGAGCCGCTCGGCTGTCGTGATGCCGTATTGCTTGGCAATGGGGCAAGCCGCTAAAATAATGCCTGAGCGGCGCTCAACAGAGCCGGCTACAACAACGGGTTTATTTTTACACTCCGGATGACTGGCTTTTTCAATACTTGCGTAAAAACTTTGACAATCTGCGAGCAATATAACTCTTTCAGCTGTTTCCCTCATTCCAACCGCCTCCGCATATTCATCAGCATGGTCATTAGCTCGGCTTTCACTAAGCTTCTCAGCATGGTGAAATGGTGGATATAACCGCGAACTTTATATTCAACATGGACCCCCCGCGCATTCATCTCGGTGTTTAACGCTTTAATATTCCGCGCTTTCATCTTTTTCTTAATGCTTTGCAGTTCAAGATAGATGCTTTGCTCCATTTCATTGAGATAAAAAAGGATATGATTATAAATGATTTTATTTCGATGCATTTTTAATTCGTTGATGTCTCTAGCTAACATATCGAGAAGAATCGGCAGCAAAGTATATTTTTTAATAATTTGCAGATCCTCTTCCGTTTCGATGATTGAATGGACACTCATAGCTACACCACCATGACGCGAACGTTTATTCGTATTCTGTATTATATACCGAATGTATGTTCTCTATGCAAGGTTTCTTGGGCAGGTAATTTCGACCAGCTTGGGCTTTGCTTCGGGAAGGGACAGGGGCTAGCGTTTTGCGGGGGCGGTTATAATAATGAAGCTTGTCCAAAAGGTGAGAAGATGCGATGATAAATAAATCACATGCTTACATAAGGAGTTAGAACAAAATGAAACAGGCATCATTGCTGCAAGACAAAAAACAACGCAAATTGCTGTTCAGCGCTGGGCTCAGTTGGATGTTCGACGCGATGGACGTCGGCATGCTGTCCTTTATCGTGGCTGCGCTAAGCGTAGAATGGGGGCTTGGCACCGAGCAGATCGGACAGCTGACTGCAATTAATTCCATTGGCATGGCGGTGGGCGCGGCAGCGGCGGGTGCGCTGGCGGATCGGTACGGACGCCGGACGATTTTGCTGTGGACGCTGCTGATTTTCTCGGCAGCAAGCGGCTTGTCGGCGCTGGCGGGCACCTTTACCGTGCTGTGCCTCTTGCGTTTCGCCGGCGGCTTTGGACTGGGCGGCGAGTTGCCCGTCGCTTCGACGCTCGTATCCGAGTCGGTTCCCGTGAAGGATAGAGGCAGAGCAATCGTGCTGCTGGAAAGCTTCTGGGCAGGCGGCTGGATTGTCGCTGCGCTCGTCTCGTATTTTGTTATACCGGCCTATGGCTGGCGAGCGGCGTTTATTATTGGAGCGGTTCCGGCGCTGTATGCGCTGTATTTGCGCAGAGCCATAGAGGATTCACCGCGTTATGTGGCGCAAAAGGGGAATGTTTTGCCGCTGCGCCAGCGGCTTGCGGCGATTTGGTCACCGAAGCATCGCCGCTCGACCATTATGCTGTGGCTGCTATGGCTGACGGTCGTCTTCTCGTATTACGGCATGTTTCTGTGGCTGCCGACCGTCATGGTGCTGAAAGGCTTCGGACTGGTCAAAAGCTTTCAATATGTGCTGCTCATTACACTTGCGCAGCTTCCGGGCTATTTTACGGCGGCTTATTTCATCGAGAAGCTGGGACGCAAATTTGTGCTGGTCACCTATTTGCTGCTGACGGCGGTAAGCGCCATCTGGTTCGGCAGCGCGACGACAGAAGGCATGCTGCTTGCTGCCGGAGCTTGCCTGTCCTTCTTCAACCTTGGCGCTTGGGGAGCGATGTACGCTTACACGCCAGAGCAATATCCGACGGCGGTTCGGGCAACGGGAGCAGGCTTTGCCGCTTCGTTTGGCCGGATCGGCGGCATCATCGGCCCCTACATGGTAGGGATGCTCGTGGCAGGCGGCACATCGATTCAAACGGTATTCATCATTTTCTTTGTGGCGATCGTATGCGGTGCACTGGCGGTTGCTTTTCTGGGTAAAGAAACAAAAGGAATCGATCCTGACCGTTAAGCGCCGAAGCTTGCGGCGGGGCTAGAATGAGAATCAAGCACGATATTTCCTAACTTTTAGGCGAAAAAAAAGCCCCTCTCCTGAACAAAAGCAGTTCCGGCAAGCCGAACGCTGCTCGATCAAGGAGAGGGGTTTTTTCATTGAAAATAGACAGCCAGATGCATAATTTAGCGCTCGCAGCTATTACCTAAGCGGCGCGAAATGCTTCACTTGCTCCAAAATGCCTTCGATTTCCTGAATTACATCTGCCGAAAGCTCCAGCTCGACAGCTTTGACGTTTTCGACGATTTGCTGTGGACGGCTCGCGCCAATCAGCGCGGAGCTGATGCCCGGCAAGCGAAGCACCCAAGCCAGCGCCAGCTGGGAAATGGAGACGCCAAGCTGGCTAGCCAGCCCGTCAAGCTGTTCTACGCAGTCAAGCACATCGTCGCGCAAATAGCTTTTCAGCACATGGTTGATCGAATCATTGGCAGCGCGGCTATCTGTAGGCAGTTGCTGGCCTTTTCTGTACTTTCCGGTCAGGATGCCTTGCGCCAGCGGCGAAAAGACGATCTGGCCGATGCCTTCCCGCTCGCTGACAGGGATGACCTCCTGCTCAATATATCGCTCAAACATATTGTAGATCGGCTGGTTGGAAATAAGCGGGCGCAAATTCAGCCGCTTCGCAATGCCAGTCGCATCAGCGATTTGAGCGGCGCTCCATTCGGAGACAGCGGAATACAAAATTTTGCCCTGCGCGGTCAAATCGTCCAGCGCCCGCAGCGTTTCTTCCAGCGGAGCATTCTGATCATAGCGATGGCAAAAATAAATATCAATATAGTCTGTGCCCAGACGTTTCAAGCTGGCATCGCACTGCTCCATAATATGCTTGCGCGATAAGCCGCCATCATTGGGGCCGTCACCCATATTGAAAAAGACCTTCGTGGAAAGCACGTAGCTTGCGCGCTCGAAAGGCCGCAGGGCAGCGCCGAGCGCCCGCTCGCCTTCGCCGCGATTATAGGCATTGGAAGTGTCGAAGAAATTAATGCCGCTTTCAAAGGCTTGCTGAATGCAAGCGTCAGCCGCTTGCTGCTCGGTAGCTGTTCCATAAGTGAGCCAGCTTCCAAGACCGATTTCGCTTACTTTAATGCCGCTTGAACCGATGCGTCTGTATTTCATACCCTGATTCCTCCGCTTTCGTTGAAAAAATAAATGCTCATCGCTGGCCGCAGCCGTTATTGCTCCAGTGATTTTTGCGTAAAGATAGCCATGTACGTCACTTCGTCCGATACGGGGCAGAGGAGATGCTCCTCCAGCGAATTGAAATAAAGCGTATCCCCCGGATGCAGCGAATATTCAGTCGCACCAACCTTATACGTCATCTCGCCGCTGATCATATAAATAAATTCCTCGCCCTCATGGGAGAAGCCGTGCGGCTTGACCTCGCCTTTGCGGGCCGTAATCAAATAAGGCTGGACCAGCTTGTCTCTGCGCTCGCTGGCAAACGCGTAGAAGGAATACCCTCTGTCTGTCCGGAGCCAGCTGTCTTTATCGCTGTACTGCCGACTGGAATTGAACACGGTCGCATTGGCGCTCTGCTCTTCAATCAGGTCGGACACGCGGACGCCTAAAGCTCCGGCAATTTTCATCAGTGTCGCAACCGGAGGAGCGGATAGATCGTTTTCAATTTTGGACAGGAGACTCTTCGTAAAGCCGCACTGTTTTGCGATTTCTTCCTGCGTCCGCTTCTGTTCCATGCGGATCAGCCGGATTCTTTTGCCGAGGCTCATCAGTCACACACCTTTATTTGTCATACTTGCTTTCTATCGTATCATAAAAGGACTGAGTTGAAAACGGTTCAATAAAGTTGTTGATAATTCAACTTAGTTGAATTAAAATAAACCTGCAATCACCTAAGGCTAAGTGCTTGGAACAATGAAGCATTAAAATTTTAAGTTTGCAGAATTGAGAAGTTGAAAAATTTACGTATTGAAGGCTGAGCGAAACAAGGAGGGACAAAATGGTTAAAGCGGCGGATTTGAATGAGGAGCAGCACGTGCTGGATATGGGCTGGGGCAAAATATCGTGGTTGTACGGCCAAGAAATCGATCCTGAGGGCCAAATGACATTTGGGCAGGTTTACATTAACGCAGGCGAGGAAAACGGACGCCATCGGCATCCGAACTGCGAGGAAATTATTTTTGTGCTGTCGGGCGAATGCGAGCATTCGCTGGGGGATGAAACGTATCATCTGAAGCCAGGCATGGCACTGCGCATTCCGCAAAATGTGCTGCATCATGCCAAGGTAACTGGCTGGGAGCCGTGCCGGATGATCATTGCGTATTCCGCAGTCGATCGGCAAACGGTGGGCGAGTAAGGCGGCCTTTCGAGCGTTGGGCGATCAAGGATGGACACACACAGGCTCGCTCAAGCAGGAGGCACAACGCAGAATGAAGAACGTAGAAAGCAGAAAGCAGAAAGCAGGGAGGACGATAAGTGGGAATCCGGTATGCTTTTTCCCGGCCGACGGCAGGGGCAGAGGAAGAGACGGCATTAATTCATGGCTATCAAGCGGCGGGCTACGAGGGTTTGCAGCTCAAATGGAATCAATATATGCCGGACGTGCAGGAGCCTGGGCGGTTTATGGAACGCTGGGGACAGCCGCCGGGCCTCGCATCCGCGCTTATTACGGGAGGTACGCTGCTTAGCGACGACAGCAAGGATGAGCTGCGCCGTATTTTCCGCTTTGGGAAGCAGGTGGGCACGGAGCTAATTGTCTACTGCCACAGCGTCCCAAGGACGGGGCTGGAAAAGGAAGCTATCGCTGGCTTTGCGCGTCTGTTCGCGGAGCTGGGCAAGGAGGCGCAAGACAGCGGACTCAAGCTGTCGCTGCATCATCATTATGATCAGCCGGTGATGCACCGGGCGGATTTTGATATATTTTTCAGCGGGCTGCGGCCGGAGGACGGGGTTGGACTGACGGTTGATACGGCGCATCTGGTGAAGTCAGGCATTTCCGATGTGGCGGAGGTCATTCGCAGCTTTGCGCCATTTATTAATAATTTTCATATGAAGGATTTTGCGGCTGGCGAATATCGGATATTAGGAGAGGGCTCGATTGACTTTCAGCCGATTATGGCGGAAGTGAAGCGCATAGGCTATGCGGGCTGGATGTCGGCGGATGAGGAAAGCGGCGGTGACATAGTGACGGGCATGCAGCAATGCTTGCCGTTCATGAAATCAGGTATTGGGAGAGTGGCGGGATGAAAAAATATAAAATTGGATTTGTCGGCGCGGGAGCTGTCACGCGGCTGCATTTGAGAGGTTATGCCAATCATCAGGACCGCGTGGAAGTCGTTGCGATTTGCGACCCAAGCGAAGCAGCCGTTCAGGAGCGGGCGGATGAGTTCGGCATTGCGGGGAGATACACGGACCTTGCGGAAATGCTGGCGCATAGCGGGCTAGATGCCGCAGTAGTTTGTACACCTTCGACGATACGCGGAAGCATTATGCGGCCGCTGCTGGAAGCAGGCATTCCGGTATTTCTGGAAAAGCCTTTCGCCGACACCTTTGCCGAAGCCCAGCAAATAGCGGAGCTTGCAAAGCAGCTGAACGTTCCGGTATGCATTAATCAAAATTTTCGCAAGCATCATCAATTTGATTTTATTCGCGATCTGGTCAAGTCAGGCGCAATTGGCAGGCTGGAGTCGATTCAATTTGATTCCTTGTTTTATCGGCAGGATGCAGGCTGGCGAGTACACACGGAGCGTCATGCCTTGTCCGTCATGGCGATTCATTGGTTTGACGGTATGCGCCGAATCGCGGATGCCAAGGCGGCTTCCATTTATTGCAGCGCCTACTCCTCGGAGGCGGTCGATTGTTTAGGGGAGACGGATGCGACCGTGCTGATGACGTTTGAGAACGGCGTGCGCGCCCATTTTACCCAAAGCTTCTCCAGTCCGTTTCATAAAAATGACCTCGTCGTGCTTGGCAGTGAAGGCGTGCTCAGCACGACATCCAATACGATCGGGTTGTATCGCCGCGAACCGAGCGGGAAGCCGAACTGGAACCCGCAGCCTGTGCATACATGGGAGCATGCGCTGCCGATTGAGGAGGCGATATTTGACGGCCTCAATCAGCTGCTCGTCTGGCTGGAAACAGGAGTAGAAGCCGAAAATAGCGCGTTTGACAATTTGCATACGGTTTCATTGCTGGATGGCGCGTACGAGTCGGCAAAGAATAATCAGGTTGTTGCCTTTCAGGAAGGACTGTTAGGGTAGAACGGGTAGAGCTTGCAAGTGCAAAAGCTGCAAGAACTGCAAAAGCAGGATACATCTAAGGAGCTTTGCTGCAATTGTAATTAGATAAGAAAAAACAAATAAGGCGCAGGGATTTCGCAGCAGCGAAAACCCTGCGCCTTATTTCATATTCTAAGCTCTTCGAGCTTTAATTCGGTGGCCCCTATTTTGGCGGACACCAAATCCGCTATTCACTCTAGCCAACGGTCATGGAGATGTCTCGCGGACACAGAAGCCCCTAATGATCGCCAAATCGCTGTTTTGCCGAGATCATGAGACCAATAAAGGATCTCCTGCCTACCTACCTACTTAAATCACACAAAAAGCTAAAATAGCGGAACCTCAGTCCTCCAAAAAGGAGAAGTCCCATAAGAGAGACTATTCCGGCTGGCAAAACACGGAGGCTAATCCCGTTATCGCGACGAGCCTTTACAGCTGAAAATGCTGCTGGCGGTAATGGAGCGGGCTCATCCCGGTCCAGCGTTTGAATTGCCTGCTGAAATGCGACAGCTGGGAATAGCCTAGACGGACCGCGATTTCCTTCAACGACAGCTCCGGCTGGCGAATGAGCACCTTGGCCTCCTGCAGCTTGAGCTCAGATAAAAACTGACGTGGCGACAGGCCATACACTTTGCGAAATACCTCAAGCCCATAGCCTGGGCTGATGCCGAGTGAGCGCATAATCTCTTCAATAGAAAAAGCGCTCTCCGCCGCCGGCTCGCCTGGAAGCTGATGCGGGTCAAAATTCCCCTTGATCGCCTCGGCAATCGCTTTGGCATATTGCACTGACGCTGGCGGCATAGCTGCCATCTCCTCCTCCGGCAAACAGATCGTGCCCACTAATAGCCCGAACAGCTCAAACAAGTCCGCCTGCAGCCGAAAGCGATCCGCCGTCGTATAGCCGCCTCCCCGCCTAAGCATCGCAATCCATTGCTTCAAAATAGGCAGCAGCCGCTCATGATCGGCGCTTCCAGCGGGGAACAGCAGGCGGCCATTTCGAATCATTTCTTGGCGAAAAGCCGGATCGTCCACATTAAAGTGGGCGCAAAAATAAGCCATGCCTTCCTCCGAAATGCAGCGGCTCTTATGCTTAAAGCCGGGCGGGATAAGCAGAAAGTCGCCGGCGCCCAGCTGATATTTGCTTTCGCCAATGACCGTTTCCTGCGCGCCCTCCTGAATAAAAATCATTTCAAAGCCGATATGGGATTCCAGCGGCATCTGCCAATGCTTGTCTACACGCTGTTCATGCGCGCCAAAAAATTTAATGTTCCAGTCGATAGCGGGCAGAAAGCGCACATTTTGAATCCACGGCGAAAGTGTCACTTCATCATCCATTAGGCAGAACCACCTTTGATTTGGGTAAATTTCACGTTGTTTGGACAATCGGCGATTTATTCTATTTAATTTATACTAAGAGGGCAAGCTAAAGCAATAAGCAAAAGTGATGAAACGATAGGGGTTGTCGATATGGGACAAACGGCAAAATGGTTTTCAAGCACACAAACAGCGAGCTGGACGGAGAAAAGCACACAATCACGCACCTTTTCACCTGCTCTATCTAACTTGGCAATAACTGAAAGCGCATACCAAACAGTAGAGGGCTTTGGCGGCTGCTTCAATGAGCTGGGCTTTACTGCACTGAGCCACTTATCGGAGGAAGAACGCGCGGCAGTCATGCACGAGCTGTTCCACCCGGAAGGCGAGCAGCGCTTCAGCATTTGCCGCCTGCCTATCGGCGCAAGCGACTATGCGCTGGAATGGTACAGCTTGAACGAAACGGACGGCGACGTGGCGATGGCGCATTTTTCCATTGAACGCGACCGCAAGTATTTGATTCCTTATATAAAAGAAGCACTGGCGCTTAATCCGGAGCTGAAGCTGTTCGCTTCGCCATGGAGCCCTCCGACGTGGATGAAGACGCCGAAGGCTTATAACTACGGAACGCTGCGATGGGAGAAGGAAATTCTCGAAGCCTATGCGCTGTATTTCGTCAAATTCGTTCAGGCTTACCAAGAGGAAGGCATTACGATTCATCAGGTCCATGTGCAAAATGAAGTCGTAGCCGATCAGAAGTTTCCTTCCTGCGTATGGACGGGCGAGCAGCTTAAGGAGTTTATCCGCGATTATTTAGGACCTGCTTTTGAACAGCATGGACTGGATACGGAAATTTGGCTTGGAACGATTAATGCGCCCGATCCATGGCTGGAGCTGATGAAGGGGACAACGAACGATTATGACGCTTATGCGGGTCTTGTGCTGAGCGACCCCGAAGCTTATAAATACATTAAAGGCGTCGGCTATCAGTGGGCAGGCAAATATGCGATAGCCCGGACGTCGCAGAGCTACCCGGAGCTGCGTTATATGCAGACGGAGAATGAATGCGGGGATGGCAAAAACACGTGGGCGTATGCCAAATATGTATTTCATCTGTACCAGCATTATTTCAGCAACGGCGTGAACAGCTACATTTACTGGAATATGGCGCTGGAGCCGAAAGGGCGCAGCACATGGGGCTGGGAGCAAAATGCCATGATTACAATAGAGCCGGATACGAAGCGAGCTATGAACAATCCGGAATATTACGTAATGAAGCATTTCAGCCATTATGTGGCGCCGGGCTCGAAGCGCATCGGGCTGGAAGGCCCATGGAGCGGCCATTCCATTGCTTTCAAGCGCGAAGACGGCTCGCGGGTCGTTGTAATTACGAATCCATATACGGATACAAGAGAGCTAAGGCTGTTCGACGGCGAGGCGGAGCATGTATTCGAGCTGGAGCCGGAATCTTTCCATACGATTGTGCTGTCTTAGTATATAATATAAAATCAATGAACAAACGCCTTTGCGCTTAAGCATGGCGTTTGTTTTGTCGTTATTAAAAGTAAAAAGCAGGGAGGGAAGAGCAATGAGGCTGTTGTCTAAAATATATCGGGCGATTTTGCACCCGTTCCGGCGCAGCATTCGCAATAAGCTGATTTTCATTATGGTTGTTGTGTCGGTGCTGCCGATTATAGCGGTAACTGCGCTTGCTGTGGACAATAACCGCCAGTCGATGGAGACCGAGCTTATTGGGACGAATGTGTCCAATATGAAGTGGACGAGCATTTATCTCGGGGAGCAGTTTTCACAAATGAACAGCGTTTTATATTCCGTCCTCATTAACCCGAACCTGAATGAATACATTGCCAGCGAGGAGGAATCGGGCCTGTCCAGCCAGTTTTCGGCACAGCGCAACATTGAGGATGCGATGGCCTCGCTTTTTTATTCGGGCAATCATTATATTTCGGGCATTGAGCTTTATTTGAAAAGAAGCGGCAAGCTGTTCACGATGAATGCGTCTCAGAATC